>JBDSUF010000035.1:0-307391 GCA_039927835.1 Alteraurantiacibacter sp.
CTGCTCTGCAGGCTTTTTGGCGCTTGAGGATTTGGGTCTCATCTTCGTTCCTTCGTCACTACGACGAGACCCAAATCCTCCTTAAATCACAACCTCAAATCTGCGCCATAGGTGCTGACGGGGAACAAGCAAATGCAAGTCAAGCGAACCGCAGGGCTCTGTCAGACCGAACCCGTCAAAGCAAATGCACCACTGGCGTTCTGAGCGAGTCAAGGTAGGCCCCGCGATGCCCAGACCTCGCAAACCAGCCAGCCCATTCCGCTATTTCAACTCATCACCAGAGGTGATCCGCCTGGTGGTGGTGATGTACGTCGGTCCTGTCAAAGCAAACGCCCCGCTGGCCAAATGGCAAAACCGAGGTAGGGCGCTCGGATGCCTCGTCCCCGCAAACAGCTAGACCGTTCCGGTATTTCAATTCGTCGCCCGAGGTCATCCGCCTGGTCGTCATGATGTACGTTCGCTGTCCGTTGATCCTGCGCAATGTCGAGCACCTGCTATTCGAACGCGGGATAGATGTTTGCCATGAGACCGTGCGCCTGTGGTGGAACCGGTTTAGCCTGATGTTCGCCGGCGACATCAGAAGGCAGCGGGTCAGCCGGATGAAGGGCTTCCGCCACTGGCGCTGGCACCTTGATGAGATGTGCGTCAGGCTGAACGGCGAGATGGTCTATCTCTGCTGCGCGGTCGATCACGAGGGCGAGATCATCGAGAGCTACGTCACGAAAAAGCGGGATAAAACTGCGGCTCTTGTATTCTTGAAAAAGGCGCTGAAGCACCATGGTCGGGCTGAGGAATTCGTCACCGACGGGCTAAGATCGTACCCTGCTGCGATGCGGGAACTTGGCAATCTGGACCGCCGTGAAATGGGCCGCTGGCTGAACAATCGGGCCGAGAATTCGCATCTACCGTTCCGACGAAGAGAGCGGGCAATGTTGCGGTTCCGACAGATGAAGAGCCTACAGCAATTCGCCTCGGTCCATGCCAACGTCCACAATCACTTCAACCTCGAACGCCACCTGATCGATAGAGAGACCTTCAAGATCCGCCGCTCGGCCGCCCTGGCCGAGTGGCAGTTGCTTATGGCCTGAACGGACGCTGGGAAGGGGACAGCTCCGCCAAACGGAGACGAGTTGCGGTTAGACTGACAGCACCGCCAAGCACAATTCGAACAATTCTCTATAACCAGATGCCCGAAAATTGGTCCGGGTTTCCGTGGGTTTGGCGCGTCCAATCCGTCACGAGCACGCGTGTGGGCGGCGTTCTCCAGCCATTTCAGTGCGATTTGCGGGGCCAGTCTCCGCTCCAATGACAATCGGTGCGGTTTCCCTGCTCACGGGAATTTTACGGCATTCTGTATCAAACGCAGAAGCCCAACCGGACGTAACCGACCAACCTAAGGTCGGAACGATGCTTACCAATCACAACCAGTGCTGCCGGATATGGCGAAGGCAGCAATGATGCTCCTGGCCGAGCAGCTTCATGCGCTCGTCCGGCAGATCCAGGAACTCAATCGACGGCTCTTGGTCTGGCATCCCAAGATCAGGCCAGCCAGAGATTGGCCACCATCCCGGGCTGCCGATACTGCCGCGGCCAACTGGGTCCGCGGGCTGCTCGAGCGCAAACCGGCCCGGCTGGTTACTGTGGCCATGGCCAACGAGACTGCCCGGATCGTCTGGGTCGTGTTGGCGCGCGGCGAAACCTATCGCCCGGTCGCCGCCATCTGAGAACAATCGCGGCGCACAAGCGCGGCCGCGTCGAACAGTAAGGGTGCCCATTGAAGTGATGATGACGATCTGAACGCGGCCGCAAAGGCCGGGAGAACCCGGGGTGCTGTCGGAGCTTCGAGCTCGATAGACTGAGTGGGACCCAGCCAGCGGACAACATCAGGGCCAGCGGCCGTCATACGCCGCGCCAACAGGCCGGACAGATGACCGCACCCCGACAAATCCGACCATCAACTCAATTTACCCCTTGCAGCGCAGGGGCCATCCACAGATGACAGCACCAGCGTAAACGCTCTGCTGGCATTCCCAGCCGACGATGGCGGGGCCTTGTGATTTCGCGTTCCCCCGGCCTCCGCCGGGGGTTCTCGATGCATCAGGTGGCTACGACTGTCTGCTGACCTCGATGCGGGTTGCCGGGCCCAAACCCCCGTTCGGGCCGCCTGCACTCTCCGTGCCGGCAACCACAAGCTTGACCCAAAGCGTTTCGCCATCCCTGAAATACGAGGTGTTAGGAGCAGCGCGCAGCGCGGCGAGACTGTTGCGGGGAGTGCCAGCGGCTGCACGGGAAAACCCGGGGAGCTCGAAAATCACCCATGAGCCGTTGTCCATTTCGCGCAGGGAAAGCGAGACGGCCTCTCGCGCTGTGTTTACCTTGACCTCGGCTCCGCTGCGGATGGTGGTTTCGCCGGAATACTGCAGCTCGCTACCGTTCCGGCTCAGAGTGATCGACGGGAGAGCGACGCCCCCGCCTGGGCGTGCCGGCGCGGCTGGCGGGGCGGCAAAACCTGCACCCGGGCCACCCGGACCTCCCGGGCCACCTGGACCGCCGGGACCGCCGGGACCGCCGCCGCCCACGCCGCCGATGCCGACCCGGCCGAAGTCGCCCTGACACACGGCAGCGTTCCAGGCCGGTCGGATATCACAGGCTTCCTCGTCGGAGGCGATGCCGTTGTTTATGACGATGTAGGAATTGGGCACACCGCCAACCGACCCGTCGATGTCGCGGAACACCGCGCCCGACCAACCGGAACGGGAGCCGAAGTCGGACGACCAGCGTTGTTCCAACGGCGCAAAATAAACCGGCCTTGCATCGGTGAACTGCAAATTTTTGACCGAGTTTTCGGTGCTGATGCCGAAACTGGTGTACATCAGGTAGGAGATCGCGCCGGCGCTGCGCGTGGCGTTGTCCTGGAAGTTGACGAAGCTGACATTGTCCAGCTCCTGACGGAAATCGTAGTATTCGTAGCCGTGGATCGGGTAGCTCGCATCGGGTTGCGGTAGACTACGACCATAGGCGATCTCGTCGGGCGTCGAAGGGTTGCCGATGTTGTCGGATTCACCGACGAAGATCGAATCCACTACGCGCGACGAGAAGGCGTTGGAGGCCAAGTCTCCCGCTGCATGAGTGAAGCCGATGGCGTTATCGGCCAATCGCAGGTTGCGGAACAGGTGCATCTTGCCACGGCCCCAGATCGCCCCGTGACGGTTCTTGTAGCCGGTATAGTCCTCGAACACCGATGCCAATCGTTCGCTGTCGGGGTTGGTCGGGTCCACCCGCGCGGTGTGATAGTTGCTGCCGACCACGCTGAACCGGTTATCCGGGCCAGGGCCGCGATCGAACATCATGCCATCGAAGTTGGAATGGGCGACGTTGCCTCTGAATTCAGCCACCGGGCTGCGACGAGGGAAGGTGTTCAAGCCTGCTGGCGTGTTGAGGAACTGACCGAGCCCGTTGACCGGGAACGCATACCAGAAGCCGATCTGATCGGACCCGGCGGCCACGTTGTCGATGAACCGATTGTTCGGATTGGTGATCCAGAAGGTCGACACGGTATTATCGGAAGGCAACAGGACATGCTCGGAGCTCTGGCCAGCCGCTCCAGATCCGGACGGGGATCCGCCCGGTGCCAGGTTGGTCGGCAGGCACGGCAGGGTCGGATGACACTTGGTCTGGATGCCCAGGTTGTGGATGAACTGGTTGCCCGTCTCGACCGCGTCTTCGAGGAAGAAGCAATGCCCCACCGTGTTGAAGGTGACGTTGTTTTCCACCCGCACGTTGTTGGTGCCGTGCACGGTGACGCAGCGGCTGTAGGTATCGTGGATCGCCGAGTTCTGGATATATTGCCCCTCGCCTTCGCCGACGAGGTGCCAGTGCATCGGATAGCGGGCCAGGGTCAGGTGCTGGCCCATGCGGCTGAGTTCGATGCCCGACACCTTAACCTGCGAGCCGGGCATCGCCATGATGTGCCCGCCGAAATAGGTCTCCTCGGCATCCTCCGAAGCCTGGATGCGGATGTTGCGCGTCAGCAGGCCGACTTCGCCGCGCTGGTCGACGCCGAAGGTGATCGCGCCGAAGTGCATGTATTCCAGCGGGCGGTCGAGCGTTAGCCGGTTTTCGTTGATGGCGGTGACACGGCGCTGCTCGGCCTGGCGCGGATTGAAGTCGGTCGACGCCAGGACGATCTCGTCGCCCACCCGCCAGCCGCTGGCGTCCAGCACCTCGATCCGGGTGCTCCCAGCTTCCGCCGTATTGGCGAGCTTGGTCCACGTATGGGTCCGGTCGCCGTGCAGGCTGAGCGTGCCGCCCATCAGCAGGATGCCGCGATCGCCCATGGTGTTGATGTTTTCGCCGGGCACGGTGTCGGTCAGGGTGATGCTGGCATTGTGGCGGTATGGCTGGGCCTCGCTGCCGATATGCAGCTCACCCCGGCGCAGATAGATCCATTCGGTGTCCAGCCCGATGTCGAGGTCGTCCGAGAAGGTCAGCTTCCCGTCGATCGTCAGGCTGCGCAAGGCTGGCGGATCGACGTCGAGCAGGACGTCCATGTCGCGCTCGATCATGACCTCGTCACCGGCGGCGGGCACCCTGCCATCGGGCCAGGTGGCGGGGTCCGACCAGCGCAAGGCACGCATCGGACCCCGGTGGGTATCCGCCGCCGTCGCTTCCGCGTGGTTGTGACTGGCCTGGGCAGCCACCTGGGTGCCGGTGCCCAGCATGGCAACCACCGGAATCAGCGAGGCAAAAAGGTGCAGGCTAGGTTGCTTGCGCATGGTGTAGGTCTCCTGGGTCGGGACCGAGTCCCGCATTCGTCTGCTTGAAGGGATCAGAAGGTCACGCTCGCCCCGAACGAGAAGCGGCGACCCTGCACATCGTGAAACAGGCTGTAATTGCCGCCGGGGAGTTCCCCCAGCGAACGGTCGATATTGGTATCGATCCCGGTGATCGGCGGCTTGATGTTGAAGACGTTGTCCGCGCCGAACCGCAGGCGCATGGACTCATTCACCTGGTAGCTCGCGTTCAAGTGGAACAGGTTGTACTCTGGGAGACCGCTATTGTCGGTTCCGGCCGGTGCCAGTCCATTGAGGAACAGGGCCTCACCGCCATCTTCGGTTGCGGGAATGTGCTGCCACTGAAGCGACACAGAGGCCGGGCCCCACGTGTAGCCAAGGATGCCCAACAGGCGATATTTGAATGACGAACCCGTGCTCACGCCCAGAGCACCGGTGCCGGTGGTGCCGGTATAGTCGATCATGGGCTGCCCGTCGAAGGCCCGGATGCTCGAGTTCAGCGTATAGTTGCCGTTGAGGTTGACTGACACCCGGCCGGGGCCGGCCCTCATGCTCCAGCTGAGGTTGGCATCGATGCCGGACAGCTTGATTTGGCCTTCGTTGCCATAGGTGCTGATCACATCGTTGACCCTGAATCCGCCGGTTTCGCCGCCGACCCCATCGCTGCGGAAGCGGAACACGTCTGCGCAGGTAGAGTCTGGATTGTTGATGGCGGCCTGGGCCCGCGCCCGGATTCCGGGGGTGTTCAGACCAGCCGCGTTTGTTGCGCCTGCAGCGACCCCTTCCACCGCCGGGTTGTAGTTCGGGCTAATGCACCGGAGTAGCTGGGCACCGCCTCCCAGCACCGAGATCGGATCGTTGATGGTGATGTTGTAGTAGTCGACCGTCAGGTTGAGGCGTTGCAGCGCTGGGCTGGTGAATGGAGAACGGATCACCGCGCCTGCCGTCCAGGTGTTGGCCTTCTCGGACCGAAGCTGCGGGGCGCTGGGGTTGTAGTCGCGCCGGAACACCGCATTTCCGACCCGCGGAGAGTTCGAGAAGATCGTGCCGGTCCCCTGTCGCGTCTGGGCATCGGCGGGGTTGTAATAGCTGTTGGCGTTCGGTGTGCCGTCCGGATTGACGATCGGCGCATAGTTGCCGTTGTTGTCGCGGGCCATCAGTTCAAGGCAGACCGCCTGGACGTCCAACGCGTTGCTCGTGTTGGTGTTGGGGTTTGCCGAGAAGGTATTGCCGTTGCGTGTTGAACAGCCATCGCCGATCGGATCGATCGAGATGCCGACCTGCCGTTCGAGCAATTGTTCGGCGATGTTGGGCGTACGTTCGGCCCGGTTGTAGCCTCCGCGCAGCCGCAGCCACGGGGTGACCTCCCAATCGCCCAGCACCTTGAACGTATAGCTGGTTCCGCCCGGGTTATAGTTCGAGATACGCCCGCCGATTTCGAGGTTGAACCGCTCTACCAGTGGCAGGTCGGCCAGCAGGGGAATCAGCATTTCGCCATAGATTTCCTTGGCGTCGATCCCGGTGTTTTCCATGATGGTGTTAAACGGACCGCCGATGATGTTGTCCTGAAACTCGCGTCCCGCAGAAGCGCCAGCCGCCGGAAGGAAGGAGTAGCGCAGTTCGCGATAGCTGCTGCCTGCAGCGAAGCGCAGGTCGTCGTCGGTCCAGGGAATCTCAAACAAGGCGCCCTGCACGTTGGCCTCGACGATGGTCTGGCGTGAGGTGCCGATGCTGGTGTTATCCTCGGCGATCGCCTCGCGGCAATCCTGGGAGATTCCCTCGTAGCCCCCGAAGAAGTTCAGTCCGCTGGTGCACTTGCCGGTCGTCGCGCCGGTGCCGCCGCCGAATGCGTTTCCGGTCGCCCTGAAGTTCTGACCAAAATTCGGTGCCGTGACCACGGCCCGGAGGCGGTTGAGCGAATAATAGCCGGTCTGGCGACTGACGGTGCGGGCGCTGCCGTGGTTGACGAAAGCTTCCCAGGTCCAGTCGGTGCCGGGAATGGAGCCCTCCAGACCGGCGATCAGCGTATAGGTCGTGACATCCTGGTAGCTCTGTCGCGGATTGGGCAGTGGCCCGGCCAGTTGGACCCGGGCATTCGGGTTGGTGCGGGCGTTTAGCAGAGCCTCGATGCTGTCGGGCACCACGCCCTGGAACACTTCGGTATTGGTGCAGCCGGTCGGGTTATAGCCGGCGCTGCCCGCAGTCGCACAAGGCAGGATGCCCCGGTAGATGTTGTTGAAAGCGGGGTTGGGCGCAAAGTTCGTGACGATCTGCCCGTTCACCACGCTTTGCGTGGAAATAACGGCGGATGGCACGTTCGGATTCTGGTAGACTGCGGCCGTCGGGGTCGCGCCGGCAACGGTGCCGGTATATTTGCCGGTGCCCCAGGGGATGAACAGGTCCCCTGCAGCGCTCGCCTCCAGCTGGGTGAATGTGCTGCTGTTGCTGAACAGTCCCTGCCCGAATACACCGATCCAGTCGTTGATCTCGTAATTGGCGCGCGCCAGGAAATTGTATCGAGTGGTCGGCACGGTTTGGACAGTGTTGGTCGTGACTGCCGCGAGCGTGCCCGATGTGAGTGTCTTGAAGAGGTATCCGTTGCGTTCGTCGAGATCAGGCCACGGCTGGAAAGAGTCACCAGCGCCCCGCGACGCGAAGTTGTTCAGGCCCCCGAACAAGGATCCGTCCTGATTGAGATAAACCGCCGTGATGTTGTTTGGTACGCCCGGCGTCGCCCCGGCGAAATAGTTGGTGATGACGCATCCGCGCACGGTATTTTCGCAAGCCTGTGCCGGGTTGGCGAGGGGGACACCGGTCGTCGGATTAATCAGGTTCGCCGGGAACGTGCCCGTTGGGAACGCTACGCCCGGACGGCCTACGCCCAGCGCTGCCGCGGCGCCGACGGTGGTTTCCGGATTTTCCCAGAGACGCGGATAATTCGGATTGTCGCGCTGGAACAGTTCCTCACGCGTGTTAAGCGACATCGCCAGGCTGACGTTGCCTCTGCCATCTGCAAAGTCAGCGCCGATGATACCGGAGAGCTGGTATTCTAGCCCGTTGCCTTCATCGCTGATGCCCATCCGTCCGTCCAACTCAAGGCCCTGGAAATCCGACTTCAGAATGAAGTTGGTGACGCCGGCGATCGCGTCTGCGCCATAGGTGGCGGACGCCCCGCCCGAGATGATTTCCACCCGTTCGATCGCTGCGGAAGGGACGGTGGAGACATCGACAGTGCCATTGGCGTTGCCCGGCGTGCCGCGCCGCCCGTCGATCAGTACCAGGGTACGGTTGGCCCCGACGCCGCGCAGCGAAACGGTTGAGGCACCTGGCGTGCTGGTGGCGCTGGGTTGGATGCTGGTTCCGGCTGCGACCGGACCCCCGGTCCCGCTGACTCCGTTGAGGGTGGTAGACGACTGCGCGACCACGAACTGGGGAAGCCGGTTCAATTGCTCTTCGATGGCGGCTGTGGATGACTGTTCGAGGAATTCTTCGTCCACGGTCACGAAGGGGCTGTTGGCCTCGTAATCGGGTCGCGCGATACGCGAACCGGTGACGACGATGGTGCCGGTGCCCTGCGCACCTTCACGGGGCGCGGAAGGGGCGCACCTGGCGTCGAGCGGGTTTGCTTCGCAGGCCGGATTGGCCTGTCCCTGGGCTTGCGCAAGCGACGGAACCGCAATTGCAATGGAGCCTGCGGCACCTGCGAGCAGCAGCGCCTTGTAGACCGCAAAAGTACTGGAATCCCTCATCTTGCTCTCCCCCTGTTGAACTGGCAGCTGCAAACGGTATCCGCAGCAAACCTTTGTAATTGTGATATTTATGAACCAGTCTCTGGCTGCAGGAGGCGTATTGAAGCCTCGATCGAGCGAACTTGGCCATCTATGCTGATTTGGAAGATGCGGCCTGTTCGGCTGTCAGTGATCCTGGCGATCACGGTGCAGGCACGCGCTGCACCTCGGCAATGCCCAAGTTTCGTGCACGATCGGCAGCAGCGGCGTAGTCATCATAGCCAAGCCCTTCCTCATCCCTCGCCACCTCTTCGGGTGATCCAGAACGTCGATGACTAGGATGTGGTTGATGAAGTCATCGTGGAGCGAGCATGAAGCGGCCCTGCCTGCGGCATTAACATCCGATGAACTTATCAATTTCCTTTGGCGCTTGTTGACGAGGCAACTAAGCTGTCGGCAGCCTAAAAAAAGAATGATGGCGGTTTCTGACCGAGCTGGCGTCACACAAGGAGAGGTAAAATGCTGGCGAAGCGTTGGCGGGCGCCCAGGAGCCTTCGCGGCCGCTTGAACGCAACCGCCCTGGCGGGGCTCACCACAACTATCGTTTTGACAATCCTCTTGCTTTTGACCGCCATGTCGGCGGGCGAGGTGGTCACGACTGCCCAGCGAACTCACGAACAGGTTCGCGTCTATACCCAGCTGCAGCAAGCGGCGCGCGACTATCAAAGCAGCAGCTATGTGCTCGTCAACGAGCCCGGCCCAGTGGCGCAGCGGAACGTCGTCCAGGCGCGTGCCCGGTTCGAGGACATCCTTGCCGAGGCGCAGCGGTTGCCTGCGGCCGACGAGCGCGCGCGAATGGTAGGGGCGGTCATCGCCCGCCAAGGCCAGGTTCTGATTGAACACTTTCGCAACCCCGCCGACCTGGTTGCGCGGGTTGATCGGGTCGATGAAATTTATCGTACACAAGGAGCTCTGCCGGCCAGGCGCGAGGTTGTCCGCATAACGCGACCGATCGACGCGCTCAGAGAAACGCTGAATGATGAGATACGTCGCGGTCATTGGGCCGCTGCGGCGGCGACGACCAACGCCCAATCGCTGATCCAGACCGCCGTTTACGCCGCGGTGGGCGGGCTGATCCTGGCGCTGATCTTCTCGCTCGATGTTCAATACCTGCTGCAAGCGCGCCTGCGGCCTGCGCTGAAACGGCTGGAGGACGGCGCGCGCGCCTTTGGCCGGGGCGATCTGACTCACCGGGTTGGGCTTGCCGGGCATGATGAATTGTCGCGTCTGGCGATCGCCTTCGATGCCATGGCGACCACCATCGCCGAAAAGCAGCAGGCGCTTGGCGAGGTCCAGCTAGGCCTCGAACGTTCGGTTGCCGAGCGGACCGAGGAACTGGAGCGGGCCAACGAGAAGCTTGCGGCCGCTGATGAGCGGCGCCGCGAGTTCCTCGCCAATGTGAGCCACGAGTTGCGCACGCCGCTGACGATTATCCGTGGCGAGGCGCAGGTTGCGCTGCGGACAGTCGACCGGACCGGATTCGAGCCGATCGAGGCGTTCGAACGAATCCTCCAGCAAACGCACGACCTGAGCCGAATGGTCGACGACCTGCTGGTAATTGCCCTGGCTGAGGCGGGCCACCTCCCGCTAGATCGCGCAGTGCTTGACCTGCGCGAGCTTGGAGCCCGTCTTGCCGGTGACTTCGAAACATTGGTCAACGAAATGGGCGGTTCGATTACCTCGGTGGCCGGAACCGCAGTGTTGGCATCCGGCGACGGGGATCGCCTGCGCCGCGCGGTCGCAGCGCTGATCGAGAACTCGCTGCGCCACTCGCAACGCGGCGTCGGCATCACCATCGAAGCCCGCAGCGGCGCAGAAGGCGTCTCCATTTCAGTCAGCGACAACGGGCCCGGCCTCGACTTCTCGCGGGCCAACTCTCTGTTCGAGCGGTTCCATCGCGGCGAAACCCGCGGCGAAGGCTCGGGCTTGGGATTGAGCCTGGTCCAGGCGCTGGTGCAGGCGCACGGCGGGCGGACCGAACTTGCCCCGAATGCTGGCGGAGGGACGGTCGCCACGCTGTACTTTCCGCAGGTCGCAGCCGGCAGGTTGGCTGCCTGATGGAATTGCTGCTGGTCGAGGACGACGAACGAGTTCGCCGTTTCGTGCGTCGCGGCCTCGAGGCGGAAGGCTATCGGGTAACGGAAGCGTGGGACGGCATCGACGGGCTCCAGCGGGCCCAGGCTGAGAGCTACGACGCTTTGATCCTCGATGTGATGCTGCCCGGTCTCAGCGGCCGCGAAGTGTGCTTGGCCTTGCGCAAGGCGGGGGTGCAGACGCCGATCCTTATGCTGACTGCGGTCGACCACACCGATGACAAGGTCAAATGCCTTCGCGGCGGCGCAGACGATTACCTCACGAAGCCGTTTGATTTCGAGGAGCTGCTTGCCCGGATTGAGGCGCTGGCACGGCGCGGGCGTGGATACTCCAATGAACCCCCGGCGGTGTTGGAGATCGGGAACGTGCGGCTCGATCGGCAATCAATGCGGGTGTCGCTCGACCGCGAACCGATCGAACTGACTGCCAAGGAGTATCAGTTGCTTGACCTGCTGTTGTCATCCCCTGGACGGGTATTCAGCCGCACGCGCATCCTGAACCAGATCTGGGGTTACGACTCCGATCCCCTGACCAACGTTGTCGATGTTTATATCCGGCGTCTGCGCGGAAAGATGAATTGGGACAGGGACACCGGCTGGATCCGCACCATCAGGAGTTATGGCTACCGCCTCGACCCGGTGCTTTGAGCTGTTACTTGGTGTTCACGCCGATCATTCAGGTTGCCGACTCGGCTCCCTTCCGATCCATCTGCAGCACCGGATTTTCTGTCCCTGACTCCCTTCCCGGCAAGAACTCATTGAGGACGCGCCGGCGCGAGAACTTCCATTGCCCGTCCACCCGCCGCAGTTCGTCCTCGTAAATGCCGAAGGTGCCGACCAGCGGCGTGTTGCGCGGCCCGTTATTGGCCATTTCCCACCACATTGAGGTGGTCCACGCATGGTCCCCTGCCACCCGGATCGCGCTTTGAGCCAGGACATGGCGCAGGACCGCAGGATTGCCCTGTTCGTCGGTGTAGAGCGAACCCATCCGCTCCTTGAAGCCGCGGATCGTCTCGACGATGGCAGCGCGTCCATTGGCCGTCCCGCGGACGTATTCGAACTCCGCGTCATCGGTGAAGGTCTGCCCGAACGTGTCGAAATCGTTCCAGTCGAGCGCAAACATGTAGCGCGCCATGAGGTCTTCGATGGCGGCGCGATCGTCGGCATAAGTCGGTGTCAGCACGGCGGACATTCCTTTGGGTTCCCTTTGGACTGAAGGCTTGGGCATACGCATCGATCCGTGCTGCCGCTGCCGACCGGCGGCAGAAGGATTTCAGCACCAACCCACTTGTGCGCCAGGCGGCGGCGTCAGAAGCTTCTCTTGAAGCTGACGGCCCACTCGTGCGGCCGACCTGGCTGGCCGGCGACGAAGCCTGCACCCGCCCCGGTCAGGTCGAAGCTGGTCAGCAGGTAGTACTTGTCGAACACGTTCCTGACCTCCAGCGCGACTTCGAGGTCGCTATCCTCGTTGCGCCAGGTCAGGCGTACGTTGGCAATGGTGTAGGCGTCGATGAGGTTGTTCGGGCCGTTCACCGCGTTCGAGAAGATGTCGGACTGGTAGCTGACATCCACGCGCGGAGTGACCGAGCCGGAATCGCCGAGGTCGACCTCGTACTGGATGCCGACCGCCCATTTCCACTTGGGCGTGTATGGCGGGACCATTCCGAGCTGCACCCCGTTCGGAGCGGTCGACCCGCCAGCTTGCGGATTGATCGCGGTGTAGTCGAAATCGAGGTAGCTCATCGCAGCGTCGATCAGCAGGCCGTTGCCGGGATCAATCGTGGCTTCCAGTTCCAGGCCCTTGATCTCGGCATCGCCGGCGTTCTGCGGCAGTGCACAGGGTCCGGGGCCGCCGAACTGCGGGCACGATAGCAGCGTGAGCTGGATGCCCTTGTAGTCGGAGAAGTACACAGCGCCGTTCAGGCGGACCAGGCGGTCGAACAGATCGCTCTTGAAGCCCAACTCGTAGGCGGTCAGCGTTTCCGGACCGAACGGCTGTACCTGCGCCGGATTGAACGGGCGCGGGTTGATTCCGCCGCCCTTGAACCCGGTCGAGACCTGCGCATATGTCATCAACTGGTCGCTGAAACGATACTGCAGATTGGCGCGCCAGTCGATCTTGTCGCCGTCGAACGCGCCAGTTACGCCGTCAAGCGCGCCGAGGAACGGGTTGAGCGTGCCGTCGCGGTTGCGGCGGGAGAAGGTGTAGTCCTTGTGCTCGTCGGTGTAGCGAAGCCCCCCGTTGAACGTCAGGTCCTCCACGATCTCCCACGAGACGGCCGCGAACACCGCCTTGGTGTCAGCATTGACCGGATCGTCGCCCTGGAACTGCAGCGGGATCGGCGCATAGCGAATGTCCTGGAAGGTCGCGTAGGTCGAGCGCTGGTCGAGATAGAAGGCGCCGAGCGTCCAGTTGATGGCGTCATCGAGCATCGAGCCGTTGAGGCGCAGTTCCTGCGTGAAGCCCCAGTAGTCGAGCTCGCTCAGGCCGTTGCCGACGGCCAGAGGCGAATAGTCGTCGTCGTTGGTGAATTGCAGCGCGTATTCGCGGTAGCTGGTGATCGACTGCAACTGGAGATTGTCGGTCAGATCGATATCGACTTGCCCCGACAGGCCCCAACCGTTGAACTTGGTGCGGCCTTCACCGCGGGTCTCGTGCAGCGGGTAGCCGGTTATGGGCGGGCCGAAAGGGACCGCGACCCAGGCATCTGCAGGCGAGGCATAGCTCGCATAGTTGCAGTACGGACCGCAGATGAAGCGCGAGTCGTAGGGCACCGCATCCGCGCTGCCGCGGATGTTCGGATTGGTCGGATTGTTGGCGAACAGCAGCACACCGGCAGCCGGGTTGCGATCGTCGTGCGTGTAATCGCCGATGATGTTGATGTCGATCCGGTCGCTCGGGCGGTAGCGGAGCTGGGCGCGGCCGGCGAGATAGTCGACCTCGCCATCGCTCGCGACGTGGCAGTGCCCCGCGGTGGTGGTCGGCTGGACGCCGCCAATCGCCGGATTAAGCGCCGAGCCCGGTGGGTTGACGCAGCCAAAGTCGAGCCGGTCGACATAGCCTTCCTGCTTCTTGGCGACCCCGGCAACGCGCATCGCCAGTTCGTCGGTGAGCGCGAAGTCCGCGCTCGCCCGCAGGTCAACCCGGTTACGGCTGCCATAAGTGCCGGAGATCGATCCGCTGCCGTCACCGGTCGGCCGCTGCGAATAGAGCTTGATCGCTCCGCCGATCGAGTTTTTGCCGGCGAGCGTGCCTTGCGGCCCGCGCAGCACTTCGACCCGGTCGACGTCAAGCAGGTCGAAGATCGCGCCGGTGAGCGTCGCGTAGTAGACGTCGTCGACATAAAGGCCGACGCCCGGCTCGAGTGCCGGATTGAAGTCGTATTGCCCGATACCACGGATCGAGGCGCCGAGCGCCGGGCCGAACGCGGCACCTTGCGGCTTCAGGGTCACGCTGGGGGCTTGCGCGGTGATCTCGGAGATATTGGTCTGGCTGCGGGCCTCGAGCATTTCCGCATTGACCGCTGTGATGGCCAGCGGCGTGTCCTGCAGGCTCTGCTCGCGGAACTGCGCAGTAACGGTGATCACGTTGCCCGCAGCGTCGTCGGCGGTGGCCGTTTGTGCGTCAGCGGCACCGTCCTGGGCCAGTGCTGGCGCTGCTCCTGCGCAGGCGAAGGCCGCCGCGCCGGTCAGCAATGTCGCTTTCAAGTTCCTGATCATCTTTCTCTCCCCATCGTTTATCGTTGTCGCTCGCGCTGCCTGTTTTCTGTGAACGGGTCAGGTTGAGACATGCCGTTCCATAATGGCTCGTCTTGTGCGGGCGTGGAGAGGCTTGTCATACTTTGGGCTGAGGCGGGCAATCGACTCGCACCTATCACCGCTATTAGCCTGGCTAATACCTTGAGGTCGACGCGCGGATCATTTGCGCGGACAGGTCGAAGACCAGTTGGCGCAACCAGCGCGACGGTCCGTGCTTGTCGAACCGGGGATGCCAGTACTGGTACACCTCGAGCTTGGGCACGTCGAAGCCCAGCTGCAACACGCGCAACGGCAGGACCGAGGCCATGCGTTCGGCAAACACCCGCGGCACCGTTGTAATGAGGCGCGGATTGCCTTCGAGCAGGAAGGGTTGAATCAGGGCATTGGGCGTGCGCAGCGCGATTACGCGCGTCAGGCCGAGCCGTGCCAGCGCCTGCTCGGTCCGCACCCGCTTGATGTGTGGGGAATCAAGCACGACGTGTGGCAGCGAGACGAATTCTTCCGCAGTGATCGTGTCGGGCAGCGGACAACGTGCTGAGACCAGGGCGACAAGTTCGTGCTCGATTATCTTCTGCATCTTAAGCTCGGAGATTTGCCCGATCGGCCCAGTGATCGCCAGGTCGATCTGGCCGTTCGCCATGTATTCGGCGAGCTGCTTGTCGGGAAGTGTTCGCGTCTGCACGCGCAGGTGCGGCGCCTCCTCACCCAGCCGGGACAGCAGCTCGGACATGAAGATGAACTCGCCGATGTCTGCCATGCACAGTGTCAGCGTGCCTTGCGCCTCACGGGGATCGAAGTTGGCTTGGACGAGGATGTTCGAGTCGATCGCCGCGAGCACGTCCGCGACAGGTCCCCTCAGGCTGCTGCCGAGCGCTGTCAGCTCCATCTTGTTGCCGATTCTGATCAGCAGGTCGTCGTTGAAGAATGCCCGCAGCCTCGCCAGCGCCTGGCTGATCGCGCCCTGCGTGAGATCGAGTTGCTCGGCCGCCCTGGTCAGGTTGCGATGTTCCAACACGGCTTCGAGCGTGAGGAGATGGTTGAGGTTCAGCTCCTTCAGTCGTCCGCTACGCACGGCCTCCCCCTCCGTGAGGTTGCATTAGCCGCCCGATTAGCAGGCACGCCCCCTCCCTGCCAAGCAGACAAGCAGCAGGTGTGGCGCGGAACATCGCGGGGATTAATTTCGGCAGCCAAAACGTTCTTCAACTGGAACCGCAATCTTGCGGTTCATCCAGATGAGGGCATTGCCATGAAAATTCTGATTGTCTGCGCTTCCGGCCTGCTTTGCCTGGCGAGCGCTGCCACCGCGGTTGATATGCTGCACGAGGAACAGGTGGCCCGCGCCGAGGAGCGGCAAATCCTTGCCGGCCCCATTGCGGGGATCGAAAACAGCCCCTGGTTCGACTACCGGATCAACGTGACCGAGGCCCAGGAGGAACTGACCTCCGACTTGCGCCACGCCAGCGACATCGAGGACCGGCGCGATGCGTGGGAAGAATATGCCCACGAACTGCGCCACGAAAGGCGGCACTACATCAAGGAAATGGCCGAACGTGGCTTTCGCGGGACCGTGACGATCGTGGGCTGATCTCGCCTGCCAAACTACCCGGCGGGTTGCTTCAAGGGGCCGGTGAATTCCGGCCCCTTGATTGTTTGTGGCGTCGGCGCCGGGCTAGTCGTGCCAGCCTCGCTCCCTTGCTGCCTGCTCGCCTTGGGCATCGAGCGCTCCGCCCACCGCCATCTCCTGCGCCCGTTCGAGAAGCTGCGCCATCGATGAGCCGGCCTGCTCATACTCGCTCTGGCTCGCCGACAGGCCCGCGCCCTGTTCGACCAAGGCCCATCCCTGGTCATCGCGACAGGCGATGCCGCTCGTATCGGCAGCGGCATAGGCGCGGCAGTAATCGCCGTCCTGGCGCCTGAAACTGAGCAGAACGCGGGTTGCTGACTGGGGGTTCTGATCGGCCACCACTTGCCGATCGAGCAAGGCCGCCAATTGCCCATCGGCATAGCCCGCCGGACTATCGCGGTCGCCCGGCACGAACACTGCGATCAGCAGCGAGGCGGCAAGGGCAGGCCCGGCGATCCAGGACCAGCGCGGCAGCCGGGATCGGTTTGCGCGATCCGCCCGTGCCGCCGCCAGGTCAATTACCGGAGGTGAGGGGCGCAGCAAGGCGGCCAGCCGGTCGGGCACATCCTGCTCCAGCACCGGCGTGAAGTGTCCCGCGAGCCTTGCCTTCAGCGCACGGTGGCCGGCCAATTTCGCCGCCAACTCGGGGCTGACGGCCACCGCGGCCTCGATGCGCGCAGCCTCGGCCGGGGGCAGTTCGCCATCGGCAAAGGCGGCCAGTTCGTTGTCGGTGATGCTCATGCCCTAGGCTCCAGGATGGCGAGCAGCGCATCGCGCCCCCGCACCAGTCGAGAGTTGAGAGTACCCACCGGGCAGCCGACGATCTCGGCCGCCTCGCGGTACGAAAACCCCTCGACCATCACCAGCACGACAGCCTCGCGCTGCTCGGGCGGCAAAACGGCCAGCGCGCGATCCACATTGCCCAATTCGACCCGGGCTTCCTGGCCGCCGTCGATGCCGACAAGCAAGCCAGCTTCATCGCTGACGAACGTCCTGGAGCGCCGGTTGCGGGCGCGTTGCTCGTCGATCCACAGGTTACGCATGATCCGGTACATCCAGCTATCGAGGCGCGTACCGACTTGCCACTTGTCGCGGTTGGCCAGCGCCCGTTCAATCGTCATCTGGCACAAGTCATCGCCATCGGCCGGGTGACCGGCCAACCCTGCGGCAAAGCGCCGCAGCTTGGGCAGAAATTCGAGTGCCTGTTGTTCGAAAGTTGGGGTCAGATATGGGTCCTTTCCCGTCCTTCGGGGATTAAACGGCTGGCCAGCCACGTTTCATCCATGTCTAATACAAAAAAACGGATCATCAAATTGCGCGCCTTGTTGTTTATGACCGCTGTGCTGTTGGCGTTGGGACTGGCGACGGGGCCAGCTGGGGCGCAACTTGGCCTGCCGCAGATCGGCGTGCCCAACACCGGCACCCTGCCCGATCCGCTGGACGATCTTACCCATAGGCTGGATGAGCAGACGGCAAGGACTGCGCGGGACTTGCTGCGTGTGCAGCGCAATGCGATAGATCGGTTCGTGAGGCGAAATGCACAGATCGTCGAGGTGGATAAGGCTGGCCAGCCGGCGCGGCGCGGCGAGCTGCTGGTCATGGACCTTGATGACCGCGCCGAGGCGGCGCTGCTGGGCGAGGGGTTCCGGGTTCTCGGCCGCGAAAATATCGCGGGCCTTGATGTCTCGGTCACCCGGCTGGCGCTTCCCGCGAGCCTGTCGCTGGCCGAGGCCGAAGCACTTGCTGCGCGCATCGCGCCCGACGCGGTTGTGGCACCTGACAACCTGCACTTCCAGAGCGGCAGCGCCCCGCTGGCGCTGCTCCAGCAGGGCGCGGCTGTCGCACGGTCAGAAGGAGTGGCTGTGGGCATGATCGACGGTGCGCCCGCCAGCGAAGGCGGCATTCTGGCGACCCGCAGTTTCGCCGTCGGCGCGCCAATGCCCAGCAACCACGGCTCGGCCGTGGCCTTTTTGTTGCGGCAGGCCGGGGTCGACCAGATCCGCGTGGCCGATGTCTATGGCAGCGATCCGGCTGGCGGTGGGTCGCTGGCCATTGCCCGTGCGCTCGGCTGGCTGGTGGCGGAAGACACCAAGGTGATCACGATCAGCCTGGTGGGACCGCGCAATGCGCTCGTCCAGCGGGCCATCAGCGCAGCAACGCAAAGGGGGGCGGTCGTAGTCGCTGCGGTTGGCAACAATGGCCCGGCCGCGCCGCCTGCCTATCCTGCGTCGTATCCGGGCGTTGTCGCGGTGACCGGCGTCGACAGACGCAACCGCGCCTTGCTGGAGGCTGGCCGGGCCCTGCACCTGGATTATGCCGCGCCCGGTGCCGATCTCTACGCGACCGACCTGCGCGGACGGCGCGTGCGCTTGCGCGGCACCTCCTATGCCACGCCTCTGGTCGCCGCACGGATTGCCGCCGCGCTCGGTCGTGCGGGAAACTGGCGGCGCACGCTGGATGGCGAGGCGCTCGACCTTGGCGCGCCGGGCGACGATCTGCAGTTTGGCCGGGGCCTTGTCTGCGGCACCTGCGGGCGATCATGAAAATTTTGCCGGCCATGGATTAAGCGGGCGTGCCGATCCGTTTTCCTGATGTGCGGGCCGTAATGGCCTGTCGAGACAGGAAAGGATCACATCATGAAGACACTGTTCATTGCCGCCTCGGCTATCGCCCTTGTTGCAGTCCCCGCGCAGGCCCAGTTGCTGGGCGGTTCGGGAGGACTTGGTAGCATGGTCGGCGGCTCGCTGGGCGGGGGCTTTCCCTCGGTTGGCGGGACGCTCGACAGCGTCGGCGGAACGGTCGGTTCGACCCTCGATGCCAGCGGTTCGACCTCGGGTGACCAGCAGGTCGACCGCCGCTCCGGCCGGGTTCAAGCCAACCGCAGGGCCGATGCCAGCACGTCGGCCGGGGTCGCTCCGCTGATCGACAATCCGATCGCGCCGGTTACCGGTCAGGCGAGCGGATCGGGCAGCGCTGCCGGGCAAGGTAGCGCCGATGCCCAACTGATCGGGACCGATGCCATTGGCGGTTTGGCGGCGCAGGGCGCGGGACAGGCGCAGGCTGCCGTGGCCGCAAGTCAGTCCGCCGCCGTTGGCCTGGTTTCGAGTGCGCAAGGCACTGCGGGGCAAGCGGCGGGCAGTGCTGGTTCGCTGGCTGGTGGGGCCAGCGGTTCTGCTTCGGGCAATGGCTCTGCGGCAGGAAGCGTCGGTAGCGGCCTGACGAATGCCACCTTGGCAGCTGCCGGCAGCAGCGCGGCCAATGGCAGCGGCGCCTTTGCCGTTGCCCCGGGAATGGACGTGTTCGGCGCCGGCGGCGAGAAGATCGGCGAGGTGCACCAGGTGGTCGCCAACTCGCAAGGCACGGTGACCGAGGTCATCGTCGCACAGTCGGGACAGGAAACCGCCATCCCCGCCGGCAGCCTGCAAGGCAGCGGCTCGGCCCTCTACGCCGCCGAGGGCAATGCAGCGGCGAACTGAAACTGTTGGCAGGGGGCGAGGATCGTTCGCTCCCTGCCAATGGAACTATCCCCATCGCCCACGAAACTGTCAGGGCCATTGACGCCGGCCCACGTCCCGCCCGGCTCCACGGAGGGGACCGTCTTGGCCGTGTTTGCACCCGTGGAGGGCCGGATCGGCGGCCCCTCGGTCGTCATCATCGGGCACTGAGCGCGACGCCGCACTAAAAATGGACTCGCGGCGGCAACCAAGCGCGGTTTTGGGTGTTGTGGGGATAAGGCAGTCATCGCTGCCCTATCCACACGTCGTAGCGAGAAAGAGACCATGGCAAGCAAGACCCCCGACGCAATCGCCCTGTTGAAAGCCGATCACCGCGCTGTTGAGGAGCTGTTCGAAAAGTTCGAAAAGGCCCGCTCGGCGGACCGGAAGCAGGCTCTGGCAAGCCAGATCTGCACCGAGCTCGTCATCCACACGATGATCGAGGAGGAGCTGCTCTACCCGGCGCTGAAGGGGAAGATCGACGAGGATATGCTCGATGAAGCCTATGTCGAGCATGACGGTGCCAAGCTGATGATCAGCCAGATCATGGCCGGGACGCCCGACGATGAGTTTTACGAAGCGAAGGTCACCGTGCTGTCTGAAGAAATCAAGCACCACGTCCAAGAGGAGGAAATGCCCAAGGAGGGGATGTTCGCCCAGGCGCGGGCCAGCGACGTGGACCTCAACGAGCTTGGTCGGCAGATGGCCGCGCGCAAGGAAGAGCTCAAGGCTCAGTTCGAAGCCAGTGGCCTGCCAACACCGATGGCGCGAACGCTCAGTCCGGTCACGATAGAACTCGGGGCTCCGTTGGCCTGAGCGGATTGAGCTATGGCCACGGCTGAAAGCAGCACCGCGAGCGGGCCTGTGGCTATACACTGGCCCTGCGTCAGGCGCTTCAGAATGGATCAACGCGGCGCGTCGATTATTCGGTGCCCGCCAGCGGTCGCTTGATCCTGACCTGGGAGTAGCGCGCGCGTCAGTCGTGCCCGGTGTCGAAAGCGGACTTGGGAATGTGCGTGATGCGGCAGACCAGGTCGGCCTCGCCCGATGCGACGACGTAGTGGTCACCGGCGTCGGCAATTCCGGTGGTGAACACCACGTCGCGGAGATACATCTTGTCTTCCAGCGGCCGCGTCAGGTCCGGATTTGCTTCCAGCAAAGGTTCGTGGCTGGTGGCAATTATCCGCGCGGGATCGTCGCGATCCAGTATCGACCAATAGGTGCGATAGGTCCCGACGATTTCCTTCGGCTCGACCCCGTGCCACAAGTTCAGCCAGCCGCGATCGGTCAGGATCGGCGGCGTGCCTCCACCCATCCGCGCCGTGTGCAAGGTTGCCGCATGCGGACAGATGCCGGGGTAGCGGTTGGTCTGAACGGGTGGGTAGGGAGACCAGCCCTTCCGTCCACCTCCCTAGTCACACCCGGACTTGTTCCGGGGCGGGGGCTTTCTCGTTCTACCTCGCAGAAGAACAGCACTGGCCCGGAACAAGTCCGGGCTGACTCAGGGCGATAAAGGATCAACCCCCGCCGCATTCACCCCGTATACATTCACACCATCTGTTGCGCCGAGGCGAGGCTATACCCGACGGCCGGTTCATTGAGGATCAGCACGGGGTGGGCCGAATCAGCCTCCAGCTTCTGGCGCAAGGCGCGGATGGCGACGCGCAGATAATCCACCTGGGCTTCGTGTGCCGGGCCCCAGACCGATCGGAGCAGTTGGCTGTGCGTCAGCACCCGCCCGGCGTGGCGCGCCAGTTCGGCCAATACGGCGAATTCCTTGGGCGTGAGATGAACCTCATCGCCATCGCGGCATACCCGGCGTCGGAACAGGTCGATGGTGAGCGAGCCAACGATGATCGGCGTCTGGTCCGATCCCGGGGTCAGTTCCACCAGGTTGTCGATATACCGTTCGAGGCGCGCTGCCTGGGTGCCAAGCTCGGCTGCCACCTCCTTGTCGCCCGGATTGCGCCGCAGTGACCGCGCGCCTGCGGCAATGGCGAGCAACCCCGGCTTCACATCGTCGCCGATCGAGGAGAGGAGGACGGCGCGCATCCGATCGCGTTCGCGCAGCGCGGCGGCCTCGCGCGCTTCGGCTTCCAGCCCGGCCCGTTCAAGCGCCAGGGCCGCCTGATCGAGCAGGTTGCCGAGCAATTCACGTTGCACCTCGGCTACTGGCGAGATCCCGTCCGCGCGCGCCAGGCCAACGACGGCAATTACCGCGCCTTGCCCCGTGATCGGCCAGAACTGCCAATCGGCAATGTCCACCCGGCGCACCCCGCGCCCCGCAGGCTCACTGTTTGCCAAGGCCAGTGCGAGTGCCGCCTCATCGCTGGGGGCAAGGGAAGGAGCAGGCGGCGTGGCGGCCAGCATTCGCGACTGATCGCCCGCCGCGAAGAAGGCCGCCCGGCATTCGAACAGGCGGGCAAGATCGCTCACCACCACGTCCGCTACCGCCTGGCGTTCGCTGCAGGAAAGCAGGCGGCGGGCCAGCCCGGCGATCGTGACATTGCGCTGGGCATTGGCTTTGGCAAGCAGCGTTTGCGCGCGCATCGATCCGGTCAGCTGGCTGGTCACCAGCGCCACCAGGAACAGCATGGCCACGGTGACGATGTCAGCCGGACTGGAGATGTTCAGGGTGTGATAGGGCTCGGTGAAGAAGTAGTTGAAACTGAGCGCGGCTACGACTGCCAGCGCCAGCGCCGGCGTGAGCCCCGCCGTCCGTGCCGCCACCAGCACTGGCGGGAGGTAGAGCAGGACCACAGCGGCATTGCCCCACCGTGGCGCGATCAGGGTACCCGCCAGCGTCGCCGCGCAAATCAGCAATATGCCCAGCGCAAGCCCAACGGCCTGGGTGGCCAGCAATGGCGCTTTGGGCGGGGGGACCTGATGCTGTTCTGGCATGGGTTTGAAGATGGGCAAGCTGTGCGCCCGCGTCGAGACATAAATGCCGGGTGGTCATCAATCCACATGGAAACTTAATGCCCTTTGCGCCCACATCGGGGGAATGGAAACGATCACTGCGAGCCCTCACCCGGCAGCATCGCCCGCCGCGCCAGCCTCTCATTCTCCTAAGGACAGCCTGCCCGTGCTGATGCTCGGCGCGATCGGCGTGGTCTATGGGGATATCGGCACTTCGCCGCTTTATGCGTTGAA
The DNA here is from genome assembly GCA_039927835.1 of Alteraurantiacibacter sp. Classification (GTDB taxonomy): domain Bacteria; phylum Pseudomonadota; class Alphaproteobacteria; order Sphingomonadales; family Sphingomonadaceae; genus Alteraurantiacibacter. Next base: position 22,705 of record JBDSUF010000035.1, read on the forward strand.
GGAAAGCTTCGTCGGCCCGCACCCGCTGGAGGTGGACCGGCTGCACGTGTTCGGCGTGCTCAGTCTGATCTTCTGGTCATTGATGCTGATCGTGACGGTCAAATACGTGTTCGTGGCGATGCGGGCCGATAATCGTGGCGAGGGCGGATCGTTCGCGCTGCTGGCGCTGATCTCCCGCCATATCGAAGGGCGGGCATGGTCGGCCGGGTTGGTCATGCTGGGGGTAATGGCGGCATCGCTGTTCTATGGCGATGCCATGCTGACCCCGGCGATCTCGGTGCTGTCGGCGGTGGAGGGGCTGACCATCGTCAACCCGGCGCTCGATGCGCTTGTCTTGCCGATTGCGGTGGCGATCCTGATCGCGCTGTTCCTGATCCAGAGCCGGGGCACGGCCAGGGTCGGGGCGATTTTCGGGCCGGTGGTGCTGGTCTATTTCGCCACGCTGGCGACGCTTGGCGTGGTCAATATCGCCGCACACCCGGAGATTCTGGGTATACTCAACCCGCTCTGGGCTGCGCGATTCTTTCTGCAAGACCCGCGCCTGGCCTTTCTGGCGATGGGCTCGGTGTTCCTCGCTGTGACCGGAGCCGAGACCCTCTATGCCGACATGGGCCATTTCGGGCGCCGCGCGGTGGCTTTCAGCTGGCTGGGTCTGGCCTACCCGTGCCTGATGCTGAATTACATGGGGCAGGGCGCGCTGCTGCTGTCCGATCCTTCGGCGGCGGCAAATCCGTTTTATCTGATGGCGCCCGAATGGGCCCGGCTGCCGCTGGTGTTCATCGCCACGGCTGCCACCATCATCGCCAGCCAGGCGGTGATCTCGGGCGCGTTTTCGGTGACCCATCAGGCCATCCAACTCGGCTTCCTGCCACGGCTGCGCACGGTGCAGACCAGCGAGAAGGCGGCCGGACAAATCTATATCCCGGCGATCAACTGGGGGCTGCTGGCGATGGTGCTGCTACTGGTGTTCGGCTTTGGCGAATCCACGCGGCTCGCCTCGGCCTATGGCATTTCGGTCATCGGCACGATGCTGATCACCACGCTGATGCTCGCCTTCCTGATCTTCAGGGTCTGGCGCTGGAACCGGGTGCTGGCATCGGCCACCATCGCGCTGTTCCTGGTGGTGGACGGCATCTATTTCGCCTCCAACATCACCAAGATCCCTGACGGTGGCTGGTTTCCGCTGCTGGTGGCGGCCGCGCTGTTCACCTTGCTGACGACATGGGCCACCGGTCGACGGCTGATGCGCGAACGGATGGAAGAGGTGACCTTGCCGCTGGATCAGTTCATCGCGTCGGCCGCCAGTTCAGTCCACCGGGTGCGCAACACGGCTGTGTTCCTGTGCGCCTCCGCCGCCACGATCCCCACCGCCTTGCTGCATAATCTGAAGCACAACCAGGTGCTGCATCAGCGCGTTTTGATCGTGACCGTGCAGGTGGAGGAAGTGCCGCAGGTGGACCCGTCCAGCCGTGCGGAAGTGCATGAGGCCGGGGCCGGGTTCTACCGCGTGATCCTGCATTACGGGTTCATGGAGGACGTGGATGTTCCGCGCGAACTGGCCAGCCTCGCTGGCATCGGTGCCCCGTTCGATCCGGTGACCACCAGCTACTTCCTCGGCAGGCAGAAACTGATTCCTTCAAGCGAGCAGCCGGGCATGGCCTTGTGGCGCGAAGGGCTGTTCTCGTGGATGTCGCAAAGCTCGGAAAACGCGATGGAATCGTTCAAGCTGCCGACCAATCGGGTGGTGGAGATGGGCAGTCAGTTGCAGATCTGAACTGATGCCAATCCTAAGGTTGGTCCCACCCGCCGAACTGCCCCTTACCTGCTCACATCGACAGTCGCCTGCGCGCGCAGATTGCCGACCCGGACGACCACCGGACCATCGGCGGCGGCATCTTCGACCACCAGCTTGACCCACAGCGAGTGCTCATCCTTGAACCAGCCCGTCTCGCTCGCTTCGCGCAGTGCAGCCAGGCTGGGTTGCTGGGTGCCGCTGGCAGCCGTGGTGAAGCCGGGCAGTTCCATCAGTACGAAGGATCCCGCGTCCATTTCGCGGAGGGCAACCGACATGGCGTCCCGGCCAGTTTCCACGCGCAGCTCGGCGCCGCTGCCGATGGTCGTCTCGCCGATGTATTCGAACCGCGCACCATTGCGCTGGAGGATGATCGGATCGGCGATGGGGCCGAGCCCGAACTCGTCGAAATCGCCGGCGATATTGAAGCGGCCGATGTCGCCCCGGCACACGGCGGCACCCCAATCGAGCTTGAGCTCGCAGCTTCGCTCGTCGGACGCGATGCCGTTGTCGACAACGATGGTCGCGCCCGGAATGCCGCTGACCGAGCCGTCGATATCGCGGAAGGCGGCGCTGCGGTATGCGGCCCGGCGACCGTAATCCGACGCCCAGCGGCGCTGGACCGGCGGGAAGCTGACCGGCTGGGCATTTTCGAAGGTCAGACCCTCGACCGAATTCTCGGTGCTCATACCGAAGCTGGTGAACAGCAGATAGGACAGCGCGCCAGCGTCGCGCACATCGTTGGGCATGTAGTTGACGAAGCGGGTGTTCACCACCTCGTGGCGGTAATCGTAGTACTCGTAGCCGCGGATCGGGAAGTCCGCCGACGCTGCCGGCAGGCTGCGACCGTAGGCCATTTCCTCGGGCCTGGTCGGGTTGCCGATATTGTCACTTTCGCCGACGAACAGCGAATCGACCACGCGCGAGGTGTAGGGCGCGACACCGGGCATACCGGCGGCGTGGGTGAAGCCAATCGCGTTGTCCGCCAGCTTCAGGTTGGTGTACAGGTGGTACTCGCCCCGGCTCCAGATGGCCCCGTTGCGGTTCTTGTAGCCGGTGTAGTTGTCGATCACCGAAGCCACTGGCGCGCTGGTCGTATCGGCCGGATCGACATAGCTGATATGTCCGCCGCCGCCGATGTTGAAGGTTCCGTCCGGTCGCGGGCCGCGATCGAACATGATGCCATCGAAATTGGAATGCGCGGTGTTGCCGGTGAACTCGCGTAGGCGGGTCCGCCGCGGCCAGGTGTTGGCGCTGATTTCCGACCCTTCGAACTGCCCGGTGGGATGCTGCGGCAAGGCGATCCAGAAGCCGATCTGGTCCGACCCGGCAGCCACATTGTCGCGATAGATGTTATCCGGATTGGTGATCCAGAAGGTCGATGCGGTGTTGTCCGAAGGGATCAGGACGTTGGGTGAGCGCTGGCCGTCGGTGCCCTGATGGGGCAGCGTCAGGTTGGTCGGCTGGCACGGCAAGGTGGGGTGGCACTTGGTCATGATCCCCAGATTGTGCACGAACTGGTTGCCGGTTTCCGCCGCGTCTTCGAGGAAGAAACAGTGGCCGACGGTGTTGAAGGTGACGTTGTTTTCCACCGCCAAGTTGTTGGTCCCGTGCACCGTGACGCAGCGGCTGTAGGTATCGTGGATGGCAGAGTTGCGGATGTACTGGCCCTGCCCCTCGCCGATCAGGTGCCAGTGGATGGGGTAGCGGGCCAAGTGCATGTGCTGCCCCATGCGGGTGAGCTCAACCCCCGAGACGTACATCTTGGCCCCGACCATCGCCATGATGTGCCCGCCGAAGTAGGACTCCTCAGAATCTTCAGAAGCCTGGATTCGGATATTGCGCGTCAGCAGGCCCACTTCGCCGCGCTCATCGACGCCGAAGGTGATTTCGCCATAATGCATGTATTCGAGCGGACGATCGAGCGTGAGCGCGTTGCCGTCGATGGCCGTGATGGTCCGCTCTTCGGCCTGCCGAGGATTGAAGTCGGTCGAGGCAAGCACGATCCGATCGCCCCGCCGCCAGCCGCTGGCGTCGAGCACTTCGATTGCGCTGCTGCCGGCGCGGGCGGTGTTTGCCAGCTTGGTCCACGCGTGCTCGCGGTCGCCGTGAAGGTTCAGCGTGCCGCGCATCAGCATGATTCCGCGATCACCCATGGTGTTGACGTCTTCGCCGGGGACGGCGTCGGTCAGCGTGATCGTGGCATTGTGCGTGAACGGATCGGCTTCGGTGCCGATCTCCAGCTCGCCGCCACGAACGTAGATCCACTCGGTGTCCAGCCCGATATCGCGATTATCGGCAAAGCGCAGTTTGCCGTCGATGGTCAGGCTGCGCAGGGCGGGGGGATCGACGTCGAGCAGGACGTCCATGTCGCGCTCGATCGCGACCGCGTCGCCTTCGCCCGGCACCCGCCCGTTCGGCCATGCGGAAGGATCGGACCAGCGCAACGACCTGCGCGCCGTGGGGGCGGCGTCGGACGCAGTGGCCAATCCGGCGCGGTCGTGGTCGTGGCTGTCCTGCGCCTGCGCTCCGGCCCCCAGGCCGAACAACACCGACACCGGCAAAAGCAATGAAACGAGCAGCTTGCGAGAGTGCCTGGCCATGATCTTGTTCTCCCACACAGGACTTTTATCCTGCTTCTTGTTGTTGCATCCGTGTTTGCAGCCCAGGGGCCGCGCTTACCTGCTAACCTCGAGGCTGGCGCCCGCCTGGAACGCGCCACCGGGCCCGGTGGCGACCGTGCTGACGCCGGCGCCGGGGCGACCGATGGTGACGTTGAGGCCCGCGCTGTTGTCGACTACCAGCTTGACCCACAGCGTGCCGTCGGCGCGGAAATACGAGGTCTGGGTGGCCGCGCGCAGGGCATCCATGCCGGGCTGCTCGACACCTCCGGCGGGGGTGGTGAAGCCGGGCAATTCGAAGATCACCGATGATCCGTCATCCATCTCGCGCAGCGCCAGCGACAGGACGTCGCGGCTCGTCTCCAGCCGCACCTCGGCACCGCTGCGGATGGTGGTTTCGCCGGTGTATTCGAACCGCCTGCCGTTGCGGCTGAGCATGACCGGGTCGGCAATGGGTGCGGAGCCGAAGCCGAAATTGCCGCCGACGCTCAAGCGCCCGAAATCACCCCGGCACACGGCGGCGCCCCAATCGGGCCTGATCGTGCAGGCTTCCTCGTCCGACGCGATGCCGTTGTCGAGCACGATGTAGGCACCGGGCACGCCGCCGACCGAACCGTCGAGGTCGTGGATCGTCGCTCCGCGCCACGCATTCTGGCGACCGAAGTCGGAGGCCCACCGACGCACCACCGGCGGGAAGCTGACCGGCTTGGCGTTGGTGAACCGCGCGCCCTCGATGGCGTTCTCGGTGCTCATTCCGAAGCTGGTGTACATCAGGTAGGAGATCGCCCCCGCATCGCGCGTGGCATTGGGCACGAAGTTGACGAAGCTGGTGTTCACCACATCGTGCCGCAGGTCGTAATATTCGTAGCCGCGGATCGGGTAGTCGGCCATGTCGTTGGGCATGGAACGGCCATAGGCCAGTTCGGCCGGCGTGCGGGGATTGCCGATGTTGTCGCTCTCGCCGACGAACAAACCATCGACCACACGCGAGGTATAGTCGGCGCGCCCAACGGCCGAGGCGGCGTGGGTAAAGCCGATGGCGTTGTCGGCCACCCGTAGATTGCGGAACAGGTGCAGTTCACCCCGGCCCCAAACCGCACCGTGGCGGTTTTTGTAGCCGGTGAAGTTCTCGAACAGCGAGACGGACGCCTCGCTGGTCGGGTCGGCCGGATTGATGGTGGGGAAATGGTAATTGCTGCCGCCGACACTGAACGTGCCATCGGGCCGGGGGCCGCGATCGAACATGAAGCCGTCGAAGTTGGAGTGCGCGGTGTTGCCGCTGAACTCGCGCACCCGGTTGCGCCGCGGCCAAGTGTTGGCGCTGGTCTCGGAGCCCTCAAACTGACCCGTCGGATGTTCGGGCAGGGCGAACCAGAACCCGACCTGGTCGGACCCGGCGGCCACGTTGTCGCGATACACGTTGTCGGGGTTGGTGATCCAGAAGGTCGACGCCGTGTTGTCCGACGGCAGCAGCACGTCGCGCGACGCCTGCCCGCCCGGTCCGGCTGTCGCTCCGCCCGGTGCCAGGTTGGTCGGCAGGCACGGCAGGGTCGGATGACACTTGGTCTGGATGCCCAGGTTGTGGACGAACTGGTTGCCCGTCTCGACCGCGTCTTCGAGGAAGAAGCAGTGGCCCACCGTGTTGAAGGTGACGTTGTTTTCCACCCGCACGTTGTTGGTGCCGTGCACGGTGACGCAGCGGCTGTAGGTATCGTGGATCGCCGAGTTCTGGATATATTGGCCCTGACCCTCGCCGACGAGGTGCCAGTGCATCGGATAGCGGGCCAGGGTCAGGTGCTGGCCCATGCGGCTGAGTTCGATGCCCGACACCTTAACCTGCGACCCGGGCATCGCCATGATGTGCCCGCCGAAATAGGTCTCCTCGGCATCCTCCGAAGCCTGGATGCGGATGTTGCGCGTCAGCAGGCCGACTTCGCCGCGCTCATCGACGTCGAACGTGATCTCGCCGAAGTGCATGAAATTGAGCGGACGATCGAGCATGATCGTGGTGCCGCCGACAGCTGCAATGGTCCGCTGCTCCGCCTGCCGGGGATCGAAGTCGGTCGAGGCGAGCACAATCTCATCCCCGGCGCGCCACCTGCTGGCGTCGAGCACTTCGATGCTCGTGCTGCCCGCCTCGGCGGTCCGGGACAGCTTGGTCCACGTATGGGTCCTGTCACCGTGCAGGCTGAGCGTGCCGCCCATCAGCAGGATCCCGCGATCGCCCATGGTGTTGATGTTTTCGCCGGGCACGGTGTCGGTGAGGGTGATGGTGGCATTGTGGCGGTATGGCTGGGCCTCGCTGCCCACGTGCAGCTCACCCCGGCGCAGGTAGATCCATTCGGTATCCAGCCCGATGTCGAGGTCGTCCGAGAAGGTCAGCTTCCCGTCGATCGTCAGGCTGCGCAAGGCTGGCGGATCGATGTCGAGCAGGACGTCCATGTCGCGCTCGATCATGACCTCGTCACCGGCGACGGGCAGCCGTCCATCGGGCCAGGTGGCGGGGTCCGACCAGCGCGTGGTCCGCGTGGCATGAGCGGGCGCACTGGCATCCGTGGCCCCATGCTCGTGACTGTCCTGCGCCGCAACGTCGCCCGCCACGCCGAGCAGGAGCGATACGTGTGCAAGCAGCGCACCAAGAAGCACGCGAGATGGCATGCGCATGACAAAAATCCCCTCAGCCGGGATCTGCGTCCCGTAACTTGATTGGCAACGATGATAGCAGGAGCGGGATGAAACTGCTTGTCTCGAATTGTAATCACTGGCTGAACGAACCCGCACCCAACTCGCCCGGCGAACGCGTTACGGTGTATCTGTCGAAAGTCCTTTGTTCACTCTCATGCAAGACGATGCTCGCTCGCCGGCGTAATTCCCGGAGCAATGGACAGGCAAATGGTCAACGGCGGTGTAAGTGGCGCAAGGGATCTGTCCTGCGATCGCCGGACGCTGCTTGCCGGTTCCGGCGGCATTGCCTGCCTGGCGGCCATTCCGCTCGGCCTTGCCCCCGCGCGGGAAGCGAGCGTGCGATCGGACAGGCTGTCATTTTTCGATGACCGACCGATGGTTGATCGCTCGGGGCAACTGCCAGCCTACCACCCACCGCAGGGACACCGGGGCACCGGGCCGCTGGCTTCTGCGGACGAGCGGCGGCTGCGATATCTCATGCCGTTCATGACCTAGGCCGCGAGCAGCGCGTGGTGGGAGAGGAAACATCGTAGACGCATTCGATCAGACAGGCGCGCAGGGCTTCTTCGCCCCGCAGCGGTTTGACGCGCAATTGCTCGATTGCGAAGTGGTGGGCCAGGTGCCCAGCGACATGGACGGCGTGTTCGTGCGCGTCGGCGGCGAGTGGTATTACCCGCCCAAGTTTGCCGACGACGCGCCGCTGCATTCGGATGGCTATATCAGCGCCTTCCGCATCCAGAACGGCAAGGTCTCGTTCCGCGGCCGCTACGTCGAGACGCCGCGCTTCAAGGCCAATCTGGCCGAGGGGCGTCAGCAGTTCGGCTATTACCGCAATCCGTTCACGCATGAGGAGAAAGTGCGCGGGCTGGACGCCACCGTGTCCAACACCGCGCCGCTGGCCCACGCGGGCATGCTGTTCACGCTGAAGGAGGATGCGCTGCCCTATCGCATCGATCCGGCCACGCTGGAGACGATGGGCCCGCACGATTTCGGCGGTGGCTATCGCAGCCCTACCTTCACCGCGCATCCCAAGATCGACCCGGTATCGGGCGAGATGCTGACCTTCGGCTACGAGGCGACCGGCCCGGCGAGCGATGACCTGTTCTACTATGTCATCGACCGCAATGGCCAGGTTACCCGCGAGGTGCGCCTCAAGGTGCCCTACGTCTCGATCGTCCACGACTGGGCGGTGACGCAGGAGCATGTGCTGTTCACCTTCGGCGGCTACACCACCAGCATCGAGCGGCTGCGTGCGGGCCAGATCCACTGGGGCTGGGACAAGACGTTGCCGAGCATGGTGGGGATCATGCCGCGCGACGGCGAGGCGCGTGACCTGCGCTGGTTCCGTGGCCCCGAACGCTGCATGATGCACACGCTGAACGCGGTCAGCGAGGGCGACAAGGTGACGCTCTACGCCCCGTTCTACGATTCCAACTTCTTCCCCTTCTTCCCCAATGTCGACGGCAGCCCGTGGGATCCGTCAAAGGCGCGCAGCTTCATCCGCAAGCTGACCTTCGACCTGTCGTCGAGCAAGGACACGTGGGACGAGGAAATCCTGTTCCCCACGCCGATCAGCGATCTGGGCAAGATCGACAACCGCTTCCTGACGCTGCCGGCGCGCTATGCGTTCACCAACTATTCGGACCCCACCAAGCCGTTCAACGAGGCGCGGGCCGGCAACCTGCGCCAGCGCGTGTCGAACAGCTATGGCCGGTTCGACATGCACACCGGGACGATGGACAGCTATTTCGTCGGCGATACGCACAGCTTGCAGGAATGCACTTTCGTGCCGCGCAAAGGCAGCACGACGGAGGGCGACGGCTACCTGATCGGCACCGCCTCGAACCTGGCGGACTTGCGCACCGAGCTGGTGATCGTCGACGCACAACGCCTGTCCGAAGGCGACATCGCGCGCGTGATCCTGCCGTTCCGTGGCGGTCCGCAAGTTCATGGTGCCTGGTATGAAGCTGCCGAATTGCCGGGCCTGATGCCGATGATGGCGGGAAGTGGAGAGGGTGGCGCATGATCAATCGCAGGGAAATGCTGGGCGGGGCCGCCGTGGCCGGAGCAGCCGCACTGGCGGCGACGGGCAGCGTTGCGGCAGCGCACGACACGCCGACCAGTGCGCCGGTGCTGGAGAAGAACGGCATGCGCTATCGTCATGCCTTCTCGGTCAGCGTGTTCTTCCGCGAACGGGTGACTATCGATGCACCGTTCCGCCGTGCCTTCGTGCCGGCTATAGGCGGCGAAATCTGGGGGCCGCGTCTGTCGGGCGTCGTGGTGCCTTATGGCGGCGCGGATTTCGGCGGCGGCGGCGGCCCGCTGGATGCGCATTACATGTTCCAGGCCGACGATGGCCACCTCATCTACATCAACAACCGGGGCTATATGCGGCGCATCGGGTCCGATCCGGCCGATGGCGTGCGGCGCAGCGTGAGCCCGGTGGCCGCCGATGGCACGTTCAGCCAGGAATTCGTCTCGGGTTCGAACGACCAGGTGCCGCTGCGCATGCGCACCTCGCCGTTCTTCGATGCCCCGGCGAACAGTCCTCACGCATGGATGAACTCCACGCTGTTCATCGGCCACGGGCTGCGCATGGTCGATCCTGACCGCACCATCTTTACCTACTACGAGGTGCTGTAATGGCGCAGATGCACGAACGCATGTCCGTCGCCGCCGACCAAGGCGCCGAATATGTGGCCGACCTCGGCTTCGAACCGGCCTTCACCGTTACGCTCGACTATGCGCCGGTCGAGACTTTCCATTCGCCGCGCGGTGATCGCGTGTTCCGCCGCATCACCGGCGGATCGGTCAGCGGGCGGATCACCGGCTCGGTCTATCCCAGCGGCGGCGGCGAATACTCGCAGCGGCGCGAGGATGCGGTTGTCGATGTCGATGCCCACGTCCTGCTGCGCGACGACAGCGCGCAGGCCGAATGGCTCTACCTGCGCAAGATCGGCTATTCGCGGCCCGATGGCTACTATCGCGTCACCACATGGGTCGATGCCGACGTGCGCGGCCAGCATGGCTGGGTGCTGGGACTGTTCTTCATCGGCGTTGGCCGCCTGGCGGCAGACGGTCGCAGCCTGACCATCGATTATTATGAGGTGGCCTGAGATGACGCTGGGACGCCTGTTTGTGCTGGTGCTGGCCCTGTTGACGCCGCTGCCCACGGGCGCTGCGTGGGCGCAGACCTGCGACAAGGCGTGCCTCGAAGCGATTGCCGGCCAATACCGCACGGCCTACCTCGCGCATGACCGCTCGCTTGCGCCATTCGCGGGCGTGGTGCGCTTCAGCGAAAACAACGTGGCGATGCCTTTCCCCGACGGCACCTGGGACACGGTGACCGAGGAGGTCGGCCCGGCGCTGACGCTGTCCGATCCCGAATTGGGGACCGTCGCCATCTTCACCGCCATTCGCCAGCGCGCGATCGATGGGTTCCTGGCGGTGCGCTTGAAGGTGGCTGACGGGGTGATAACCGAGGTCGAGCATATCATCTCGACCAGGCGCAATCTCAGCAGCCCACCTACGCCGATCGGCGAAGTCGCTGACTATGTGCACGAGCCGATCATCGACCGGATCGTGCCGCCCGGCAGCCGCGCCACGCGCGAGCAGCTGGCCGCGCATGCCAACGGCTATTTCGACACGCTGCAACACAACGACGGCGAGATCCGCGGCACCTGCTTTCTCGATAACGCCACCCGGCGTGAGAACGGGATGTTGTTCAATGACATCAAAGGCGGGTTCGAATCCGGTCGCTACCTGTTTAACAATCGTGTGCGGCGCGAGGTTGTGCTAATCGACGAGGAACGCCAGATCGCGATGGCGCGCGGCTTCATCGATCACAAGGGCGTGCTCGACACTTACACACTGACCGACGGAACGCCGGCGAAATCCATTTTCCAGGAGCCGCAGAGCTGGGCGTTCCTTGAAATGTTCAAAATCAACGACGGCTGCATCTCGGCTGTCGTCGCCACTTTTTATCAGGCACCATACTACAGTTCATCCCCGTGGGGCGAACCGGTAGTGGGCTGGTAGGGTTCGGGCTGTCCGGTGAGGGATTGGCAGCGCGAAAAGCATGCAGAATAACTAACCTTGAGGGAGGGAAATTGATCATGAGTTATCCGAAAACAAACCTGCGCCGCACGTCGTTGCTGGCCGTTGGCGTCTCGGTTCTGGCATTGGCCAGCAGCCCGGCCTTGGCGCAAAACAGCGAAGAGGACGACGAACGCGGCGATACCATCGTGGTGACGGCGCAGTTCCGCGAACAGAACCTGCAGGATACGCCACTGGCGATTACGGCAGTCACCGCTGAAATGCTTGAAGCCAAGAGCCAGACCGATCTCGCCACCGTGGCCGACAGCGCGCCCAACGTGCAGATCCGCCCGCAAACCGCCGGCTTCGGCCCCTCGGTCACCGCCTCGATCCGCGGTATCGGCCAGAATGACTTCAACCCCGCTTACGAGCCGGGCGTCGGCATCTACATCGATGACATCTATTATCCGTCGCTGACCGGCGCGATCTTCGACACGCTCGATCTTGACCGGGTGGAAATCCTGCGCGGTCCGCAGGGCACGCTGTCGGGCCGCAACTCGATCGGCGGCGCGGTGAAGATGTACTCGAGCATGCCGAGCGGCGATTCCAGCGGCATGGTCGAAGGCAGCTTCGGCTCGCGCGACCGCATTTCGCTGCGCGGCGTGGCTGATTTTGCACTGACCGACAATCTGTTCATGCGCATTTCCGGCGTGTCCAAGCGGCAGGACGGCTATGTCGACCAACTCGATTTCGGTTGCGTCTATCCGGCTGGCGGCACTGCCACATTTACGCAGCCCGTCTCAGGCGGTGGCACTGGTGTGCCGCAATTGGTCAACCCGGCAGGTGGCGAAGCGCGCACCCTTTTCACCGAAAGCTGCCGTGTCGCGAAGCTGGGCGGCACCAATTACCAGGCTGGCCGCGCCATCTTGCGTTTCGAGCCGAGCGAAAGCTTCGACTTCACGCTGATCGCCGATTACACCGATGACAACCGCACGGGTGTGGGCCAGGTCCTCCAGACCACACGGCGCAAGACCAGCGCCAACATCCTGACACCGGCCGGTCTGCCGTTCGACGACCGCTTCATTTGCGGCCGGTTCTGCAACTTCCAGGTGGATGGCAACTCTGCGGGCAATCCGTTCGTGGGCGGTCCCGGCAATGGAACGCCTCTCGTCGCGGTGCAGGGCTCCAATCGCACCAGCTATCGCGGCTGGGGCCTGTCGGGCCAGGCCAACATCGATGTTTCGGATTCGATGCAGATCCAGTCGATTACGGGCTACCGTGAATTCGATACCCAGTTCTTTGCCGATGGCGATATTTCACCAGCACGCACCGGTTTCGGTATCAACAACCTGTCGAACTGGAGCTTCAGCCAGGAACTGCGCCTGAACACCGAAGTGACCGACACACTGTTCGTGACCCTGGGTGCCTACTACTTCGAGCAATCGTCGACCTACGATTCGATTCAGGATCTGCGCTACGTCCCGCCCTATCCGCTGCAGTTCCGCCAGCCTGACACGATCGATGCCGATGCCAGGGCAGTGTTTGCCAACGTGGGCTGGGAAATCATGCCCGACCTTAACCTCAACGCCGGCATCCGCTACACCGAAGAAACCAAGGAACAGAACTACTTCCGCTACAATCTGAACGGCACCATCAACCGGTTCCTCGATCCGGTGGGTGCCGCTTGCGGCGCAGGATTCAGCGGAACCGACACCAACGACTGTAACGGCAACGGAAACAGGACGGAAGTCCTGCGCGCGCTGACCGGCGGTGTTGCCGCATACTCCGGCAACAAGATCGACTGGCGCGCGGCGCTGGACTATCGCTTCAACGATATGTTCATGGTCTATGCGTCGGTCGCCACCGGCTTCAAGGGCGGCGGTTCCAACCCGCGTCCGTTCAACGCCTTCCAGTTGCTGGCCTTTGAACCGGAAACACTGACCGCTTACGAAATCGGCTTCAAGTCCGACCTGTTCGACCACGCCGTGCGGCTCAACGTCTCGGCGTTCCAGAACCAATACAACTCGATCCAGGTCACCGTCAGCCCCTGCCCGCTGGCGCCAGGCGTCGATCCGGTCAACGCCACGCCTTCGGCTTGCCGCGTGAATGGCGGCGATGCGAAGATCAAGGGGGTGGAGTTCGAACTGAATGCCGAACCGGTTGACGGTTTCCGGATCGACGCATCGCTGAGCTACCTTGACTTCCAGTACGTCAGCGTGGCTGCGGGAACCGGTATTCTACTGACCGATCAGGGAACCGGCATGCCCAAATGGAAGTGGTCGTTCGGCGCTCAGTACCAGATCGACCTGCTGGGTGGCGCCGGCTCGATCACACCCCGCTTCGACATCACCCACCAGGCCACGACCTTCACCGGTTTCGATGGCGTGGGCGTGAACCGGTTGGCGCAGTTCCTGCCAGCCTTCACGCTCGCCAATGCCCGCCTGACCTGGCGCAACGAGGACGAAGACCTGTCGGTCGCGCTGGAAGTGACCAACCTGACCAACGAGTACTATTTCTACTCGGTGTTCGACCAGCGCAACAACAACGGTGGCCGCATCGTAGCCCCCGCGCGTCCGCGCGAATGGGCGCTGACCGTGCGCAAGGAGTTCTGACGCCGGGCTTTGGGTAAGGGGAAAGGGGGCGTCCTGGTTGCGGGGCGTCCCCTTTTTCTCTTGCCGCACAAGTTGACTAATCAATTACTCTCTGCCTACCATCGCGCCAATCGCAAAAGCGAAGATGGGGAGTGAGGATGGGCGAGGCGTTTTCCGCCTCTACAAGCGGTGTCGCGCCGGGCGAGCGGATCGCGTTCTGGAATGCCGGGTCCAGCAGGATCGGCGGTGTCCAGGCGGTCGCGCTGAGCGATGTGTTCGACGCCGAGGTGACGATCCGCAGGTTCGAGCAGCTGTGCGTTTACCGGCTTGAATCGACCCCCCACCGGGTTACCACCAACGCCGCGCGAGCCGGTGGCGAGCGGATGTTGCGGCTGCGTTACCAGCAGTCGGGCAGCAGCCTGATCGTTCAGGGGCAGCGCAGCTTCAGGCTGAACACGGGCGACTGGATGATGTCTGATCCGCACCAGCCGCACATTGCCATAAACGAAGGCGCGGCCGCCCACCTGTGGCTGCAAGTACCTTGCGACAGCCTGACAGCGTCCGAAATGCGGACCGTGGGGCGCGTCAGCCAGCGGCTGGCAATCGGCGGGACCGTTGCCGAAGAATTGAGCGAAGCCATGCGCCTGGCCGTGGATGCGGCCGAGGCTCCGGCGCCGGGAGGCGAGCGGGATCTGGCCAACCGGATGACCCAATTGGTGCGACAGGCTCTGCGCGGTCTGTCGGGTGCCGCGCCGTGCGGATCGGGGCGGGAGGAAGTGGCCCGGCGCGCGCGGGCCTATATCGACCGGCACTTGCAGGATCCGGACTTGTCGGTTGAACGGATCGCCGCAGTGCTCGGTTGCACCTCGCGCTACCTGCACAAGATCTTCGAAGGATCGGAATCGGTCTCGCGCTATATCTGGAGCCGACGGCTGGAATTGTGCCGGTGCCGTCTGGAAGAGCAGCCAGAGAATGCCCAGACACTGACAGCGCTGGCCTTCGACTATGGCTTCAACAGCTCATCGCACTTCAGCCGCTCGTTTCGCGACCGCTTCGGCACAACCCCGAGTGCGTACCTGGCCGCAATGCAGCGCGGACAAGCCTGAGACCTGTTCGCCTGAGACCTATTCGAGCGCCGACAGTTGCTCGCTCAGTGCTAGCCAGCCGCTCTCGGCCTGCTGCAACTTGTCGCCCATCTGAGCGCGCTTGGCGACAAGGTCGCTCATCTTGCTATTCGCCAGATGCGCCGAGGCATTGGCTGGCTCGTACATCGCCTGGTCGATCTCGCTCAGGCTCAGCTGCAACTTGGCGATGGCCTTCTCTGCCGCCGCCAGTTCGGACTTGAGGAACTTGGCCTTGGCGCGCGCCTTTGCGGAATTGCCCTCTGCCGGCTTGGTGGATGAATTGCCAGCGCCCTTCTTCGGCTGGTTGCGACCGAGCACGAAGTCGATGTAATCCTCCATGCTGCCGGCATAATCCTGCGCGGTGCCGGCATCGACCAGCACCAGCCGGTCGGCGGTGAGTTCCACCATGTGGCGATCGTGGCTGATCAGGATGACCGCGCCGGAATAGTCGTTGAGCGCCTGAATCAGCGCTTCACGCGCGTCGACGTCGAGGTGGTTGGTCGGCTCATCGAGGATCAGCAGGTGCGGCGCATCGCGGGTGATCAGCGCCAGCGCCAGTCGCGCGCGTTCGCCGCCCGACAGCTTCTCGATCCGCGATATGGCCAGCGGACCCGAGAAGCCGAAACGCCCCAGTTGTGCGCGGACGGCGCCGGGGGTCTTGCCGGTCATGGCGCGGGTCATCAGTTCCAGCGGGGTGGCATCGCTGGATAGTTCCTCCACCTGGTACTGGGTGAAATAGCCGACCTTCAGCTTGCCGGGCGCGAGCATCTCGCCTTCGACCGGGGCCAATTGCGCCGCCAGCAGCCGCGCCAGCGTGGTCTTGCCATTGCCGTTGCGGCCCAGCAGGGCGATCCGGTCATCGGCGTTGATCCGCAGGTTGAGCCGCTTGAGGATCGGCGGGGCATCGCCATAGGCCACCGCCGCGCCATCGAGCGCGATCATCGGCGAGCGCAGTTCCTCGGGCGAGGGGAAGTCGAAGCTGAGCGAAGGATCGTCGACCAGCGCCAGGATCGGCTGCATCTTGGCCAGCATCTTGGCGCGCGACTGGGCCTGCTTGGCGGTCGACGCGCGGGCGCTGTTGCGCGCCACATAGTCCTGCAGTCGGGCCCTCTGGGCGTCCTGCGAGGCCTTGGCCGAGGCGAGCTGCGCCGCGCGTTCGGCCCGCTGCTTCTCGAATGCGTCATAGCCGCCCGAATAGATCGTCAGCTTGCCGCCCTGCAGATGCAGGATGTGGTCGACCACGTTGTTGAGCAGATCACGCTCGTGGCTGATGATCAGCAGCGTGGCGGGGTACGACTTGAGGAAGTTCTCCAGCCACAGCGTCGCTTCGAGGTCGAGGTGGTTCGACGGTTCGTCGAGCAGCAGCACGTCGGGCTGCGAGAACAGCAGCGCACCAAGCGCCACGCGCATTTTCCAGCCGCCCGAGTAGGTATCGAGCGGGCGGCGTTGCATTTCTTCGTCGAAGCCAAGGCCGCTGAGGATCTTGGCCGCGCGCGCCGGGGCGCTGTAGGCATCGATCGCCAGCAAGCGGTCGTGCACATCCCCCAACCGGTGCGGATCGGTGCAGGTCTCGGCCTCCTCGAGCAGTTGTGCACGTTCCACGTCCGCTGCCAGCACCACGTCCTCGGGCGTGGCTGAACCGCTCGGCGCTTCCTGCGCGATATAGCCGATACGCATCCGCGAGGGCTTCGAGATCAGCCCCTCGTCGGCCTCGATATCACCGATCACGGCTTTCATCAGCGTGGACTTGCCCGCGCCATTGCGGCCGATCAATCCGACGCGCGCGCCTTGCGGGATCGTCGCGCTGGCGCGTTCCAGAATGGGCCGGCCGCCAAGCCGGATGGTAAGGTTGTCGATGGTGAGCATGGGCGGCCCCATAGCAGCACATTGCGTCAGCCCCAATGCGCTGATTGTGCCATGCAGCACAAATTCCGCAGAGGCGTTCCGATCTGCCACAGCACCCGCGCGTCAAAGGCTTGTGCTTTCTGTGCAAATCAATATATACCGCTCGATATGGAAAAAGTCGCAACGAGAGGACGCCCGCGCGAATTCGACGCCGATGTGGCCTTGGCCGCAGCGCTGCGTGTGTTCTGGACCAAGGGTTACGAAGGCGCCTCGCTGACCGACCTGACCGAAGCGATGGGCATTACCAGGCCCAGTCTTTATGCCGCCTATGGTAACAAGGAAGCGCTCTTCAAGCAGGCGCTCGACCTCTATGGCGCTGAAAAATTGGCCTATGTGGGCGCGGCGCTGGCGGCGGATAGCGCGCGCGGTGTGGCCGAAAACCTGCTTTACGGCGCGATCGACACCGTCACTGGCGGCGAATGTCGTGGCTGCATGGGGGTGATCGCTTCGGTCGCCTGCCAGAGCGCCGAACCCTCGATTCGCGACGACGTTGCCCGGCGCACCGAAGCGTCGCGAATGGCGATGATCGAGCGGATGCAGCGCGCCATCGACGAAGGCGACTTTGCCCTGCCGACTGATGCCGAGGGAATTACGCGATACCTGATGGCGGTGCTGCAAGGCATGGCCGTGCAAGCCGGTTCGGGCGCCAATCGCGAGCAACTCCAACAGGTTGCCGAAGCCACTCTGGCGGCCTGGCCATCGCGGTAAGGGCGCGCTGACGGCACCCGAAATGGTGCAGTGCGAAAAAAATATCGGTCGGTACAGAAATATCGCTTGACCTGAACGCCAGATTATCTACTTATCGGTACAGAAGTTAGGCCCGGTCGGGTGTGCCGCCCCACCGCATAGCTTCACGCTGTCGCATTGCGGCGGTGTGACAGTCCGGCCATGTCTGTAAATTGTCCCTCCCTCAGGCTGGTGCGCTTGCGGGTGCGGACCTGATCGCCCCGAACCGGCTATATGGTTTCGGGGGTGGGGATTTTCATGTTCGATACGCCGTTCGATGTTCACGAAGACCGCCAGCGCTATGCGATGGAAGAGGAGGGGGACTTTGTTTCCTCCTCGTCCGAACGGGGTGACGATGCGGGCGGTCAGGCACCCGACGCCAGCACGACTTCGCGGACCCCGCGCTGGATCGCGCTGGGACTGATTTTGCTGGTGCTGGCGGCCAGTTGGTTCCTGCTGCGCGGCGAAAATGCCCCCGCCGCCGCGCCGCCGATGGCCACGGTCACCGTCGCCGCCCCGTTGCAGCGCGAGATCACCGAATGGGACGAATACATCGGCCGGTTCGAAGCCAGCCGCAGCGTCGAGGTCCGCCCGCGCGTGTCCGGACAAGTGACCGCCATTCACTTCACCGACGGACAATTTGTCCGTGCGGGAGCTACACTGTTCACCATTGATGCGCGGCCCTATCGCGCCAGCCTTGCCGAAGCCCAGGCGCGCGTCGCCTCGGCTTCCAGCGCACTGGCGCTCGCCCGCAGCGATCTGGCGCGCGCCCAGCGGCTGGTGGCCGAGGACGCAATCGCCGCCAACGAGATCGACCGCTTGGCTGCCGAGGTGCGTGCCAACGAAGCCGCACTCGCCGCCGCGCAGGCCACAGTGCGTATCCGCGCGCTCGACGTGGAGTTCGCCACCGTGCGTGCGCCGATCGCTGGGCGCATCTCCGATCGCCGCGTCGATGCCGGCAATCTGGTCGCTGCGGGCAGCGGAGAGGCGGCCACGCTGCTGACCACCATCAACGCGGTCGATCCGATCCACTTCACCTTCGAAGGCAGCGAGGCGCTGTTCCTCAAGGCCCGCCGCGAAGGGCTGGGCGCCGCCGAGGTGGAAATCCGCCTGGCCGACGAGACCGATTATCGCTGGCACGGCCGACTGGACTTTACCGACAACGCCCTCGATCCGCGTTCGGGTACGATCCGCGCGCGGGCCGTGATCGCCAACCCCGATGGCTTCCTCGCGCCCGGCCTTTTCGGCAATATGCGCATGGCCACCGGGACCACGGTCAACGCGCTGCTGGTGCCCGATACCGCGATCACCACCGACCAGACGCGCAAGCTGTTGCTGGTGGTGGACCGCGAGGGCACCGTGGCGGCCCGCGAGGTGGAGCTGGGGCCGCTGGTCGATGGCTTGCGGGTAATCCGCAGCGGCTTGCGGGCGAGCGACCGGGTGGTGATCCAGGGCGTGCAGATGGCCATTCCCGGCCAGAAGGTCCGCACGCAGCCCGGAACCATTGCCGCGCCTCCCGCGCCGGTAACCGCCACCGCCGCGCCGCGCGCTGCTGTTGCCTCCAGCGCCACCATCGGCCGCTGAGCCTACCCTCTTAATACACCGGAAAACCAGCCATGCGCTTGTCCCGCTTCTTCATCGATCGGCCGATTTTTGCCGCGGTGATCGCCATCATCATCACGCTGGTCGGCGCGATCTCGTACTTTTTCCTGCCGGTCAGCCAGTACCCCGAAGTGGTCCCGCCAACGGTGACGGTGAACGCGGTCTATCCCGGCGCGTCGGCTGAAACGGTGGCCGATACGGTGGCCAACCCGATCGAGCAGGAGATCAACGGGGTTGACGGGATGCTGTACCTGTCCAGCCAGTCCACTGGAGACGGGCGCGCGACGATAACAGTCACCTTTGCACCGGGCACCGACCTCGACGAGGCACAGGTGCTGGTGCAGAACCGCGTGGCGATTGCCGAACCGCGCCTGCCCGAGGAAGTGCAGCGGCTGGGCGTGGTGACCGCCAAGACCACGCCCGATTTCCTGCTGGTGGTGAACCTCATCTCGCCCGATGCCAGCCTCGACCGCGAGTACATCTCCAACTACGCGCAGACGCGCATCAAGGACCGCCTCGCGCGGATCGAGGGCGTGGGCGGAGTGCAGCTGTTCGGCAGCCGCGAGCTGGCCATGCGCGTGTGGATCGATCCCGGCCGCGCCGCTGCGCTCGACTTGACGGCGGGCGACATTGTCAGCGCCTTGCGGGCGCAGAACGTGCAGGTCGCCGCCGGTACGCTGGGCCAGCAGCCGAGCCCCGACAGCGCCTTCCAGGTCAACGTGGAAACGCAAGGCCGCTTCACCAGCCCCGACCAGTTTGCCGACGTGGTCATCCGCACTGACGACCAGGGCCGCCAGGTCCGCGTGGGTGACGTGGCGCGGGTGGAGATCGGCGCGCAGGACTATGCCACCAGCGCCTATCTCGACGAGATGGACTCGGTGATCATCCCCGTCTTGCAGGAACCCGGCTCGAACGCGCTTGCCGCAGCCGAGCAAGTGCAGGCGGCGATGGAGGAGATGTCGGCCGAATTCCCGGCGGGCCTGGAATATCGCATCGTCTACAACCCGACCGAATTCATCGCCGAGAGCATCGACGAGGTGATCAAGACGCTGCTCGAAGCGATCGTGCTGGTGGTGATCGTGATCGTGGTGTTCCTGCAGAAGTGGCGCGCCTCGGTGATCCCGGTGCTGGCCATCCCGGTATCGCTGATCGGCACCTTCGCGGTGCTCGCCATGCTCGGCTATTCGCTGAACAACCTGTCGCTGTTCGGGCTGGTGCTCGCCATCGGCATCGTGGTGGACGATGCGATCGTGGTGGTCGAGAACGTCGAGCGCAACCTGGAAGGCGGGATGACTCCGCTCGAAGCCGCGCGGACCAGCATGGACGAGGTCGGCACGGCGCTGATCGCCATTGTGCTGGTGCTGTGCGCGGTGTTCGTGCCCACGCTGTTTATCGGCGGGCTGTCGGGTGCGTTCTACAAACAGTTTGCGGTGACGATCTCTGCCGCCACGGTGATCTCGCTGGTGGTTTCGCTGACGCTGAGCCCGGCGCTGTCCGCGCTGCTCCTCAGCAAGCACGAGGTTTCCCATGAGGAGCAGCCGCGCTGGCGGCAGGTGCTGACGAGGGCGGGCGAGCGGTTCAATCGCGCGTTCGAACGCTTCAGCGACTGGTACGGAGGCTGGACCGCACGGCTGGTGGCGATGCCAAGGCGGATGATGGCGATCTATCTTGGCCTGATCGCTTTGACTGGTTTCGCGCTGGCAGCCACGCCCACCGGGTTCATCCCGCAGCAGGACCAGGGCTATTTCCTCACCGTGATCCAGTTGCCGCCGGGCTCGTCCACCCAGCGCACCGATGCGGTGATGAAAGAGGTGGCCGAACGCATGCTGCCGCTGCCGGGCATTTCGGGCACGGTCATGCTGTCCGGCTTCGATGGCACGTCCGAAACGCAAAGCGCCAGCTCGGCCGCTGCCTACTGGGTGCTCGACGACTTTGCCGACCGTGCCGAGAATGGGCAGGATATCGATAGCCTGATGGTCGCCGCGCAGGCCGCTACCGCCGATATCAACGAGGCGCGGCTGATGATCGTCAAGCCGCCGGTGCTGCGCGGCATCGGCTCGGCCGGCGGCTTCCGCATGATGATCGAGGACCGCAACGGCGCCGGGTACAAGGCGATGCAGGACATGGCCTATGCGGTGATTGGCGAGGCCAACAAGCAGCCGGGCATGGCGGGCGTCTATACCTTCTTCGACACCGGCACGCCGCGCGTCCACGCCGATATCGACCGCGACAAGGCGCAGATTCTGGGCGTCGCTCCCGCTGACGTGTTCGACACGCTGCAGGTCTATCTCGGCAGCGCCTTTATTAACGATTTCAACCTGCTGGGCCGCACTTACCGGGTGACCGCACAGGCCGATGCGCCGTTCCGTGACGATGCGGCGGATATCTCTGCGCTGTACACCCGGTCAGCCAGCGGGGCGATGGTGCCGATGGGCTCGCTCGCCACGCTGACCGACACCACCGGGCCGTACCGCGTCACGCGCTATAATCTGGTACCGGCAGTGGCGGTGGACGGTGATACGGCACCTGGCTTCTCGACCGGCCAGTCGCTGGCGACGATGGAGCGCGTCGCGGCGCAAGTGCTGCCACAAGGCTGGGACACCGAATGGACCGGCATCGCCTATCAGCAGGATACCGCGGGCAACACCGCCGTGCTGGTGTTCGGCCTCGCCGTGCTGCTCGTGTTCCTGGTGCTGGCGGCGCAGTACGAGAGCCTGATCATGCCGCTGGCGATCATCCTGATCGTGCCGATGTGCCTGCTGGCGGCGATGGTCGGCGTCAACCTGCGCGGGATGGACAACAATGTCCTGACGCAGATCGGGCTGGTCGTGCTGATCGCCTTGTCGGCCAAGAACGCCATCCTGATCGTCGAGTTCGCCCGCCAGGGTGAGCAGCTCCACGGCCTGACTGCGGTGGAAGCCGCCATACAGGCCGCGCGCACCCGCCTGCGGCCGATCCTGATGACCAGCTTTGCCTTCATCCTCGGCTCGGTGCCGCTGGTGATCGCCACCGGGGCGGGCGCGGAACTGCGCCAGGCGCTTGGCACGGCGGTGTGCTTCGGCATGCTCGGCGTGACCGGCTTCGGGCTGGTCTTCACCCCCACCTTCTACGTGGTCAGCCGCGCGCTGGGCGACCGGATCGCTGCCTTCAGGGCAGGGCGCTCCGGCCCGCATCAGGGCGCCATACTCGCCACTCCGGCTGAATAAGGATCGCTGTCATGCGCCTTCGCACCCTTTCGCTCTCCCTATCCGCGTTGGCCTTGGCGGCCTGCGCGGTGGGGCCGGACTACGTTGCCCCAATCCCCCCACCCCAGGCGACGACCGGCCCCTTCATTTCCGCCGAGGCGGACGTGGTCACGCCCAGCCCGCTGCCCGCCCAGTGGTGGCGGCTGTACGACGATCCGGTGCTCGATACGCTGGTCGCCGATGCCATGGCCGCCAACACCGACGTGCGCCAGGCGACCGCGCGTATCGCGCTCGCCCGCGCGGGCCTCAGGGCAGCGCGCGCCGGTCGCTTGCCGCAGACCGGTGTCAGCACCAGCGCCACTTATGGCCGCGTGGCGCAAGGCGACGTTCCGGCGGGTGCCGATCGCGCGGGGTTCGCCTACGATGGCGGCCTGTCGGTCAGCTACGAGGTCGACCTGTTCGGCCGCGTGGGGCGCGGGGTGGAAGCCGCCAATGCCGATCTCGCCAGCGCGCAGGCCGATGCCGATGCCGCGCGCGTGCTGGTCGTGGCAGAGACCACGCGCGCCTATGCCGATGCCGCCAGCGCAGCGGCGCGCATCGCGGTGGCGGAAGAGATTGTCGACCTGCTCGATACCTCGCTCGCCCTCACCCGCCGGCGGCACGATGCCGGGCTGGAGAGCGGTCTGGGCCTGGCCCAGCTGGAAACCCTGCGCGAACAGCGCGCGGCGGCGATCCCTTCGCTCGCGGCAGAACGGCAGGCGGCGCTGTTCGCGCTCGCCACGCTGACCGGGCGAACACCCGCAGCGCTGCCGCCAATCGCGGGCGAGCGGAGCGTGGCACTGACCGTGGCCACGCCGTTGCCGGTGGGCGATGGCACGGCCCTGCTGGCGCGGCGGCCCGATATTCGCGCGGCCGAGCGGCGGCTGGCGGCGGACACCGCGCGCATCGGCGTGGCGACGGCGGACCTCTATCCGCGCATCACGCTGGGCGGCTCGGTCGGTTCGACCAGCGCCGGACTGGGCGACCTGCTGACCGGCGGGGCATTCCGCTTCCTGCTCGGGCCGCTGATCGACTGGGCCTTCCCCAATACCGAGCCGGTGCGCGCGCGGATCGATGCCGCCAGTGCGCAGTCCGAGCAATCGCTCGCCGCGTTCGATGGCACGGTGCTGGGCGCGCTGCAGGAAACCGAGACCGCGCTGAGCACCTATGCCCGCGCGCTCGACCGGCGGGCGGCGTTGCAGGCGGCGCAGGCAGCGGCCGAGCGGGCGGCGCGGATCACCCGTGCCCGCCAGCGTGAAGGGACGATCAACTCGCTCGAACGGCTCGATGCCGAACGCACGCTGGCCGATACCACGGCGGCGCTGGCCGAACAGGACGCCGCGATCAGCCGCGCGCAGGTCGACGTGTTCCTGGCGCTGGGCGGAGGCTGGTCGGCGGCCTAAACCGCACAGTTCGACGCCAGCTCGCCGCTGGCCACTCTCCACGCCAGCGGCTAGGCTACTGCCAACAGGCGGGGAGAGCAGCAGCAATGGTCAGCCGGATCGAAGACGACCTGCCCCGGCGCGTGGGCGCCAAGTTGACCTTGTGGCTGATCGTGCCGATCGCGATCATCACTTTCATCAACTCGATCGACCGGGTGAACATCAGCTATGCCGGCAGCGCGATGTCGGCCGACCTGGGCCTTTCGCAGGAACAGTTCGGACGCGGCGTCAGCATGTTCTTTCTCGCCTACCTGCTGTTCCAGTATCCGCACGTGCGGCTGCTGCGGGCCTGGGGCATCAAGGTGTGGCTGCCGCTGTCGATGCTGGTGTGGGCGGCATCCGGCTTCTGGATGGCGCACGTCACCACCGCGACCGAATTCTATGCCGCGCGCTTCCTGCTGGGCATGGCCGAGGCGGGTTTCGCGCCCGGCATGACCTGGCTGATCTCGCAATGGGCGCCGCCGCAATTACGCGCGCGGGCGCTGTCGGGCGCGCTGGTGGCGGTGCCGCTGTCGATGGTGCTGGGCGGGCCGCTGTGTGGCTGGCTGCTGGGCGTGGGCAACGGGCTGGACATGGCGGCGTGGCGCTACATGTTCCTCGTCATCGCCGTCCCCAACCTGATCCTCGCGGTGGTGGCGGCGTTCTATTTCGTCGATACGCCCGCCAAGGCACGCTGGCTGTCGGATGAGGAGCGGCGCTGGCTGGTCGAGCAATCGGCACCACAGGCTGGCATGGAACAGCCCGCCGCCAGCCTGCGCGATCTGGCGGGCAATCCGTGGCTATGGCGCTGCTGCGTGGCCTGGCTGCTGGTAATGACCGGGTCCTATGCGCTGGTGTTCTGGTTGCCGCAGCTGGTCCGTCTGCTGGATATCGGCGACAGCGAGTTCATGATCGGCACGCTCAGCGCGCTGCCGATGGTGGGGCTGGCGCTGGGCTTGATCGTCAACGGCCGCCATTCCGACCGCACTGGCGAGCGGCTGCTGCACACGGGCTTGCCCGCCGTGCTGGCGGGGCTGGCGATGTTGATCGCGGCCATGCTGCCGCCGGGGTGGGCGGTGCTGGCTTTGCTGACCGTGGCGGGGCTGGGCATCGGTGCCGCGCAGGGGGTGTTCTGGACCGTCCCCAGCTTCATGCGGCTGGGCGGCGACAAGGTGCCGGTGGGGGCGATTGCGCTGATCAGCATGTTCGGGACTGCCGGGGGCATCGTCGGCCCGTGGCTGATGGGCGTGCTGACTGCGGCCACGGGCAACTTCTCAGCTGCAATCGGCCTGCTCGCCTCGCTGCTGTTGCTGGCTTTCCCGGTGATCGCGCTGGGTGGACGGCGGGCGACTTAGGTCCCGATCAGGTCGGCCGCCTTCTCGGCAATCATCACTGTTGGCGCATGGGTGTTGCCGCGGATCAGCGCGGGCATGATCGAGGCATCGGCGACCCGTAGGCGCTCGACCCCGTGCACCCGCAGCGCGCTGTCGACCACCTTGCCCATGGCGCAGGTCCCGGCTGGATGGCCCGCGCTGATCAGGCTGGCGCGCAGCCACGCATCGATTGCGGCATCGTCCTGCGCCTCGGCCCCCGGTGCCAGTTCGACCGCCGCTACGGCCTTGGCGCTGTCGGTGGCGAGAAACCGGCGGGCAAAGCGGAACGCGCGCCGCAGCCGCTCGACGTCACTTGCCGCGGACAGGAAGTTGAACTGCACCCGCGCCAACGCACGCGGATCGGCGCTGGCCAGCGTCACCTCCCCCCGGCTCTCCGGGTTGAGCAGGATCGCGCCCGCGGTGAGCATGTCAGTCGGCCGCTTGCGCCACAGCGGGAACCACGGCTGCGCATCATAGCCGCTGTGGACGATCTGGAACTGAATGTCGGGCCGGTCCTGCTCCTCGCCGGAACGGACGAAGCCCTGGATCGACATCGGGCTCTGGCTCAGCTGGCCTTTGCCGGTCAGCTCCCAGCGGATCAGGTTGAGCAGCAGCTGGTCGAGACGGATATGGCGGTTGAAGTCGATCGCGACCGCCGCCTTGTAAATGGCCATGGCGATGGGGTGATCCTGCAGGTGCTGGCCGACATCGGGCAGATCGTGCACCACGCCGATGCCGTGCTGCTGCAGCTCGGCGCCGGGACCGATACCGCTGAGCATCAGCAAATGCGGACTGCCGAAAGCGCCCGCGCACAGGATCACCTCGCGCTTGGCGGCAAGGCGCAACACTTGCCCTTGGCGCTCCAGCTCCACGCCGGTCGCGCGTCCGTCCGTCAGCGTGACCCGGCGCACGAGGCAGCCCGACAGGACCGACAGGTTGCGCCGCTGGACCACCGGATCGATGAAGGCGCGGACCGTGCTGGCGCGGCGGCCTTTGCGGATGGTGCAATCGGGCATGCCGAAGCCCTCCGGCTGTAAGACGTTGAAATCCGGGCATTCATTCAAGCCCATCTCGCGCGCCGCGCCCAGGAAGGCGGGGAACAGCGCGGGGTCGGGCAGCATGGGCGAGACGGCCATTTCGCCGTCCGCGCCGTGGCACTCGCTCGCCCCGCGCCAGCTCGCCTCGCTGCGGCGGAACAGCGGGAGGACATCGGCATAGGACCATCCCGCGTGGCCCATTGCCGCCCACGCGTCATAATCCGCCGCCGCGCCGCGGATGTACATCGTGCCGTTGACCGAGGAGCAGCCGCCCATCAGTCGGCCGCGCGGGATCGGCTGCTGGCGGTGGTCGAGGCCCGGATCGGGCTCGGCCATAAAACCCCAGTCGAAGCGCGGATCGGATGAGGCCTGCATCCACGTCAGCGGGCTTTCGACCAGCAGGTGGCGGGTATCGCCGCCCGCCTCGACAAGCGCCACACGCGTGGCCTTATCTGCGCTTAAGCGATTGGCCAGCACGCATCCCGCGCTGCCCGCACCCACCACGATGTAGTCAAACTCTTCCACTGTGCCCGCCGCTCCGTTACTCGTGCAGCGCAGGCCTAGCCGATTGCAGGCCAAGTGCGGAAGGGGATCATTGCGTGCAGATACCTGCGCTTGAACTGGCGTTCCACGTCCGGCTCGATTTTGTGGACGGGCCGCGTACCCGCTTCACCCCCGCACACACCCGCTTCACGCGCGGCTTCGTCGGGCTGGCGGGCGGCGAGGTAAGCGGGCCATTGCTGTCGGGCAGAGTGGTCCCCGGATCGGGCGGCGACTGGCCACGCTTCTGGGACAGCGGGCTGGTCGAGTTCGAGGCTCATTACATGCTGGAGGCGACCGACGGCACGCCGATCTACATCCACAATTTCGGCATCGCCTATGCCGCGCCCGATGTGTTCCGCCGGATAGAGGCGGGCGAGACCGTGCCGCCAGAGCAGAATTACCTGCGCATCACCCCCCGGCTCGAAGCGCCCGAGGGGCCGCATGAATGGCTCACCCGGACGATGTTTGTCGGCACGGCCGAGCGGCGCGGCAATTCGACCTTCTTCGACTATTACCGGGTGACCTGATGCCGGAATCCACGACAAGTTCGCTGACCACCGCCGACCGGCTGGCGATCCACGAGCGGCTGGCCGCCTGCGCCTGGGCGCTCGATACCGGCGATGCGGACGCATTCGCGGGCTGCTTTTGCACCGATGGCGTGCTCGAATGGGATGCCTTCGAGGAGCCGCTCAGCTGGCAGGGCCGCGCTGCCTTGCACCACTTCGCCGCCTTCCTGCGCGATCTGCCGACCAGCGCGGGGCGCCAGCATCACATCACCAACGCGGTGATCACGCCCGCCGAAGAAGGGGCCAGCGTCCGCTCCTACGTCAATGTGGCGCTGCGGCAGGGTGATGGCCCGCACCAGCTCTATGTCATGGGCTGGTACGAGGACACGTTCCGGCACGAGGACGGTCAATGGCTGCTCGCCCGCCGCGTGATCCGCGACTGGTCGGGACCGGTGCTGGGCAGGTTCGCCGGACAGGATGGCCAGCGGCAGGCGCGCCCGATGCCGCCGCCGCTGTGGCCGATCCGTTATCCCGGCTGACTTTGGGGCCTAGAACACCGAGTTGGTCGCGCCGCCGTCGATCACCAGACTTTGCCCGGTGATGTAGTTCGCCTGCGCCGAGCAGAACATCGCCACCCAGTCGCCCACGTCGTCGCATTCGCCGAAGCGCTCGCTGGCGATGCGCCAGTCGCGGCAGAACTGCGCCACCTCCTCGTCATAGGTGATGCCCTTGGCGGCGGCGCGTTCGTTGAACTGCGTTTCGACAAAGGCGCTGTGGTGCATGCCCGGCAGCAGTGTGTTGATGAGGACGTTGTTCTTCGCCACCACCTTCGAAACCGCCACCGAATAGTTGGCCAGCGCGGCGCGCGTGCTGCCCGACATGGCGCGGATTTCGCCCGGATACTTGGCGGCAACCGTGGCGATATTGACCACGCGGCCCCAGCCGCGCTCCGCCATGCCGGGCACCACTTCGCGCATGAAGGCGATCGGCGAGAGCAGCGAGATGTCGATTGCCTCGCGCCACTGGTCCTCGGTGATCGCGCGGTAATCGGGCGTCATCGGCGGCGGCGAACAGGTGCCGACAAGGATATCGGGCGCAGGGCAGGCGGCGAGGATTTTGGCGCGCCCTTCCGCGGTTGCGTGATCGGTGCACACGGGCGTGATGGTGACGCCGGTTTCCTCGGCGATGGCGCGGCAGGCGGCGACCAGGCGCTCCTCGCCGCGCGACGAAACGACCACGTTGACCCCCTCACGCGCCAGCGAGAGCACCGCGCTGCGCCCCATTCCCGCGCTGCCGCCGTTGACGATTGCTGTCTTTCCGCGAATTCCCAGATCCATTGTGCATGCTCCCCAGTGGCGGATTTGTCCCGCCATCTGCCAATAATGGCGCGATCCCCGCCGCGCGTCACGGCAAGAATAGTGGTCGCAGCGCGCCATGCACGGTGTTAGCTTGCCCGGCAGGTGGTGGAGAACGATTTTTGCGCGACAGCATGACACTCGCAAAAGCCGAGTGGGCCGAGGTCAGGACCCGGTTCGACGAGATCATCGACCTGCCAACGCGCAGCCGGGCCGACTATTTGGCGAAGCTGAGCCTGCCGCCGCATATCGCCCAGCAATTGCAGGCCCTGCTCAAGGCCGCGACGACAAGCGGTGTGCTCGATGGCGGCGTGCCCGGGCTGGAACCCGATGGCATGCGGCCCGGCTTCGCCTCGCTGCCGCAGGGAACGCGTGTCGGTGCATTCGAGGTCGATCGCCTGATCGGGCGTGGCGGCATGGGCGAGGTGTACCTGGCGCACCGTCACGATGGCGGCTTCGCGCAGTCGGTGGCGCTGAAGCTGTTGCGCGTCGAGGCGGCGGACCACGGGCGCATGTTCGAGCGCGAGCGGCGCTTGCTGGCGGGGCTGGAGCATCCTGGCATCGCCCGCCTGATCGACGGCGGCACCGCGCCCGATGGCCGCCCCTTTATGGCGATGGACTATGTCGAAGGCGTGCCGATCGACCTCTATTGCCGCCAACAGGGTCTAGGCCTCGATGCCCGCCTCGACCTGTTCGGGGCGATCTGTGCGGCGGTCAGCTATGCCCACGCCAAGCTGGTGGTGCACCGCGACCTGAAGCCGTCGAACATCCAGATCGACCAGGATGGCCACCCCCGGCTGCTCGATTTCGGCATTGCCACACTGCTCGACGATACCGCGCTGATGCCCGCGACCACGCAGGCCATGCTGACGCCCGACTATGCCGCGCCCGAGCAACTGGAGGGCGAAAGCGCCTCGGTTGTTACCGATGTGTTCGCGCTGGGGGTGGTCCTGTTCGAGCTGATGACCGGCGTGGGCCCATGGCGGCGCGAGGGCAATTCCACCCCATCGATGATCCGCCGCATCCTGTACGAAGATCCGCCCGTGCCGAGCAAGGTGGCGGCGGCCACCGGTGGCGGCGCGCCGGTCCCGCCCAACAGGGTCGCGGGCGATCTCGATGCGATCATCCTGAAGGCGATGCGCCGCGCGCCCGCCGACCGCTATCAGAGCGTGGGCGAACTGGCCGCCGACGTGCGCCGCCACCAGGAACTGAAGCCGGTGCTGGCGCGGCTGGGCTCGACCTCGTACCTGCTGGGCCGCTTCGTGCGACGCTATCGCTTCGCCGTGGCCGCCGGGGTTGCGGCGCTGGTCGCGGTGCTGGTCGGCGCGGCGGGCATCGCCTGGCAAGCGCGCGAGACCGCGATCGAGCGCGACATTGCCCTGGCCGAAGCGCGCCGTTCGGAATCGATCACCCGGATGCTCACGCTGATGCTCGGCGGGTCGGCGCAATCCGCTGCCGGCGGCGACGCCACGGTCAAGCAGATCCTCGACAACACGACGGCGCAGCTGATCGATTCGCTCGACAACAGCGCCAGTTCGGCCACGCTGATCACCACCTTGTCGGACCTCTACGGTAAGATTGAGGATGCCAGCGGCGCCGACCGGCTGCTGCAACAGGCGCTGGCGCGCGGCATCGGCGAGGGCGATCCCGAAGCCACCGCGCAATTGCGGATGCGGCTGGCATCGACCGCCGCCACGCTCGGCCGGAATGACGAGATCACCCCGAACCTCGACTATGCCGAAAGCGCGTTCGGGCGCGATCCCGAACGGTACCGCGACGAGATGGTCGAGATCAACAGTGGCCGGGCGCAAATGCTGCGCCGCGATGGCAACGTGCTGGGCGCGATCGCGCTGCTCCGCGAAACCTTGCCCGATGCCGAGGTGGCCTATGCCGAGGATGACCGCAACCTGTTGACCCTGTACAACAACTTGCTGGTCTACATGGTCGAGGCCAACCAGATGGAGGAAATGCCCGCGGTGTTCGCGCAGGCCGATGCCGCGCTGGAGCGGACCGGCCAACAGGCGAGCATGCAGGGGCTGGGCATCACCCAGTTGAAAGGGATGCGGCTGCTGCGGCTCGAACGTCCGGACGATGCCGCGCGCATTTTCGAGCAGGTCGCCCGCCAGCGGCGCGCGAGTTACGGTCGATCCGCCGGGCTGGCGGTCGACCTGCTGCAACTGAGCCGCGCTCGGATGATGACCGGACGCTTTGCCGAGGCGGTCACCACGCTGTCCGACGCGCGCCCGATGGCGCAGGAATTCGTCGGCCCCGGCGCCTTGCCCACGCTGGTCATGGGGATCAGTCTGGCCGAAGCCAAGGCCGAGACGGGCGACATTGCCGGTGCGCAGGCGCTGGTGGCCGAGCTGACCCCGCAGATCGACGAGGTTGCCGGGAACGCCGTGCCGTCGGGAATGCTGGCCAGGGCGCGTGCGGTGGTGGCGATCAGGCAAGGTCGCTGGGCCGAGGCGCGGCAGCATGTGGCGGCCGCACGGGCCATATTCACCGAACTTGGCGCGGCCGGGGAACCGCACTTGCCCGGCTTGCGCAGGCTGGCGCAGCGGATTCCGCGCGCAAGTTAGTCGGCGCTCATCTCGGTGTGAATCCAGGCGCGCGCCTGGACCCACCAGCGGCGCACCGTGCGGTCGCTTACGCCCATGACCTCGGCGGTTTCCAGCTCGCTCAGGCCGGCAAAGAAGCGGCAATCGACCACTTGCGCCAGGTTGCCGTCGAGCAAGGCCAGCCGCCTCAGCGCGTCGCCCAGCCGGGCCACTTCGGCATCCTCGGGCGGGGCGGCGACGCCGGACAGGCCCACCGTCAGCGAATAGGTCGGCGCATCGCGCTTCGAGGCCAGACGCGCCCGCGCCGCGTCAATCAGGATGTGCCGGATGGCGGTCGCCGCGCAGCCGAGGAAGTGTTGGCGGCTCTCCCACCCGGCGCGCTTGTGCAGCTTGACGTAAGCTTCGTTGATCAGCGCGGTGGTCTGCAAGGTGGCACCGCTGCCCGCCCGGTAATGCTCGCGCCGGGCGATGGTGCGCAGCTCGTCGTACAGCGCCACGATCAGCTGATCGGACGTGCCCGCGAAATTATTCGGTCCGGGCGTGTCCGGTTCGATCGCAATTCCTCGTCTTGCTCTGTGACAGCCCGTCTGTCGCTCGAACTTTAGTCTGCTGCGCACACCGCGCAAGGGCAGGGTGCGGGCGGGCCGTGGATCAATTTGCCCGTGATCTTGGGGGCACTTGCACAAAGGGATTGTTGAAATGCGCATCCAGACCCGTCACCTGACCACATCCGCCCCGCTGGCTCTGCTCGCGGCATCCACTTTCGTCCTTTTCGGCACTGCCACGGCACAGGCCCAGACAGCCGGTGGCGCGACCCAGACCAGCACCGGCGAAGTGTGCAACCAGACCACCGCAACATCGGAGGTCGCTTGCGGCGGGGGCGCGCTGGCGGACGGGACTTTCGCCACCGCAGTGGGCGTGGGCGCCGAGGCAACCGGCGACAACAGCACCGCCATGGGCACCGTCACCCGCGCTACCGGCGACTATTCTACTGCCGTCGGCAACGAGGCGAAGGCGACTGACCAGTTCACCTCGGCGCTGGGTTATTTCTCGAATGCCAGCGGCATCTATGCCACCGCCATCGGCACATCGACTCAGGCAAGCACTGCAGGTGCGGTTGCGGTGGGCGCAGATGCCCGTGCCAACGGGACCAACAGCAGCGCGCTGGGCTTTTCGGCCGTAGCCTCCGCGAGCCAGACGATTTCCATCGGCAGCTCCTCGACCGCTTCGGGTGACCGCGCCGTGACCGTGGGCAACAGCGCCGATGCGACGATGGCCGACGCCACCGCAGTGGGTGCCGACGCGCAGGCGACGGGTGTCGAGAGCACGGCCATCGGCTCTGCAGCCGAGGCGACCAGGGACGACAGCACGGCCCTCGGTGCCAATGCGCAAGCGACCGGGCTGAGCAGCACCGCCATCGGTTCCGGCGCGGCGGCGATCGGGCAAGGCAACGTTGCCTTGGGCGTGGGCGCACAGGCCAACGACGATTTCAGCATCGGCATTGGCACGAGCGCCGTGGCGGGCAGCGAATCGACGATTGCCATCGGCTTTGGCGCCCAGGTCCTTGGCCAACATTCGACCGGCATTGGTGCAGGCAGCGTGGCATCGACATTCAACACCACGGCGCTTGGCTATGAAGCGCAAGCCACCGCGAGCAATGCAGTGGCCTTGGGGCAGGGGTCACTGGCCAACCAGGCGAACACCGTGTCGATCGGCACGATTGGCGGCGAGCGGCGGATCGTCAACGTGGCGACCGGCACAGCCGACACCGACGCGGTAAACGTCGCTCAGCTCAACGCCGCCATCGCCACCGTCAACGGCAGCGCGGTGGTCCAGTCGGGCACCGGCAGCGGCAGCCTGCAGAACGGGTCGAACAGCGCCACCGGGACGGGGGCAATCGCGCTGGGCCAAGGGCAGACCGCGACTGGTGACGGTGCGGTCGCCATCGGCGATCCTAATACGGCCACTGGCACTGGTGCGGTGGCGATCGGCGCGGACAACACCGCCAATGGCGATGGCGCGGTCGCAATCGGTAACGACAGCATAGCCAATACTGCCGGGGCGATTGCGCTGGGCAACAATGCCGGGGCCAGCACGCTGACCGGCGGATCCATCACCATTGGCACCAGTGCCGGGGCCAATGCATCCGGTGCGATTAATACCATCATCGGTCAGGGTGCCGGGACCAATCTTTCCGGCTCGGTGAACGTGGTACTCGGCTCCAACGCCGGCAGTACTACCACCGGGGATCGCAATACCCTGATCGGGGTGAGCGCGGGTGTATCGACCGTCGGCACCGGCAATGTGGCGCTGGGCGATTTTGCTGGGGCATCGGTTCAGGGGAACAACAACGTCGCCATCGGCATCAACGCCAACTTCAACAGCAACGACGTCAGCTTCTCGGAAGCTGTGGCCGTGGGTTCCAGCGCCAACGCCACCGCTTTCCGCGCAACCAGCCTCGGCGCAGCTTCCTCTGCTTCGGCATCGCGCGCAACTGCCGTGGGCGGCGGCGCCATCGCTTCGGCCACAACCGCCACCGCGCTGAGTGTCAGCGCGCGCGCCACGGCTGCCAACAGCGTGGCGCTGGGGGCCTTTTCCGTCGCCGATCAGAGCGATACCGTCTCGGTAGGCAGCGCCGGTTCGGAACGCCGCATCACCAATGTGGCGACGGGTACGCAAGCGACCGATGCGGTCAACGTGGCGCAGCTCGATGCGGTCGGCGCGGTTGCCAGCACCGCCTTGGCCAATGCCGCCACCGCGCAAACCACTGCCAACACCGCCGTCACCAACGCCGCCACCGCGCAAACCTCGGCCAACACGGCGCTGGCGCAGAATGTGGTGCAGGACGGGCGGATCATCACGGTGGAAAACACCGTCACCACGCATACCGGCCAGATCGCCGCGATCCAGCTCCGCAACACCGCGCAGGACAGCGCCATCAGCGCGCTGCAACAGGTCGATGTGCAGTATGGCAGCAGGCTCACCCTGCTCGAAGCCGGGTGGCCGCATTCGGTGACCGCGTGCGGCTGATCCGCCAGCCCAATGGCGGCACCGCGGCGGCGCGCAACACGGGGCTGGCCGCCGCAACGGGTGAGCTGGTCGCGTTCCTCGATGCCGACGATGCCTGGCCTGAAGGCAGCCTGGCTGCACGGCTTGCGGTGATGGACCAGACCGGCGCCGAGCTGGTGTTTGGCCGGGTCCGCCAGTGCCTTTCCGGTGTCGGCCCCGCGACCGATGTGATCGACGAGGCCGTGGCCGCCTTGCCGGTGGAGGTGCGCTTCTTGCGCAAGGGTCGCTCGGGCGCGGCGGCCTCGCGCAACGTGGGCTTGCGCGCGGCGGTGGGCGAGGTGATCGCCTTCCTCGACGTTGACGACTTGTGGCCAGCGGGCAAGCTGCGCGCCCAGCTCGCTTGGCTGGACCAGCATCCGGAAGCCGACGTGGTGATCGGCAACGCGCAATTGCTCGAACGAAGCGCCGCTGGCGACTACGACTTTGTCGGCAGCCCCGGCGAGGGTTTTGCCCACTACCTGGGGGCTGCGCTCTATCGCCGCCATGCATTCGAGCGGAACGGCCATTTCGATGCCCTGATGCGATTTGGCGAGGACATGGACTGGTTCATCCGCGCGGAAGGCAACGGCCTGCGCGTCGATCGCGTCGACATGGTCACGCTGCATGTGCGCCGCCACCAGACCAACGCGACGCGCGGTCTCGATGGCAGCGACCTCAACCCGCTGCGGCTGGTGCGCAATGCCCTGGAGGCGAAGCGGGCGCAGAGGCATGAGTGACAAGCCGCTGCTGCTGATGACCGGAGCTGCCGGTAACCTCGGCACCTGGCTGCGACCCGTGCTGGCGGCGGAAGGCTGGCGGGTCCGCCTGAGCGACCTGCGCCGCCCCGACCCGCTGCTGCCGAACGAGACCTGGGTCCGCGCCCGGCTGGAAGTGGCGCGGCACATGCGCCGCGCCTGCGCCGGAACCGGAGCCCTGCTGCACCTTGGCGGCGCGCCCACCGAGCGCGACTGGCCAGCACTGATTACGGCCAATGTCACCGGCCTCACCAATTGCCTCGAAGCCGCGCGCGCTTCCGGCGTGCGGCGCATTGTGCTCGCCAGCACCATGCACGTGGTGGGGATGCACCCGCGCAGTGTCGGAATCGACGAGGAGAGCGTGTTCGCGCCCGACACCCGCTACGGCGCGACCAAGCTGTTTGCCGAGGGCGTCGGGCGTTTGTTCGCCGAAAAGTACGGCCTCGCCGTCACCGCGCTGCGGATTGGCCATGTGATGCCGCACGTCGCCGCTGCCGTGCCCGGTGAGGGGATTGCCGTGGCCGATCTGGCGCGGCTGGTGGCGCTGGTACTCGACGATGATCGACCGGGCTTTCGGCTGTATCACGCGGTCGCGCCACATCCCGGCTATCCGCTGAGCGATGGCCGGCTGCGTAGCGAGTTGGGCTTTACCTTCACCGAGCAAGGCCCCGACCGCGCCACCATCCTCGCCCGGATCGAAGCCGATCCGTCGCTGGCTCCGCGCGCCAGGATCTATCGCGGCGGCCATTTCGCCGGGTACGATTGAGAGCGGCCTTACAGCAGTCACCAAACGGCAACAAAACTGACCACAAGCCGCAACGCGGCATCGCCAGAGGGCGCCCAACGTCAAACCAGACAGGGACCTCTCCGCCATGCTCCGCACCCGCCTTTTCCTCAGCGCCGCCGTCTCCGGTCTTGCCGCCGTGCTCGCCGCGCCCGCCGCCGCGCAGGACCAGGCCAGCGCCCCTGCCAGCGAGGGCGAGCAGATCCAGTCGGCCAGCACCATCGTGGTCTTGGGCGGCATCGGCTATCGTAACCGCAGCGAGGACGCCGTGCCCGAGCTGGTCTATGACGAGCAGTTCTTCCAGCGCTTCGAACCGCTGACCGCCGGCGATGCGCTGCGCCGCGTGCCTTCGGTCACTTTCCTGTCCGACGTGATCGAGAGCGACGGCGCGCGTCTGCGCGGTCTCGATCCCGGCTATACCCAGATCCTGATCAACGGCGATCGCGTGCCCGGCTCCAACGCCGACCGCTCGTTCTTCCTCGACCGCGTGCCCGCCGAGCTGATCGAGCGGGTGGAGATCGTCCGCTCGTCCACCGCACGCCGCACCGGCGATGCCGTGGCCGGGACGATCAACATCGAACTGCGCGACGGCCTGTCGCTCGACGGTGGATATTTGCGCGCAGGCGGCCTGATGTTCAACGATGGCGAGATCAAGCCGAGCGTGGGCGTTTACTTCGGCGGCGAGATGGGACCGGGACGCCTGCTCGCAGGGTTCAACGTGCAGGGCCGCTACAACCCCAAGCTGAAGACCAGCCTGCGGTTCGACAATTCGCCCGAGAACAACGCCGACTATTTCACCGACGACTTCGCCAACCGCGAGGACCAGACCGACACGCGCGACGGGATCGACTATGCCGGCAATGTCTCGTGGGTGTTCGAGAACGAGGCTACCCGCTTCGAGCTGGCGGGCAATTTCGTGCGCACCGACCGCACCGAGACCGAGCGCTCGTATGAATACAGCCGGGCGACCGGCACGTTCGGCCCCGTCGACAATAAAACCGACACCGATGACGCTGGCCTCCTCACCGACAACAGCAACGTCAACGACATCAGCCAGAACAGCCTGTCGCTCGAAGCCGAGCTGGAGCAGGAATGGGCGCTGGGCAAAACCAAGATCCGTGCCGCTTTCTCGCGGTTCGACGATGACCAGTTCGAATACGAATACGAGATCGACTTCAACCGCAGTCGTCCACGCTTTACCGGCGACCTGACGCAGCGCGACATCGTCGACGACGAAATGTCGCTGCAGCTGGAGCATGCGTTTCCGCTGGGTGACGACATGGACTTCGTGGTCGGCGGTTTTGCCCAGAACAAGGATCGCGACACCGCCATCGGCGAAGTGCGCAGCCGCATCACCCTGCTGGACGCGATGCGCGTCGGCTACAACCAGTTCTCCGCCAGCCCGCTCGATTTCGTCGGCACCTTTGCCGCCTTTGCCAACCCGGCGGGCGGGCTCAACCGGATCGAGGAAGACCGGCGCGATCTGTTCGCGCTGATCGAAGGCGAGGCCGGAGCGATAAACTTTGAAGCCGGCATCCGCTGGGAAAACACCGATGTCACGATCGAGGATTTCACCGTCGCCCCCGCGCTGGCAAGCCAGTCCAATTCGTACGATTACTGGCTGCCCTCGGCCTCGGCCAAGATCGCCTTGGGCGATGGCCGCATCACCCTGTCGGGCGCGCGCACCATGCGTCGCCCGCGGCTCGATTATATCAGCCCCGCGCTGCTGCTGGCCGAGCTGGGAGACAATGACCTGCTCGGCAATCCGCAGCTGGCCCCGGAGACCGCCTGGGGCGGTGACGTGGGCTATGAACACCGCTTGGGCCGCACCGGCGTGGCGGGGATCAATTTCTTCTACCGCGACGTGCAGAACCTCGTCGAAGTGGCCAGCACCGGCGTCAAGGGGTCCGAAGGGAACGGCACTTTCGTGCTCCAGCCGCGCAATACCGGCAATGGCAAGGTGTGGGGCGTCGAGTTCGACCTGTCCACCAGCCTCGCCTTCATGGGGCTGGCGGATACCGGCGTGTTCGGCAACCTCGGCCTGGTCGACAGCCGCATCACCGACTTCCTCGGCACCCGTCAGTTCAACGGGCAGAGCGACTATGTCTACAACGTGGGCGTGATCCAGGACTTCCCCTCGCTCGGCGCGGCGCTGGGCGTCAATTACCGCAAGCAGGGCGCCGCCTATGACCGCGTGGTCGGCGAGGAAGTCACCACCAGCTATGGCGCAGACCTCGAAGTCTTCGTCGAGAAGCGCTTCGGTGACAGCTTCACCGTGCGGCTGGTCGGCTCCAACCTGCTCGATTCCTCGAAGGACGAGGTGTTCAACAAGTTCACCACCATCGAGGACCAGCAGGATCGCAGCTTCGACGAATACGAGCTGGAGAGCGAACAGGCCGGACCGGTGTTCCAGCTGATCGCCCGGTACGCGTTCTGATGCGTCATACGGTGTTGCTGGCAACGGTGGCGGCAGGCGCCTTGAGCGCCTGCGCCACCCCTGCGCCACAAGGCTTGTCGCCGGTGGCGGTGGTCGCCTCGGGCGAAACCGTGCCCGTCGGCACCGCCAACCAGGACGCAGCCGACGATCCGGCGATCTGGCGCAATGCGGTCGATCCGGCGGCCAGCCTGATCGTGGCGACCGACAAGAAGGCCGGGCTCTATGTCTATGGCCTCGATGGGGCGATCCGCAGCTTCACCAATCCCGGCCTGGTCAACAATGTCGACCTGGTGGACCTTGGCGGCGCGGCGGGCGTGATCGTGGTGGCGAGCGACCGCAACGACCTGACGCAGGCGCGGTTGCAGGTCTTTCGGCTCGATACCGCCAGTGCCACGCTGGTGCCGCTGGCCACCGGGCCGGGCGGCGCCGGCGAGGGCTATGGCCTGTGCCTCGGCACCCACGGCGGCGTGCTGCGCGCCTATTCGGTGCTGAAGGCCGGAACCATTCACGAAGTCCGCATCGATCTTTCCGGCGCGACGCCCAGCTTCACCGCCGAGCGCGCGGTGACCGTGCCCAGCCAGGCCGAGGGCTGCGTCGTCGATGACCGCAACGGCACGCTCTACGTGGGCGAGGAAGACGGCGGCATCTGGCGCTTTGCCGCCGGGGCGAGCGCCGGAGAACTGGTCGCCGCGATCGACTACCGCTATCTTGTCGCCGATGTCGAAGGGCTGGCGCTGGCCCCCTCGGGCAGCGACGGCGGCTATCTCGTCGCCTCGAGCCAGGGGGACAATGCCTATGCCGTGTTCGACCTGCCTTCGATGACCCCGCGCGGCCGCTTCCGCATCGCCGCTGGCACCTTGGGCGCGACCGAGGAGACCGACGGGATCGACCTCATGCCCGGCGATTTCGGCCCGCTTTACCCCGCCGGTCTGTTCGTGGCGCAGGACGGGCACAATGCCCCCGCAGCGCAGAACTTCAAGCTGGTCAGCTGGGCCGAGGTAGTCGCCGCGCTGGGGTTGGCAAACTAGGTGCCGCACGCGTCTATGCGCTGAACGGCGTATTCCGCAGCCGCCACGGGCATGCTCTTGAAACCACGGCCAGCGACAAGCTCGGGGCGGCCAGTTTCGGGAGCAACCCATGGACTTACCTACACCGTCACGCCGCCAGTTCCTGACGGCCATCGGCAATCTGGCGAGTACAACGTGGCTCACGATGAACTGGCCGCAGATCGCACTGGCGGCGGAACACGATCACGCTGCCGGTGCCGCTGCCACCGGACCCGTCGGCCTGACCACTTTGACGGCCGAAGAAGCGGCGGTGGTCGAGGCAATGGCGGACCTGATCGTGCCCGGCGGCGACAAGCCCGGCGCGAAAGATGCCAAGGTCATCATGTTCATCGACAACGCGCTGGGCAGCTTCTGGGCCGCGCAATTGCCGGCGTTCCGCGAAGGGCTGGCAGAATTCAACGCCGCCCATACCGCACACTATTGTTCGGCACCGGGCTTTGCTGCGTGTTCGCCATCGTTGCAGGCCAACTGGCTGCAGCAGGTGGAGGAGACGCCGTTTTTCCTCGCCGTGCGGCGGCTGACCGTGCTCGGCCTGCTGGCCTTGCCCAAGTACGGCGGCAATCACGAATACCTCGGCTGGCAACTGATCGGGGTGGAGAACCGTCACTTCTGGACTGCCCCGTTCGGCTATTACGACCAGGGTTATGCGGGCTTTGTTCCGTACCCCGGCACCACCATTCAAACCGCCTGACGCCAAAATCCGCCTGACGGGAGCACAGATATGGACCGCAAGACTTATCCCACCAGCGAGACGGTCGATTTCATCGTCGTCGGCTCCGGTTCCGCTGGCGGCATCGTGGCCCGCGAACTGGCGCAGGCCGGCCACAGCGTAGTGGTGATGGAACAAGGCCCGCGGCTCGACGCGCACGAGTTCGAGCATGACGAACTGAAGTATCGCCAGCTGTCGGGCATCACCAACAACCCGGCGACCAATCCGCAGACCTTCCGCCGCGACGCCAGCGAGGTGGCGGTAAAGCGCAATTCGATGACCTACGCCCGCGTCGTCGGCGGCAGTTCTTCGCACTTCAACGCCAACTTCTGGCGGCTGCACGAGATCGACTTCATCGAGCGCAGCGTGCTTGGCCCGATCGAGGGCGCGGACCTGGTCGACTGGCCGATCACCTATGCCGACCTTGAGCCCTATTACTCCAAGGTGGAATGGGAAGTCGGCGTATCGGGCCTGGCCGGAGCAAGCCCCTTCGCCTCGTTCCACAGTCGTCCATACCCGATGCCGCACCTGCCGATCAAATCGTCGGGCGTGCTGTTCGAGCGCGGCGCGCGGGCGCTCGGGCTGCATCCGTTCCCGTCACCGATGGCGATCAATTCCACCGTGTACAGGGGCCGCCCCGCCTGCGTGCAATGCGGCCTGTGCGGAGGCTTTGCCTGCGAGGTGAAGGCCAAGAATTCGTCGGTCTGGACCGTGATCCCCGAAGCCGAAGCCACGGGCAATTGCGAGGTGCGCCCCAACAGCTATGTGTTCCAGATCGGCATGAACGATGCCGGGCGTGCCACCGGGGTGCATTACTTCGACGGCGCGAAGGTGGAGCAGTTCCAGAATGCCCGCGCCGTGGTGGTCTGCGCCAACGGCTCCGAAACGCCCAAGCTGCTGCTCAATTCCGCTACCAACGCGCAGCCCGAAGGCCTCGCCAATTCCAGCGACATGGTCGGCCGCAACCTAATGTGCAACAAGGGCGGCGGTGCGGCGGCGCGGTTCGAGGAGCCGTTGAACGAGTACAAGGGTGCCAACGTCACCATGATGTTGCACGATTTCTACAATTCCGACCCCGCGCGCGGGTTTTATGGCGGCGGCGGCTTTACCGCGCGCTCGGGCGGCCCGCTGACCTGGGGCCAGTCTGTGCCCGAAGGCACGCCGACCTGGGGGCCGGGGTTCAAGGAATACCTCGAAAGCTACACCTACTGGATGAACTGCGCGGGCCACGGCACTTCGCTCGCCCAGCCGACCAACCGGATCGACATTGACCCCGAACTGAAGGACGACTGGGGCGTGCCAGCGATGCGCGTTACCCTCAAGGATCACCCGGACGACATCAAGCACGCCGAGTTCATGGTTGCGCGCGCGGTGGAGATCATGGACGCGGCCGGCGCGGTGCAGATCGAGCCGGGCCATGTGGGCGAGGCCAGTGGCGGGGTTCACTTGCTGGGGACCGCGCGCATGGGCGACGATCCGACCAGGTCGGTGATCGACAAATACCATCGCACGCACGATGTGCGAAACCTGTTCCTGTGCGATGGCTCCAGCCTGCCGACCTCCACGCGCGGCCAGCCGACGCACACGATCGAGGCCTTGGCCTTCCGCGCTGCTGAGCACATCAACAGGTTTGCGGCAGCCAACGAGATCTAGCGGCCAACAGCAAAGGCCCGGCGCTGCCGCCGGGCCTCGGTAACGCTGGGAAAATGACTGAAAAGCGGGCGACTTAACGCAAGTCAGCAGCGTCCGCATAAACGACCAGCGCGGCAGGCTGGACCAGTGTCTGCGCCCGCACCGGCTTGGGCGGCCACATGATCGCCGGGACTGCCAGCGCCAGGGTGGTGGTAAAGAGCTTCACGCTGCACATCGAAGGTCGCTCCACAGATCGCCAGAATAGCCGACCTTCGCGCGTGTCGCGCCCGCGCAACATACGCCAAACGGCGTATCCCAAACTGACCCGCGCAAGCTGATCGTCCGTCCACACAACCAGCCAAGGGGTCCGCCGGACAGCCGATTCCGGCACGGCAGGCCAGCTTGGCGATCAGGGGCGCATAATGGACGAGACACCCGAACCTACCCGTTCTGGCAACTTCGCGATGTCGAAGCGGCAACTGCTGTCGATGATCGGCAAGTCCGCCGGGGGCACCGCCATGCTGATGGCGATGGCGCCGCTGGGACAGGCGCAGGCCTCCACCTTCACCGGGCCGATCTCGCTGGACGGCGGCGCCAAAGGCAAGAAAGTGCTGATCCTGGGCGGCGGCGTCGCGGGCATGGTCTCGGCGCTCGAACTCAGCCGCGCGGGCTATCTGGTCGAGGTGCTCGAATACAACGACCGCGTGGGTGGCCGCGCCTGGACGATCAAGGGCGGCGACACCTTCACCGAGCTGGGCGGTGCCACGCAGACCTGCGAATTTTCGCCGGGCAACTACATCAATCCTGGCCCGTGGCGCATCCCGACCGAGCACGGCGGGCTGATCCATTACTGCCAGCAACTGGGCGTGGGGCTGGAACCGTTCCAGCAGCAGAATTACAACGCCTACCTCCATTCCACCGAGGCCTTCGACGGCAAGCCGCAGCGCTACAAGACCATCCAGGCCGACTACTACGGCCACGTCTCCGAACTGCTCGCCAAGGCCGTGCGACAGAATGCGCTGGCCGACACGGTGTCTGCCGAGGATGGCGAGATCCTGCTGGAATCGCTGCGCAGCTGGGGCGCTCTGGATAGCAACATGCGCTATGTCAAAAGCAACGCTTCGGCCAGTCGGCGCGGGTGGGAAAAGGGGCCGGGCGGCGGCTTGACCGCCGTGCCGATCCCGTCCGAGCCGCTCGACGCGCACACCGTGCTGCAATCGGGCCTGTGGCGCGCCATCGGCGGCAACCTGTCCAACGAACACCAGTATGCCATCTTCCAGCCG
Organism: Alteraurantiacibacter sp.; assembly: GCA_039927835.1. Classification (GTDB taxonomy): domain Bacteria; phylum Pseudomonadota; class Alphaproteobacteria; order Sphingomonadales; family Sphingomonadaceae; genus Alteraurantiacibacter. Next base: position 65,518 of record JBDSUF010000035.1, read on the forward strand.
GTCGGCGGCATGGGCCAGATCGCCGCCGGGTTCGAGCGTGCGGTGGGCCACCTGATCCGCCGCAACAGCAAGGTCACCGAAATCCGCCAGGGCGATGACGGGGTGACGGTGAACTATGTCGACCGGCTGTCGGGCGAGCGGCTGTCGACCAGTGCGGACTATTGCATCTGCACCATCCCGCTGTCGGTGCTGTCGCAGATCCCGCTCAATGTCGGCCCGACGCTCGACGCCGCGATCCATGCCGTGCCCTATCGGCCCAGCGTCAAGGTGGGGCTGGAATTCAAGCGCCGGTTCTGGGAGCAGGACGAGAGCATCTATGGCGGCATCACCAGCACCAACCTGCCGATCAGCCAGATCTCCTACCCCAGCTATGGCTACGGCTCGCAGGGACCGGGTGTGCTGCTCGGGGCCTATACCGGCGGCGCGATCTCTTACGAGCTGACCGCGCAATCGCCGGCCGAGCGGGTCCGCCGCGTGGTCGAGTGGGGTTCGCAGATCCACCCACAATACGCCGAGGAGTTCATGAACGGCGTGGCCGTGGGCTGGCACCGCGTGCCGTGGACGCTCGGCTGCTTCGGCATCTGGAGCGATGAAAGCCGCGCCGCGCATTACCAGAACCTGTGCCAGATGGACGGCCGGTTCATGATCGCGGGCGAACATGCATCGTATATCGGCGGCTGGATCGAAGGCGCGGTGACCTCCGCGCTCGATGCGGTCAGCCGGCTCCATCAACGCGTGCAACAGGCAGGGTGATCAGGCAAATGAACGTCAAGCAAACCTTCGGGCTTTTCGCCGCCAGCGCCACCCTGGCGGGAGCGCTCGCCGCCACCGCCACCGCGCAATCATCCCCCGACGCCGCCTCGGCCGCGCCCACCGCAGTCGCTGCCGTGACGGGCCAGGATACCTACGAGCATCTGTGCGCCGCCTGCCACATGCCCGATGCGGTGGGCGCGACGGGGGCGGGCACCTATCCGGCGCTGGCCAGCAACCCCCGGCTGGTGGCCAAGGGTTACCCGCTCTACGTGGTGCTGAAGGGCAAGAACGGCATGCCATCGATGGCCGACATGCTGACCGACGAGCAAGTGGCTGACGTGGTCAATTATGTCCGCTCGCACTTCGGCAACGCCTATGGTGATCAGGTCACCGCTGCCGAGGCCGCGCAGCTACGCTGATCCCGCCGAGGTTGAAGCCGCGCCCGCCCGGTTCCTCTCCGGGCGGGCGTTTTGCTGTGCGGGCGTTTTTCGGGCCCGGCTCAGAAATCGGTGATCAGCGCCACGCTGCCATGGCGGCGCGGGCGATACTGGAACGCGCCGCTGGACGCGACATCCCAGCTGTAGCTGTTGGTGACGTTGTTTACCTGCGCGCGCAGCAGGGCATCGGCGTCGCCCAGCTTGAAGCGATAGCGCAGCCCCAGGTTGATGACATCGCTGCCTGGTGCCAGCAGTGTGTTCGCCGCATTACCCACCTGGTCGCCCTGGCTGTTGACGCTGATATCGAAAGACAGCGGGCTGGTCCCGCCCGCCAGTCGCCAGTCGGCATCGAAGATGATCTTGCGGCGCGTGGTGCCGACCGGTCGGCTGCCGATCTGCCCGCTATCCACCAGCAGGCCGTTGATCGCGCTATCGATCAGCACCGCGCCTGCGACAATGTTCACCCCCGGCACGATCTGCCCGGCCAGGCTCAATTCTACGCCCCGGTTGGTATTGGAGCCGAGATCGCGGAATACCTGTCCGGGATCGAGGTTGTAATAGGGCTTGGTGATCTGGAACAGGCCCGCCACCACCCGGATACCGCCGGGGAAGGCATAGCGCAGCCCCACATCGGTCTGCCGTGTGCGCAAGGCGGGCGGGGCGTCGCCCTGGTTGACGGCGACATCTGGCGCCACCACGGCATCCTCGAACCCGCGCACATGGCCGCCATACAGCACCAGTTGCGGGGTCAGGAACAGCGAACCGGTCAGGCTGCCGGTCATCGGACTGTCGTTGATCACCACGTCTTCGCGCGCGGGGGCGGCGAAATCCACCGCCTTGCGATAGGTCGACTGGGTGATCGAGGCATCGAGCGAGAAGCGCCCCGGCACGGTGGCGCTCCAGGCCAGGCCCAGGCTGCCCTGGCGCACCTTGTCGATGTTCTCGGCCCCCAGCACGATCGTCGGCGCCGGGCGAATGTCGCGCACCAGCAGCGTGCTTTCGCCCAGGTTGAAGCGTTGCTGCCCGCCGAACTGGCGCTCGCCCAACCGGCCGCGCGCGCTGACAATCAGCTTGTGCGCCACTCGCCCGGTGACCAGGCTGCGCGTCAGCCGCAGTTCGCCCGACGACAAGTCATTGCGGTTGTTGCCGTCGGCCACGATGGTGCGCGACGGCGTGGTGCCATCGGCGCGCAAGTGGGTGAACAGGTCGGAATAGGTCTCGGGCACATGGCTGCCGCCCTGGAACAGGCCGGCATCCACTTGCCACGCGCCGAACGGCAGCCGGGCGATCACGCCATACAGGAAGTTGCGGCTGTCCTTCAGCGCCCAGGGCTGCGCCAGCAGGTTTCGGCGGCGGATTTCGGGCGGCAGGTAATCGCCATTGGGGAAGGCCACCGGCGGCGCCGGATCGTCCCAGAAGGTTATCCGCGTGCCGAAGGCCACGATCTGCGCCCCGCTATAGGGGCGATAGGCCAAGGTCGCCCCCAGTCCCAGGTTCTGCGCCCGCCCGCCCTCGTGCCGTGCCATTTCGCGGCGGTTGATCGAGAAGGTCACCCCGGCATCCGGCCCCAGGGGCAAACGGCCATCGATGATGGCAATGGGTGAGCCATACTGGCCGTATTCCAACCTGAGGCTACCGCCAAGGTCGCCAAAATTCTTGACCAGGCTGTAATCGACGATCCCGGTGGGCGAGGGGAACGAATAGCCCTGCGCGGTCAGCCCCACGCGGATCATCGAGCCCGCGATGGCCCGCTGGCCGGGCGCGGATGCCTGCGCGAAGTACAGCCCCTCGATCCGGCCGTTGCCCGCTTCGACCGGCGAGAAGCCGCGCACGTCCTCGCCATTGTACAGGCCGACGCGCTCGCTACCGACTGACTGGCCGAAAGCATCGTCGGCCTTGGTGACGGCGTTGTCCTGCGTCTGGCCGTCCTGTGGCGGGCCTTCTTGCGCCGTCGCTGGATGCGTCAGGAGGAGCCCCAGCGGTAGCAGGCAGCCGCCGGCGACGCAGGGGTAACGACGACTGCGCGACATGGCGACACTCTTTCTAACCGTAAAATCTAAGTGGGCTTGCTGGGCTGGTGCCGCCGATCAGGGCGCGACGGCGGCGATCCCCTCGATCTCGACATACATCCCCGGCCGCCCCAGCGCGGCGATCTGGATGGTCGAGCGGGTCGGCCGGTTTGGCTGTTCGGGCGTGCCGAAGAAGGTGGCGAACACCTCGTTCATGGCGGCGGCATCCATTCGCCCTTCGGTTTCGGGCGTGCCGACCAGAAACACCGTCAGCTTGACCAGATCACCCATCCCCAGACCCTGCGCTTCCAGCGCGGCCTTGATGCGGGTGAGGACAGACAGCGTCTGCGCGCGCGTATCACCCAGATCGTCCGGATTGGCGGGATCGAGCGGTGCCGGGGTGGTCCCGGAGACGAACACCAGGCGGCTGCCCGGCGGGACCAGTGCCATGCTGGCGATGCGTGCCGTGGGGGTGCCATAGACGCGCTCGACAGCGGGGGCAGCGTCCTGTGCGGTGGCGCAGCCAGACATGACAATACCCGCCAGCGCGAGGGCGAGGGCGGGCAGGGTCTTGATATAGGTCATTGTTTTTGGCCCTTTGATGGACGGAACACGAAGGTGTCGGCGGGCGCCCAAGGGACGCCCGCCGGGTATACGATGCCTAGAATTCGAGGGCGATACGGGCGTAGTAATAGCCGCCGTTCGAGCCGTATGGGCCGAAGTTGTACGGCCCGTTGATGACGCCCCCACCGTTGATGTAGGGCGACCGGTTGTTGGTCGACCAGGTCGCCGGGTTGTAATCGGCCACCACGTCCGGGATTTCCGGCTTTTTGTTGAGCAGGTTGTTCGCGCCCACCGACACCGTCAGGAACTCGGTGAACTCATAGCCAAGCTCCAGGTCGAAGATCGGCGTGGCGCCCACGGTGGCCTGATAGTACTCACCCACACCGGCGTAGTTCAGGACCGGTCGCGGGGTGGTGGATGCGCTGTTCGGGCGCACCAGCTGGGTGGTCTTGGAGTAGTAGTTCATCCGCGCGTTGGCGGTGAACCCGCCGCTTTCGAACAGCGCGCCGATGTTGCCCTTGAAGTCCGGACTGGCGTTCTCGATCGTGTCCTCGGCGGTCTGGGTGAACAGGCTGCCCAGCACCGTGGAGTCGGTCACCTTGGTGATGTTGTAGTTGGCTCCCACGGTCAGATCGAGCGTGCCGAACGGCAGGTCGATCGGATAGCGTGCGCCGAATTCCACGCCCATCGTTTCGGTGTCGATGCCGTTGGTGAAAGTCTGGATCGACAGGCTGCCCGATTGCAGCACGGTGGGATCGAGCGCCTTGCCGCTGGCGAGGATGGCCCCGTTGACCAGCGCGAACGGGGTCAGTCCGTTGATCAGGGGCGCGACGGTATCGATGCCCACGCGGATACCGGCGAGCGGGAACGGCGAGGCTCGCTGTCCTTCGATCCCCCCCGAGGACACGATGCGGTCGTTGATCTTGATGTAATAGCCATCGAGCGTCATCGTCAGGCGCGGGATCGGCCGCACCACCATGCCAGCCGAGAAGTTGATCGACTTTTCCGGCCCCAGGGCACCGAACCCGGCGCTGGTCGCCCCGGCCGAGCTGGGTGCCAGCTGCAGCACGGCGCTGGTCGGGCCGACGTTGGTGGCCGAATAGCCCTGTTCGGCCAGCGTTGGTGCGCGGAAACCGGTGCTCGCCGTGGCGCGCAGGGCGAAGGCGTCGGAGAAATCGTAGCGCGTGGTGATCTTGCCGATCTGCGCGCTGCCGAAGTCGCTGTAGTCTTCGATGCGACCGGCGATGTCGACGGTCCAGTCTTCGACCGGGAACACGATCACGTTGCCGTAGACCGCCTTGGCAATGCGATCGATCCGGCTGGCATCGGTGGCGGAATAGCCGGGGAACGATTGCGCGCCCTCGACGTACAGCGAGCCTGCATCACCCTGAAAGATCGAATAGGCTTCGCTGCGGTATTCTGCGCCGAAGGCAAAGGTCAGCGGATCGGACAGGCCGATGTCGAATTCCTTGCTGATGTCCACGGTGCCGACAAACTGGTCGAACTGGAACCCGCCGTCATAAAAGTCGGTCGGCGAGAAGCCGGTGGCGACGAACAGCGAGGCGTTGACCGATCCGGTGGTGTAGACCTTCGAGTTATCCTCGGAATAGGTGCCCGAGACATCCCAGCTCCACCCGCTCGGGGTCTCACCGCGCACGCCGCCGGTGAACGAGAATTCATTCTGGAACACCTCGATGTGGGGCACCAGGCCAGTCGCGGCGGTGTTGCCGAAGCAGCGAGTCGGATCGCTCGTCTGCGGGGCACCAGCGGCGGTGCGGCAAACCCGGTTGGGCACGCGATAGCCCTGCAGGGCGTCGCCGGTGCGGCGCGAGATGTCGCCGAATGAATAGAACTCGAAGTCGTCGAACTCATAGCCGAAGTTGTAGAACGCGACCGACAGCTTGGAGGCCGGCTGGCCACCGTTGACGCCCGCCGTGCCGCCGCTGTCGGCCAGCGCCTGGTACAGCGGGCGGAAGGCGGCAGAGACGCCCGAGTTGATCGTGCCGTTGAGGTTGACGACAGCGATCTGCCCGTCGCCCACGGTGGTGTAGCCGTTGCGGCGGTGGAACAGGCTGATATCGAGGAAACCGCGGTCGCCCACTTCGACGCCGAAGTTGCCGCTGGCGCTGTAGGTCGTGCCTTCACCGTCGTAATACTGGCCGGTGGTGGCGCGGATCGAGCCGCCCGAGGTGTCGCTCTTGAGGATGATGTTGATCACCCCGGCGATCGCGTCGGAACCGTAAACGGCGGCGGCGCCGTCCTGCAGGATCTCGATGCGCGAGACGATGTCCGGCGGGATCAGGTCGATGCTCGGAGCGGCCGAGCCGCCGAATGCGCCGTTGATCACCTGCAGGATCGAGTTGCCGTGGCGGCGTTTGCCGTTGACCATCACCAGCGTGTGGTTGGGACTGACGCCGCGCAGGCGGGCCGACAGCGAGAAGCTCGCCATGTCGGTGCCCTGCGTCTGCGCCTGGAACGATGGCACCAGTTGGGTCAGCGCCTGGTTGAGGTTGGGCTGGCCCACGTGGGTCAGGGCATCTGCGGACAATAGCTGGATCGGCGCGGCCGATTCGGCGGCGGCCTGCCCTGCGGCGCGGGTGCCGGTAACGATGATCACGTCACCTTCGAGCGCGCGCTCGGCGGCGGCGTCGCTTTCGGGAGCGGACTGCGCCATCGCGGTGCTCGACAGCGCGGTTGTGGCAAGGAAGAGGAAAGCGGTCGTCCTGGTAATGCGCGACATGAATGTGGCCCCTGTTGTTATCTCGGTGCTCTCTCCCCGCATTATGTGTCGCTCTAGGCTGCTAGGGGCGACCACGGACTCGTTGATCCGATGGCGCCTTTCGATCCCAGTTGGCGGGTGAATCCCATACGCCTATGTGCGTAGATCGCTGGCCGCGCGGGTCCGCTAGCCCGGCAAAACACTAGAAGAATGAGGATCAATCGATGTCGCTTAACCGTCGCGCCTTCGCCGCCCGCCTGGCAGTTACAATAGCCTGCGCTACGGCCAGCCCGGCAGTGGCGCAGGGCGAAGTCATCCGTATCCAGCGCAATCCGCAGGCGATCATCCTCGAGGCGGCGCGGGTCAATGCCGGGGCGGACATGGTCTATCTGTCGGGTCAGCTGGCCTCGCCGCTCGACCCCGCGATGCCGATGAGCGCGGTCACCACGATCGAGCAGATGGGTGACACCCGCCAGCAGACGATCAGCACATTGGGCAAGATCCGCGACATTCTGGCCACACAGGGCTTCACCATGGCCGATGTGATCAAGCTGACGCTGTTCGTCGCGGCCGATCCGCGCACCGGGGCCATGGACTTTGCTGGCGCGAATGCCGGCTTCCGTGAGTTCTTCGGCACGGCTGAAAACCCCGGCACCGTCGCCCGCTCGACCTTTCAGGTGGCTGCACTGGTGGGACCTTTATACTTGATCGAGATCGAAGCGATTGCCGCACGGGCGCCAACCGCGGACTGACGCGGGGCGAGATTGTCTCGCAACGCACCATGAAATAGGCGCCCCGTGCGGCGGTGCGACAACGCGCTCGCAGCATAAAAATGGCGGAATTCTGCCGTTTTTTGTGCAGAAGACGCTTGCAAAATGCCCCTTGGAGGCATAGTTGCCCCCTCAGCGCAGTCAGAACGCCTGACGGACCGGACGATCGAGCATCGTAACAGAGTCCGACAAATCCAAACCATCGCAACTCTGTCGTATAAATGCACAAGACGTTCTCAGGAGAGTTCTCAATGAAGACTTTTGCCCTCGCCGCCGCTTTTGCTGCTGGCCTGCTGTCGGTGGCCGGTGCCGCCGCCGCCACCGAAACCCAGGCCGAACAGCGCGAAGCCGTTACCCTGCGCGTCAACTCGGCGGGCGTGAACTTTGCCGATCCCGCAGAAGTCGCCGCGTTCCGCCGCGAAGTCGCGCGCCAGATCGAAGCCGCCTGCAACCCGGGTGACCGCGTGGGCGCCGACGCCAAGCCGGACTTCCGTTGCCGCCGCGAGATGGCTGCCAACATGGAGCCGGTGGTGAACTACATGGCGCAGCGCGCAACCCGCGGTGACACGCGCTTTGTCGGCCTCGATTGAGCCTGACGGTCCAAGCAACAAGGGGCGGGGCGACTTCGGTCGCTCCGCCCTTTGCGTTTCATGCGTCGGTCATGCGGATGGCGATCGCCGCCGCCGCCGAGCGGGTTTCCACGCCAAGCTTGGTATAGACGTGCTCGAGGTGCTTCTGCACCGTGCGCGGGCTGATCTCGAGCACTTCGGAGATGTCGATGCTCGACTTGCCATAGCTGACCCACAGCAGCACCTGCGCCTCGCGCGAGGTCAGGCCGAGCCGTCCCGCCAGCCGCTCGACATCCTGCGTCGGGTTCATCTCGTTGATGCGGATGAGCACTTCGTTGGCGCGGTAGCGGCCGACCAGAACCAGTTCCAGCGTGGTCCCCTGCGCCAGGTTGCCCGGCCGGTTGGGCACGGTGGCGGTGGCCCCGGCGCTGCCGCGCGCGAGCAGCCTGCTGACCGTGGCGTTGAGCTGTTCGGGCATGGCATCGCCGCTCTTCCACCCGGGCACGATGCGGCCAAGCGCGGCCTCGGCCCCCGGCGTGCACCACAGCAGGTGACCGGCGGCATCGGTCGCCAGCATCAGCCTGCCGGTTGCATCGAGGCTGGCCGCGCTCGCCTGCGCCGCGCGGCCCTGCGCCATGTGCACCTGCACCCGCGCCAGCAGCTCGTCGAGGTTGACCGGCTTGCGGCAATAGTCGGTCGCGCCCGCCTCGAACGCGTGGACCACCTGCTCGCTCTCGGTCAGGCCGGTGAGGAAGATGATCGGCAGGTGCGCGGTGCGCGGATCGGCCTTGATCCGGCGACAGGTCTCGAACCCGTCGATCCCCGGCATCATCCCGTCAACGATCACCAGATCGGGCAGGATCCGTTCGAGCAGGGTCAGCGCCGACAGGCCCGATGTGGACACCAGCGTGGTAATCCCGGCGGTTTCCAGCCGCGCGGTAATGACCCCGAGCGAGCCGGGCTCGTCGTCGATCACAAGGACGGTGTCTTCCCGCCCGGGCAGATTTTGGCGTTCTGATTGGAGTATGGTCATGCTTTTTCCAGCAGTCGTAACAGGCCGGCGAGATCGAACTCGTCCAGCGCGGCGTAGAGGGAACTGACCAGCCGGCCCTGATCGGGGGCGGCATTGGCCAGCATGGCGATTTCGGCTTCGATCCCGCGAACGTGACCGATGTGAATGCGTTCGCGCAGGCGCTCGATGTGCTCCACGGCGCGCGGCGGCAGGCGGACGGCGCGCGCGGGGGCCGCCCCAACAGCGTCGTGGCCCGTGTCATGGCCCGCGTCATGGCCCGTGCTCTCCCTGATCCACGACAGCCCGAGCAGCGCGCCGATGCCGTCGGACAGGTCGGCCAGCCGGTATGGCTTGACGAAGAAGTGATCGTGGCTCGGCTGGTCGGTATCGGGCCGGTGGAATTCGCGGACATTGGCCGAAGCCATCGCCAGGCGGATCTTCGGCCCGCACAGCTCGCGGATGCGGGCGCCGGTCTCCCACCCGTTGAGGCCGGGCATCGAGATGTCGAGCAGCGCCAGGTCGAAATGCTGCGTGGCGCACAGGGCCAGCGCGTCCTCGCCGCTGGCGGCACTGACCACGTCGAACCCGCATTCGGCCAGATAGTGCTGCAGCAGGTCGCGCTGGTCGGCCTCGTCGTCGACCACCAGCACCGACCGCTTGTCGCCGTCATAGCCGCTGATCCGGCGGCTGGTGGCCTCCGGTTGCAGCGCGCTGATCGGCTCGGACAGCATCAGCGCGATGGTGAAACAGGTGCCTTCGCCAGAGGTGCTGCGCAGTTGCAGGTCGCCGCCCAGAATGCGCACGATCGCCTTGCTGATCGGCAAGCCCAGACCTACGCCGGCCCTACCGGGCGCATCGATGTGGGCACTCGCGCCGATCTGTTCATAGGGATCGAAAATGCGCTGCTGGTCCTCGGGCGCGATGCCGGGACCGGTGTCGATGATCTCGAACACCGCGATCTGCCCGCGATAGGTCACCCGCAAGGTGACGCTGCCCTGCTCGGTGAACTTGATCGCATTGCCGATCAGGTTGAGCAGCGCCTGGCGCAGCCTTCCCGGATCGGTGCGCACCACGGTGGGCAGGCGGCCGACGGTCTCCAGCTTGAAGTCGAGCCCCTTGGCCTCGGCTGACGGGCGCATCATCCAGCTCAGCTGGTCGAGGAATTCGGGCAGGTCCATCGCCTCGTGCCGCACGCGCAGGACGCCGCTTTCGAGCTGCGAGATATCGAGCAGGCCTTCCGCCAGGCAAGTGATGTGTTCCGAACAGCGGCGGATCACCCCTGCCGCCTGCTGCGGATCGATATCCGCATTCTGCTCGACCAGCTGGGCATAGCCATAGATGGCGTTGAGCGGCGAGCGGATCTCGTGACTGACCGTGGCGAGATAGCGCTGCTTGACGAGGTTGGCGGCTTCGGCTGCTTCCTTGGCGCGCAGGGCGGTTTCCATGCTGGCCGACAGAGTTTCCAGCTCGTCCACCCGGCGGCGCAGCAGGATGAAGCTGGCGAGGCCGGAGAACATGATCACCAGCAGCACCACCAGCGTCAGCCAGTGGAACGGGCGGCTGTCGCTGATCGAGCTCGCCTCGACCGCCAGCAGCGTCGCTTCGAAGGCGGTGGCCAGCAGGATCAGACCCAGCGCCACGTTGGCGGCGGCATAGTGCGAGGAATGGAGCGAGCGTAACAGGCGCGGGAGCCGAGCGGGCTGGAGGGCAGACAACGGGGGCGCTGTCGTGGTGGCCATCAGCGGTGCGAGCGCCGATCGCGGCGATGGAACGGCGCTTGCGATACGCGGCACCGTTGGAGACACGGATGACCCGCCTCCGTGTGTTGCAGCCTAGCGCGCGGGGTAATCCCGTCGTCCATTCGTTCCCTTAGGTTCCCGTCCGGTTGAATGACCGATCCGGGGTGCGACCATGAGGAGAATACCGGGAAATTGCTGCAATGCAAAAACTGGCTGCGTTTGGTAGCGCTCTCACGGCGGCTCGGCCAAGCTCGATCGCGGGCTCGATCAAGCGCCCCGATCAGTCTCCACTCCCGGTTCTAATATGGTTTATAGCCAAGGGCATAAGCGTTGATGGCACAGGAAATCGGTGATCCAGGGGCTTATCACCCGTGCCCAGCGCAAACGATTTTTCCGACCACAACTGTGTTGCAATGCAGCAACAATCGCGCGCATATTTTGCGCGGTGCAACACGGGATGCCGCCCAAGGCGAGCGGCGGGCCGGATCAGCGACCCGCGCCGGGCGGGTCGAAGGCGATTCGCGCCAAGGCTGATTCGTCGACGGGCAGGGCGGTCCGTCCGGCCGGCACGCCGTTCGCCTGCAGGATCAGCGCCACCAGTTTGGCCGTCTGGTCGGGCGAAAGGCTGCCGGGGGCGTGCTGCGGCATGGCTTGCGCGACATAGCCGAACAGGTCACCAACCGGTCGCCCCACCCAGTTGGCGACGAACCGCCCGGTCAGCGCGGGAACCTCGCCCACAGCTTGCATCCGGTTGCCGTGGCACATGGCGCAGTGAATGGCGTAGAGCGCGGACCCGGCCTCGGCCTGCTCGGCGGTATAGCGCCCCGTGTGCGTGCCATTGCGTGACTGGGCACGCGATTGGGCAAAGCCGCTGGCGCTGCCGAGAGCCAGCACGGCCACACCCGCCACCAGCGCTGCGATTGGGGCTGCGGTTGCGCGCTTCATGCTCGGGCTCCGGTCAGCTGGCGGGCATTGGCGAACACTTGTGCCAGCGTGGCCATCGCATCGTCGAGCGGCGGGCGAACGGGCATTTCGCTGCTGTCGCCCACCCCCAACATGTCGCCCAGATCGGGGTTGTTGTTCATGATCACAATCCCGTCGCCTTTGGCCATGGCCGAGATATTGCGATAGCGCAGCCCGTAGTTCACCCCCTCCTGCGGGACCAGCCAGCCGGTCTGGCCGCGCACCGGGATGAGAGTGGTATCGCCCCAGAAATCGCGCGCGGCGAAGCCGGTGGCGTGGATCACCACGTCCTCGGGCAGGTCGGCCAGCTCGGCCGGGCGGTGGAAGCTGCGCATCACATAGCGCCCGCCGCGGCCGAAGAACTCCTCCATCAGCACCGCGGCATAAGCGGGGAAGTTGAAATGCATCTGCGAACTGCGCGTGGCGTAGGGCAGGCCAAACGGGTGCTCGCCCGGTTCCAGCGGCACCGCCTGTGGGACGATGTCGCGGATGCGGCTGTCGAGGTGGGCGAACTCGGCATTCTGGTGCGGCAGTCCGGTGCTCTCATAGCTGTCGGTGATCGCCGGATCGGCGGGGAAGGTCCGCCGTTCGATCGGGGTGTCGGACACGGCATACGAATCGCCGAATTCCACCGGCTTGCCCGGCAGGCCCAGCATGGTGCGGAACATGCGCCACGAATGGCGCGCCATCTGCTCCCACAGCTCGGGGAAATCGGCTCCCGCAGGACCCGCAAGGGCAATGCGCGAGCCGGGCGTGAACGATCCGCTGGCCCGGAACGAGCGCGTGCGCGGGATGAGGTCCCGGGCGTAGATCGTCACCTCCAGCCCGGCGCGCTGGGCGACGATGGCCGAGGTGAGGCCGATGATGCCGCAGCCGACCACCGCCACGCGGCGCGGGAGGACCGCCAGCGCCTTGCCCACCACCACCTCGGCGCAGCCCCACGACAGCGACCAGCCGCTGCCACCGTGGCCGTAGTTGTGGATCACCAGCTTACCGCCGACCGTCTCGGTGCCAAGGTTGGGCCCGGCGGCGCGCAAGGGGCGCAGGCAGCACTTCATGTCGACCAGTTGGTCGGGTGTCAGCCGCATCGGCACCAGTGACGGTTCGGCGAGCGATTGCCCGCGCACCATGCCCGGGAGCGCGAACAGGCCCGCTGCGGTCACGGCCCCACCGATAACGTGGCGTCGGCTGGCGAGCGGGGAGCGGACGGCTGTGTGCGGCAAGGATCGGCGCTCCCGATGGTGCGATTCTACCGCTGACTATAGGCGCCGGGCCGCCGCCAGCCATGCCGCAAATTGCGTAGGCTGGCGGGTTTAAGGTGCGTGAGGAAAGATGATTGTTTACAATTGGTTGAGAGATAAAGGCAGGTCGAAGCCCGATCGTCCGGTCGCCCTGCGGCTAGGTAAAATCACCTAGTCGAAGGGTGACCGGACGGTCGGGCGCTACGAGCACCTCCACGCTGCCTTCGCGCAGGCGTATCTGCTGATTAGCGCCGGTTCCGCCGCTCAACCGGGCCTCGACAAGCTCGCCATCGGCCCAGGTCACGTCCAGCCGCACGCCGCCGCGCAGCCGCACGCCGCGCAAGGCTCCGGTCGGCCAGGCGCGGGGGAGGGCGGGGAGCAAGGTGACCGCCGCGTCGTCCTCCTGCACCAGCAGCTCGGCGATCCCGGCCGCCCCGCCGAAGTTGCCGTCGATCTGGAACGGCGGATGGGCATCGAACATGTTCGGATAGGTCCGCTCCGGCCCGAGCAGGAAGCGCAGGATCGCATGCGCCCGCTCGCCATCGCGCAGCCGCGCCCACAGGTTGATGCGCCAGGCGGTCGCCCAGCCGGTCGCCTGATCGCCGCGCAGGTCAAGGCTGCGGCGCGCGGCGGCGGCGAGATCGGGGGTGTCATCGAGGCTGATCTGGTGGCTGGGGTAGAGGCCGTAGAGATGTGAGACGTGGCGGTGGTGCGGCTCCTCGGCGAGAGCGTCCCAATCGTAGGGCCATTCCTGCAGCTGGCCCTGCGCGCCAATCCGGTCGGGCAGCAGCCGGGCGCGGGCGGCGGTGAACTGGGTGGCCAGCTCGGCGTCGGTGCCGAGGATCGCCGCTGCCTGCGCAACCTGGCCGAACAGGTCGCGCAGGATCTGCATGTCCATCGCCGGCCCGTGGATCAGCGCCGAGCCGTGGCCGTGGGTGTTTTCGGGCGAGAGCGAGGGGTTGGTGACGAGGTGGCCGCTGGCGGGATCGACCTGCAGCGTATCGAGGAAGAACAGCGCCGCCCCGCGCATCACCGGGTAGACCGAGGCGAGCCACGCGTTGTCTTGCTGGAACAGGTAATGCTCCCACAGGTGCGTGCACAGCCACGCCCCGCCGGTCGGCCACATGCCCCACTTGGCGCCGTCGATGGGGGCAGTGGCGCGCCACAGGTCGGTGTTGTGATGCGCGACCCAGCCGCGCGCGCCGTACATCGTGCGGGCAGTTCGCTCGCCCGTCACCGCCAGTTCGCGCAGCATCCGTTCGAGCGGCTCGACACACTCGGGCAGGGCGAGGCGTTGCGCCGGCCAATAGTTCATCTGGGTGTTGATGTTGATCGTGTACTTGCACCCCCACGGCGGATCGAGCCCCTCGGCCCAGACGCCCTGCAGGTTGGCGGGTTGCGAACCGGGACGCGAGGAGGCGATCAACAGATAGCGCGCGTAGTCGAAGTACAGCGCCGCCAGCGCCGGATCGTCGACTTGCTGCGACCGCGCGATGCGCTGGTCGGTCGGCAGCGCTGCGGCGGGCGTTGTGCCGAGGTCGACGCTGACGCGGCGGAACAAGCGGCGATGCTCGTCGGTGGAGCGGCTGAGCAAGGTGGCGAAAGGCAGCGCCGAGGCGGCCGCGAGCACCGCCCGGTTGGCCGCTGCCGGATCGCCCGAAACGTCGTCGAACCGGCGGTAACTGGTCGCCATTGCGAGGAGCAGCACGACCTTGTCAGCATGGCGCACGGCCAGCCCGTCACCGTCGCTGGCGAGCGTTCCGCCTTGCGTGATGACTTGCAGCCGCGCCTCGAAACCGAGCGCCCCGGCGATCCGGTCGTGCGCGCCGTTGCGACCGGACAGCACCAGCGTATCGCTGCCTTCCGCCACCACGCGCCAATCAGCATGGGGCGAGGTGAACGACAGGCGCAGCGACAGACTGCGAGCCCGGCTGGCATCGATCTCCACCGCGATCACCTGATCGACCGGCGAGGCGATCACCCGGCGACGAAAGCGCTGTCGGCCCACGGCAAACCGCGTTTCGGCCACCGCGCTGTCGAGATCGAGGCTGCGCTCGTAATCGTGGGCTTCGGCCTCATTCAGCCCAAGGTGGTCGATCACCAGCGTACCGATCGCCTGATAGGGCGCTTGCTTCAGCGGCACCGCCATCAGGTCGCGGTCGACCAGCGCATCGGCCTCGGCATAGCGTTGCTCGAAGATCAACCGACGCACTTCGGCCAAGCTTGCGGCAGCGCGCGGATTGACCGAATCGTACGGCCCCCCGGCGTAGAGCGTATCCTCGTTGAGCGGCAGGACCTCGCGGGCGATGCCGCCGTGCACCATCGCACCGATGCGGCCATTGCCCACTGGCAGGGCCTCCACCCATTGCGCGGCGGGCTGGCGATACCACAGCCGTTGCGGATGCGGGGATGGCGTTGACGTTGCGGGCAGCCCCGGCACGGCCACCGCCGCGCCCGAAGCTGCCATTCCACCCAGCACCTTGCGCCGGTTCCACCGCACTTGTCGCCTCCACCCGTCAAGATGGTAGCGCTAACCGATCATGCGGCCCCGGTCAAAGCGGACGGATTAATGCTGGTATTCGGCCAGCTTGTCGAACTCGGCCTGGATCGCCGCCAGCACGGCATCGCTCAGCGCGACGGGCTCGTACTGCTGGATCGAGCGCAGGGTTTGCGAGCGGCCCATCGTCTGGAACATCTCGTTGGCATAGACCGCGGGGATCATGCGTTCCAAGATGGCCTTGGCCTGCGGATCGTCGAGCAGGGTGCCGACCTGCGTGGTCGAGACCGAATAGGGCGCCGCCGGAGCTGGTGCATCCTGCGCCGTCGCGGGTACGGCTGCGGCAACGATGGCGCTGGCCGAAAGCGCCAGGGCGGAAAGCATTGTACGCATGGTCTAATTGCTCCTCGTGGTCAGATCGTTGCAGTTGAATCAATGGTTGCGTCCTGCGCCTTGCGCCACGCGCGCCACAGGAACACCGTGGCCAGTGCCGGCATGACCAGCATTACCGCCATCGCCTGGCGCAGGCTCTCGTCGCCCGCGCTCGCCGACCACAGGTCGCTCAACACGCCGACCAGGAACGGGCCGCAAGCGCCGCCGATCAGCCCGGCAGCGGCCAGCAACATTGTCGCCAGAATGGCCCGGTCGCGCGGATCGGCGCTGCTCACGGCGAAGCTTACCGTCGGCGGCATCGAGGCGCTGATCGCGGCATTCATCACCGCCGCGCAGGCCATGGCCACGAACAGCGTGGGCGCGAAGATGAACCCGGCCATGAACGGCAGCGACAGCGGGGCGCTAACCAGCGGGATCAGCAAGGCGGCCGATGGCGTGCCGCGCCGCCGAACCAGCCCGTCCGCCATGATCCCCCCGGCGATGGTGCCGACAATTCCGCCAATGCCCACCGATGGGCCGATCACCAGACCGACCTGCGCCAGCGGCACGCCGTGCGAGCGCAGCAGGAACGCCGGACCCCAGGCAGCGAGCACCGAGGTCATCATCGATGTCAGGCCGAAGCCCACCAGCAACGCTGGCATGCCGGGCAGGCGCAGCACGCGAGTGCACGCGGTCATCATCCCGCGTAGATAGCTTTCGCCTTCGGGCACCACCCGGTCAGCCTGTCCACGCGCCGGCTCGCGCACGGTCAACAGCAGCGCCGCAGCCACGAGGCCCGCCAGCCCGCAGGCGACGAACATCATCCGCCAGCCCAGCATGGCGCCCAGCACGCCCGCCACCACCGTGCCGCCGACGATGCCGACAAAGATGCTCGACTGGAACACCGCCACCGCCCGCCCGCGCGTCTCCACCCGGAACAGGTCAGGGATCAGCGACATGGCGGCGGGGAAGGCAGTCGCCTCGCCCACGCCAACGAGGATGCGCGCGGCGGCGAGCGACCAGAACCCCTCCGCCAGCCCTTGGGCAGCGGTGGCCAGCGACCACACCGACACGCCCAGCGCCAGAATGCGCACCCGGTTGCCCCGGTCGATCGCGCGCGCCAGCACCAGCCCGGCGACCAGGTTGAACAGCACGAAGAACAGCCCGCTCAGCAGCGACATCTGCGTGTCGCTGAGCAGCAGGTCCTGCCGGATCGGATCGACCACAACGCCAAACAGCATGCGGTCGGCCTGGTTGAACACGTTGGCGAGGAACAGCACCGCCAGCGCCCAGTGCGAGGCGAACGGTGTGGCACTAGCCACCGACAGCTGGCTCGTCGGCTGGCTCACGCCACGCTCAACCCCAGCAGACCGGCGGCATTGAGGCCGAGGATCCTGGCCCTGGTGTCGTCATCCAGCCGATCGTGGAAGCCGACCGGATCGGGTTCGGACATATCGAAGGGATAGTCGCTGCCGAGGCACAGCTTGTCCGCGCCGTGGGTGCGGATCAGGCTGTCGAGCTGGTCCTTGTCGAACACCAGGGTGTCTAACCACAGTTTGCGCAGGTAGCTCGACGGCGCATGCTGGCAGTGCTCCGAACAGTCGCCCCGCGCGCGCCAGCCGTGGTCCATGCGGCCCCAGTAGCCGGGCATATAGCCGCCGCCGTGCGCCACGCACAGCTTGAGGCCGGGATAGGCATCGAGCACCCCGCCGAAGATCAGGTGCCCGACGGCCAGCGTTGATTCGAGCGGGTTGCCGATCAGGTTGTTGAAGTAATATTCGCTCATCCGGTTGGCGTGGGTAAAGCCCAGCGGGTGGAGGAAGACGAGCACGCCCAGCTCCTCCGCCGCTGCCCAGAACGGGCGGAACTGTTCGGCGTGCAGGTCCACGCCGTTGACGTTGGAACTGATCTCGATCCCGCGCAGGTCGAGGTCCTTCACGCAGCGGCGCATCTCCTCCACCGCGAGGCGCGGGTCCTGCAACGGCACCGTGCCCATGCCGACGAAGCGGTCCGGATGCTGCGCCACGGCAGCGGCCATGCCATCGTTGACCGCGCGCGCCGCCTCGCGGCCGGTGTCGGCATCGGTGAAATAGAAGTACTGGCCGGGACTGGGAGAGAGCGCCTGCACGTCGATCCCCAGCCGGTCCATGTCCGCCAGCCGCGTGTCGAGCGTGTTCAGCGTGCGGCCGATCTGGGCAAACTGCGCGCGGTTGACTTCGCTGGTTTTGGCGCTGGTGAAATCGTTGATACCCGGCGGCGGGCCGGGATATTTCGCCTGCACGATGCTGTCGGCGGCGGGGATGCCCAGGTGGCAATGGATGTCCACCAACAGATGCTTGCCGCGCGCCGAGACGGGGATGGGCTGCTGGTCGGTGCAGGTGAAGACGTGGCCGGTCATGCGGAGATCCTTGCGGGGATGATGGTGCCGCTGCACTCGCCAAAGCCGATGGAGACATAGCCTTGGGTCTGCGCGCGGCCCCTGATGGCCAGCGTGTCGCCGTCCTCCAGCATCACGCGCGTGGTGCCGTCGGGCAGGGTGATGGGCGCTTTGCCCAGTTCGGTCAGTTCGACCAGACAGGCGCGCGCTTCGTCCGCCGCGCCGCTGACGGTGCCGGTGGCGATCAGGTCGGCGTTTTCGAGCGGAGCGCCGCCGCTCGCCTGATGCGTGACCATCTGCGCCAGCGTCCAGAACAGCTCGGCTACATGGGTGCGGACAATGCGGTGCGGGCCGTTGCCGGTGTCCAGCTCGGCGGTCAGCTCGACGTTGAGGCCGCCGAACTGGCGGTCGAACGGACGGTCGAAATAGGGCAGCAGCGCTGGCTCGTCCGCCGTTCGGCCACGACCGGGCACGCGGAATGGGGCGAGCGCTTCCATCGTCACGATCCACGGGCTGATCGTGGTCAGGAAGCTCTTGCCGAGGTGCGGGCCGAGGATCATTTCGTAGAACTGGATGCCGCGCGCCGACCAGTCGTTGACCAGGCAGCAGCCGAACAGCAGGTCCTCAGCCGCGTCGAGTGGCACCGTCTCGCCCAGTACATTTGCGGGTCCGCGCAGCCAGGCGCCGAACTCCACCTCGAAATCGAGCATCGGCTCGGGACCATGGACCGCTGCCGTTTCACCGCGCGGTACCACCTGCCCCATCGGGCGGAGCACCGGCGTGCCCGATACCGCGACCGAGCTGGCGCGGCCATTATAGGCCACCGGCAGGGTCGCCCAGGCGGGTTGCGGCGGTCGGCCGCCGTTCTTCGCCATGCGCAGGATATGGTCGGCGCTGGTGCAGAAGTCGGTGAAGGCCGGCGGCCTCGCGGGCATCAGCATGGTGACCGATGCGGCGGGCAGCAGCGCCGCTGCGGCAGCGGCCTGCGCGGTGCTGTCGTGCCGGTAAAGGTCGGACAAAGCGGCGCGCAGTTGCGAGAGGTGAGCGGTCGGCACCATGAACAGGTCCGCCAGCGAGGGGCGGCTGGCCACGGCGGCGACTTCGGCGGCAGTGCTGCCGAGCGCGCCGGAAGCGAGCAAAGCCGAAAGGTCGATGATCCGGTCGCCCAGCGCCACCCCGCCGCGCGCGCCTTTCCCGTCATCGAACACGCCGAACGGCAGGTTCTGGATCGGAAAATCGTTCGCGCCATCGTTCGCGCTGGCGACGAAGCTGCGGCGCGCCGGATCGTGCGTGGCGTTGAGTTCAATGGACATGGTTGCAGCCCCCGTTTGCGCATTCCTTGCGATAGTGCAGCATCTCGGCGAACAACGCCGGTGGGCTGGCGGGCTCGAGGTCCGGGTCCCATTCCTTGTACAGCGAATAGACATTGACCACCACGCGCTCGGGGTCGGTCCAGTGGGCATATTCGGTCAGCGAAATGTCCCGCGCCGCCTCGAGCCACGGCATCCCGGCATCGAACCGCCCGCGCGCCTGATCGATCAGGTGCTCGAAATAGCCGCGCAGGTTGCGCACGCCCGCCACGTCGCAAATGGGGCCGTGGCCGGGTACAACGATGTCGGGTTGCAAGTCCTCGATATAGCGGCAGGCGGCGATCCAGCGGCTCATCGGCCCGGCCCACAGCACCGGGTGCCCCTCGTTGAACAGCAGGTCGCCGGTGAACACCACCTTGTCTTGCGGCACCCAGGCGATGGTGTCGGACAGGGTGTGCGCCGGGCCAAGGTCGACCAGCTCCACGGTCTTGTCGCCCACGGTCAGGGTCAGCTTCTCGTCGAAGGTGCGGGTGGGCAGGGTCAGTTCGTCCACGCCGCTGAAATCGAACTGGCGGCCCATCGTTTCGAACAGGAATTCGCCCGCCTCGCCCATGTTGCCATAGTTGGCCGACAGGTTGGCGAGCGCCTGCGGATTGAAGTGCGACATCTCTTCGCGCATCGCGTTGGTGCCGACGATCTCGGCCCCTTCGACCACGCCGTTGCCGAAGAAGTGGTCCGGATTGGCGTGGGTGTTGACCAGCAGGTCCACGTGATCGCCGCCCGGCACCTTGGCGAAATCGGCGAGCATGTCCCTGGTCAGCGGCACGCTCATCAGCGTGTCGATCAACAGCGTCTGCCGGCGCGACGTGACCAGCCCGGCGTTGGACCAGCCCCATGTTCCGTCCGGCTGGACATAGCCGAACAGGCCATTGCCCAGATCGTGCACACCGTGGCTGAATGGCCAATTTGCCAAAGTCTTCTCCTCTTCCCAACGGCGACCTTAGTGGCCTTATTCTTGACCGCAAGAATATATTTCCGCCCTGCCCACTTGTGTCGCGCGGCCGCTTGGGCCTAGCACGGCTGAATGGGCACCGGGGGCACGAGCAACAAGCGCAGCAAGGGCAGGCCGGACGCCGCCAGCGCGGGCGTGGGGCGCGAGGCGCTGATCGCTGCGGCTCGCCAGCTGTTGCAGGAATTGCCGCCCGCGCAAGTCACCGCCAGCGCCATTGCCCGCCGCGCCGGGGGCGATCCCGCGCTGGTGCGCTATTACTTCGGCAACCGCGAGAAGCTGCTGTTGGCCGTGGCGCAGCAGATCGGCGAGGAAACCTCCGGCCACTTCCCCAAGTCGGGTGACCCGGTGGACATGCTGACCGCCTTCATCCATTCCACCTTCAGCTTCACCCGCTCGGCCCGCAACATGCAGCGGCTGATGATCGACGAGCTGGATTCGACCAGTTCACCCGATGTGCGCGACAGCTTGCGTGAGTGGAACCGCTGGCCGGTGGACTTCTACGCCAAGATCAAGGCGCTCGACGCGGACGACCACGCGCTGGCCGATTTTGACCCCCTGTTCCTGCATCTGGCGGTGGTGGGCATCAGCGACTTCTTCGTCAGCGGCGGTCCGCTGATCGAACTGCTGGTCCCCGAAGGCACCGACATGGAAGAGTTGGGCAAACAGTACGAAGCCTTCGTGGAGCGGATGCTTCTGGACGGATTGCGCAAGCGCCAGTACGCGCCCTAGCTTTCCGCCACGCACCGATTGCGCTGGGTGCCCAAGGTCACGCCAGCGCCACTGATGGTCCCTTCCATCACGTCGCCATCGTGCAGAAATACGCCGAAGGCACTGCCGTTGCCATAGGGCGAGCCGGTGCAGATCACGTCGCCCGGTTGCAGCACCACGCGGTGCGACAGGTATTCGATCTGCCGCTCGATCGAGGCCATCATGTCCCCGGTGCTCTCGTTCTGGTAAACCTTGCCGTTGACCGCCAGCTTGATGGTCAGCGCATAGGGATCGGGCACCTGATCCCGCGGAACGATCAGCGGACCGAACGGCAGGAAGGTGGGGAAGCATTTGCCCGAGAGCCAGTCGGCACCGATCGCCGAGCCGTCCTTGCGGAAGATGTGTTCGCGCGCGGTCACGTCGTTGACCACGGCATAGCCCGCCACATAATCCATCGCCTCGGCAGCGGACACGCGGTGCGCGCGTTTGCCGATGACCACGCCCAGTTCCAGCTCCCAATCGGGCTTCTCGACGTTCACCGGCAGGACCACTTCGCCCAGCGGGCCGATTGCACAACTGGGCAGCTTGAGAAACACGAACGGCAGCGCCTTGGCGCGCGCGTCCATCATCGCTTCCACCTTGGCGCGGCGTTCTTCGTCGGACAGATTCTCGTGCTCGGTGGTGCGCATCGACGCATCGCCCATGATCAGGCCGACGACGTGCTTCTTGTAATTGGCCCCGGTGCAGAACACCTGGCCCGGCCGATAAGGCATGTCAGCCGCCGCCTTGCTGAAAGTGCAGGCATCGGCAAATGCGGCAGCGTCTGCCGCCCAGACCGGCAAGCGCGGCTGCACCATCGCCCAAGCGTCCAGCAGGGCCTGCAGGCCGCGCGTCTCTCCCCAGTATGCCAGTGGCACGAAGGCATCGTCGCGCACCAGAACCGCTGCGCCATCCACAGTGGCCAGACCAAAGCTCATCAGAACGGCTCCTTCAGTTGCTGCATGGTTCCGCCCAGCATCTTGTTGGCATCCATCTGGTTGCCGCCCGCCATCTCGATCTCGCCGATGCGGACCGAGTTCTCGACGATCAGCCGCACCCGATCGAACCGGCGCTCGGCAAAGGCGGTCAGCGCGGCATCGACGTCGTCGGTGCGGGCGATTTCCTCGGCGAGGGCCAGCCCGTCTTCCACCGCCGCGCCTGCGCCAGAGGCCATGTGCGGCGTGGTGGCATGGGCGGCATCGCCGATCAGCACGACCCGCCCCTTGTGCCACGGCTGGGGCAGCAACTGCCATTCGAGCGGACGGTAATTGACCAGCGAATCCGGCCCGAGGTTCTCGCGGATCGCCGTGATGTCACCGCCAAAGGGCGCCAGCAATTGCGCCACGTGCGGCAGCATGTCGTCCTCGGCAAACCACGGATTATCGGGCACATGTTCAAGGATGAAGGCGTAGATCTTGTCCGCCGAGATGGGGTTGAGGCCCAGCTTGACCGGCCCGCCGATCCAGATTTCCGGACGGTCAAGCCCTGCCGGACGGTCGGCCACGATGCGCCAGCACCCTTGCCCGGTGAAACGGGGGGCGGCGGCTTGCGGAAACAACAGCTGGCGTGTCTGCGAAAAGATGCCGTCAGCCGCCACCACCAGATCGACCAGTCGTGTTGAGCCATCCGAGAGTGTGACCGTCACCCCGTCGTCGCCCTCGGCATAGCCCTTCGGAGAAACGCCCAGCGTGATCGCTACGCCCGCCGCGCGGGTTTCGCCTTGCATGATCGCGTGGAGCGCGGGGCGCATGATGCCGCCGCTGCAATCAATCGGAGCAGCTGTTTGTCCCGGCGGGGGCGAGGGGCTTTCCATCACCACGCTGCCGTCGGCTGCCCGCAGGCGAATGCCCGATCCGATGAAACCTTCGCGCCGCACATCGGCGAGGATGCCGAGTTGGTCGAACGCGCGCAGCGACATGCCGGTGACGCTGATGCCGGCGCCATAGGACCGCCATTCCGGATCCAGGTCGATCAGTTCCACAGCCACACCCAGCCGGGCGAGCGCAATTCCTGCGCTCATCCCGCCCACGCCGCCGCCGACGATCAATGCCCGCTCAATCATGCGCTGTTACTTTCTTCAGGCCAGAGTTCAGGCAGGAACCTGCCACAGCCCCTTGTCGGGCTGCATTTCGGCGTGCGGCACATTACCGCTGATGATCCGGCCAGTGCCCCACTGGTCGATGGTCTCGGGTCCCGGCTCGTAATGGGTCACCTGCCAGGTATCCTCGTCCACGTGTTCGAGGTCGGAGGTGAACTCCACCGCGTTGCCGTTGGGGGTGAGGAAATAGCTGAAGGTGTTGTTGCCTGCCGTGTGCCGCCCGGGTCCCCAGCTCAGCGTCACGCCCGCTGTGTGCAGTCGCCCGAGCGCGCGCATCATCTCGTCGACTGAAATCACGTCGAAGGCGATGTGGTTCAACGCCGGGGGTCCGGGCAGGATGGCAATCCGGTGGTGCGCCGAGTTGCAGCGCAGGAAGACCATGAACTTGCCGATCCAGTCGGACAGGCGGAAGCCCAGCGCCTGCTCGAAGAACGCGGCCAGCTTGGCGTGGTCGGGCGAGTGGAACACCACATGGCTGATGCCCTCGGGGATCGCCTCTCCCTTCTGCAGCTGGCGCGCCGTGCGGGTGCTTGCCTCGGCCGCAACTTCCATCGCGCGGCCATCGGGATCGAAGAAACGGAAGCCGAAGCCGCCTGCCGGACCCGCAACGGGACCCGGCTGGCTGATGATTTTGCCGCCTGCCACCTGCACCTGCTCGAAGATCGCCTGCACGTCCTCCCGCGATGCCGCCGAAAAACCGACGAGGTCGGTCTTTCGCTCGGCATCCTCGCGCAGCACCAGCACGTAAGGGTGCGAACGCCCTTCAGCTGCGAGATAGACCTTGCCGTCCTCCTCGGCCACTTCGATCAGGCCCCAGTTGTGGGTGAAGAACGCGCGCTCGGCGGCCAGGTCGGGCACGGCCAGGGCCACGTATTGCAGGTCTGTAACGCTTACCATGATGGGCTCCGGTCCATTCAAGTTGTCAGAAACTGCCGCCTAGGCGCACGCCATAGGTGAGCGGTTGTTCGGCATTGGCGACGATCAATCCGGCCGAATTGGTGGTTCCGCCGATCAGCCGCCGGTTATTCTCGATATTGTTCGCATAGAAACTCAGGAACATTGTCTCGTCGTGATCGGCGAAGGTCAACGAGGCATAGCTGACGAAATTCCCCGGCGCCTTCAAATAAGGGAGATAGTCGGCCGAGGAGTAGCTCGATCCGCGATACCGGGTGCCGACGTTCAAGACCATGTCGAACGGTCCCACGTTGATCGACTGGCGTGCGTCGAGATTGAACGACCAGCGCGGCGAATTGAACGCCTGGTTGCCCGAACAATCGATCGCGAACACGTTGATCGTGCTGCCGCCCGGCGTGGTCTGCGTGGTCGGGGTGTAGGGGCACGTGGTGTTCGGCGGCAGGCCCTGGTTGGGCGCAAAGTACACGAAGCTGTCGTAGCTGGTGTCGAGATACTGTACGTTGGCCGACAACGTCGTGTTCTGCGCCGGCAGCACCTGCAGGTCCATGTCGAGGCCCTTGATCGTGCTGTCGCCGATGTTGCGGGTAAGGAACACGGTGCTTGGCGGATTGCCCAGGTCATAGCCGAATTGGCTGAACTGCTGGCCGCGGTAATCCCACCAGAACGCTTCCAGGTTCAACTGCACGCGGTTGTCGAGGAAGCGGTTCTTGGTGCCCAGCGTCCAGGCGCGAATGCTCTCCGGATCATAGGTCTCCACTCCGCGAGCAAACGAGAAGCCGCCGGCGTGGTAGCCGGTTTCCATGCTGGCATAGATCATGTTGCGCGGCGTCAGGTCATACTGTGCTGCGAGGCGATAGGTGAACTTGTTGTTCTTGAGGCCCGAGTTGATCACGATCGGCGCATTGAGCACGAACGGCGCGGTCTGCGAGCCGCCCGCCTGCGGGGGCAGCGCGAACAGCGGCACCGGCGTGACCGGGATGCCCGCCTGCGCGTAGAATGCGCGCAGGGCCGCCGAACTTGCTACCCGCGGGATGAGCGGCAGCGTGGGGCAGAAGTCCTGCGGCGGTGCGGGATTGCCGCAGAACAGGATGTACACATCGGACACGCCGTCGAAGCGCTTGCGATCCGCGGTGTAACGCCCGGCTGCGGTAAGGCTGAGGTTCTCCACCGGACGGAAGGTCAACATCGAGAACCCCGCCCAGCTGCGCGTGCCGGTGGTGAAGTCCTGGATCGGCGTCAGCGTATGCTGGTTGTAGCGGGCTTGGGCGGAAATATCCTCGTCGAAGTACATGCCGCCGACAAGGTAGCTGACGGTCTCGCCCAGATCGCCGTTCCAGCGCGCTTCCACGCTGGTCTGCTGGTCGGTTTCCTGGGTCGCGGCTTCGCGGAATACGCCGGTGAACACATAATTCAGCTTGGCCTCGCGATAGGCCGGCTGGACGGTCAGCGTGCCGGCTTCGGTCGAGTAGATGAACTCGGCGGTGACGCCCCAGTAATCGTTGTCGTTGCTTGGAACACCGTCGACCACCGAGCCGGCGCGGCCGACCTGGCTGATGAAGCGCTGCGCCTGGTAAGCGGCCGAGCGCGGATCGCCCAGACCCTGGTCGGGATCGAAGTTGGACGGGGTATAGCGATAGCCGGCAAAGCCCGTCTGGCCGAACGTGGGATCGACCGCGCCCAACTGGTAACCCGAAGAACTGGCGCCGCCCTGATGAGCGAAATCGCCCGCCAGGCGGATGCTCAGGTCGGTCGAGGGCTCGAACAGCACCTGCAGTCGCCCGGCATATTCGCGCTGGGTGCCGGAGCCGTCGGTCATAAAGGCGCTGCGGCGTGCCAGCGACCCGGACGCGCGCACGGCGACGGTGTCACCCACCGGCACGTTGACCGCCGCCTGGCTGGTGAGCCAGTTGTAGTTGCCATAACCGATCATGAAGTCGACCGACTGCTCGCCAAGTTCTGGCCGGTTGGGGATCACGTTGATCGCACCCGCCGTGGCGTTGCGCCCGTAGAGGGTGCCTTGCGGACCCTTGAGCACTTCGACCCGCTGCAGATCGTAGAACACGCCCGAGGTGGACGAGGGGCGTCCGACATAGACGCCATCGTAGTTGAACGAGATGGCCGGATCGGAATAGGAATTGTTCGACGTGTTGCCCACACCGCGCACGAAGAAGCTGGTCAGCCCGCCCGCACCGCCGACAGCCGAGAGCGACGGCGAAATGCGCGAAAGGTCCTCGGCACGCAGGACTTGCTGCGCGATCAGTTCCTCGGGCTGGATGACGTCGATCGCCAGCGGAGTACGCTGGCTGACGGTGGCGGTGCGTTGGGCGGTGACCATGATGTCGCCGATCCCCGATTCGGTGGCCGTGCGAGCCGCGCTTTCCGCAGCGTCGGAGTTCTGCGCCACAGAATCCTGCCCGGGCGAATCCTGCGCCATTGCTGGCACTGCCGCCAGCGCGATGCCCAATGCGCCGAGCGACGCCGCCCC
Organism: Alteraurantiacibacter sp.; assembly: GCA_039927835.1. Classification (GTDB taxonomy): domain Bacteria; phylum Pseudomonadota; class Alphaproteobacteria; order Sphingomonadales; family Sphingomonadaceae; genus Alteraurantiacibacter. The sequence continues at coordinate 92,107 of JBDSUF010000035.1, forward strand.
CTTCATAATCCCAATCATGACCATCTCCCAGTTTCTGTTATATTCCACCGCATAGGAATAAATATTCCGATGCTCAAGAATAATCGTACGGGGGGCTGCGCGGATTGCAGGTCAAGGCGCTCGAGGGAATGGGGCAGTGCGAAACATGTTGCGCCGCAACAGGAAACGCGGTTCAGTCTGGCCATGATCAGGGCCGCACTGCACCACCTCACCAGCTACCGTTACGACAAGCCGATCCAGCTGGGTCCGCAAGTGGTGCGTCTGCGCCCCGCGCCGCACAGCCGCACGGCGATCCCCAACTATTCGCTGACCATCGAGCCGGCCAATCACTTCCTCAACTGGCAGCAGGATCCGCAGGGCAACTGGCTGGCGCGGATCGTGTTTCCGGAGAAGGTCGATCACTTCTCGATCGAAGTCGACCTGCTTGCCGATCTGGTGGTGATCAACCCGTTCGACTTCTTCGTTGAGCCATCGGCCGAGGAAGTCCCGTTCGCCTATGATGCGGCGCTGGCGGTTGATCTGGCACCGTACTTCGCGCTCGAGCCGCAAGGCCCGCAGTTTGATGCACTGGTGGCTGAGTTCAGCAACTGGCGGGGACGCAGCATCGACTTCCTCGTCGCGCTCAATGCCGCGCTCGAACAGAAGATCGGCTATGTCATCCGGCTGGAACCCGGCGTGCAGGCCCCCGAGGATACGCTGCGGCTGGGCACCGGATCGTGCCGGGACAGCGCGTGGCTGCAAGTGCAATTGCTGCGGCGGCTGGGTCTCGCGGCGCGGTTCGTCTCGGGTTACCTGATCCAGCTGGTCGCCGATGTTGAGCCGCGCGAAGGCCCCAAGGGTCCGCAGGCCGATTTCACCGATCTGCACGCCTGGACCGAGGTCTATCTGCCCGGCGCAGGGTGGGTCGGGCTCGATCCCACCAGCGGGTTGTTTGCGGGTGAAGGGCACATCCCGCTGGCCGCCACGCCGCACTATCGCAGCGCCGCCCCAATCAGCGGCGTCGCTGAGCCGGCCTCGGTTGATTTCCACTTCGAGATGAGCGTCACCCGCATTGCCGAGGCGGTGCGGATCACCAAGCCGTTCACGCCTGCCCGGTGGGAGGCGCTGCTGGCGCTGGGGAACAAGGTCGATGCCGATCTTGTGGCGCAGGACGTGCGCCTGACCACCGGCGGTGAGCCGACCTTCGTGGCCGAAACCGATGTCGAGGCACCCGAATGGAATGGTGAGGCGGTGGGCCCCACCAAGGCGCTCTATGCCGACAAGCTGATCCGCCGCCTGCGTCAGAAGTTCGCCCCCGGTGCGCTGCTCCATCACGGGCAGGGCAAGTGGTATCCGGGCGAGAGCCTGCCGCGCTGGGGCTATTCGCTGTTTTGGCGCAAGGATGGCGTGCCGGTGTGGCACGACGACAGCCTGATCGCGGGCGGCGTGCGGGCGGAGAGTGACCGGTCGTTCGATCCGGCGGGCACGGTTACCGCTGCCAGCGCGGAAACCTTTATCCACGAGGCGGCTGAAGCTTTCGGTCTGTCGGACGAGTTCATCCACCCGGTCTACGAGGATGCGGTCAGCTTCATCGTCAAGGAAGCCGAGCTGCCCGACAACACGTCGCCCGACGATCCCAAGCTGGACAACCCGGAGGAGCGTGACCGGATCATGCGCACCTTCCAGCGCGGGCTGTCGCAGCCGATCGGCTATGTCCTGCCGATCCAGCGGTGGAACAGCAAGGCTTCGGCCATGCCGCGCTGGAAGAGCGAGCAATGGAAAGTGCGGCGCGGGGCGCTGTTCGCGGTGCCGGGCGATTCCGCCTTGGGCTATCGCCTGCCGCTCGGCTCGCTGCCCTATGTGCCGCCGTCGGACTATCCGTACATCCACCCACGTGACACCGCCGAACCGCGCGGGGCCTTGGCCGATTTCCGCAGCCAATCGGTCGAGCGTGAGAGCCAGTCGCGCGAGGCGCTCACGCCTGAACGAGACTTGGCGGACCAGCGCCACGAGACTGTCACCCCCGCCGATGGCGCGCAGCAGGAGCGGGTGGAGCAGCAGATCATCGAAGGCGCAGTGCGCACGGCCTTGGCGATCGAACCGCGCGGCGATCACCTCAGCGTGTTTATTCCGCCGGTCGAAGCGCTCGACGACTACCTCGAACTGGTCGCCGAGATCGAGCGCGTGGCCGAACGGCTGCGGCTGCCAGTGCGCATCGAGGGTTATCCGCCACCACCCGATCCGCGGCTGATGGTGATGAAAGTTACCCCCGATCCCGGCGTGATCGAGGTCAATGTTCAGCCCGCCGCCAGCTGGGCCGAAGCGGTCGAGATCACCGAGGTATTGTACGACGAGGCGCGCGACATCGGGCTGACGGCGGACAAGTTCATGGTCGATGGCCGCTCCATCGGCACCGGCGGCGGCAACCACCTGGTGCTGGGCGGGCCAAGCCTGACCGACAGCCCGTTCATCCGCCGTCCGGACCTGCTCAAGAGCTTCGTCCTCCATTGGCAGCGCCATCCGTCGCTCAGTTACCTGTTTTCGGGCATGTTCATCGGTCCGACCAGTCAGGCTCCGCGCATCGATGAAGCGCGCCACGATGCCATCTTCGAGCTGGAGATTGCGCTGGCGCAAGTCCCACCGCCAGGCGCGCCGCAGCCCGGACCGTGGGTGGTTGATCGCCTGTTCCGCAACCTGCTGGTCGATGTCACCGGCAATACCCATCGCACTGAAATCTGCATCGACAAGCTGTTCTCCCCCGATGGCCCCACAGGCAGGCTTGGGCTGGTCGAGTTCCGCGGGTTCGAGATGCCGCCAGACGCGCAGATGTCGCTCGCCCAACAACTGCTGCTGCGCGCGCTGACCGCGTGGTTCTGGCGCGAGCCGCAGGACGGCAAGCTGGTCCGCTGGGGCACCGCGCTGCACGACCGGTTCCTGCTGCCACACTTCGTCTGGGCCGATTTCCTCGACGTGCTCGATGGCCTGCGCGGCGCGGGCTATGACTTCGACCCCTTGTGGTTCGAGGCCCAGCGCCAGTTCCGCTTCCCCGTCCACGGCGAGGTGGAAGCGGGCGGCGTGACGCTGGAACTGAGCCACGCGCTCGAGCCGTGGAACGTGCTGGGCGAAACCGGCGCGATCGGCGGCACCGTCCGCTATGTCGACAGTTCGACCGAGCGCTTGCAAGTGCTGGCCAAGGGGCTGGTCCCCGGACGCCATGTGATCGCCTGCAACGGCCGCCGCGTGCCGATGCATCCCACCGGAACGCAAGGCGAAGGCGTGGGCGGGGTGCGCTACAAAGCGTGGGCGCCGGCCAATTGCCTGCACCCGATGATGCCCGCCCATGCGCCGCTGACCTTCGACGTGCTCGACACCTGGAACAACCGCTCTGTGGGCGGATGCGTCTACCATGTGGCACATCCGGGCGGCCGCTCGTATGACGATGTTCCGGTCAATGGCTATGAGGCCGAATCGCGCCGCCGGGCACGGTTCCAGCCGCATGGCCACACGCCGGGCACCCTGGTGATGCCGGGGCACGAAGAGGGGGGCGAATTTCCGATGACACTCGATCTGCGTCGCCCGCCGGGCCTTGCCTGACCGCTCGCGATGACGGGCGAGCAGCGCATGGCCAATATCCCTTCCGCGGCCACCGATCCGCTCAGCAGCTATGGCGTGCCCGACGCCAGCGCCGATCTCTATGCCTCGGCCCCGGCCAATGTGGCGCAGCAATGGCAGCGCATGGCCGCTGGGCTGGGCGAGTTGTCGTCTGGTACTGGTGATGGCATTCACCACCGCCTGCAGCGGGAGACCGCCGACCTTGGGATGACTTTCCGGCTGGCGGGCGAGCAGGATGAACGGCCCTGGCCGGTCAGCCCCATGCCGCTATTGATCGGGACGCAGGAGTGGGCTGGCCTGACGCGCGGGCTGGTCCAGCGGGCTGACTTGCTGGAACGGGTGATCGCCGATCTGTACGGCCCGCAGACGCTGGTCAGGGACGGCCACCTGCCGGCTGCCGTGGTCGCGGGCAGCCCCTATTACGCGCGAAAAATGCACGGCGTGACCCCACCCAAGGGTCGTTACCTGCAATTCTACGCGGTCGATCTGGCGCGCGGTCCTGGCGGCGAATGGCGCGTGCTGGCCGATCGGCTGCGGCTGCCCACCGGGATTGGTTATGCGCTGGAGAACCGGCTGGCCATGTCGCGCACCACGGGGTCGCTGCTGTCGGAAATCAACGCCCGGCGGCTGGCGGGCTTCTTTGCCGATCTGCGCAAGGGCATCGCCGCCAGTTGCACCCGCTCCACCCCGCGCATTGCGCTGCTGACGCCAGGGTCGTTCAACCAGAGCTATACCGAACAGGCCCACCTGGCGCGCTATTTGGGCTTCCCGCTGGTCGAGGGGCGCGACCTGGCGGTGAGCAACGGGCGGCTCTACGTGCGCACCATCGCCGGGTTGAAGCGGATCGACGGCGTGTGGCGCTGGATCGGCACCGAAATGCTCGATCCGCTGGCTTTCAACGCCCAGTCGCGCATCGGCGTGCCCGACATGTTCGATGCATGGTCTGGCGGTGAGCTGGCCGTGGCCAACTGGCCGGGCGTGGCGGTGGCGCAGGCGCGGGCCTTCTCCGCCTTCCTGCCGCGACTGGCGACAACGCTGCTCGGGACAAGCCTGATTCTGCCCAACATGGCGACCTGGTGGTGCGGGCAGGCGACCGAGCGGGCAATCGTCGAACGGCGGCTCGACGAACTGGTGGTCAGTTCCGCCTTCGGCACGCCGGTCGCCGGGCTGGAAGGCGGGCGCACCCGCGCCGGGGCCAGCCTTTCGGCCGAGGAAAAGGCCCGGCTGCTGGACGACATGGCGATGCGCCCGTTCGACTATGTTGGGCAGGAGATCGTGCACCTGTCGACCACGCCCGCGCTGGTCGGCGGCGCCTTCGTGCCGCGCCCGTTCACCTTGCGCGCTTTCGTGGCGCGCAACGGGGCTGGCGAGTGGGTGGTCATGCCCGGCGGTTTCGCCCGCCTGTCGGGCGACGGCGACCTGCGCACCTCGCTGATCGGCGAGGGCGATTTTTCGGCCGACCTGTGCATCGTCGATGACGTGGCAGTCGAACAGGTGGCCTTGCTGGGTCCCGATACCGCGCCAACAATCCGCCGCAGCGGCGGCATCCTGTCCAGCCAGGCGGCCGACAACCTGTTCTGGTTCAGCCGCTATAGCGAGCGGGCCGAGATTACCGTGCGGATCATCCGCAGCCTGCTGGGCAGTTCGATCGAAGTCGATGGCTACAGCCGGCTTGGCCACGACAGTCGCCAGCGGCTGGTCGACCTGCTGGTGCGCTGGGGCGTGGTGCCCGCAACCGACGCGCGGTCGCCGTTGCCGCAGCTGGGCAGCCGCGCCTTTCGCGAACAGACGCTGGGCGGCGGGGTCGCCGCGCTGGTCAATTCGATCCGCAAGATCGGCCGCAGCCTGCGTGACCGGATGTCGGCCGATTTCTGGCGCGTGGCCAACCAGCCGATCCCGCGCCTCGATGGCGGCTCCGCGCAATCGGTGCTGTGGGCGGCCAATGTGATGATCGACCGGTTCAGCATCCTGTCGGGCTTGGCGGCGGAGAACATGGGGCGCGGGCCGGCGTGGCATTTTTACGAGCTGGGCCGGCGGCTGGAGCGGGCTCTGGCGCTGTGCCGGATCACCCGCCACCTGACCGCACCCGGCTATGGCCCCGACGAACTGGGCCTGCTGCTCGACCTGTTCGACAGCCAGATCACCTATCGCAGCCGTTATCTGGTCGAGCCATTGCGCGGCCCTGTGGTCGACCTGCTGCTGCTCGATCCGGGCAATCCGCGCGGGCTGGTCTATCAGGTGGAACGCATGGCCGAACACCTGGCAACGCTGCCGCGCCTGCACGATGACGGCGTGCCCGAGGAGCCATGGCGCCAGTTCAGCGCCATGCTCGCACGGCTGCGCGGGCTGGATGCGACGAGCGCCGATGAACGCCAGATTCTCGAGATCGAGAACCGCCTGCTGCAGCTGTCGGAGGCGATTTCGCAGCGCTTCTTCCTGCAATACGAGCGGTCCGATCCGCCGATCAGGGACACGCTGATCGCATGAAGTACCATGTGCGGCACGTCACGCAGGTCAAATACGAGGGCACGGTCAATCTGGCGCGCTTCAACCTGCGGCTGAAGCCGTCGCGCTGGCCGGGGCAGGTGCTGGGCGATTACCGGCTGGCGGTGACACCGCAGCCGCGGGTGATCGTTGAGGAGAGCGGGCCGTTCCTCGTCAATGTGGAGCGGTTGACGCTCGATCAGCCGACCGCCAGCCTGACCGTGACGAGCGAGTTCACGGTGACGGTGGAAGCGGCGGCGCTGCCGCTCGCCTATGTCGCGCCTGATCTGGCCGAGGTGAGGCAACAGGCGCTGGCCGATCGCGGGCTGGGTCCGGTCGATCCGGCGAGCTACCTGTTCGCATCGCCGATGGCGGGAATGGTCCCGGCGATTGACGATTGGGCGCGCGCGCGCCTGCCTGCCGGTGGCACGGTAATCGATGCGGCGGCGGCGCTGATGCACGCGATCCACGCGGAATTCGCCTATGATGGCAAGGCCACCAAGGCCGATACGCCGCCCGCGCAGGCTTTCGCCGCGCGGCGCGGGGTGTGCCAGGACTTCGCCCACATCATGATCATCGCGCTGCGCCAGATCGGTGTGCCCGCGGCCTATGTCAGCGGTTACCTGCGGACCAATCCGCCTCCCGGCAAGGCGCGGCTGGTGGGCGCCGATGCGACGCACGCTTGGGTCAACGTGTGGTGCGGGCGGGCGATCGGCTGGGTCGGGTTCGACCCGACCAATGCCATGATGGCGGGGACCGATCACATCTTCACCGCCATGGGGCGCGATTTCGCCGATGTCTCGCCGCTCGACGGGGTGTTTATCGGGCCGGCGGGCCAGCGGATGACAGTGTCGGTGCAAGTGACGCCGCTTTAGAGGGCTGTCAGATCCGTCAGTCGTCCGCAGGCCGGGATCGTCGTGCCCTTGACAAGGTAGGCCTCCAGCGCGTCGAGATCGACCCCCGCCTCGCCCACCGTGGGCCGCTGCACCAGGCTGGCGAACCCGTCACCACCGTTGGCGAGGAAGTTGTTGAACACGATCGTGTACCGCTCCGCCGGGTCGATCGGCGCACCGTCCAGCACGATATCGACGATGCGCTGGCCGCGCGGCCGGTTGCGGTCATAGCTGTAGGCCAGCGTGGATGACGGAGCGAGCAGCGTCGAGCACGGCGTCGCCGGACCCTCGTTGCAGAACTGCTCCTCCAGCGCCAGCCGCAGCTCGGCGCCGTTCAGTTCGAGCACCTGCAACGTGTTGCCGAACGGCTGCATGGCGAAAATCTCGCCGTAGGTCATAGCCCCGTCGGCGGCGGCATCGAGGTTGGTGCGCACGCCGCTGGTGTTGATGAAGGCTATGTCCACCTCGTCCCCAAGCGCGGTGCGCGCTGCGGCGAGCTGCGCATCGGCCACCAGATTGGCGGCGGGTGTTTCCACACAGTCACCCTCGCTGCCCGTCGCCGGAGACAGCGTGCCGACCGCGCGAGCGGCCACGGGACCGGCCGCGGCAACGTAGCGCTCGACCAGCGCGGCGACGTCGGCGCGGGTGCCCAGCGTGCCGTTGACGGGCACGTTGATGGCGGCGATGTCGGTCACGCGGCGGGTGGTCTGGTCCCAGGTCAGGCGGATGTCGGTGACGAAGCTGCCGAACCGCCCGGCGCTCGACAAAAGGCGCGGGCTGCCGTCGGCGAGGTCCATGCGGCAGATGTACGACATGTGCGTATGACCCGAGACGACCAGGCTGATCGCTGGATCGAGCCGCTCGATGATCGGCAGGATCGGGCCGTAAAGTCCCGGGCAGCCCGACAGGTTCTGCGACGGATCGACCCGGCCGCCTTCGTGGATCAGCAGGACCACGGTATCGGCCCCCTGCGCCGTCACTTCGCGCGCTAGCCGATTGGCGGCATCGGCCTCGTCGGTGAAGCGATAGCCGCGCGTCATGGCGGGCGAAACGAGCGTCGCCGTGCCCGTCAGAGTGAGCCCGATGAAGCCGACCTTGAGCGGGCCGACCTGGCGCAGGCTGGCACCGGGAAACAGCGATGCTCCCCCGGCGTCGATCACGTTGCCGGCGAGGTAGGCAAAGCCGGCTCCGGTAAACGGTTCGAGCGCGCAAGGCTGGCGCAGCGTGTTCTGTTCGCAGCCGCCGTCCTGCAACCGGCGCAGTTCGGCGGTGCCACGGTCGAACTCGTGATTGCCCACCGAAGCGACCTGCAGCCCGGCTAGGTCGAGCGCGGCGATCGAAGGCTCGTCGAGGAAGTTGGCCGAGGCGAACGGCGAGGCTCCGATCAGGTCGCCCGCCGCCACCGTAACGGTGGCGTCCTGCCCCCGCCGCAAGGCGTCGAGCGTGGCCGCGAGCCGCGCCGCGCCGCCCAGTGCCTCGCGGACCACCTCGTCACCCCGGCGATAGCTGGTGGTTGAGCCCGGCGTTTCGAGGTTTCCGTGGAAATCGTTGAGCGCTAGCACCTGGACTTCGACCGGACCCGAGGCGGTGGGCGCGGGAACGGTGGCGCAGCCGGCCAGCAAACTGGCGAGCATGGTGGCTATAACGGGGCGCGGGGCAGGCATCGGGCTTCCTCTCAGCGGCGTCAGGCTAGTCGATATGGAAAGGCCGCGGAAGTCTTGCGACGCCCGCGGCCCTGCCGTCAGTCATGATGGACCGGATCAGAACTCGTAACGGGCGCCGATCTGGATCCGCCACGCGGATGCGGACGTGTTGATCCGTTCCTGATCGTCGGGGTTGAAATCGGTGATGACATAGCGGCCTTGAGCATCGAAGTTGCCATCGACCAGGTCAACAATCTGACCGTCGCCAAAAACCCCGCGTGAGCGCTGCGTATTCCAGCTGCTGTCCAGGATGTTGAGCACATTGTCGACGTCGGCGAACAGCTCGATCCTGTCCTCCAGACCGAAGAAATGGCCCGGTCCCGGAACTTCCTGGCTGATCCGCAAGTCGAGATCGTAGACCCAGTCCTCGGTACAGGTGTTGCGGGCAACGGTGCGCCCTTCGTAACCGTCCGCACAACCCAGATCATCGAGGTAGGCGAGCAGGCTGCTGACGGCTGCCGCGTTGCTGTTTGGCGACAGGTTCGGATCGGTCGGCCCGGTGGGGATGTACAGCCGCGCGTTGTCACTGCCCGACGCGGTGTCCATGAAGATCGCCGTGCTGCTGCCGCCGTCGAACGTCAGTGTGTACGGGCGTCCCGACTGGGCGCTGAAGAACAGGCCCAGCTGGGTGGCAAAATCTTCGTAAAAATCTTCGCGGAAGTTGATCGCCGCCGTGAAGCGATGACGAGTTTCGTAGTTCGAAGTGCCGACGTCGGGGTTGTTGCGATCGAACTCGCCCGATTCGTCAAAGCTGGATGTCGCGGTCGAGCTGTTGGCATTGCGGAAGTTGTTAGAATCGGTGAATGCGTAGCCGAAACTGACCGATGTGCCGCCCGTCTCGGTGAACAAACCGCTAGCGAAGCTCTTCGACAGGATCAGCGAAACGATGTGGCTGTCGTAGCTCGGCCCGTTGGTGAGCTGGATTTCGTCATCGCGGCTGGTGCCGAAGCAGGCGGCGGTGACGTTGGTGTAACGCGGCGGGGTGCCGCCCGTGTCAACCAGCGTCGCGTCGCAACCCGCGCGGGTCGGATCAATCGCGCGGTAGATCGGACGGCCATCGACGGTGTAACCGCCCAGGCCGAGCCGTGGATCGACCACCTGTGAGAGGTCGACGAAGTTCAGCGGGTCGACGAAGTGGCTGTAGACATAGTCGAGGTTGAACCGCCAGCTATCGAAGAAGCCGCCGCCCACATCGAACGTCGTGTCGATGCCGAGGTTGGCGCGCCACACGGTCGGAACCTTGAAGTTCGGGTCGGTTGACTGGGTGTCGGCCAGTCCGGCTCCTGACTGAGTCCGCGCCGCTGCGATGACGCAGGCAGGCATGCCGGTGAAGGCGCTGCCCGTGACGACATCGAACTGGCCCTGAGCGTTGCGCAAGCCGTTGCACAGGCTGGCTGTGCTGGTGCCGACACCGGTTGAATAGCCGTTGTTGGAGAACGCATTCGAGAAATAGACAACCGGATCGCCACCCGAGAACACGCCCAGGCCGCCCTTGAACACGGTGTTGCGCAGGAAGGCGCCGTCTTCAACCTCATAGGTCAGACCCAGCCGGGGCATGAAAATCGGGTCGAGATCACTGAACGATACGGCATTCGAAAAGCCGTAGCGGGCGATGAAGTTGGGATTCTCACGCGGAGCGCTACCCCGGTACCACTGGGCCCGCAGGCCGGCGATCACGCTGAGCCGGTCGGTCGCCTGCCATTCGTCCTGCGCGTACAGCGACCAGATGCGTCGCTCAAAGCGTGCCGCAGCGTCGTTGATGTCGCCACTGTCTGTAGCCGCAATCACCGCGCCGCCGTTGGCACCGCTGGCGAGATCGTCGGCCGTTCCGAACGGGTTCGGCGTGCCGGTCGACGACGCTACCAAGCCTTGCGAAAAATCACTGAGGTTACGGAAGAACAGTGTGCCGGTCGCGTTCTGGGCGAACAGGTTGTAGACTTCGAGGTCGTTCAACTCGGCTCCGATCTTGACCCGGTGGTCGCCGTTGTTCCAGTTCGCTTGAAACTTGTATTGGCCCAATTGGGTGTCGAGCTGGTTCGCCGAGCGCGACAGCCCCGGACCTGTCGAAAGCAGGCCGTTGACGTCGTCGGCATTGCCGGCAACGCCGTCGGCACCGGGGCCGCGCACGCCTACGACCAAGCGAACGGTTGGGCTATCCGACTGCGCTTCGCCGAAGCCGACCGGATCCTGCCGGTCACCCACTTCCGACCGGCTGACGCGGACTTCGGTTGAGAAATCCTCGGTCCATTCGGAAAACAGGCGACCAGAGTAGTAATTGGAGAGAGTACCTTCAAGGCCGAAGCTGTTATAGCCTGTCAGCTCGTTGCTGCCGGTATCCGAGTAGACATTCTCTTCTTCCAAGCGCTGGTATGTCAATTCAAGGCGATGGTTGTCGGTGATGTAGGCGTCGATGCGGCCAAAATAGCGGATGCTCGATTCCGGAAGCGAGGCCGGAAAGCCGCCGATATCCTGTCCGTAGACGTCGTTGGCGACCTGAGCGAACTGGTCGAACTGGGTTTGGCTGACGAAACGTGCTTCGCTTGGGAAGCCAGATCCCGCAGGCCCGAAGTCGTTGCTGTCGCCGAGGTCGGTTTGCTCATAGCCGAGGAAGAAAAACAGACGATCCTCTACGATCGGTCCGGAGAGCGTGGCGCCCCAGCGCTTCTCCTGGAACGGGGCCGGGGTGAAATCCTGCCCATCGACGGTGGAGCCCCGCAGGCTCTGATCGCGATATGTGAAGAAAGCGGAACCGTGGAAATCGTTGGCCCCGGATTTGGTCACGACGTTGACGAGACAGCCGGTGAAGTCGGAATACTCGACATCGAACGGCGCGAACTCGACCGACGTCTCGCGAATGACATCGAACGGCAGCGGCAGCGCGTTGCGGGCGGCGAACGGGGTGCCGTTGAGGCCGAAGCTGTCCGCCTGGGTGATGCCGTCAACGGTGAAGGTGTTGGTGCGGTCGTTGCCGCCGAGGCAGGAGATGCGATCGACATCACCCTCGCGATCAAGGCTTACGCGCGGGTCGATGCGGATGATGTCGCGAACGTCGCGGTTAATCGACGGGAATGCTTCCATGGTCTCCGTAGAAAACGCCAGGCCGGGGCCGACTGCGACCTGGGTGGCGCGCACGCGCGCACCGGTGACTACGATCACGCCGCCGCCGCTCGAAAGGGTGAAGGTCAGGCTGGTGTTACCCTGCAGCGAAGTGATGATGTCGTTGATCGTCTGGCCTTCAAAGCCGGGCGCGGTGACTTCGACGGTGTAGGGGCCGCCGGTGACCAGGCTGTTGGCGCTGAAGCCGCCGCCATCGCCGGTGGTGAAGGTGCGGGTCGCGCCGGTGCGGGTGTCGGTCACGACCACGCTGGCGCCGCTGACTGGTGCGCCTGTTTCGTCGCTGACGGTGCCCTCGATGCCCGAGGTGATTTGCTGCGCTGCAACCTGCGGGGCAATGGCCGTGGCCGCAGCAATGCTGGCAAGGCTCGCGGCCAGGTAAAACTTGATCTTCATGTCGAGTGGGCTCCCCGTCTGGAACTTTTTTCCTGAATGACTGGCATCGCCGCTATGGGTGGCTTGTGACAAACGCAAGACAGCGACTTGGCGGGATATTCGCCGGTTGTGACAGAATATTTCCGAATTGTTACAAGGGTAATTAATTCGCTGGAAATTCAATGATCTTCGTGTGTTGCCGCACTGCAACAGGGTGCAAAATAGTTACGTCGTCCACTATTTTCACGTCAGCTTGATCTCGCGCAGGCGTTGCTGGAGGTATTCCTCGGCCGTGATCGGGGGCAGCGGCGGGTGCTGCGAATCGACGAATTTGGCCATTGGTTCGATCAGGAAATCGGGCCGGAAGTGGAGGAAGAACGGCATCGAGTAGCGCGGCCGTTGCGCTGCCTCGCCGACCGGGTTCATCACCCGGTGCGAGGTGGAGCGCAGGTGGCCGTTGGTCAGTCGTTGCAGCATGTCGCCGATGTTGACCACCAAGGCGCCTTCGGGCGGGGCGACCCAGATCCATTCGTCCTCGGCGGTCTTGAGTTGCAGGCCCGATTCCTCGGCCCCGAGCAGCAGCGTGATGGTGTTGATGTCCTCGTGCGCGGCGGCCCGGATAGCGCCTTCGGGCGCGGCCGAGCCATTGGCGGCGGCGAGCGGCGGATAATGCAGCAGGCGCATCACCGAATTGCCCTTGTCAACCGATGCAGCGAAGAAGTCGGGAGCCTCGCCCAGGCTCAGCGCGATGGCTTCGAGAATGCGCTGGCCGCTGGCTTCGAAGGCGGCGTAGATCTCCTCCATCGTCTCGCGGAAGCCCGGAACTTCGCTCGGCCACACGTTGGGCGCCATGAACTGTTCGAGCGGATCGCCCGGCGGCAGCGTGCGGCCCACGTGCCAGAATTCCTTGAGGTCGATCACCGTCGCGTCCTTGGCCTGCTCGGTGCCGAACGGGGTGTAGCCGCGCGCGCCGCCTTTGCCCGCCAGGCGGTACTGGCGCTTCACCTCCTCCGGCAGGGCGAAGAAGGCGCGGCACATGGCCCAGGCGCGGGCGATCAGGTCAGCTGGAATGCCGTGATCGCGCACCACGCCGAAGCCGGTCTCGGCAAACGAGCGGCCCAGTTCGTCGGCGATCTCCTCCAGCGGGCGGTCGAGCGAGACGGAAGCGATGGTGGGCATTGTCGTTGAAGTCCTTCGATCACACGGGCAGGAGCAGGCCGGCCAGCGCGGCGCTCATCAGGTTGGCAAGGGTACCTGCGGCGAGCGCCTTGAGGCCCAGGCGGGCGATCACCGGGCGCTGGTTGGGGGCGAGGCCGCCGGTCACCGCCATCTGGATGGCGATCGAGCTCAAGTTGGCAAATCCGCACAGCGCGAAGACCACGATCGAGCGGCTCCGTTCGCTCAGCGCATCGGCCGGCAGGCCCTGCAGGTCGATAAAGGCGACGAATTCGTTGAGGACCATCTTGGTGCCGAACAGCCCGCCGGCCACTTGCGCCTCCTGCCAAGGAATGCCCAGCAGCAGCATGACGGGGGCGAGCACGTGGCCGAGCAGGCCCTGGAAGGTGAGGTCCGGAAAGCCGACCAGCCCGCCCAGCCAGCCGAGCAGGCCGTTCGCCAGAGCCACCAGCGCCACGAAGGCCAGCACCATCGCGCCCACCGACACCGCCAGCTTGAGCCCGGTCTGCGCGCCTTGTGCGGCCGCCTCGATGATGTTGGCCGCGCCTTCGTCGTGATCGTCGAGCGTTTCGGCCACGGTGACCTCGTGCGGTTTCGAGCCGCCTTCGGTAATCGCCGCCGGCCCTTCGGCGCTGATCCGCCCATGCGGCAATTCCACTTCGGCTGAGTGCGTATGCAGCGGCGGGCCATCGTCTGGCATCATGATCTTGGCCATCAGAATGCCGCCAGGGGCGGACATGAAGGCGGCCGCGAGCAGGGCAGGGAGGTAGGCGTTGCCCAGCAGCCCGGCGTAGGCGGCCAGGATCGTGCCCGCGACCCCCGCCATGCCCACGGTCATCAGCGTGAAGATGCCCGAGGGGGTCATGGCCGCAAGATAGGGCCGCACGACCAAGGGACTTTCCGACTGGCCGACGAAGATGTTGGCCGCCGCGCCGAGCGCCTCCACCCGGTCGATCCCGGTAATCCACCCGATCGCGCCGCCAAGCCAGCGCACGATGCGTTGCATGATGCCGAGGTGGTAGAGGATCGAGACCAGCGCAGCGAAGAAGATGATCACCGGCAGCGCGCCCACGGCGAAGGTCCCGGCCAAGGGGTTGTTTTCGGGCGAGCCGAGCAGGAAGGCGGTGCCCTCGCCGGCATAGGAGAGCAGCGCCGCCACCCCGTTGGCCAGCGTCTGGATCACCGCCGCGCCGCCGGTGGTGCGGAGGATCAGCAGCGCCAGCCCCGCCTGCAGCGCAAAGGCCGCGCCGACCACGCGCAGGCGGACGCGCTTGCGGCCACTCGACAGGAGCACGGCGAAAGCCAGGATCGCGACGATCCCGATCAGGCTGATCACTTGCGGTTGCACACCCACTCCTGCCCCTTATGGAAAGCAGCTTCATCGCCGGGCCTGCCGTAAAGGTCAACGGCGGGCTTGCTGGAATTGCCAAGCAACCCTAGCAAGGCGGCATGACTGAAGCACCCGTCACGCCTGCCGCTCCCGTGATCCAGCGTCCGCTGCTGATGCTGGCGCTGCTCTATGGCGGGATGACCTGCATCGCCGGCGTGCTGGGATCGAAGCAGGTGGCGCTGGGCCCGCTGGCGGTGGAGGCGGGGATCTTCCCGTTCCTGCTGCTGGTGTCGATCTCCAGCACCGTGGCGCAGCTTTACGGGCGCGCGATGGCGAACAGCGTGGTGCGCTTCGGCTTCATTCCGCTGACCACCGCAATCGTGTTGACCTGGTTGGTGCTGCAGTTGCCGACCGATGAGGGCATGTACGAGCCCGCCAAGGAGGCTTTCCCGATCATCCTGGCGCAAAGCGGCCGCCTGATGGTCGCCGGGATCATCGCTTACGGCGTGTCGATGTGGCTCAACGTGCAGCTGTTTTCGAAGCTGGCGGGCGTGATGGGTCAGGGCGCGCAAGTGCGCGGGGCCATTGCCTCGATGCTGAGCCAGGTGGTCGATACGCTGATCTTCATCACCATTGCCTTTTATGGCGTGCGCCCGATCGGCGAACTGCTGCTGGGCCAGGCGCTGTCGAAGGTGGTGCTGTCCCTGGTGTTCGTGCCGCTGGTGATCACTGGGCTGCTGGCGCTTGCCCGGCGGATGGAGCGGAACGCGCAGTAGCCGTGACGCGGACTGTGACCTTTGCCATAAGGATTTGATTCATAACACGTTTGCCAAAGATTCGTGGCGGATGAGTGTGACCTTCCGTGAACCCTGCCACTATCGTCGGCGCAGCAGGTCGACCCGCCTAGCCACGGCAGGCTCGGTCAGCAGATCACCAGTCGGCCCGGCCATTCGCCGACGCCAGTTGGGATGTTCCACAGTGGTGCCGGGCAGGTTGGGTTGCTCATCCAGTCCCAGCAGGTCTTCCAGCGGCACGATCGCGAGTTCGCAAAGCGCTTTGGCGACATGGTCGATGACAGCGTCGACCACCGGATCGGGTTCGTCCGGTGCGGGGCGGTCGCTCCCGCCGGTCAGCGTGGCCCATAACAGGCCGCGGTCCCAGTCGCGCACGCTCTCTGCCTCCGCGCGCGTGACCCCTTCCGGCAGACGACCGAGCGCCTCGGCCCAATCGAGATCGCGCCCGCGCCACCAGCCCGCCACCGTCTGCACATCGTGGGTGCCCGACATGGCGACCGACAGCTGCGGATAATCGTGCGCGCCGATAAAGCCATCGTCCGCCGCCCGCTCGAACCACAGCACGCGCATGCCCAGCATTCGGCTGCGGGTGATCGCCTCGACAAAGCCATAGGGCGCGGTGCCCAGATCCTCGGCAATCACCACCGCCCCGGCGCGGTGCGCCTCCAGCACGGTCAGCCGCAGCAGGTCGTCGAACGGATAGGTCAGGTATGCACCATCGGCCGCCGTCCCGCCGTGCGGCACGACCCACAGCCGGGCGAGACCAAAGGCGTGGTCGATGCGGATGCCGCCCGCATGCGCCAGCGCCGACCGCAGCAAAGCGATCCACGGGGCATAGGCGTGCGCCTTCAACCCGCGCGGGGAATAGCCGGTGAGGCCCCAGTTCTGCCCGTGCGGACCCAGCGGATCGGGCGGGGCGCCGATGGTGAGGCCGTGCAGCATGGCCTCGCGCATGGCCCACGCATCGCTGCCGCCGGGGCGCACACCGACGGCGAGATCGGCGATCAGGCCCACCGCCATCCCGGCCGCACGGGCATTGGCTTGCACCTTGTCCAGGCTGGTGCGGGCGAGCCATTGGACGAAACGGTGGAACGCCACCTCGTCCTCGTTCTCGCGGGCGAATGAGAGCGCAGCGGCACCGTGCGGGTGGTGGAATGCGGCGGGCCACTGGTCCCATCCGTCGAGCCCCTGCGGACGGAAATGCGTGTCGAGCGTATCGAACAACGCATGGTGCGACAGGGGCTCTCCCCGCGCGGCGCAGTCCTGGGCGATGGCGGCATGTTGCGCAGGATCGAGCCCAGCGAACAGCGCCCGCAGATCAGCCATGCGGTGCGGCAGAACTTCGCCCCATTCGATCAGCCCACCGCCGGGGTGATGCGGCAGGGGAGGCAGGCCCGCCAGCACCGGATCGCCCAGCGCGCCGTTGAGGAACAATCGGCTCGAGGGCGAGT
Organism: Alteraurantiacibacter sp.; assembly: GCA_039927835.1. Lineage (GTDB taxonomy): Bacteria > Pseudomonadota > Alphaproteobacteria > Sphingomonadales > Sphingomonadaceae > Alteraurantiacibacter. The sequence goes on from JBDSUF010000035.1 coordinate 109,018, forward strand.
AGGGGCTGAAATCGGACCCCGTGCCGGGAAAGATCGCGTGGACCGGGCTGATCGCCGCCGCATCGGCGCCGCGCGCGGCAAAGGCCTGCACCGCGTCGTCAAGCTCGGCGAATGTGCCATAGGCCCCCGCCTGCGCGCCTCGCAGTGATGGTATCTGCACCGATGGCCCCCACATCCGCGAGCTGCCAAGGTCTGCCGGTGTGGGGCAGGCCGAGGGGGCGACGGCAAGGGTGAAGGTTACCGGCTGGCCACCATTTGGAACCGTCGCGTAAAGCTCGAAATAACCCGGCATGTCGAGCGGAGGCAGCAATCCTCCGGTCACGTGGAGGACGCTGGTTGCGCCGTCCTCGCCGGTCAATTCGACCGCTCCGTCGGCCAGCGGCACCGGCGTCGGCAAGCCCGTTTCGGTCACCACCATGCGCGGTGGGGAAGCGTGTTCCCGGGCGATCTGGTCAAGGCTGCCAGCGATCTGGGCCGCGCTGTCGCAGGCATAGCCCAAGGCCGCCAGCACGGCTGCCAGCCGCGTGTCTTCGACCAGCGTTTCGTGCCCGTCGACGTCGCGCCATTGGCGCACCACGCCGGCCGCTTCGGCGAGCCTGTGCAACTGATCGATGCGAGCCTCCCATGATCGGATGCGATTGGTCGTGGCCGTCCAATCGCAACAAAACGCTTCTGCCGCGATATTGTGCATTGCAGCAAGTGGTTTCATCAGCTTAGGCTCTGCGCGGGAGAATGGCCTGAACAGATCCCCGGTTCCCAGCCGGGCTTATTGGAGTGACTGCCTCGTGCCAGCCCAGCTTGATCCCAAAACCAGCCAGATCGATGACCTGATCGTCGATATCCTGCGCCACCGCGTCGGCAAGGACGAACGCGCCGCCAAGCCGCATGACTGGTTCACGGCCACGGTGCTGGCGCTGCGCGATGCGGTGATCGACCGGTGGATGGAAAGCACGCGGCGCACTTATGACCAGCGCGGCAAGCGGGTCTATTACCTCAGCCTCGAATTCCTCATCGGCCGGCTGCTGCGCGATGCGCTGTCGAACATGGGCATGACGCGCGAGATGGAAGTGGCGCTGCGCAGCCACGGGTTCGACCTGCTCGAACTGGAGAAGCTGGAGCCCGATGCGGCGCTCGGCAACGGCGGCCTCGGGCGGCTCGCGGCGTGTTTCATGGAGAGCTTGGCCAGCCTCGATATCCCCGCTTACGGCTATGGCATCCGCTATGTGAACGGCATGTTCCGCCAGGCGATCGACGACGGCTGGCAGCGCGAACTGCCCGAAACCTGGCTGGCGCACGGCAACCCGTGGGAGTTCGAGCGGCGCGAAAGCTCGTACCTGATCGGCTTCGGCGGCGAGGTGCGGCCCAATGGCGACAACGTGGAATGGCAACCGGCCGAGCGGGTCGAGGCGACTGCGGTCGATACCCCGGTGGTCGGCTGGCGCGGCAAGCGCGTCAACACGCTGCGATTGTGGACCGCCGTGGCGCTCGATCCGATCCGCCTCGATGCCTTCAACGCCGGCGATTACCAGACCGCGCTGGCCGAGGAAGTGCGCGCCGACACGCTGGTGCGCGTGCTCTATCCGGCCGATTCCAGCCCAGCCGGGCAGGAGCTGCGGCTGCGGCAGGAGTACTTCTTCACTTCCGCGTCGATCCAGGACATCGTCCGCCGCCATGTGCAGTACGAAGGCGACGTGCGGACCTTGCCCGATCATGCGGCAATCCAGATGAACGATACGCATCCGGCCGTGGCCGTGGCCGAGTTGATGCGGCTGCTGGTCGATGTCCACGGGCTGGAGTTCGACGAAGCGCTTGACGTAACCCGCCGCACGCTCGGCTATACCAACCATACTCTGCTGCCCGAGGCGCTGGAGAGCTGGCCGCTGCCGCTGTTCGAGCGGCTGCTGCCGCGCCACATGCAAATCGTCTATGCGATCAACAGCCGCGTGTTGCGAGAGGCGCACAAGGCCGGGCTGGATAACGCATCCGTTTCGGCCATCAGCCTGATCGACGAGGCGGGTGAGCGCCGCGTGCGCATGGCCAACCTGGCCTTCACCGGCTCGCACAGCGTCAACGGCGTGGCCGCGCTGCACACCGAACTGATGAAGCAGACGGTGTTTGCCGACCTGCACAAGCTCTATCCGGACCGGATCAACAACAAGACCAACGGCGTCACCCCGCGCCGCTGGCTGCAGCAGTGCAATCCGGGTTTGGTGGCGACGCTGAAGGACGCCATCGGCGATGCCTTCCTCGACGATGCCGAGAAGCTGTCCGAGCTCAACCCGCTGGCCGACGACGCCATGCTGGGCGAACGGATCGCCGAGGTGAAGCGCGCCAACAAGGTGGCGCTCGCCAGCCACCTGAAGGAGCTGACCGGCATTCGCCTTAACCCCGATGCGCTGTTCGACGTGCAGATCAAGCGCATCCATGAATACAAGCGGCAGCTGCTCAACCTGATCGAGACGGTGGCGCTGTACGACCAGATCCGCAGCCACCCGGAGCGTGACTGGGTGCCGCGCGTGAAGATCTTCGGCGGCAAGGCGGCGAGTAGCTATCACAACGCCAAGCTGATCATCAAATTGGCCAACGACATCGCCCGGCGGGTCAACTCCGATCCCTCGGTCGGCGGGCTGCTCAAGGTGGTGTTCGTGCCCAATTACAACGTCAGCCTGGCCGAGCGGATCATTCCGGCGGCGGACCTGTCCGAGCAGATTTCGACTGCCGGGCTGGAGGCATCGGGCACCGGCAACATGAAGTTTGCTCTCAATGGGGCGCTGACCATCGGCACGCTCGATGGCGCCAATATCGAGATCAAGGACCATGTCGGCGATGAGAACATCATCATCTTCGGCCTGACCGCGGATGAGGTCGCCGCCAAGCGCGCCGAGGGCTACAACCCGCGCGCCGTCATCGAAGGCAGCCGCGAGTTGAAGCAGGCGATCGAGGCGATTGCCTCGGGTGTGTTCTCGCCCGACGATCCGCAGCGCTATGCCGGACTGATGGGCGGGCTGTACGACAGCGACTGGTTCATGGTCGCGGCTGATTTCGATGGCTATGCCGCCGCCCAGCGCGAGGTTGACCGCCGGTGGCAGGATCAGGCAGGGTGGCGCGCGTCGGCCATCAGGAACATTGCCAATGTTGGCTGGTTCTCGTCCGACCGCACGATCGGCGAATATGCGCGCGACATCTGGGGAGTTTTGTGACGCCTGACACTGCGGTCCTTGATGCGCTTTTGTCCGGAACACATGGCGATCCGTTTTCGCTGCTTGGCTTGCACGAAGGACCGGAAGGCACCTTTGCCCGGGCGATCTTGCCGGGTGCTCTAGAGGCGAGCGCCTACTCGCTGGCCGGTGCCAATCTGGGCAAGCTGGCGCGCACCGACGATCGCGGGCTGTTCGAAGGCAAGGTGCGCGGCAAGCCGAAGCCGGTCAAATACCGCTGCCGCGCCGACGGCCACGAATGGTGGGTGACCGATCCCTACAGCTTCGGCCCGGTGCTTGGGCCGCTCGACGACCTGCTGTTTGCGCAAGGCACGCATTATCGCCTGTTCGACAAGTTCGGCGCGCACCTGATCGAGCATGAGGGCGTCGCCGGGTGCCACTTCGCCGTGTGGGCGCCAAATGCGCGGACAGTCAGCCTGGTGGGCGCCTTCAACGGCTGGAACGCGGCGAGCCACGTCATGCGCCACAGGCGCGATATCGGCGTGTGGGAGATATTCCTGCCCGATCTGGGCGCGGGGGTGGCCTACAAGTACCGCATCGTCGGCGCTGATGGCACCGTACAGCCCCTCAAGGCCGATCCCTTCGCTTTCGCCAGCGAACTTCGGCCCGCCACCGCCTCGCTCACTGCGCGCCCTGCCAAGCCAGACTGGGGTGACACGGACCATCGCGCGCACTGGGTCAGCGTCGATCCGCGCCGCCAGCCGATCTCCATTTATGAGGTCCACCCCGGATCGTGGCAGCGCGATGACAACGGCTGGTTCCTGACTTGGGACGAGATGGCCGCCCGGTTGATCCCCTATGCGGCGCAGATGGGCTTCACGCATATCGAATTCATGCCGGTGTCCGAGCACCCCTATGATCCCAGCTGGGGTTACCAGACGACCGGGCTCTATGCCCCGTCGTCGCGCTTTGGCGGGCCTGACGGGTTCGCCCGCTTCGTCGACGGCGCACACCGGGCGGGCATTTCGGTGTTGATCGACTGGGTGCCCGCGCACTTCCCGGTGGACGAGCACGGCCTCGCCCGCTTCGACGGCACCGCGCTGTACGAACACGACGACCCGCGCCTTGGCTTCCATCCGGATTGGAACACCGCGATCTACAACTTCGGGCGCCGCGAGGTGGCCAGTTTCCTGATCAACAACGCGTTGTTCTGGGCCGAGCACTATCACGTCGACGGCCTGCGTGTGGATGCGGTCGCCTCGATGCTCTACCGCGATTACTCGCGCGAGGCAGGCGAGTGGCTGCCCAATGCCGAGGGCGGGCGCGAGAACTGGGAGGCGGCGGAATTCCTGCGGGCGATGAACCGTGCGGTCTATGGCAGCCACGCGGGCTTCCTGACGATGGCCGAGGAATCGACCTCGTGGCCCGGCGTCACCACGCCTGCGTTCGACGATGGCCCGCGCAGCAACCTGGGCTTCGGCTTCAAGTGGAACATGGGCTTCATGGCCGACACCCTGAAGTACATGGCGCGCGATCCGGTGCACCGGCAGTTCCACCATGACGATATCACCTTCGGACTGGTCTATGCCTTCTCCGAGAATTTCGTGCTGCCGCTGAGCCATGACGAAGTCGTCCACGGCAAGGGCAGCCTGCTCGCCAAGATGAGCGGGGACGACTGGCAGCAGTTCGCGTCCTTACGCGCCTATTATGGCTTCATGTGGGGCTATCCGGGCAAGAAGCTGCTGTTCATGGGGCAAGAATTCGCCCAGCGGCGCGAATGGTCCGAGGACCGCGCGCTCGACTGGGACGTGACGCTGGCGCCCGCCCATGCCGGTGTCCAGGCACTGGTGCGCGATCTCAACCGCCTCTATCGTGAGAAGCCGGCGCTGCACGCGCGCGATTGCGAGGGCGAGGGGTTCGAATGGCTGGTGGTGGACGATGCGGCAAATTCGGTCTTCGCCTGGCTCCGCAAGGCTCCGGGAGAGCGGCCGGTTGCGGTGATCACGAACATGACGCCGACGGTCCATCACGACTATTGGCTGCGCCTGCCGCACGATGGCGAATGGTGCGAAGTGCTCAACTCCGATGCGCAAGCCTACGGTGGCAGCGGGCAAGGCAACATGGGGCGGGTCCAGGCGCAGCACGGCGGCGCGCATGTGGTACTGCCGCCGCTGGCCACGATCATGCTGGAATATACCGGTGGGGAAGGATGACGGGGAAATGACGTTGAGGGCTACCTATTCGCAGCCACTGGCGCGCGATGCCATGGCCTATGTGCTGGCCGGAGGGCGCGGCAGTCGGCTGGTGGAACTGACCGACAACCGCTCCAAACCGGCGGTCTATTTCGGCGGTGTCTCGCGGATCATCGATTTCGCGCTGTCCAACGCGATCAATTCGGGCATCCGCCGCATCGGCGTGGCCACACAATACAAGGCGCACAGCCTGATCCGCCACATGCAGCGCGCGTGGAATTTCATGCGGCCCGAGCGCAACGAGAGCTTCGATATCCTGCCCGCCAGCCAGCGCGTATCGGAAAGCCAGTGGTACCTGGGCACGGCGGACGCGGTGTACCAGAACATCGACATCATCGCCTCGCACGCGCCCAAGTACATGGTCATCCTGGCGGGCGATCACGTGTACAAGATGGATTACGAGCTGATGCTGCAACAGCACGTATCCAGCGGGGCGGACGTGACCGTCGGCTGCCTGGTGGTGCCGCGGGCTGAGGCAAGCGGCTTCGGCGTAATGCACGTCGACGAGAGCGATGGCATCACCGCCTTTGTGGAAAAGCCCAAGGACCCGCCCGGCATTCCCGGCCAGCCGCATATGGCGCTGGCGAGCATGGGCATCTATGTGTTCGACACCGCGTTCCTGTTCGACCAGTTGCGGCGCGACGCGGCCGACCCCGCGAGCAGCCGCGATTTCGGTGGCGACATCATCCCGTACATCGTCAAGCACGGCAAGGCGCAGGCGCACCGCTTTACGCAAAGCTGCGTGCGCGCTGCCGAGGAGATCGAGGAATACTGGCGCGATGTCGGCACGCTCGACGCCTATTTCGAGGCCAACCTCGACCTGACCGACGTGGTCCCCAAGCTGAACCTCTACGACCGCGAATGGCCGATCTGGACCGACCAGATCGTCGCCGCCCCGGCCAAGTTCGTCCACGACGAGGATGGGCGGCGCGGCCATGCCATATCCTCGCTGATCAGCCAGGATTGCATCGTCTCAGGCGCCTTGGCGAAGAGCAGCCTGCTGTTTACCGGCGTGAAGATGGGCAGTTTCTCCAGTGTCGAGCGCGGGGTGATCCTGCCCTATTGCAATATCGGGCGCGGTGCCCGGCTGACCAATGTGATCCTCGATTCTGGCGTGCGCATCCCCGAAGGGCTGGTGGTGGGCGAAGACCCCGAACTCGATGCCAGCCGCTTCCGCCGCAGCGAGAAGGGCGTGTGCCTGATCACCAAGGCGATGATCGAACGGCTTGGGTAGACCTGCGATGCCGCTGGAAGTCCTGTCTGTCGCATCCGAAGCCGTGCCGCTGGTCAAGACCGGCGGGCTGGCCGATGTGGTCGGCGCGCTGCCGGGTGCGCTGGCGGGCGAGGGTGTGCGCGTGACCACGCTGCTGCCGGGCTACAGCCAAGTGCTGGCCGCGCTGCCCAAGGGTAAACGCGCCGTGGCCAAGTGGGACGACCTGCTGGGCACGCCCGCGCGGCTGCTGGCGGGCGATGTGGACGGACATCTGCTGCTGGTGCTCGACGCACCCGCGCTGTTTACCCGCAGCGGCGGGCTCTACAGCGATGCCATGGGCGTGGATTGGCCCGATAACTGGCGCCGCTTTGCTGCACTCAGCCGCGCGGCGGCGGACCTCGCGGGCGGCATGGTCAAGAAGCTACGGTTCGATCTGGTCCACGCGCACGACTGGCAGGCGGGCATGGTCCCGGCCTATCTGCGTTATGCCGGAAGCCCGGTGCCATCGGTGCTGACGATCCACAACATGGCCTTCCAGGGCCGCTATCCGGCAGAGGTGTTCGCCGGGCTGGGCCTGCCCGCAGCAGCCAACACGGTCGATGGCGTAGAAAGCTACGGCGGCGTCGGCTTCCTCAAGGCAGGGATGCAGGCGGCGACCGCGATCACCACGGTCAGCCCGACTTATGCAGCCGAAATCCGCCAGCCCGCGTTCGGCATGGGGCTCGAAGGACTGGTGGCGGCGCGGTCAGCCGACTTGCACGGCATTCTCAACGGCATCGACACGGCAACGTGGAACCCGGCGGCCGATGCAGCGCTTGAAGCGCAATATGACCATTCGTCCCTCACTGCCCGTGCGGCCAACAAACGCGCGGTGGAAGCCGAGTTCGGCCTCGATAGCGACGGCCTCGACAGCGACTCTGGCCCGCTGTTCACCGTGATCAGCCGCCTGACCGAACAGAAGGGCATGGATGTACTGGCTCTCGCGCTCGATCATTTGGCGGGCAATGGCGCGCGGCTGGCGCTACTCGGCTCGGGCGATCCGCTGATCGAGGCGGCCCTGGCGGCGGGGGCGGCGCGCCATCCGGGCCGTATTGCCCTGCGCATTGGCTATGACGAGCGCCTGTCGCACCTGCTGCAGGGCGGGGCCGATGCGATCCTCATTCCCAGCCGGTTCGAGCCGTGCGGGCTGACCCAGCTCTACGGCCTGGCATACGGCTGCGTGCCGGTGGTCGCCCGAACAGGAGGCCTTGCAGATACGGTGATCGACGCCAACCCCGCTGCTTTGGCTGCGGGGGTCGCCACCGGGGTGCAATTCGACGGGGTCAACGTCCAGTCACTCAGCGCCGCGATCGACCGCACTCTTGCGCTGCATAGCCAGCCTGGCGAGTGGCGCCGCTTGCAGGAGAACGGCATGGCAGCCGATTTCTCGTGGGGAGCCAGCGCCCGCGCCTATGCCGCCCTCTATCGCAGCCTGACAGGAGACCGCCCGTGATCCGCAGCCATGCCAGCACGCCGTTCGCCGGGCAGAAGCCGGGCACATCGGGCCTGCGCAAGAAGGTGCGCGAATTCGCAGCGCCGAACTATGCCGAGAACTTCATCCAGAGCGTGTTCGATGTCGCCGAGCGGGCGCCCGGCTCCACCTTGGTGATCGGCGGGGACGGGCGCTATCACAACCGCGCGGTGATCCAGAAGACGATCCGCATGGCCGCCGCCAACGGCTATGCCCGCGTGCTGGTGGGGCAAGGGGGTATCCTCTCCACGCCTGCCGCAAGCCACGTGATCCGCAAGTACGGCGCGAGTGGCGGGCTGATCCTTTCCGCCAGCCACAACCCCGGCGGGCCGGACGAGGATTTCGGCATCAAGTACAACGTCGCCAACGGCGGCCCCGCGACTGAGGGTGTGACCGAGGCGATCTATGCCCGCACGCTGACGATCGACCGGTGGCTGGACGTGGACGCCGAGGACATCGATCTCGACACCATCGGTTCGCTCATGGTGGGCGACATGGAGGTCTCGGTGATCGACCCAGTGGCCGATTACGCCGCGCTGATGGAGCAGTTGTTCGACTTCGAGCAGATCCGCCGCGCGGTGTCAGACGGGCTGTCGATGGCCTTCGACGCGATGCACGCGGTGACCGGGCCCTACGCCCACGAAATCCTCGAGGGACGGCTTGGGTTCGCCCCCGGCACGGTGCGCAACGGCGTGCCGCTGGAGGATTTTGGCGGCCATCACCCAGACCCGAACCTGGTTCATGCCAAGGTGCTCCATGACCTGATGATGGACCGCGAGATGGCCCCCGCGATCGGCGCGGCGAGCGATGGCGATGGCGACCGCAACCTGATCATCGGCAAGGGCATCTTCATCACCCCGTCGGACAGCCTCGCCATGCTGGCGGCCAATGCGCATTTCGCGCCCGCCTATGCCGGGGGCCTCAAAGGGATTGCCCGCTCGATGCCGACCAGCGCGGCGGCGGACCGGGTGGCCGAGGCTCTGGGCATTCCGGCTTACGAGACGCCCACCGGGTGGAAGTTCTTCGGCAACCTGCTCGATGCCGGCATGGCGACGATCTGCGGCGAGGAAAGCGCCGGGACGGGCAGCGATCATGTTCGCGAGAAGGACGGACTGTGGGCCGTGCTGCTGTGGCTCAATATCCTTGCCGCCACCGGCAAGAGCGTTGGCGGGATCGCCCGCGAGCACTGGGCGCGGTTCGGGCGCAATTACTATGCCCGGCACGATTACGAAGGCGTCGATACGGCGGCGGCAGAGGCGGTGATGGCGCGGCTGCGCCGCCAACTCGCCACGCTGCCGGGTCAGGCAATCGGCCCGCTGGTGGTGAGCACGGCGGACGATTTTGCCTATCACGATCCGGTCGATGGCTCGACCAGCGAGAATCAGGGCCTGCGCGTATCGTTCGTCGGCGGATCGCGGCTGGTCGTGCGCCTGTCGGGCACCGGCACCCAAGGCGCGACCATCCGCCTGTACCTTGAACGGTACGAACCGGCGGAGGGCAAGCTTGACGGAGATACCACCGCGATGCTGGCCGATCTTGCTTCCGCTGCCGAGGAATTGGCCGGGATCGCCGCGCTGACCGGTCGCACGGTCCCGGATGTGATCACATGAGTTCAGAGATGGGCGCCATCGTCAGCGATGGCGCTACCCGCTTCCGCGTCCGCTCCCCGCGCGCCGCGGCCGTCTGGCTGTGCCTGTTCGACGGCGACCGGGAAACGCGCCACGCGATGACGCGCGACGAAGATGACGCGCACTGGGTGATCGAACTGCCGCAGGACCTCACCGGCCACTGCTATGGCTATCGCGCGGCGGGTGAGTGGGACCCTGACCAAGCGCTGTGGTTCGACGAGGCCAAGCTGCTGGTCGATCCGCACGCCACCCAACTCGACCGGCGCTTTAAGGCTGATGGGGCGTTGAGGGATTATGGCGCCGACACCGCCCATCTGGTGCCGCGCGCCGTGGTCATGCGCGAATATGAGGCTTTCCCCAAGCAGCCGCCGCTGTTCCAGCTTGGCGGGCTGATCTACGAGGTCAACGTCCGCGCCTTCACCATGCTGCACCCTGATGTGCCCGAGGATCTGCGCGGCACCGTCGCTGCTCTGGCGCACCCGGCAGTCATCGCCCACCTGCACAAGATCGGCGTCTCCGCCATCGAACTGATGCCGGTGGTGGCGTGGATGGATGAGCCGCACCTTGGCCCGCTCGGCCTCAGCAACGCATGGGGTTATAACCCGGTGGCGATGATGGCGCTCGATCCCGGCCTGTGCCCCGGCGGGGTCAAGGAACTGCGCAAGACGGTGGAGGCGCTGCACGTGGCGGGCATCGGTGTGCTTCTCGACCTGGTGCTCAACCATACCGGCGAGGGTGATGCGGGCGGCAGCGTGGTGTGTCTGCGCGGGCTCGACGATACCGCCTATGCCCGCAGCGAGGCCAATGACCGCAGCGAAAGTGTGCTGCTCAACGATTCAGGCTGCGGCAACACGGTCGATTTCGGGCAGGATTGGATCCAGGAACTGGCGCTCGACACCATGCGCCATTTCGTTGCCCGCTGCGGTATCGACGGGTTCCGCTTCGATCTGGCGCCGATCATGGCCCGCTCGCCCGCGTTCGATCCCGCAGCGCCCATTTTCACCGCCATAGCCGCCGACGAATGGCTACACGACCGGGTGCTGATTGCCGAGCCGTGGGACATCGGCCCCGGCGGCTATCAACTCGGCCAGTTCCCCGCCAACTGGCTGGAATGGAACGACCGCTATCGCGACGATGTGCGCAAGTTCTGGAAGGGCGACGCGACCGGCGCCGCGCTCGCCCAGCGGGTCACTGGATCGGCTGACCTGTTTGGCGACAACGTCCGCACGGTCAATTTCATCGCCGCGCACGATGGCTTCACGCTGGCCGATACGGTTGCCTATGCGCAGCGCCACAACGAGGCCAACGGCGAGAATAACCGCGACGGGCACGGCGACAACCATTCGTGGAACTGCGGTGTCGAAGGCCAGACCGACGATCCCGCGATCCTTGCCGAGCGCGACGTGTCGCGCCGCGCCTTGCTGTCGACGCTGTTCGTTTCCACCGGCACAATCATGCTCACCGCCGGCGACGAGTTTGGGCGCTCCCAGCAGGGTAACAACAACGCCTATTGCCAGGACAACGCCATCGGCTGGGTCGACTGGATTGGGCGCGATGTGGCGCTGGAAGACCACGTCGCCGCACTCTCGCACCTGCGCCGCGAACATCTGCACCTGTTCAACGATCCCCCGCACGACCGCATGTGGCGGCACGAAGACGGCAGTGAAATCACGCCCGAGGCGTGGGCAGCCTTGGCCACCGACACCCTTGTCTTCGCCCCGCAGGACGGCGTCTCGGCACCGACCGTGACGTTCGGTCGCCACGACCGCCGCGTGGACATTGTCTGGTTCGAATAAACGATGGTCATTCGGTGATCGACATTCATCCCCTCGCGAAAATGTCAGGAACGGCATCGCGGCTTCGGGTGTTGTGCGGTGAAGGGGTTACAAAACTCATGCCAAATATTCTGCCAAATATTCTGATTGTCGAAGATGAAATCCTGATCGCCTGCGACATGCAGGACACGCTGGAGGACCACGGCTATCACTGTGTCGGGATCGCCCCGGACCTCAAGACGGCCGAGCAGTATTTCGATACCGAGCTCGAACTCGCGCTGGTTGATCTCAACTTGCGCGACGGCCTGACTGGGCCTGAAATCGGCCTGAAACTGTCCACCGTCGGCGTGCCGGTGATCTTCATTACCGCCAACCCCTCACAGATCGGCGATGGGGTTGCCGGCACCGTCGGCGTGCTCACCAAGCCAACCGATCAGGCGACATTGCTGGCCGCCGTGCGCTTTGCTCTGGGCCGCAAGATGGGTCAGTCGCTAGCTCCTCCCGCGACGATGAAGCTGTTCGGATGATCCGCGCGCTCAATCTTCCAGCGCGGTGAAGGTGAAATTGCGGAACTGCGCCTCGCCGGGTCCGGCGGCATAAAGGCCGGGCCGCAGCATCAGGAAACCGCCACGCACATTGTGGTGATAGCCTGAAACCTCCATCCCGCGATCGAAGCGGTGCCACGTCTGGCCGCCATCGCCGCTGGTATCGTAGGTGACGATGTGCGCCTGGTTGGTCACCCGCATGCGCATGGTGCGGCCATGCGGGTTGGCCGGGCGGGCGCGTTCTATGCCGTACTGGTGCGTCACGAAACGCGCCTCATCAAATCCGAGGCCGCAATAGAGCCGCTCATCATAGAACAGGACCAGGCCAGCCCGTCCACCGGGCGCGCAGGTTATGTCGCATTCGAACTGATAGCTGGTATCGCCCGCAATCAGCAGCAACGGCGACCCGCTCGACGGCGCCTCACCGCGCCCGGCGAGGTGCAGTACGCCGTCGCCTGACCGGATGCGCGCGCGTTCGTCCGCCGTTGGGCGGAAGAAGTTCCACTTGCTGCCCAGCACGAGCGGGCCGCTGAAGTCGTCGCTCAGTGCCATCCCGTGGGGCATGGCTTCCCCGCCACCCGGAATGGCCATTGGCTGCGACAGGTCGCCGCCGGTCATTGCAAACCAGCCGTCTGCCGTGAACTGCACAGGATCGAGCAGGCATTGCCGACCCAGTGTCCAGAAGCCGCTTTCGAACCCGTGGTAGAGTGACCACCAGTTCCCGTCGGGCGCGTCGATCAACGAGGCATGGCCGCGTGACCACCATTGCTCGGCCACACTGGTTGTCCGCACCAGCGGATTGCCCGGATGGTCTTCCCACGGTCCGTGGATCGAGCGCGAGCGGGCAGCGATGACCATATGCCCGGTGGGCGGCCCCGCCGTGCCGCCCACGGCGGTGATCATGTAGAACCACTCGCCGATCCGGTGGATCTTGGGGCCTTCGGGCGAAAACCCTTCCACCACCCAATCCGCCGGATAACGCCAGGGATCATAGACATGCTCGACTTCCCCCGCGAGCGACAGCCCATCGGGGGCCAACCGCACCCGGTCGCCGCCTGAGAGGAACAGCCACCGGCTGCCATCCTCGCCCACCGCCAGGCACGGGTCGATGTGCCGCGGCAGGCCCAGCGGCACCGGATCGCTCCACGGGCCATCGATGTCGCTGGCGTGGATCACGAAGGTGTCGTTGTCCGCGTCGGCCTTGACCGGGATGTAGATCAGGAAGCGGCCAGAATCGTAATGCAGACTGGGTGCCCACACCGATCCGATGTTCCGCTCGAGCACTGCCCGGCGCGGCTGCCAGTTGACCAGATCCCGCGAGTGCCAGATCGTCAGCCCCGGATAGGCGTCGAAGGTGGAAAAAGTGGCATAATAGTCGCGGCCTAACCGGAGCACGCTGGGATCGGGATGGTCGCCCGACAGCACCGGATTGAGAAATGTCCCGTCGCCGCGATCGGCCTTGCGCTGGTTGTCGAACCCGCGCCCCCAGCGCCGTTCGTCCGGGCTCGTTGTCGTCTGCGCCTGCGCGAGCGGGGCCCAGGCTGGTGCCGCAATTCCCAACCCTGTTGCCGCGGCACCGCGCAGCAGGTCGCGCCGGTCGGTCAGCATCAGCCGAGCCCCGTTGTTTGCGCCCACGCCCGCCAAAGCTCGGGCCAGACCTCGACCGGCTTGCCGATCGCCTTGCGCAGGCCGAAGCCGTGCCCACCGTGTTCGAACAGGTGCGTTTCGACCGCGATCCCGCGCGCCTTCAGTGCGGCCCGCAGTGCAAGAGTGTTGCCGACCGGGACCACGTCATCGTCCTCCGCGTGGAGCAGGAAGAACGGCGGGGCATCGTCCGGCACGTTGCGATCGGGCGAATGCGCTGCCTCAAGCGCGGCGGTGGGAGCTGCCCCCAGCAGCAGGCTGCGCGAGCCGGGATGGGCGAGTTCCGGCGCCATCGACACCACCGGATAAATGGGTGCCGCGCACAGCGGTCGTGCCGACAGCGCATCGGCTGGGTCGACCGGCGCATAGGTTGCGGCGGCAAAGCGCGTGGCGAGATCGGCGCACAAGTGGCCGCCTGCCGAAAACCCCATTGCCGCCACGCGTTCGGGCTCGATCCCGAAATCGCCAGAGCGCTGGCGGATCAGCCGCATGGCGCGCTGGGCATCGCCGAAGCATACATCAGGGCCGGCAGCCCAGCCATCGCCCGGCAGGCGATAGAACAGCACGAAGGCGGTAAACCCGCGCGCCGCCAGCCAGCGGCCCATTTCATAGCCTTCCTTGTCGACCACCACGTGGCGATAGCCACCGCCCGGCATCAGCAGCACCGCCGCGCCGTTGGGCCGGTCGGGCCGGAATACGACCATGCGCGGGGCGCTTATGCCCAGCACGGCGCGGTCGGTCACGAGGGGGTCACTCGACCTTTCGGTGGTCACCTCGACCGGCGGCGTGGCCGGCATCCCGGGTGCGCCGAGCGGCCACAGGTCGATGGTTTCGTGCGGCTGCGGCAGGCCTGGGGGCAGGCTGCTGCCCGCCGAGGGTGGTGGCGTTTGCGCGCTGGCACGGGTCGCGCCGAACGCCGACAAGGCCCATCCTGTTAACAGAACAGGGCCCGCCGCAAGAATTGATCGCCGATCACCTCTCACGCCGGGCCTCCATTCTGACCGCGATACCACCCGCGGGCTGCGTTACATTGCCACCCGCACGCCGGCCATGATGACCCGGCCAAAGCGGTTGTTCTCATAGCTACGCTGCGCCGTCTCATCAACGAAGCGTTCGCGGTATTCGTCGGTCAGGTTGGTGCCTTCCAGCGTCAGTTCGACCTCGTCGGTCAGTTGGTAACGGATTGAGGCATCGACATTCATCATGCTCTTGTAGCCTTCGAACACGTTGAGATTGCCGCTGACCGTATCGTTGTAGCCATCCCGGTATGCGATAGAGGCGCGGGCCGAGAAGCGGTCGTCCTCAGGTGGCATTGGCCCCGGTTTTCACCAGATCGAACAGCGGACGGCTGAACACGGTCGAGGGCCCGGCAACCGGGTTTCCACCATTGCTGGAAAGTGAGGTTGCTGCGGTGGTCAGCGTGAAATCTACATTGCTGTCCACAATCGTCACATTGCCCAGAACGCCGAACCGGCCAAAGAACCCATCCGAAAACGTCGAGAACGGCAGGTTCAGCGAAAATTCCGCGCCTTTCAGACTGGCACCTGGACCGTTGACGCTTGCGCGCAGTTCCAACTGCCGATCCACATCGGTGCCGCCAACGATCGCGATGTAAAGTGGCGTCCCCGGCGTCAGCAGAGAAGTCGGCAGTCCGCTTTGCGCCCAGGTAATCTGGGTGGAACCGGCGATGGGGAAGCTGGCAATATCCTTCTTGAACACCGCCACCGACGCCATGGCACCCGGCGCGAAATACCATTCCAGCGCCGCATCGAAATTTGTTGCGCGGGTGGGATCGAGGCCGGGATTGCCCGATGTGATGCGATAGTTGAACTGATCCACAGAGCCACCCGGCGTCAGACTGCCTAGCGTTGGCCGGGTAATGGCTTCTGCAATCGCGCCACGCAGGATCAGGTCATCGGTCAGGAACAGGTTGAGGTTGGCCGATGGCAGCCAGTCGTGATAGCTGCGTTCGACCGTCGCTTCGGTGGTGCCGACGAACCCGCTGCTGCTCTGATCGGTCTGCACATAGCGCATCCCGATATTGCCCGTTACCCGAATGCCGAGATCGAAATCGGCATTGAGCTGGCCGTATCCGCCGGTGGTTTCTTCGATCACCGATCGGTCTTGCCCGGCCTGCAGCACCGCCGTGCGCCCGAACAGGCCGACCGCATCGGCAGACGGTCCGAGCAAGGGCACCAGCCAGGAGTTGGAATTGCCCGTTGGCTGTCCTGCGCTGCCGAGATTGAACACTTCTGAAATGGCCGAAGTCACTGGCAGGCCAGTCTGGCCTGATGCGCAGGTGAACGCAGCGCAATAGGTGGCGTCGCGGCTGAAGCCGACCGTGTCGAAGCTGAAACGGCGGTAGATGCCGCCAGCCGTCACTGTCAGTTCGTCGGTGAAATCCCAGTTTGCATCCAGCCCAAGCGTTTCGAATTCATTGTTCAGGAATGACGGCCGGTCGCGGAATTCTGCCAGTTCGAACTGCCCCGGCGTGGTCGCCCCGGTCGGACCGAAATTCAGCTTGGGGAACGCCTGATCGGTGTAATCGAAAGTATAGCCGTTGATCCGGTCATCGAACGCAATCGTAGCCTCGACGGGAATGTCGGCGCTCGAACTCGACTTGCCGCCGCGCAGCACGACACCGAGCGTGTCGGTCAATTCCTGCTCAAGCCGCGCGGAAATCTGGTAGAATTCCGTCTCGCTCTGACGCGAATAGCGTTCGGTTCGCAGGTATGCGTTGTTGAGCGTGCCGGAGATCATGTTGTTATCAGAATCGACGGTGAAATTGGTCACGTCGATGGTGCGTTCCTGACTGCGGACCAGGATCTCGCCCCAGTATTCGTCGCGCACTTCCTTGAAGTTGGAATAGAGGCCGTCGATCGACAACGAAGTGCGATCACTCGGTTCCCACTGGATCGAGCCGGTCGCGCCCAGGCGGTCGCGGTCATGCGAGACGAGGCCGTAACGCGGAATACGCGGATGGAAGGCGAGGCCCGCCTGATTGCAAACGGCGCTGGGAACATAGGTCGATCCCGTGAAGCATGCCGTACCATTGGCTGAACGGAATGCCCCCTGCGTCCAGCGCACGGTGTTGTTGCCCAGTTCTTCGGTGAGGTAGCTGGAGTAGGCGACGGAGGCGGAAACGCCGAAGGTCTGGTCCGGGTTGGTCCACGAGATCAGGCCGGCAAGGCGCGGTCCTGTATCCTTCGAGAGGTCGTTGTAACGCACCTGTGCCGATGCGGCGAAATGCAGACCTTCGTCGTAAGACAGCGGATTGCCTGTATTGAGATCGACCACCGCGCCCAACGACCCTTCATCGAGCGAGGCTTCGGCGGTCTTGTGCACCACGATGGAGCTGAACAGCTCCGATGCGAACACGTTGAAATCGAAGCCTCGGTCGCGGTTGGCCGATGCGCCGTCGGTGGAAGTGGCGATGGCTTCCATGCCATTGACCCGCACGCGCGTATATTGTGCCCCCAGACCGCGCACCACGATCGCGCGGCCCTCGCCCGCATCGCGCTGGATGGCGACGCCAGGAATGCGCTGCAGCGATTCGGCCAAGTTGGTATCGGGGAACTTGCCGATATCCTCAGCCACGATCATGTCGATCTGGGTGGCGGAATCGCGTTTCGCAGCCACGGCAGCGTCGAGCGATGCCCGGAAACCGGTGACAATGATCGTGTCGGCCGGTGCGGCTTCGGTCTCGTCCTGCGCAAATGCAACCTGCGGCAGAATCAGTGCAGAACTGACCAGCAAGGCTGCACGGACGCGACCCATGTTATTGATATTCCTCATGCAATCCTCCCATTATTGCCCGATTCGGCTGGCCGCTTACCGCGCGCCGTTTCTTCCGGCTCCCCGGGCAGACATCGCTTGTGCCTGACTCGCCGTGGTAACCGGTGTCATTGGGTATTGCCGTGATCGATCAGGTCTGTCAAGATTCTTGCGAACTAAACGCTGGGGAGCGGTCGCGATGCGCAATTCTGGATTGATTGGTAGCCTGTTGGCGATCCTGCTGTTCGTCGCACCGATGGGGGCGGCGGCGCATCCTGACGATCCTACGCAGGGCGGCCAGGGCGGGCGGATCGTGCGCGTTACTACGCTCGAGGCCCAAGGTCCGGGAAGCCTGGCAGCGGCGCTGGCCGAGGATGGACCGCGCATCATCGTGTTCGAGGTTGGGGGCGCGATCGACCTCCATCGCAGCACGCTGAACATCGATCAGCCGTTCGTCACCATTGCCGGGCAGACTGCTCCGTCGCCCGGCATCACCATCCTGCGCGGCGGGATCGACGTCCGCACGCACGACGTGCGGATCGAACACATCCGGGTGATGACCGGGGCCGACGGCCAGCCGCACTTCAGCGGCTGGGAGGCCGACGCCCTCTCCACCGTCGCGGCATGGAACGTGGTGATTGAGAACAACTCCTTCCTGTGGGGGATCGATGAGAACATGTCAGCGAGCGGCCCGCGCTTCACCGGCGATACAGTGGCGGAATGGCGTGCGGGGACGAGCCACAACATCGTTTTCCGGAACAACCTGGCCGCCGAAGGGCTCGCCAATTCGAGCCATCCCAAAGGCGAGCACTCCAAGGGCTCGCTGATCCACGACAATGCCACCGGCATCGTCTTTGAACGCAATATCTGGGCGCATAATGTCGAGCGCAGCCCGCTGGTGAAAGGCGGGGCGCAGGTCCTGATGATCAACAACCTGATCTACAACCCGCAGTACCGTGCCGTGCACTACAACCTGATGGACCTCGAATGGGCCGGCCACGCACCGGTCACCGGTGAAATCACCGCCATCGGCAACGTCCTGCGCGGAGGGAACGACACCAGTCCCCGCTTGCCGTTCCTGATGTTGGGCGGCGTAGGCGATCTGGCCTTCTACGGGCGCGACAACCTGGCGGTCGACCTGCACGGGGAGCCTCTGCCGATGTTCGGCCATTATGGCGAAACGGCGGCCCGACTGATCGAAGCCGAGACCCCGCTCGCCAGTATCGCCGGCTATGACATCCTGCCGAGTAGCGATGTCGAGACGACGCTGCTCGCCACCGCCGGTGCCCGTCCGTGGGACCGGGCTGCGGACGAAATCCGGGTGATGTTCTTCATCGCCGAAGGGCGCGGCGAGATCATCGACGACGAAAGCGAAGTTGGCGGCTATCCGCAGATCGCGCCCACTGCGCAGCCGTTTGTCGAGAGCGAATGGGACATGGTCACGGTGACCCCCCTTTCCGGGCGCTATCCCGGCCAGCGTGAGGGCGCGCAGGAACACCTCTCCCCGCGCGACAGGCTCATGCGGAGCGCGCTATGATGCTCGCCGCACTGCTGCTGACCACTGCGGCGCCGGCTATGGTTGTGATCGACGAGATCGAGGTCATGGTGCGTGAGGCTGTGCCACATGGGGCCATCGGCATGTCCACCGCCTTTCGCATCAGTGATGCCGTGCCGCAGCCGCGCACCATGGAATTCCGCCGCCGCGTGTTGGACGTGGGCGCGGCCATCGGGGAACACCCGATCAACCACGACGAGGTCTACTACGTGACCGGCGGGGACGGGGTCGTGATCTCGGACGGCGTCGAGGCGGCGTTGCGCCCCCGCATGGCTGCCTACCTCTATGCCGGCGCGGTGGTCGGCATTCGGCAGACGGGCGCCGAGCCGCTCTCGATCATCGTTGCCTACCCGGTGACACCTCAGGATCCTGGCTGAATATAGGGCACGCGGGCGAACAGCTCACGCTCCCAGCCGCGCGGGTTGTCGACAGTGCCGCTGGCGGTGTCGAATACCATAGTAGTCCGCCTGGCCAGGTCGTACGGTGCCCATCCCGGCTCGCCGGTCCGGACGAACCGCACAAAAGCGTCCATCACCGTATCGCTCATCCGGGCTTGCGCCGATGTGGGTTCCGGTGCGGGTTCCGGTGTGGGTTCGGGCACCGTGCCGAAGGCGAGGCCGATATCGTCGGTGTGCTTCGCCGCCTCGAAATCGAGCTGATAGACGAAGGTGTTCGCGTATCCCGATCGCGCCCGGGCCTCCGCCTCCTCCACCTGCCCGCGCCAGCTCCTCGCGGCGGTGACGATACGGTGGAATAGCTCCAGCGGCGCGGCGTCAGGATAACGGGCGCGGAATTGCTCCACCACCCAGCCGGGGTGAATGTCGATGCGCACTTCCGGTCCGATACGCTCTGCCAGATTGGCGAAGTTGAGGCCCGCCAATTGCCTGCTGCCGGGCGCGTAGAAGGCGCGCGTTTCCATCGCGGTATTGCCCAGCAGCATCGGGATATGCGCCGATTGTGGTGGTGCATCGGGCCAGAAGGGGTGGCGGTGCAAATGCCGCATGTCGAGCACCGGGCCCATGTAGATTCCGCCGCCCAGGATCGGATCGATCGCCTGCAGTGCCTCAATCAGCTGTTCGACCGGCGCGGTGGCCGGGTCCAACCCGTCGCCTAGTTCGGCAAGGAAAGCCCGCGTCCGCCGCGCCGCATTGACCGGGCCACTGGCCGTAACCTGCTGCCCGCTCATGGTGATGGCCTTGTGGAACAGCCCGGCGGCAGCAGGCATCGCCATCAAGGTGGCAATCTTCGCGCCGCCGCCCGATTGGCCGAACAGCGTGACATTGGCCGGATCGCCGCCGAACGAAGCGATATTACGCCGCACCCATTGCAGCGCGCAAATCAGATCGAGCTGGCCGTTGTTGCCGCTGCTGGGGAAACGCTCTGGCAGGTAGAGGTAACCGAGTGCGTTGAGCCGGTGGTTGACCGTTACCACCACCACATCGCCGCGCGCGGCCAAGGCAGCGCCATCGTTGAGCGGGTCGGTGACCGAGCCGTTGGAGTATGCCCCGCCGTGGAAATAGACCATCACCGGGCGCGGGATTTCGGCGCGCGGCAAGGGCGTCCATACGTTCAGGAACAGGCAGTCTTCGGACTGCGGCTGGTACGCCGTGCCGCGTTGCGGGCAGGCGGGACCGAAGGCTGTGAAGGAGGTGCGAAACTGCACCGCCTCTCTCACGGGTACAGGAGGCTGAAACCGTTCTGCCGTGGCATAACGGATGCCGACGAACGACCGCGCCGCGCCCGCTGCTGTCGTTCTTTCGCGGCTTTCGTAGAACCCGTCCGGGGTGGCCACGCCATCGGTGGTATCGCGCCAGTAGCTGGTGCCGGTCAGCGCGATCCATGCCCCGGCTGCGCCTGACGCGATCGCCGTGCGGCGGCTGAACCCGTCACCGCCGGACATCGCCGCCTTGCGCCGAGAAGCCTTCCAGCAGTGCCCGGCTGGCAAGGCACATATCGCCCTGCAGCGAGTGCTTGAGCGCCGCCAGCGCAAGGCCGTCCGCCGCCATCTGCGCTTCGTTGCCGCCTTCGAGCCAGGCGTGCAATACGCCCGCCGCGAAAGCATCGCCGGTACCAATCCGCTCGACAATCCCGGTTACCTCGATCTCGTCGGTCTGGTGTGCCCGGGCGCGACTGTCGACGCGGGCGGCAATCCGGTGATGGTCTGCGCTGACCAGATGGCGCGCGGTTGAGGCAATCAATTCGAGCCGGGGAAACGCGGCGAAAGCAGCCTCTGCCGCCTCGCGCCGCCGGTCGGGCCCGTCGCCCGAAAAATTGCGCCCGAGCAGCAGGGAAATATCGCGGTGATTGCCGATCATGATCGTCGCGTCCTTGACCAGCTCGGTCAGGATCGCGCGGGCATCGCCGTCCCAAGCATCCCACAATTGCGCGCGGTAATTGCCGTCAAAACAGATCGGAACCCCCGCTGCCAGCGCCGCGTCCTGCGCTGCCCGCGCCAGCGACACGCCGTTGGCGCCAAGAGCGGGAGTAATGCCACCGGTGTGAAGCAGTCGCGCACCCGCCAGCGCGCCAGCAAAATCAATCGCTTCCGCAGCCGCCTTGGCAAAGGCACTGCCCGCGCGGTCGTAAGTGATGGCTGAGGGGCGCAGACCGGCACCATTCTCCATGAAGTAGAGGCCCATTCGGCCGCTGCCCCGCGCCAGAAAGGCCGTATCGACGCCCGCCGCGCGCAAGCTGCTGACCGCGCGATCACCCAGCGGATTATCCGCCACCAACCCGGCAAAGCGGACCGTGTGCCCCAGTGATGACAGCCCGGCAGCGACATTCGCTTCCGCCCCGCCGACCACCAAGTCCAGCGCGTCCGTTTGCACCATCAGGCGCGCACCGGGCGGTGTGAGCCGGAGCAGCAGTTCGCCAAAGCAGGTTACCGTCATCCCGCCAGCCTAGCGCGCCAGCCAGCCGCCGTCGACTGCCAGCACCTGCCCGGTTACATAGTCGGCCGCAGGTGAGGCGAGGAACACTGCGGCGCCGGCGATATCCTCGGGCCGGCCCCAGCGCCCGGTGGGAATGCGTTCAAGGATTTGCCGGTTGCGCACTTCGTCGCCCTGAAGTGCGGCGGTGTTATTGGTGGCGATATAGCCCGGCGCAATCGCGTTGACCTGGACGTTGGCGGGCGCCAGTTCGTTGGCCATCGCCCTGGTCACCCCGGCGACGCCCGACTTGGCAGCGGCATAGCTGGGGACGCGGATGCCGCCCTGGAAGCTGAGCAGCGAGGCGATGTTGACGATCTTGCCCGAACCCTGCGCCACCATGTGCCGCGCTGCGGCCTGGCTGAGAAAGAACAGCGACTTCAAGTTGGTATCGACCACCGCGTCCCAATCCTCCTCGGTAAACTGGGCAAGGTCGTTGCGGCGGATGATGCCTGCATTGTTTACCAGGATGTCGATGCCGCCCATCGCTGAGACCGCCTCGGTCATCACGCGATCCACCGGTGCGATGCTCGATAGGTCGGCGGTGATGTTCACGCCCTTGCGACCGGCCGCCGCGATCAACTGCAGGGTTTCGCCCGGTTCGCTGCGCCCGGCGAGCGCGACATCGGACCCGGCCTGCGCCAGCGCGACGGCGATGGCCTGGCCGATCCCGGTATTGGCGCCGGTGACCAAGGCGCGCTTGCCGGTCAGGTCGAAGGATATCGCCACGTTTCGCTCCTGCGGGTCAGAGGCTGCGCAGGTAGGCGGCGATGTCCTGATCCTTGGCGTTGGCATAGAAATGCTCGCCAAACTTCGCGCCAGCAATCGCCGCCTTCAGCAGGTCTTGATCGACCGCCTTGAGCACGTCGAGCATGTCGCGGCAGCTGGCCCGCTTCAGGTCTTTCAGGATGCCGCGATTGGTGCGCATGATCTCGGCGCGTTCGCGCGGGTAGCCTTGGCCGCCCTCGCTGGCGAACAGCTTGGCATAGACGTCGCGCAGGTTCAGTTCCGCCGCCCACCCGAAGCCCTTGGCATAGGGCATGGAAATCGCGTTGCCGTCGTTGATCTGGCTGAACAGGAAGGCGTCGGTCGGATCGATTACCAGACCGCAGAACACGCCGGGCATGGCGTTGCAGGCCAGCATCGAACCCATCCCGGTGCCGCAGCCCGTGACCACGAAATCGGCCGCTCCGGAATTGAGCAGGATGCCCGTGAGCAGCCCGTTCATCACATAGGTGAGCGAGGCTTCGTCCTCGGCCGAATACATCCCGTAATTGAACACCTGGTGGCCCAGCGGTTCGGCAACCGAAGTCAGCGCTTCATGGATGATGCCGTTCTTGGCCGCCTGGCTGTTCTCGGTGATGAGTGCAATTTTCATAGAACCTCTCTCGCTCGGGGCACCTGCGGGCCGGTCAGGTTGTTGGATCCGCCCGGAATCACCCCGAAGCTAATCGCCCCGAATTGGTAACCGGTGTCATGACCCATTTAGACGCCCCTCCGGTTGCTTAGCAAGCCCCTATGTCAGCTGCCTATGTCAGCGGAGGGGCTACCGATGCGCGGCGTACCAGATCTGACAGGAAGCGCGACGGCTGGTCGCCCGCTTCCGCCGGGTTGATCAGCTTGAGCGCCGCTGCCCGCGCCATTGACACGATCGGCCAGCGCACCGTGGTGAGCGGCGGCCAGATGTGCGCGGCAATCGCGGTATCGTCGAAGCCGATCAGCGACAGGTCGCGCGGAACCTCCATTTCACGCTGGCGGGCAGCATGCAGCGCGCCGGCGGCCATTTCATCGTTGCTGGCGAAGATTGCGGTCGGGCGAGGTGCTGCCTCGAGCAGGCGACCCGCCGCCGCGACCCCGGTGTCGAAGGTATAGTTGCCCTGTGCGACCAGTTCAGGCCCGAACGGCAACTTGTGCCTTGCCACGGCTTCGAGGAAGCCCTCGCGTCGTTCCTGCGCCGAGCGGAAGCCGTTCGGCCCGACGATCAGTCCGATCCGCCGGTGTCCTTGCGAGACCAGATAGTCCACGGCCTTGCCCACCGCCTCGCGGTCGTTCGATTCGACCAGATGCGCCGGTTCGTCGAGCTTTGCCGATCCCATCAGCACATAGCCGCACCCCAGATCACGACATACCTGCGCCAGCGCCGGATTCTCCGATATCGGCGGAAGGATCAGCACACCCCACAAGCGTTGCTGCTCAAGGAAACTGCGGACGTTGTCGAGCATGTCGGGCGAGTGCCGGTCGACCGGGCGGACCACCAGCGCAAACTCGGTCTCGCGGATCGCCTCAAGCACGCCTTCCTGGAAGTTGAGCACCATCTGGGCGTTGGGATTGTCATGCAGCAGGCCGATCAGAAAATTGCGCCCCATGGCCAGCCCGCGCGCCTGCGGGTTGGGCACATAGCCAAGCTGTGCAATCACGCTTTCAACACGCTTGCGCGTTTCGGCGCTCAGCAGGGGCGAGCGGTTGATGACCCGGCTGACGGTTTTCTTGGATACGCCCGACAGCCGCGCGACATCGTTGATTGTCGGTTGCTGTTCGCGTTTGCGTTCGTCAGCCACGAATGGGCCACTCCCCCTGGAATTTGCCAATGCCGGTGCTTGCAGTTTTGCCCGACACAAGGCAACAGTGAAACCATGACACCGGTTTCCAATTCGCACACGCTACTCCGTTGTCACCCGCAGGACAACGTCGCTATCGCCTTGGCCGACCTGCCTGCAGCAGCCGACGCTTCGGACGGAGCGGTGATGGTGCGACTGCGCGATCCGGTGGGGCGCGGGCACAAGGTCGCCGTGGCAGCTATCGCCGCTGGCGAGGCGGTCGTGCGTTATGGTGCGATGATCGGACGGGCATGTTGCGCGATTGCGCCGGGCAGCCATGTCCACACGCACAATCTGGCTACCGCGCTGACAGGCGAAGTCGATTATCGCAGGGTGCCGGCCGGAAAGTCCGACCGGGGCGGGACAGACCCCCATGCGCCCGCGAGCAGGATGAGCGGCACTTGGCGCGGCTATCGCCGAAAGGACGGTCGGGCGGCGACCCGCAACGAAGTGTGGATCCTGCCGACCGTGGGCTGCGTTGCTCCGCTGGCCGAGGAAGCCGGCCGCCTGGCGCACGCGCGCCACGCCGGACGGATTGATGGCGTGTTCGGCTTCGGCCACCCGCATGGTTGCTCGCAACTGGGGGACGATCTGTCGGGCACGCGCGCGTTGCTCGCTGGCCTCGCTGACAACCCCAATGCCGGCGGGGTGCTGCTGCTGGGGCTGGGGTGCGAAAGCAACCAGGTCGACGCACTGCTCGCCGCCATCCCCGAGCGCAGCCGGACCAAGGTTCGCGTGCTGCGCGCGCAGGAGCCGGGCGATGAGATGGTGCGCACGCAGGTCTTGCTCGACGAACTGGTGGACCAATGCGCCGGTGCCACCCGCACCGAAATGCCTCCCGCCGACCTGGTCGTCGGGCTGAAGTGCGGCGGATCGGACAGCTGGTCGGGCCTAACCGCCAATCCGCTGCTTGGCCTGTTCAGCGATGCGCTTGCCGCTGCCGGAGGCAAGCTGCTGCTCACCGAGATTCCCGAGATATTCGGGGCCGAGGCAGACCTGCTCGACCGGGCCAGTTCAACCGACGTGCGGCAGCAGGCGGAAGCCATGCTCAACCGCTTCAAACGCTATTTCCTCGATCAGGGCCAGCCGGTGTCGGATAACCCGTCGCCCGGCAACATCGCCGGGGGTATAACGACGCTCGAGGAAAAATCGCTCGGTGCGGTGCAGAAGGCCGGGCGGGTGCCACTGGTTGATGTGCTCGGCTATGGCGCGGCTGCGAGCAAGGCCGGGCTGACACTGCTCGAAGCGCCGGGGAATGACGCCGTTTCGGCAACCGCGCTGGTCGCGGCCGGGGCGACTGTCGTGCTGTTCACCACCGGTCGCGGAACTCCGCTCGGGTTTCCCGCGCCGACCATCAAGGTGGCCTCAACCAGTGACCTGGCCGACCGGAAGGCGCACTGGATCGACTTTGATGCAGGCGCGATGCTGGGCCCTGACCGGTCTGGCGTCTGCGCGAGGTTCAGCGCCTACGTCGCGGCGGTGGCCAGCGGCGAAGCGACCGCATCGGAACGGGCTGCCCAGCGCTCCATCGCCATCTGGAAACGCGGCGTGACGCTGTGACGGGAAAGGTGACGGGAAAAACACAATTGCCAATGACACCGGTTTCCTTTAGCTGCTCGAGCATGGGGAGCGATATTCCAGACGACACCAGAATCGGCACGGCAGCGATTGCCGCAGCATTGGTAGATGCGCGGCGCAACCGGGTTGCGCTCACCGCCTTTCCCGGTGAGCCGCCGCAGGACCTTACTTCCGCCTATGCCGTTCAGGACAGTGCGCTCGGTATCTGGAACAAGCGCATCGGCGGCTGGAAGGTCGGTCGGATCAATGCGCCGGACGATGCCAGGCTGGGCGCCAACCGTCTCGCTGGCCCGATATTCGCGGACAGCATCGTCGACGCGGAATCAGCGGAGCCACCGATGCCGGTCTTCACCGGCGGGTTTGCCGCCGGGGAGGCGGAATTCATGCTGCGCCTCGCGCCGCCTGCGGGGGCGACCGCAATGCCAGCCGACGATGCCGAAACGCTCGCGTGGATCGACGCGGTGCGAATCGGGATCGAGATCGCCTCATCGCCCTATGCCGCCATCAACGACGACGGCCCTTGCGTGACGATTTCGGACCAGGGCAACAATGCCGGCCTCGTGCTCGGCCTGCCGGTTGCACGCGAGCTTTGGCCCCGCATCGCGGAGATTGAGGTCGAGACGCTTGTCGATGGCCAGTCGGTCGGAACAGCGACGACGGCCACCATTCTCGATGGCCCTTTGGGTGCGGTCCGGTTTCTGCTGGGCAATCTGGCCTCACGCGGCATCGTGCCCGAGGCGGGTTGGTGGATTTCGAGCGGCGCGGTCACCGGGGTCCATCCGGTGGCCGTCGGGCAGCAAGTCGCCGCCCGCTTTGCTGGAATCGGCGAGGTCCGCTGCCGGATAACGTGACTATACGACAACGACGTTGATCGAACGACCCGCAAAAGTCGGGCGCCACACTGGAGATGGAAATGGCTGAGGCAGGACTGGCGCGGGAGGTAGTGGGCGAAGCCGGCAAGAACGTCGGTCGTCACCGCTGGGTGGTCGTTGCACTGCTGTTTGCCGCCACCGCCATCAACTACATCGACCGGCAGATGATCGGCGTGCTCAAACCGACCCTGAGTGAGGAGTTCGGGTGGACCGAGAGCGACTATGCGACCATCGTGTTCTGGTTCCAGGTCGCCTACGCGTTCGGCTACATCAGCTTCGGGCGCGTGGTTGACCGGATCGGCGTGCGCTCCGGCTATGCCATCGCCATTGTCATCTGGACCGTCAGCCACATGGCTCACGGCTTGGCCAGCGGTGTCATCAGCTTTGCGGCAGCGCGCTTTGGCCTGGGAGTGGGCGAATCGGGCAATTTCCCTGCCGGTATCCGCGCGGTGACCGACTGGTTCCCGCAGCGCGAGCGGGCCTTTGCCATCGGCCTGTTCAACGCCGGGGCCAATATCGGCGCTATCGTCACACCCTTGCTGGTGCCGGCGCTGGTGCTCGCTTACGGCTGGCAGGCGGCGTTTTACGTTACCGGTCTGTTCGGCGTGGCCTGGCTGGTGTGCTGGTGGGCGCTGTATCGCCATCCGACCGAGCACAAGACCGTGACGCCGCGCGAACTGGCGTGGATCCAGCAGGATCCGGTCGATCCGGTAAAGCCGATCGCCTGGTCGCGGCTGATCACCATGCGCGAAACATGGGCCTACGCGCTGGGCAAGTTCCTGATCGACCCGATCTGGTGGTTCTTCCTGTTCTGGCTGCCGGGGTACTTGTTCGATCGCTACGATCTTGACCTCAAGACCTTCGGCCTGCCGCTGGCCGCGATCTACCTGATTTCCGATTTCGGCAGCGTGGCCGGCG
The DNA here is from genome assembly GCA_039927835.1 of Alteraurantiacibacter sp. Classification (GTDB taxonomy): domain Bacteria; phylum Pseudomonadota; class Alphaproteobacteria; order Sphingomonadales; family Sphingomonadaceae; genus Alteraurantiacibacter. The sequence continues at coordinate 136,964 of JBDSUF010000035.1, forward strand.
GCTGGATGTCCTCGCGCCTGATCAAGGCCGGTCGCACGCCCAACTTCGCTCGCAAGGCGACGATGGCCTTCTGGGCCTTGTGCGTGACGCCGATCTGGTTTGCGCAAAGCATCGACAGCGTGTGGGGGGCGGTGCTGGTGATCGGGCTGGCAACGGCGGCACACCAGGCGTTTTCGGCGAATCTCTATACCCTGCCGTCAGACGTATTCCCGCGCAACGCGGTCGGATCGGTGATCGGCATTGGCGGCACTGTGGGCGCGCTTGGCGGCATGGGCATGGCCCTGTTCACCGGCTGGCTGCTGGACAATACCGGCGGCAATTACTCGGTCCTGTTTGCCATCTGTGCCAGCGCCTACATCGTGGCCCTGATCGTCGTCCACATCCTGACGCCGAGCCTCGCGCCCGTTGACGTGAAAGACTAAAGCTCAAGCAGTACATCGACGAACGGAAGTTAGCCGCAGCCGGCGTGCATCGCCCCAGGCAGGCGCGGCTGCACCCGATTGCGTTATCCGTCTGTCGCAAGGCTGCGGTATCACCCGCCAAGGTAAATGGTGCCCAGAAGAGGACTCGAACCTCCACGCCCTTGCGAGCGCCAGCACCTGAAGCTGGTGCGTCTACCAATTCCGCCATCTGGGCACCGGAGCGGCGAGGTCATCGAAGGCCTTGCCGCTAGGTAGGAGCGGGCCACTAGCTGGGGGCGGGGCGGCTTGTCAACGCGCGAATTGGTGGCAGGTTCGAAAGGCTTGCGCGGAACCTGGGCGACGGACCACGCATTGCCCCATTGCAGCGCCATGGCCCCTTGTGCAAAGGGCAGGGGAGCAAGCGGGGCGGCGGCCCGGCGCAACGGAAAGCGTGACAAGGCAATGGCGAAAAGTCTGGAAGACCGGCTGGTGGTGCTGATCGGCGGCAGCGGCTTCGTTGGCCGTCATCTGGCGCAGGAGCTGCTGGCGCAAGGCGCGCGGTTGCGCATTGCCGCGCGCCATCCGGAAAAGGCGCAAGGCATCAGGCCGCTCGCCAACCTTGGCCAAATGCAGCTGGTCCGCTGCGACGTGACGCGGGCGGCCAGCCTGCGCGCGGCAGTGGCTGGGGCCGATGCGGTGGTCTATCTGGCGGGCACGTTCGGCGCGGGCCAACAGCAGATTCAGGCCGACGGTGCCGGGCTGGCGGCGCAAGCGGCGGCGGACACCGGGGCGGAAGCTTTCGTGCTCGTGTCGAGCCTGGCGGCGGATGCTTCGGCCGATGGTGGCTATGCCGCCAGCAAGGGACAGGGCGAGCAGCTGGTGCGCGCGGCCTTTCCCACCGCCACGATCGTGCGCCCGTCGGTGATCTTCGGTCAGGACGACGAGTTCGTGACCATGTTCGCCGGCCTGATCGGCTCGCTGCCAGTGCTGCCGGTGTTCGGGCCTGACGCGAAGTTGCAGCCGGTGTTCGTCGACGATGTGGCCTGCGCGATCACCGCCGCACTGGCCGATCCTGCTGTGCATGGCGGCAAGACTTATGAGCTCGCCGGGCCGCAGGTACTGACAATGCTGGAACTGCACCATGCGATTGCCGCCGCGCAAGGCCGCAGCCGCACGTTCATTCCGATGCCCGATGCGCTGAGCAGGCTGTTCGCCGCGCTGCCCGGTACGCCGATGACCAGCGACCAATGGGCCATGCTCAAGGCTGGCACGGTGGCCACTGGCATGCTGCCCGGTATCGCCAAGCTGGGTGTGCAACCGCGCCCGCTGGTGCTGTTCCTCGACAAGTGGATGGTGCGCTTCCGCAAGCATGGAAGATTCTCTATCGCGTGATCGCCCATCCGGGCGATCATCCTCGGTGCTGTTCGCTTCGCCTGCGGCTACGCGGCACCTGCGGGCGGCCGGTCGGCCTTGCGGTCCGCTGGGCGCGGACCGTTGGTGGCTAAAAGCGTTGGTGCTTTAGTTAACTGCTTCGACCAATAACACCGCGCCGTCGCTGCCGGTCACGCGCACCTTGGCTCCGACTGGCGCGTCGGCGCCGCGCGCGAGCCATTCGCTGTCGCCAAGGTGGACCTTGCCCTGGCCGTCGACGATGGGCTGGGTGACGCGCACCACCTCACCCACCAGCCGCGCGCCGCGCCGGTTCATCATCGGGTCGGCCTCGGTCACCGGGTGGCGGCGGATGTAATTGCGACCGGTGAACACGGCGGCGATGGCGGCCACGGCGAAGACCACGATCTGCAGCGGCATGCCGATCGGCAGGACAAAGGCAAGCACGCCGGTGAGCACGGCAGCGCCTGCCAGCCAGATCAGGAACACGCCGGGAACCAGCATCTCGGCCACGGCCAGCAATAGCCCCAGCCCCAGCCACAGCCAATGCGGCGCCAGGGTGTCGAACCAGTCCATCACTGGCCCCCGCCAGCAGGCGGCACGGAAACCGGCGCCGCAGGACGACGCGGCGCGGGTGGCGGCGGCGCGGACGGCCTGTCATCGCCCAGCGCGCCCCGCACCAGCTCGCCGATCCCGCCGAGCGTGCCGATCAGCTGCGTCGCCTCGACCGGGAACAGGATAGTCTTGGCATTGGGACTGGTGGCGAAGGCGGCGACGGCTTCGGTATATTTCTGGGCGATGAAGTAGTTGAGTGCCTGCGAGCCCGAGGCGGCGATTACTTCGGAGACCATTTGCGTTGCCTTGGCTTCGGCTTCGGCCTCACGCTCACGCGCTTCGGCATCGCGGAAGGCGGCTTCCCGGCGCCCTTCTGCCTGCAAGATGGCACCCTGCTTTTCACCCTCGGCGCGGAGGATCTCGGCGGCGCGGAAGCCCTCGGCCTCGAGGATGTTGGCGCGCTTCTCACGCTCGGCCTTCATCTGCCGGGCCATGGCGTTCGAGATGTCGGCGGGCGGGCGGATATCCTTGATCTCGATACGGGTTATCTTGATGCCCCAGGGGCTGGTGGCATGGTCGATCACGGTCAGCAGCTTGGCATTGATCTCGTCGCGCTTCGACAGCGTCTCGTCGAGGTCCATCGAGCCCATCACGGTGCGCAGGTTGGTGGTGGTCAGCTGCATAATCGCGACGAACAGGTTGGAGACCTCGTAAGCCGCCTTGCCGGCATCGAGCACCTGGAAGAACACCACCGCGTCCACGCCGACCATGGCGTTGTCCTTGGTGATGATTTCCTGGCCGGGAATATCCAGCACCTGTTCCATCATGTTGATCTTGTGGCCCACCTTGTCCACGAACGGGATGATCAGGTGCAGGCCCGGTTCGGCCGCGAGGGTGAACTTGCCCAGCCGCTCGATGGTATAGACGAACCCCTGGCGCACCACGCGCACGCCCATCATCAGGAATACGACCACCAGCAAGACAAGTGCGAGAAGAACGGGTCCCATAATCAACTACTCCCCCAGGAAGTCGCGCATGGTAACGCCGGGGCGGGCGGGGGCAAGCGAATCCGGACTTAGTCGACGGCGGCGATGATCCCCGCCAGCTTGCCGACGATCTCGTCGATATGCGCCTTCTCCAGGATTAGCGGCGGCGACAGCGCGATGATGTCGCCGGTGGTGCGGATCAACAGCCCTTCGTCGAAAGCGCGGCGGAACACGTCCACCGCGCGCATGGTGGGGGCATCGGGGCGCGGTTCCAGCTCGATCCCGCCGATCAGGCCGATTGTGCGGCAATCGATGACATGGCGTGTGCCGCGCAACGAGTGGATCGCATCGGCCCAATAGTCCTCGAGCTCGATGGCCTTCTCGAACAGGTTCTCGGCGACATAGAGGTCGAGCGTGGCGATGGCGGCGGCAGAAGCCAGCGGATGGCCCGAATAGGTGTAACCGTGGAACAGGTGGATGCCGTCGGGACCACTCGCCTCGATAGTATCGTGCACGTGGCGGCTGACGGCGACAGCGCCCATCGGCACGGCGGCGTTGGTCAGGCCCTTGGCCATGGTGATGATATCGGGGATGACGCCGAACCGTTCGGCGGCGGTGGCCTTGCCCACGCGGCCGAAAGCGGTGATCACCTCGTCGAAAATCAGCAGCAGGTCGTGCTTGTCGCAGATATCGCGCAGCCGCTGCAGATAGCCCTGCGGCGGAATCAGCACTCCGGTGGAGCCCGCGACCGGTTCGACGATCACCGCGGCGATGGTCTCGGCACCGTGCAGTGTGACGATCCGCTCCAGATCATCCGCCAGCTCCGCGCCGTGGAGCGGCAGGCCCCGGCTCCACGCATTGCGCGCCAGATCGTGCGTGTGGCGCAGGTGGTCCACGCCGGGCAGCAGCGCGCCGTACTGGCGGCGGTTGCCGACGATGCCGCCGACCGAGATGCCGCCGAAGCCGACCCCGTGATAGGCCCGCTCGCGCCCGATCAGCCGCGTGCGCCCCGCCTGTCCGCGCGCCTTTTGGTAGGCGAGCGCGATCTTGAGCGCGGTGTCGACGCTCTCGCTGCCAGAGTTGGTGAAGAACACCTTGTCCAGCCACTGCGGCATCAGCATGGCGAGGCGCGACGCCGCCTCGAACGCCAGCGGGTGGCCGAGCTGGAATGTCGGCGCGAAATCGAGCGTGCCGGCGGTGTGGCGGATCGCTTCAACAATCGGCGCGCGCGCATGGCCGGCGTTGACGCACCACAGCCCGCCGGTGGCATCGAGCACCTTGTGCCCATCGGCGGCGGTGTAATGCATCCCCTCCGCCGCCACCAACATGCGCGGCTGCGCCTTGAAGAATCGATTGTCGGTGAAGGGCATCCAGAATGCCGCGAGATCATTGGGTTCGGTCACGCACAAGCTCCTGCAGCGCCAAGCTCGCAGCCTAGTGCGCTGCGCCCGCCATCGCCACAAGGTTCGCGCCATGCCCGCCTATCGGAAAAGACGATGACCCTGCTTCGCGTAAATACCATTGGCCTTGCGCGACGCGGCCACGCATAATGCACTGCACAAAACCGAACATGGGGGTTTTCGCGATGACATTGATCCGATTTGCGGCTGTGGCCGCAGGCTTGGCTCTGCTGTTGCCGATGGCGGCGCAGGCGCAGGACGCGGCGGAGGAAGAATCCACCGGCGCATGGGAAATCGACGGCGAGCTGGGCGTGTTTTCCGACTATCGCTTCCGCGGCGTATCGCTCAGCGGCAAGGACCCCGAAGTCACCGCCGAACTGGCGGTAGCGCATGAATCAGGCTTCTACGTCGGCACCTGGCTGTCAAACGTCGACTTGGGCAGCGGCGCGGACGACCTTGAGGTTGATCTCTACGCTGGTTTCGCGACCGATTTGGGCGGTTTGTCGGTCGATGTCGGTGGAATCTATTACCTTTATCCCAGCGACGGCTCGCTCGATTATATCGAGCTGACCGGCAGCCTCGGCACCACGGTCGGCCCGGCGGACCTGAGCGTGGGCGTGGCCTATGCCCCCAGCCAGGGCGCGCTGGGCAATACGGACAACACCTATGTCTACGTTTCAGGCGAAGTGCCGCTGGGCGAGCGCGCTTCGCTCCACGGTACCTTCGGGCTGGAGGACGGCGCCTTTGCCACCAACAAGAAGGATTGGGCGATCGGCGTCAGCATCGATGTAGGCAGCGGCTTCACCATCAGCGGCGACTATGTTGATACCGCGCACGGCTTCAGCCCGATGGCCGACGCCACCGCCGTGTTCAGCATCACCAAGTCGTTCTAGGCTGGTCAGGGGCGGCCACCCCGGTCGCCCCCCGCCTGCTCCGCACAGCAACGAGACCCGCAATGGCCACCGATATTGCAGCCTGGATCAAGGATCGCGGCATTGCCGAGGTGGAGTGCATTATCCCCGACATGAACGGGATCCAGCGCGGCAAGGTGCTGCCCGCGGCCAAGTTCCTGAAAAGCATTGCTGACCGCACGCTGCGCATCCCCGGCAGCGTGTTTACGGTCACGGTGACCGGCGACTATCCCGAGGATGTCGGCCACGTGGTCCCGGCCACCGACCCGGACGTGGTGCTGGTGCCCGATGCCGCCACCTTGCGTGAAGCGCCGGGGTTCAGCACGCCGACCGCCTATGTCATCGCCGATGCCTTTACCTCTACCGGATTGCCGGTGGCGATCGCCCCGCGCCATATCCTCAAGAAAGTGCTCGACCTCTACGCCAAGCGCGGCTGGCGCCCGGTGATCGCGCCGGAGCTGGAATTCTACCTCGTCTCGAAGAACCTCGACGCCGATTTCCCGCTGGTCCCGCCGACCGGCCGATCGGGGCGCGCCGAGACCGGCAGCCAGCCTTACGGCCTCGAGGCTTTGAGCGAGTTCGAGGACATCATCGAGCAGGTCTATGACTGGTGCGAGAAGGCCGGGCTCAACATCGATACGATGATCCACGAAAGTGGCGCGGCGCAGCTTGAGGTCAACTTCGTCCACGGCGACCCGCTGGCGCTGGCCGACGAGTCGATGCTGTTTAAGCGGATCGTGCGGCAAGTGGCGCTGGAACACGGCGTCTATGCCACCTTCATGGCCAAGCCGATGAGCGACCAGCCGGGCAGCGCCATGCACATTCACCAGTCGGTGTTGGATGCTGAGACCGGGCGTAACGTGTTCTCGACCACCAGCGGCAAGGATAGCGCGCTGTTCCGCAGCTATATCGCGGGCCTCGTCCGGCTGTTGCCGCAAACCTGTCCGCTGTTCGCGCCCAATGTGAACTCGTTCCGGCGGATGCGGCCCGATACCGATGCGCCGATCAACGTCCAGTGGGGCAGCGACAACCGCAGCTGCGGGCTGCGCATTCCCATTTCGGATTCGAAGAACCGGCGCATCGAGAACCGCCTGCCGGGAGCCGATTCCAACCCTTACCTGGCCATCGCCGCCTCGCTGATCTGCGGGTACATCGGCATGGTCGAGCGGATGCAGCCGCCCAAGCCGATCACCGGCAACGCCTACAACCGCGCGCGCACCTTGCCGCGCAGCCTTGAAGGCGCGCTCGACCGGTTCAGCCATTGCAAGATCGTGCGCGAATACCTGGGGGCCGATTTCTTCGAGGTGTTCTACGCGATCAAGGACACCGAACTCTATGCCTACCAGTCGGTGATCAGCTCGTGGGAGCGCGAGCACCTGCTGCTGAAGGTGTGACCGTGGCGCTCTATCCGCCGACTTACTACGCGGCGAGCGCCAATGCCTTCGCCTGCCAGCCGGTGCTGGAAGGCGAGGTGACGGCCGATGTGGTGGTGGTCGGCGGTGGCTACACCGGGCTGTCGGCAGCGCTGCATGCGGCAGAAGCGGGGCTGGAAGTTGTCCTGCTCGAAGCGCGGCGGATCGGCTGGGGTGCCTCGGGGCGCAACGGCGGGCAGATGATCCCCGGCCTGCGCTGGGGTGCCAAGGATCTGGTGGCCACGTTCGGCGAGGCGCGAGCGCGCGACCTGCTGCTGCTGGCGAACTCTGCCGGGGACGCGGTGCGCGGACGGATCGCGCGGCATGGCATAGCCTGCGATTTGCGTGGCGGCCATTTCCTCGCTGCGGTGAAGCCATCGCACCTTGCAGACATGAAGCGCGAGCTCGACCTGCTGCAGCGGCTGGTCGGCTATGACAGCGCGCGCATCGTCGAGCGGGGCGAGCTGGGCGATTACGTGGCCAGCGCCAGCTATCATGGCGGGGTTTACGATGCGGCGGGCGGGCACCTGCACCCGCTCAATTATGCGCTGGGGCTGGCCGAGGCGGCGCTGGCGGCGGGGGTGCGGATCTTCGAAGACAGCGCGGTGACATCGATCTTGCACGGCGATCCGGTCGTTGCCTTGACCGGGAATGGCAGGGTGACCGCGCGCTTCGCCGTGCTGGCGACCGATACCGAGATCGGTGAGCTTGACGACAAGCTGGGCCGGATGGCGATGCCGGTGGCCAACTACAATGTCGCCACCGCGAAGCTTGATGCCGATCTGGCGCACTCGCTGATCCCCGGCGGTGCAGCGGTGGCGGACAGCCGCTTCGTGCTCAACTACTACCGCCTCAGCGCCGATAACCGGCTGATTTTCGGCGGCGGCGAGCGCTATTCGTCGCACCCGCCGCAGGACGTGGCGGGCTTCGTGCGGCCCTATCTCGAGAAGGTTTTTCCGCAGCTCGCCGGAGTGCAGATCGACTATGCCTGGGGCGGCATGGTCGGCGTATCGCGCAACCGCCTGCCGCGCATCGGGCGGGAGGGCAACGTGTTCCACGCGCACGGCTGGTCTGGCCACGGCGTGCTGCTGACCACCTTGGCGGGCGAGTTGATCGCCGAGGCCATGGCGGACGAGGGCAAGCGGTTCGACCTGCTGGCTGGCCTGCCCGGCAAGCCGTTCCCCGGTGGGCCGCTGTTGCGCCATCCACTCTATGTGCTGGGCATGCTGTGGTTTGCCCTGAAGGACCGAATGTGACTGGACCGAATATGATCACAGATGCCGCCATTACCGCGATGATCGCCGCCGAACGCGAGCGATTTGCCGCCGCCAACCCGCGCTCGGCCGAACTGGCGCACGCCGCCGCGCGTCACTGGCATCGCGGGGTGCCGTTCCACTGGATGCTCGACTGGGGCACGCCGTTCCCGCTGTTCGTCGATCGCGCGCAGGGCGCCGAGCTGTGGGACGTCGACGGCCATCGGTATGACGATTTCTGCCTCGGCGACACCGGCGCGATGTTCGGCCATTCGCCCGCCCCCGTGGCCGAGGCGGTGGCGCGGCAGGCGGGACGCGGCCTCACCTTCATGTTGCCGACCGAGGATGCTGCCGTGGTGGCGGATGAGCTGGCAGCGCGCTTCGGCCTGCCGTTCTGGCAAGTCACCTCCAGCGCCAGCGAGGCCAACCGCGCGGTGATCCGCTGGTGCCGGGGGATCACCGGACGCGCGAAGATTCTGGTGTTCAACGGCTGCTATCACGGCGCGGTGGACGATGTTTTCGTCGACCTTGATGCCGGTCAGCCCCGTCTGCGGGCCTCTCTGGTCGGCCAGGTCTACGATGTGCGGCAGCATACCACGGTCATAGAATTCAACGATATCAATGCGCTGGAAGTCGAACTTGCCAAAGGCGACGTGGCTTGCGTGCTGACCGAACCGGCGCTGACCAATGTCGGCATGGTGCTGCCCGATCCCGGTTATCTCGAGGCCATGCGCGATCTGTGCACCCGCCACGGCACGCTGCTGGTGTTTGACGAAACCCACACGATTTCCACGGGTTACGGCGGCCACTCCATGACCCACGGCCCCATGCCGGACCTGTTCGTGCTCGGCAAACCCGTCGCGGGCGGCGTGCCCTGCGCGGTGTTCGGCTTCACGACCGAAGTGGCCGATCAGATGGAACGACAAAGAGCCAAAGGAGAGACCGGCCACTCGGGCATCGGCACCACGTTGTCGGCCAATGCCCTCGCGCTGGCGGCGATGCGGGCCTGCCTCACGCAAGTGATGACCGCCGAGGCCTATGCCCACATGCTCCCTCTGGCCGCGACGCTGGCGGACGGCTTGCGCGCGGTGATCGCCAGCCACGGCCTCCGCTGGCACGTCACCCACGTCGGCGCGCGCGGAGAGTTCATCTGCGCCGACACGCCCCCGCGCAATGGCACCGAGGCCCGCGCCGCGATGCACGGGGCGCTGGAGCATGCGCTGCACTTGTACCTGATCAATCGCGGGGTGCTTATTGCCCCGTTCCACAACATGACGCTGGTCAGCCCGGCCACCACCCAAACGCAGGTGGAGCGGCTCGCCAGCGTGCTCGATCTCTGCCTCAAGACCCTGATTGGACCTGCCCGATGATCATGCCGCCCTACAGCTCGAACAAGATCGCCACGCCCGACGAGGCGCGCGATTTCTTTGCAGCCAATCCCGATATCGACGCAATCGACATCATTTTCACCAACATGTGCGGCGTGCCGCGCGGCAAGCGGCTGCGTCAGCACGAGGTGATCGCGGTGTATGAAAGTGGGCGCTTCCTGCCCGGATCGGTGCTGGTGGTCGATATCACCGGGCGCGATACCGAGGAGACGGGCCTCGTGTGGGAGGATGGCGACGCCGACCGCTATGTGCGCCCGGTCCCCGGCACGCTGGTACGCGCGCCGTGGCTGGGGGAGAACGCGGCGCAATTCCTGACCAGCTTTTACGAGCTCGACGGCACGCCCAACGATCTCGACCCGCGCCACGTGCTGGGCAGCGTGATCGACGAGTTTGCCAAGGATGGCCTGACCCCAGTGGTGGCGGTCGAGCTGGAATTCTACCTGGTGGATATCTCGCAAGGCAAGCCGCGCCCCGCTGCGGGACAGGTGACCGGTGACCGGAACGCGGATATTCAGGTCTATGGCCTCAGGGAAATGCAGGAATTCAAGCCGTTTTTCGACGATCTTTACGCTGCGTGCGATCTTCAGGGCCTGCCGCTGGAATCGGGCATTTCGGAATATGCGCCGGGCCAGTTTGAATTCACCCTGCGCCACAAGGCCGATGCCCTGCGCGCCACAGACGATGCGGTGATGTACAAGCGGCTGGTGAAGGGCGTGGCGATGACCCACGGGTTCGAGGCGACCTTCATGGCCAAGCCGTTTGCCGAGAGTGCGGGCAACGGCATGCACCTGCACATCTCCATGAACGATCAGGCAGGCACCAACGCCTTCGCCAGCCCCGAGCCCGATGGCACACCGCTGCTGCGCCACGCGATTGGCGGGATGAAGGCGCTGCTGGCGGATTCGATGGCGATCTTTGCACCCAACGCGAATAGCTATCGCCGGTTCAAGGCCAATTCCTATGCCCCTGTGGCGCCGACCTGGGGAGTGAACAATCGCACCGTTTCGCTGCGCATTCCCGCTGGGCCGCCCGCCTCGCGCCATGTCGAACATCGGGTGTGCGGGGCTGACTCGCATCCAACGCTGGCGATGGCGACGGTGTTGGCGAGCATGTTGCACGGCATCCGCAACCGGATCGATCCCGGCCCGGCGGTGGTCGGCAATGGCTACGAATCGCCCGAGGCGGCGGTAAAGCTGCCGAACAACTGGGCAGCGGCGATCGATGCCCTGGAGGCTTCGGCGGAACTGAACCACTATCTCGGCGCGCGGTTCATCACAAACTTTGCCTGCGTGAAGCGGGTGGAGATGGCGCAGTTCATGGGTCAGGTTACCGAGCTGGATTATGCGTGGTATTTGCGGAGTGCCTGAGGCCACTTCGTGCTGATCAGACCTAGCCTAACCTAACCTTCGTCATTCCCGCGTTCGCGGGAATGACGAAGTTGGGGGGGTGACGTTGCCTTCGCCTTATCGCCGGTGATTTTGCGCCGTCTCCAGAAACAGGCCCACCGCCTCGCCGTGCCGCGACAGGCGCCGCCAGCCGATGCCAATATCGACCGTGGGCAGGCTCTCGCGTGTGCGTTTCGACAGGATACGGTCACCCTCCAGACTCCACGGCCGATAGACCAGATCGGGCATCAGCGTGATCCCCGCGCCCGTGCCGACCAGCGAGCGCACGCCTTCCACTGACGACGTGCGGAAGGCGACATGCGGCGGGTGGTCGAACTTGGCCCAGATGCCTTCGATCAGGCCCTCCAGCTCGTCGAGCGAGAGCATCACCACCGGATCGTTCTCCAGCTGCGCCAGCGACAGGCCATCCACGTTCGCCAGCGGATGCGACGGCGCCAGCCACGCGCGGCATTCCGACCTGACGAGGATTTCGTAGTCGATGGCACTGCGCTGCTCGATATTGCCGACGATCATCAGCGCCAGGTCCAGCTCGCCGCCCACCAGCATGTGTTCGATATAGCTGCGCTTGTCCTCCACCAGCGTCACCTCGATTCGCGGATAGAGGCGGCGGAAATGGCTGAGCAGGTCGGCGAAGAAATAGCCGGTCACCAGCGGCGTGGCGCCGATGCGGATGCGGCCTTCGGTCTGGTCCTCGCCCGACGTAACGCCAGTGGCAAGATTGCCCACCGCATCGATGATCGAGCGGGCGTTGCGCAGGAACTGGTTGCCCTCGCGGGTCAAAGTCACGCCCTTGGCATGGCGCTGGAAGAGCGTGCACTGGGTCTCCAGCTCGAGCGTGCGGATCGCATCGGTGACCGCGCTTTGCGATATCCCCACCGCGCTCGACCCGCCCGAAACCGAGCGCGCTTCCGCCACGGCGATGAAGTAGCGGATCTGCCGCAGCGTTATGTTCATTGTCATCTGATTATCCGATAGGTCTCGCTTTGCATAATCTACTGGCCTCTGCGCGCAAAGAGGCCATTCTCCACACTGAATTGTGCGCTTGCAGCATTTTCAGCTTGCGATAGCATCGCAGGGTCAAACGCCGCCTGTCCGGTCGCACCGGACGGGCCACCATCGGGGGTCTGTTGCCATGAACGCCGTTACCACCCAGATTTCGCTCTCCGCGCTAACCCAGGGCATTCGCCGCCGCTCGCTGTTGCAGGGGCTTGGCGTCGCCGCTGTCGGCATCAGTTTCGGCGGGCTCGCCGCGTGCAGCAAGGGCAGCAGCGGCACCGCCAGCACCGGCGAGGAGGCGACGCTCAACTTCTACAACTGGGATACCTACATCGGCGAGACCACGCTCGATGACTTTGCCGCCAGCAGCGGCATCACCGTCAACATGAGCCTGTTTGCGACGAACGACGAGCTGTTCGCCAAGCTGCGCGCGGGCAATCCGGGCTATGACGTGATCGTACCCAGCAACGATTTCGTCGAGCGGATGATCCAGTCGGACCTGGTCGAGGAAATCGATCATTCCAAGATCCCCAACATGGCCAATATCGATCCCACCTTCATCGACGTGGCCTATGATCCGGGCCGCAAGTTCTCGATGCCCTATACTTGGCTGGCGCTGGGCATCGGCTATCGCAAGTCTGCCGTGACCCCGGCACCCGACAGCTGGAAGCTGCTGTTCGATTCGGATCAGTACACCGGCAAGATCGCGCTGCTGTCCGAGGCGGGCGACGTGATCCGGCTTGGGGCCAAGTACCTCGGCCATTCGGTCAATGCCATCACGCCGGAGATTATCGCCGAGGTGGAAGCGATGTTGATCCGCCAGAAGCCATTCATCAAGACCTTCCACGAGGACAACGGGCAAGACCTGCTGCTGTCGGGCGAAGTCGATCTGGTGCTGGAATACAATGGCGACATCGCCCAGATCATGACCGAGGATGACGATATCGATTTCGTCATCCCCAAGGAAGGCAGCCAGCTCAATTCGGACAACCTGTGCATCCCCAAGGGCGCGCCGCATCCGCTGAACGCGCACGCCTTCATCAACAACCTGCTCGACGCCGAAGTGGGCAAGAAGATCACCGAGACGATCCTCTATCCCACCCCCAACGCGGCGGCCAAGGCGCTGATGCCCGAGGATTACAAGAACAACCCGGTGATCTTCCCGCCCGCCGACCTGCTCGCGAAGTGCGAATACGCCAGCTACAACGAGACCTTGCAGCCATTGTACGAGGAAGCCTTCACCCGCATCCGCGCGGCCTGATCGGCGTAGCGGGGGGTGCTGATGGAAAGCTGGAGACAAGCCAAGGCGCTGTTCGCCAGCGTCGCCTTTGCACCGGCGGCGTGGCTGACGCTGTTCTTCGTCGTGCCGCTGGCGGTGGTCTGGCTGTACAGCTTCGGCACCAACACCAGCCTGACCGAGATCGAGATCTCGGGCACCTTTGCGAATTACACCCGCGCGCTCGATCCGCTGTACCTTGGCATCCTGTGGAAATCGGTGCTGGTGGCAGCGGCGACCACGGTGATCTGCATCGTTGTCGGCTTTCCGGTGGCGCTGGCCATCGTGTTCGCGGCAGACAAGTGGAAGCCGTGGCTGCTGCTGGCGATCATGCTGCCGTTCTGGACCAACCTCTTGATCCGCACCTATGCCCTGATCGCGGTGCTGCGGCGCGAAGGTTATGCCAACCAGGGCATCGGCTGGCTGCATGACAACCTGGGCGCGCTGGCCCCGCTGGTGGGCCTGCCGCAGCCCGGCGCCTATGAGCCGATGGAGCTATTGTACAACAACTTCGCGGTGGTGTTCGGGCTGGTCTATGTCCACCTGCCCTTCATGGTGCTGCCGCTCTATGCCGCGCTCGACAAGCTCGACAAGTCGCTGATCGAGGCGAGCCTTGATCTGGGCGCGGGGCACTTGCGCACGCTGCTGCTGATCGTCGCGCCCTTAGCCGCGCCGGGGATTATCAGCGGCATCATCATCACCTTCGTGCCCGCGCTGGGCGCTTACCTGACGCCGGACCTGCTGGGCGGGCCCGACAGCCAGATGATCGCCAACGTGATCGAACGCCAGTTCAAGCGCGCGAACGACTGGCCGTTCGGCGCGGCGCTCAGCTTCATCCTGATGTACGCGACCTTCATCGCCATCGCCTTCCAGGCCATGAAAAGCCGCCAGGCGGAGGCGCGGCAATAATGGCCCTGTTCAACCGCACGCCGATAGCGCCGCTGGACTATACCCGGCGGCTGTGGATGCGCAGCTGGGTGGGGCTGGTGCTGCTGTTCCTCTACCTGCCGCTGATCACGCTGGTGGCGTTTTCGTTCAACGACAGCCGCCGCAACATCGTGTGGCGCGGCTTCACGCTCGACTATTACGACAAGGCGCTGAACAACGCGTCGCTGATGGAAGCGCTGCTTAACTCGCTGACCATCGCCGCGCTGGCCACCCTTGCCAGCGTAGTGCTGGGGGCGATGGCGGCGCTGTGGCTGTGGCGCTTCCGCTTCCCGTTCAAGGCCGCGGCCGAAGGGGTGATGGCGCTGCCGATCGTGGTGCCGGAAATTTGCATGGGCGTGGCCATGCTGGTGTTCTTCGCCAAAATCGGCTTCCCCTCCGATCTGGTCTGGCCGTTCAACCTGGGCGCGATCACCATTGCCCACATCACCTTTTGCTTTCCGTTCGTGACGATGGTCGTGCGCAGCCGCCTGACCAGCTTCAACCGTGAGGAGGAGGAAGCCGCCAAGGACCTCGGCGCCAGCGAATGGCAGGCTTTGCGCGACGTGCTGCTGCCGCACATGATGCCGGGGCTGGTGGCGGGCGCGCTGCTGGCCTTCACGCTCAGCCTCGACGATTTCGTGATCACCTTCTTCACCAGCGGACCCAACACCATCACCTTCCCGGTGAAGATCTATTCGATGGTCCGCTTCTCGGTGACGCCCGAGGTCAACGCCGCATCGGCCATGGTCATCGCCATCACCGTCCTGTTCACCACCATCGCGCTCAAGCTGCAAAGCCGCATGGGCATTTCCGCGCAAGGGCACTGATTGAATGGCCGAGAAGCAACCCATCATCGAGATCAGGAATGTGTCGAAGCGCTTCGGCCAGATGACTGCGGTGGACAATGTCAGCCTCAACATCATGCCGGGCGAGTTCTTCGTGCTGCTGGGGCCATCGGGCTGCGGCAAGACGACCTTGTTGCGCATGATCGCGGGTTTCGAGCTGCCGACCGAGGGCCAGGTCCTGATCGACGGGCAGGACATGGCCCGCGTGCCGCCCAACAAGCGCCCGGTGAACATGGTGTTCCAGTCCTATGCCGTGTTCCCGCACATGAGCGTGACCGACAACGTGGGCTATGGCCTGAAGATCGCCGGGGTGAATGGCAGCGAGCGCGAGGCGCGGGTGAAAGAAGCGCTCGAACTGGTCAAGCTCGACGGTTTCGGCGCGCGGCAGCCCAACCAGCTTTCGGGCGGGCAACGGCAACGCGTGGCGCTGGCCCGGTCGCTGGTGATGCGCCCCAAGGTGCTGCTGCTGGATGAGCCGCTCAGCGCGCTCGACGCCAAGCTGCGCGCGCAGATGCAGTTCGAACTGGCCGACCTGCAGGACGCGGTCGGCATCACCTTCATCACCGTCACGCACGACCAGGACGAGGCGCTGAGCATGGCCGGGCGCATCGCGGTGATGAACAAGGGCGACGTGGCGCAACTGGCGACGCCGAGCGACCTGTACGAGTTTCCGGCCAACAGGTTCGTCGCCGACTTCGTCGGCTCGGTGAACCTGTTCGAGGGCAAGCTGACGCTCGATGAGCCCGACCGCGCCTCGGTCGATTGCCCGGGGCTGGGCAAGGTCTATCTCAACCACGGCGTCACCGGCCCGCACGGGGCTGACGTGTGGGTGGCGATCCGGCCGGAGAAAATCTACCTCCACGTGCCGGGTGACGGCAAGGCGATCCGCGGGGCGGCGGAAGATGCGCCCGAGGGCCACAATTTCGCGCGCGGCCAGATCAAGGGCATGAGCTATCTGGGCGATATCACGCTGTTCGATATCAAGCTGGAAAGCGGCGCGATGCTGCGCGTGAGCCGCCCCAACATCTCGCGCCATGACCAGGAGGATTTCACCTGGGATGACAAGGTGTCGATGCACTGGCGGTCGGACAGCCCGGTGGTGTTGTTGAGCTGACGGCCATCGGTCAAACCGATTGCTCCCGGTTTCCCTTTTCGATTTCCGCAAGTCGCGGCGCGCGCCTAGGGTGAAGTCATGACCAACAGCCAATTCATCAACGGCCGGTTCTACCCCGGCGAAGGGCCGGCCGAGCCGGTGTTCAACCCCGCCACCGGCCAGCAGATCGCCAGCCTCGCCAGTGCCAGCCGCGCGCAGGTGGCAGACGCGGTCGCGGCGGCGGAAGCGGCCTTCGTGGTCTGGTCGAAGATGACGCCCGGCGATCGCAGCCGCCTGATGCTGAAGATCGCCGACCGGATCGAGGAACTGGCGGACGAATTCGCCCAGCTGGAAATGACCAACTGCGGCAAGCCCTTGGCCACCGCCCGCGCGGTCGACGTGGGCAATACGGTCGACGTGTTCCGCTTCTATGCCGGGGCCGCGCGCACCGTGCCGGGGGTTCCGGCGGGCGAATACCGCGCCGGTCATACCAGCATGGTGCGGCGCGATCCGCTGGGCGTGTGCGTGGGCATCGCGCCGTGGAATTACCCGCTGATGATGGCCAGCTGGAAGATCGCCCCGGTGATCGCGGCGGGCAATACCGTGGTCCTCAAGCCCAGCGAACATACCCCGCTGACCGCGCTAAAGCTGGCCGAGGTTTGCGCCGAGTTCCTGCCGCCGGGCGTGGTCAACGTGGTCACCGGCGGCGGGTCCAGCGTGGGCGCCGGGCTGGTGGCGCACCCGCGCGTGCGCATGGTCAGCCTGACCGGCGACGTGGCGACGGGCCGCAAGATCCTCGAAGCGGTCGCCCCCACGATCAAGCGCACCCATTTTGAACTGGGCGGCAAGGCCCCGGTGATCGTGCTGGCCGATGCCGACATTCCCGCCGCGGTGGAGGCGATTGCCGAGGGCGGCTATTACAACGCCGGGCAGGATTGCACTGCCGCCTGCCGCGTCTACGCGCACGCCAGCGTCTATGACCGACTGGTGGCGGACCTCGCCTCTGCCGTTTCGGCCATCCCGATGGGCGATCCCGCGGTGGCGGGCACGCAACTCGGCCCGCTGATCACCCAGCGCCAGCGCGACCGGGTGGATGGCTTCGTCGCCCGCGCGGTGGCTGATACCAAGGCCGAACTGGTCACCGGCGGCACCATACCCGACGGGGCAGGCTTCTTCTACACCCCCACGTTGATCGCGGGGGCGCTGAATCACGACGAAATCGTGCAGAAGGAGGTGTTCGGCCCGGTCGTGTCGGTCACCCGCTTTGCCGAGGACGAGCAGGCGCTCGGCTGGGCGAACGAGTCCGAATATGGTCTTGCCAGTTCGGTCTGGACGCGCGACGTGGGCAAGGCGGCGCAGTTCGCCGCGCAATTGCAGTACGGCGTGACCTGGATCAATACCCACTCGGTCAACGTCACCGAAATGCCGCATGGCGGGATCAAGGGATCGGGCTATGGCTCGGACCTGTCGATCTACAGCCTGGAACACTACATGGTCACTCGCCATGTCATGATAAAGCATTGATGATTAGGCACTGACCAGCATGACCGCTCCCGCGCGCCCCGTCCTCGGCATCATCGCCTGCCAGCGGCTCGTGGGCAGCGAGCCCGCGCAGACGGTGACCGAACGCTATATCCGCGCGGCGATGAAATATGCCGACGTGGCCGCGCTGATTGTGCCCAGCCTGCCCGATCTGATGAGCGTGGCCGAGGTTGCTTCGCGGCTTGACGGCGTCCTGCTGACCGGCAGCCCGAGCAATGTCGCGCCGGGCTTGTATGGCGAGGTGGGTGAAGCCAATGACGCAGAGGGCGGCCCGTTCGACCCCGGTCGCGACGAGATCGCCATGGGGCTGGTTTCGGCAATGACCGCGCGTGGTCGTCCGGTGTTCGGCATCTGTCGGGGGTTCCAGGAGATCAACGTCGCGTTGGGCGGCACCTTGCGGCGCGATGTCTCGGCCAGCGACGACCTGCTGCGCCACCACGCTGCGGATGGCGTGACGTTTGCGGGAATGTTCGACCACCGGCACCCGGTACGTCTGACCGAAGGCGGAGTGCTCGCCAGCGCATTCGGCAAACAGGAAATGACGGTCAACTCGGTCCATTTCCAGGGCGTTGGCCAGCTGGCGCCCGGCCTGACCGTCGAAGCCACCGCGCCCGACGGGCTGGTCGAAGCCTATTCCACCCGCATTGGCCACGCGCCGGTGATCGCCGTGCAATGGCACCCCGAATGGAACACCGACGCCAACCCCGACAGCCAGGCCTTCTTCCGCCTGCTCGGCCGCACCTTGCGCGGGGAAGGGTGATGCCCAAAATCGCATTTGGCATGCGCACCAACCGCTTCCTCGCGCGGATCGGTTTTTCGCCCTGACCATTGGGGACTTTCCGTCGCCCGTGCTTTGACCCTCTGCGAAAGACCCCACGATGCCCCGCAATTACGATATCGCCGAACTGAAGCGCCTCGACGTGGCGCACCACTTGCCCGCGCAGCAGGATTACCAGCTGATCGAGGACATGGGCGGCAGCCGCATCGTCACCCATGCCGATGGTTGCTATATCAATGATGGCGACGGCAATCGCATCCTCGACGGCATGGCTGGGCTGTGGTGCGTCAACGTGGGCTATGGCCGCGAGGAGCTGGTCGAGGTGGCCGCCGAGCAGATGCGCGAGCTGCCGTTCTACAACACCTTCTTCAAGACCGTGACCCCGCCCGCCGTGCTGCTGGCGCAGAAGATTGCCCAGGTCACCGGCGGCAAGCTGCAGCACGTGTTCTACAACGCCAGCGGCAGCGAGGCGAACGACACCGTGTTCCGCATGGTGCGCCATTACTGGCAAGTGAAGGGCGAGCCCAAGCGCAAGGTCTTCATCAGCCGCTGGAACGCTTATCACGGCTCCACCGTGGCGGGCGTCAGCCTGGGCGGCATGAAAGGCATGCACGCGCAGGGCGACCTGCCGATCCCCGGCGTGGAGCACGTGCGCCAGCCGTACTGGTTCGGCGAAGGCTTCGGGCAGGACCCGGTGCAGTTCGGGATCGAGTGCGCCGCCGCGATCGAGGAGCGTATCCTCGCGGTGGGGCCGGAGAACGTCGCTGCCTTCATCGGTGAGCCTGTGCAAGGCGCGGGCGGGGTGATCATCCCGCCGCCGGGCTATTGGCAGGCGGTCGAGGCGATCTGCCGCAAATACGGCATTCTGCTGGTCGCGGACGAGGTGATCTGCGGATTCGGCCGCACGGGCGAATGGTTCGGCCACCAGACGCTGGGCTTCACGCCCGATCTGGTGCCGATGGCCAAGGGCCTGTCCAGCGGATACCTGCCGATCAGCGCCGTGGCGGTGTCGAGCGACATCGTCGAGGTGCTCAAGACCGGCGGCGATTTCGTCCACGGGTTCACCTATTCGGGCCATCCGGTGTGCGCCGCCGTGGCGCTGCGCAATATCCAGATCATCGAGCGCGAGGGGCTGGTGACGCGCACTCGCGAGGATACCGGGCCATACCTTGCGCGCGCGCTCACCCGGCTGCTGGCGCACGATCTGGTTGGCGAGACGCGCAGCATCGGTCTGCTCGGCGCGGTCGAGATCGTCAGCAAAAAGGGCACCAACCAGCGCTGGCTGGGCAAGGAGGGCAATGCCGGGCCGGTGGTGCGCGATTTCTGCATCGCCAACGGCCTGATGGTGCGCGGCATCCGCGATACCATCGTCATGTGCCCGCCCTTGACCATCAGTCACCAGCAGATCGACGACATGGTCGACATCATCGACCGGTCGCTCGACCAGGCACTGCCCGTGCTGCGCGCGCTTTAGAGGAGACAGACCATGATCGTCGGCACCGTTCGCGAGATCAAGGACAACGAATTCCGCGTTGGCCTGACGCCCGAGGCGGCGGGCGAGCTGGTCCATTCGGGCCATACCGTGCTGGTGGAAGTCGGCGCAGGCATCGGCATCGGGGCGACCGACGCGGACTTTGCCGCTGAGGGGGCCACGCTGGTCACCACCGCCGCCGAAGTATTCGCCCAGGCCGACATGGTGGTGAAGGTCAAGGAACCGCAACCCGCCGAACGAGCCATGCTACGCGCCGGGCAGATCCTGTTCACCTACCTCCACCTCGCTCCCGACCCCGAGCAGGCGGCCGACCTGGTCGCCAGCGGCGCGGTGTGCATCGCTTACGAGACCGTGACGGCTGACGACGGCTCGCTGCCGCTGCTCAAGCCGATGAGCCAGGTGGCGGGCCGCATGGCGATCCAGGCCGGGGCGACCGCCCTGGAAAAGAGCCACGGCGGGCGCGGCGTGCTGCTGGGCGGGGTTCCGGGAGTTCTGCCCGCCAAGGTGGCGATAATCGGCGGCGGCGTGGTGGGGTTCAACGCGGCGCAGATGGCAGTCGGCATGGGCGCGGACGTGACCATCCTCGATCGCCACGCGCCGACGCTGGAAAAGCTCGGCATCCATTTTGAGGCGAGCGCCAAGACGCGCTTCTCCAACCGCGCCAACCTCGCCGCCTGCGTGGCCGAGGCGGATCTGGTGATCGGCGCGGTGCTGATCCCCGGGGCCGAAGCGCCCAAGCTGGTCAGCCGCGCGATGCTGGCCACCATGAAGCCCGGCGCGGTGCTGGTCGACGTGGCGATAGATCAGGGCGGCTGCTTTGAGACGAGCCACGCCACCACGCATACCGACCCGACCTATGTGGTCGATGGCATCGTGCATTATTGCGTGGCCAACATGCCCGGCGGCGTGGCGCGCACCAGCACCTATGCGCTGGGCAACGTGACGCTGCCGCACGTGCTGCGGCTGGCCAGGCATGGCTGGCAGGAAGCGCTGCGGCGCGATCCGCACCTGATGGATGGCCTCAACGTGGCGCACGGCAAGGTGACCTGCGCGCCGGTGGCCGAAGCGCTGGGCCTGCCGTTCACCGATCCCGCCACGGTGCTGGGTTGATGGAACCGATTGGCCACTGGATCGGCGGCGCGGCTGCGGCGGGGACCAGTGGGCGAACCGCTGCGGTGTTCAACCCCGCAACGGGCGAGCAGACCGCCGAGGTCGCGCTCGCCGCCACCGCCGAGGTCACCGCCGCTGTCGCCGCTGCGCGCGCTGCGTTTCCCGCATGGGCCGCCACCCCGCCGCTGGGCCGGGCGCGCATTCTCAACCGCTTCCTGCGGCTGGTGGAGGAGCGGACCGATCAGCTCGCCGCCGTGATCACCGCGCAGCACGGCAAGGTGCTGTCCGATGCGCGCGGCGAGGTGCAGCGCGGGCTCGAGGTGATCGAATTCGCCACCGCCGCCCCGCACCTGCTGAAAGGTGAGATGAGCGAGAACGTGGGCCGTGACGTGGACAGCCACGGCGTGCGCCAGCCGCTGGGCGTGGTGGCGGGGATCACCCCGTTCAACTTCCCCGCGATGGTGCCATTGTGGATGTTTCCCGTGGCGCTCGCTTGCGGCAATTGCTTTATCCTCAAGCCCTCCGAACGCGATCCGTCTGCCGCGCTGCTGCTGGCCGAATGGCTGGCCGAGGCGGGGCTGCCCGCAGGCGTGTTCAGCGTGGTGCAGGGTGACAAACACGCGGTCGATGCGCTGCTGCATTCGCCGCATATCCAGGCGATCAGCTTCGTCGGCTCGACGCCCATTGCGCGCTATATCTACGAAACCGCCGCGCAGACCGGCAAGCGCTGCCAGGCGCTGGGCGGGGCCAAGAACCACATGGTGGTCCTGCCCGATGCCGACCTCGACCAGGCCTGCGATGCTCTGATGGGCGCGGCCTATGGCTCGGCGGGCGAGCGCTGCATGGCCGTCTCGGTCGCGGTGCCGGTGGGCGAGGGCACCGCAGATGCCCTGATCGCGCGCCTTGCGCCACGGGTACGCGCGCTGAAAGTGGGGCCGGGGACCGATCCCGAAGCCGAGATGGGCCCGCTGGTCACCGCCGCACACCGCGCCAAGGTAGCGCGCTATATCGACCAAGGGGTGGCCGAGGGGGCCGAGCTGGTGGTCGACGGACGCGGGCTCGAGCTGCAAGGCTACGAGCATGGCTACTACATCGGTGGCACGCTGTTCGATCACGTGACGGCGGACATGGCGATCTATCGCGAGGAGATTTTCGGACCTGTCCTGTCGGTGGTCCGTGCCGCCGATTTCGAAACCGCGCTGACCCTCGTCAACGAGCACGAATTCGGCAACGGCACCGCCATCTTCACCCGCGATGGCGACGCCGCACGTGACTTCGCCGCGCGCGTTCAGGCGGGCATGGTGGGCATCAACGTGCCGATCCCGGTGCCGATGGCGTTCCACAGCTTCGGCGGCTGGAAAGCCAGCCTGTTCGGCGATCACCACATGCATGGGATGGAGGGCGTGCGCTTCTACACCCGGCTGAAAACGGTCACCAGCCGCTGGCCCAAGGGGATCAGAGCCGGGGCGGAATTCACCATGCCGACGATGAAATAGCGCAGGCCAAATCCCGGCCACATACCTGCGGGGATTGTGTTGCAGGTGCGAAAGGACTATCGGCCCGCTTTGCACGCGCGCCCGGTGCCAGTTTGCATCCCGCCAGCGTCCGTCCCTTTCAGGCTACTATCCCATGACTTTCAACACCCCGTTCCCCATGCTGGCCGAAGCGCTGGCGACCCGCGGCTACACCGCCCCCACCCCGGTGCAGGCCCAGGTGCTCGAGCCCGAAGCCGAAGGCCGCGACCTCGTCGTTTCGGCGCAGACGGGCTCGGGCAAGACCGTCGCTTTCGGTCTGACGATGGCCCCACAGCTACTCAACGAGAGCGGCCTGGCCAAGCCGACCATCGCCCCGCTGGCGCTGGTGATCGCCCCCACGCGCGAACTGGCGCTGCAAGTCAGTCGTGAGCTGGAATGGCTGTTTTCCGCCACTCGCCTGAAGGTGGCGACCTGCGTTGGCGGCATGGACGCCAGCAAGGAACGCCGCGCGCTCAGCTATGGCGCACAGATCGTCGTCGGTACGCCGGGCCGCTTGCGCGATCACCACGAGCGCGGCGCGCTGGACCTGAAGAACATCGCCGTCGCGGTGCTCGACGAGGCCGACGAGATGCTCGACATGGGCTTCCGCGAGGACCTCGAAGAACTGCTCGACGCCACCCCCGAGACGCGCCGCACGCTGCTGTTCTCGGCCACCATGCCCAAGCCGATCGTGGCGCTGGCCCGCCGTTACCAGCGCGACGCGCTGCGTATCTCCACCGTCGAATCGGAGCGCGGGCACGGTGACATCGTCTACCAGGCGCTGGCCATCGCGCCGGCCGATATCGAGAACGCGGTGATCAACCTGCTGCGCTTTCATGAAGCGGACACGGCCATGCTGTTCTGCGCCACGCGTGACAACGTGCGCCACCTTCACGCCAGCCTTACCGAGCGTGGCTTCTCCGCCGTGGCCTTGTCGGGTGAGCACAGCCAGAACGAGCGCAACCATGCGCTGCAGGCGCTGCGTGACCGTCGCGCCCGCGTCTGTGTGGCGACCGACGTGGCCGCGCGCGGCATCGATCTGCCCACGCTGTCGCTGGTGATCCACGTTGAGATCCCGCGCGATCCCGAAATTCTCCAGCACCGTTCGGGCCGCACCGGGCGTGCGGGCAAGAAGGGCACGGCGATCCTGCTGGTGCCGTTCCCGCGCCGCAAGCGGGTGGAATACATGCTGCGCGACGCCAAGATCTCGCCCGAGTGGATCAAGGCGCCGACCGCCGCCGATATCCGTGCGGCGGATAACCAACGGATGCTGGCCGACCTGCTCGCCCCGGTGGAAGTGGAAGATTCCGACCGCGAACTGGCCGCAACGCTGATGGCCGCCAAGTCGCCCGAGGATATTGCCGCAGCATTGGTCCGCGCGCACCGTTCGCGCCTGCCCGCGCCCGAGGAATTGCTCACCACCGATGCGCCGCCGCCCAAGGGTCCGCGCGCCGGGTTCGAGGGGAGCCAGTGGTTCCGCCTCAGCGTGGGCCGCAGCCAGAACGCCGATCCGCGCTGGATTTTGCCGCTGCTCTGCCGTCGTGGCCACGTGAGCCGCACCGATATCGGCGCGATCCGGCTGGCCGGGGACGAGACGCTGGTCGAGATCGCGGGTCCCGCCGCCGCCGGGTTCCTCGCTGCCGTGGGCCGCACCGCAGGCGACGAGGACGACGGCGTGGAGATCACCCAGATCGCCGGTCCGCCGCGCGCCGAGGCCCGCGCCAACCGCAAGGAACATCGCGGCAATGACCAGCCGCGCACGACTTACGTCAAACCGCATGGCAACCCGCACGGCAAGCCCCCGTTCAAGGGCAAGCCGCGACCGCAAGGTGGGCCGGGTGGCCCGCGCGAAGGCGGTCCGGGTGGATTTGGCGGTTCGGGCGGCGGCAAGCCGTTCCAGAAAAAGGCCCCGTGGAAGCCGCGCAAGCCACAAGGCTGACTAGCGCGTCCTTGACGGGTGGGGGAGGCTGGCGGCACACGCTGGGCCATGACCTTTCCAAAAGCCCTGTTGTTCGTCCTGCCTCTGCTGGCCTTGGCCGGCTGCGCGCCGTCTGCTGCCACGATGGAGCGCAGAATGGCGATGGAGCCGGGCATTGCGCCGCCGCAGCCGCTGCTGAACACGATGTCGGTGCCGTGGGTCGAAGCCGATGGCCTGCGCTTCCGCGACCTTGACCGCAACGGCGCGTTGACGCCGTATGAGGATTGGCGCCTCACCCCCGCTGCCCGTGCCGCTGACTTGCTGGCGCGCATGACCCTGGCCGAGAAGGCGGGCCAGATGGTCGTCGCCAACCTGCCCGGCAATGCTCCGCGCGGCGCTCCAGGCACGGCCTATGATGCAGCGGGCTTGGCTGCCATGATCAACCAGCGCCACGTCACCCACGGCGTCTCGCGCCTGTCGGTACCGGCGCGCGAGCTGGCCGCCGCCAACAATGCCATCCAGCTGGTGGCCGAGGGCACGCGACTGGGCATTCCCGCGCTGGTCACCACCGATCCGCGCCACGGCTTTACCGAGCTGGCGGGGGCGAGCGTGACCGGCGGCCAGTTCAGCCAGTGGCCCAACGGCGTTGGCATCGCCGCGCTCAATGATCCTGCCTTCACCCGCAGATATGCCGAACTGGTGCGCGACGACCTGCGCGCGACCGGCTTTGCCATGCTGCTCGGCCCGCAGATCGACCTCGCCAGCGAGCCGCGCTGGCCGCGCAATTTTGACACCTATGGCGAGGATGCCGAGGTCTCCGCCGCGCAGGCGCAGGCCTTCGTCACCGGCCTGCAAGGTGGGCCGGACGGGATCGCGCCGGGCGGGGTGGCGGCGGTGGTCAAGCACTTCGCGGGCTATGGCGCTTCGGCCACCGGGTTTGATGCGCACAACTACTATGGCCGCCATTCGCGGGTCAGCGCGGCGGAATGGCCCGCGCAGGTGCGTCCGTTCGAGGGGGCGTTCCGCGCGCACCCTTCGGCGGTAATGCCGGCCTATTCGATTGTGCTCGATCTCATGCTCAATGGCCAGCCGGTGGAAGAAGTCGCGGCGGGCTTCAACCACCAGATCCTGACCGATCAGCTGCGCGGGCGGCTGGGGTTCGACGGCGTGACGCTGTCCGACTGGGCAATCACCGCCGATTGCAACGATGAATGCCTGAACGGTGCGCCAGCGGGGCAGGCACCCAGCTTTGCCGCCGTTTCGACCGCGTGGGGCGTGGAAAGTCTCTCCCGCCCGCAACGCTTCGCCAAGGCAATCGCGGCGGGGATGGACCAGTTCGGCGGCGTGGACGATCCCGCGCCGCTGCTCGAAGCCGTGACGCAAGGTCTGGTGAATGAGGCGCAGATCGACCTCGCGGTTACCCGCATCCTGACGCAGAGTTTCGCGCTGGGCCTGTTCGACGCGCCGTTCGTGGACGAGGATGCGGCCTCGGCCAGCGTTGGCACGGCGGAAGAAGTCGCGCGCGGGCTGGCGGCGCAGGCGGCCTCGATGGTGCTGCTCGAAGCCGACCGACCGCTGCGGCTGGCCCCCGGAACACGCGTGCTGCTGTCGGGCGTTGCACCCGAGGCGGCGCGCGCGGCGGGGCTTGTGCCGGTGATCGATCCGGCAGACGCGCAGGTGGCCATCGTGCGCACGCGATCACCGTCTGAACTACTCCATCCCGGCTATGTCTTCGGGGCGATGCATCAGGAGGGTAGCCTGGCCTTCGCGCCCGATCATCCGGCAATGGTATTCATCGCCAGCCTGCCGCCGGGCCTGCCGCTGATCGCAGAGATTCAGCTCGATCGGCCCGCCATTCTCACCCCGATCAGGCCCCGCGCCCAGGTGCTGCTGGCCAGCTTCGGCGCCGGCGATGCGGCGCTGATGCAGGTGCTGACCGGACAGACCGTCCCGCGCGGTCGCTTGCCGTTCGAGCTGCCGTCATCGATGGCGGCAGTGGAGGCGCAACGCCCCGGCGCTCCGGCTGACAGCGAAAACCCGCTGTACCCGCTGGGTTACCGGCTCACTCAATAACCCAGCATCGCCTTGGTCTCGAGGTATTCCTCCATCCCGTAGACGCCGTACTCGCGCCCGTTGCCGCTCTGGCGATAGCCGCCGAACGGGGCATAGCCCGACCAAGCGGGAAAGTTGATGTGGACCTGCCCCGCGCGGATGCGGTGCGCGAAGGCGCGGGCACTGTCTGCGCTGGCCGATTGCACGTGGCTGCTGAGGCCATAGACCGTGTCGTTGGCGATACGCGCGGCGTCATCAAGGTCGCTGTAAGGCATGATCACCACTACCGGCCCGAAGATTTCCTCCTGCGCCACGCGCATGTTGGTGGTCACGCCCGAAAAGATCGTCGGCTTGGCATAGTAGCCCTTGGTCAGGCCATCAGGCAGGCCCGGCCCGCCGCAGATCAGCTTCGCGCCCTCGGCAATTCCTGCTTCGATCATGCCCTGCACCTTGGTAAACTGCGGTCCGTTGGCGAGCGGACCAAGGACCGAAGCCTCATCGGTCGGATCGCCCACGATGATCGCGTTGGCCACGTCCGCCGCCAGCGCTTCCACCTCGGCGAGCCGGTCTGCGGGCACGAGGATGCGCGTCGGCGCGGCGCACGACTGGCCGCAATTGCGCATCGCCCCCATGACCGCCTTGGGCACGGCGGCGGCAAAATCGGCGTCGGGCAGGAACACGTTGGGGCTCTTGCCGCCCAGTTCCTGCACCACGCGCTTGACCGTGCCCGCCGCGCCTTGCGCCACCAGTACGCCCGCGCGGGTGGAGCCGGTGAAGCTGACGATGTCCACATCGGGGTGGCCCGACAAGGCATTGCCGACCACATCGCCGGTGCCATTGACCAGGTTGAACACCCCCGCCGGGCAGCCGGCGTCGTGCATCACCTGGGCAAACAGCATGGCGGTGAACGGCGAGAGTTCGGATGGCTTCAACACCACGGTGCAGCCCGCCGCCAGCGCCGGGGCGACCTTGGCGGTGATCTGGTACAGCGGCCAGTTCCACGGCGTGATCGCCGCGACCACGCCGATGGGTTCGCGCCGGATGGTGATCGGCGCGCCGGGGTTGGGCTCGAGGAGGTCCTGGAACTGGAAGGTCTTCAACACCTCGATCGCCACGCGCACGTGCTCGACGCCGAAATACACCTGCCCCGCACGGGCAAACCCGATGGGGGCGCCCATTTCCGCGACGATGGCAGCTGCGAACAACTCGCTGCGTTCCTCCAGCAGCGCGCGGACGCGGTCGAGCAGGGCGAGGCGCTTCTCCGGTGATGTCTGCGAGAATGTCACGAAAGCCCGCTTGGCCGCCGCCACCGCCAGGTCCACATCCGCCGTGCTGCCCGCCGCCACATGGCCAAGCAGTTGCTCGGTCGCCGGGTTGGTCACCGGCAGCAGCGGGGCATTGGGCCGGTCGCTGAAAGCGCCGTCGATGTAGAAGCGGGTGTCGGTCTGCACTGGTGATCCTCTTGGTTGTGGCAGCGTTCCTGCGCGCCGTCCGTCATGTGGTCAAGGCCATTGCCCTAGGCAAGCCTGCGGTGTTAGCCTCGCGCAGAACGGGTCGCCCAGACCGACCCGCGGGAGAGAACTTTCATGGCCTACAAGACCCGCACCGGCTCGCTCGCGTCCTACGAGAAAGGCGTGATCGAGCTGGACGATGACCTTCGGAAATACGCCTTTTCCAACGTCTTCGAAGTGGCCGGCAAGGCCCTCCCGTACGAGCGGGTGGCCGTGGTGCAGAACCTCGAATATGTCGCCGAAGTGGTTCGCGCGGAGGGTGACAGCCCGTGGTACGCCGCCCCGCATGACGAATTCGCCATCGTGATGGACGGTGAGGTGACCTTCCGTTTCGTGCAATTGCAGGTCGATCAGGTGCCCGGCCACGAGGGCGGCGCGGTGCGGCTGGGGGCCGAGCCCAACGGTCCGCGCATGGGCAAGGTCGTCGCGCGCAAGGGGCATCAGGTGCTGCTGCCACAGGGCGCCGCCTACCAGCTTTCCAGCGGCGCGGCCTCGGTCGTGCTGATCCAGACCGCCGATGGCCCCGAAACGGTCAAGCGCTGGAACGACATCTGCGTGTTGAAGGGAGCCTGACCCATGACCGTACTTGATACCAGGATCGAGCGCCTCGGCACCGATGATGCCACCGGCTACACCACGTTCCGGCTGGGCAGTTTCACCTTCCGCCGCGACGAGTATTTCGCCCATGTCAGCTGGCCACGCGGCAACCACATCATCGAAGTGGACCGCTTCCTGCGCGCCATGGTGCGCGATATCGGCTGGGGGTTCTTCTACGGCTGGATCTTCTTCGATGACGTGTTCGGCACCACCAACCACTATGGCACGGTCGACCTGTTCGCCGGATCGTATGACCGGGGGTGCAAGGAGGCCGGGATCGACCATCTGGAGACCTTCACGGCGGACGCGGTGAGCGAGGCGTTCACGACCATTTCGCAGGACTGGATCTCGGAAGGCTACGACCCGCTCAACGCGCCGCTGGAAACCGGCTCACCGATGGGTCCCAAGGGCGCCGAGCGGACCGACCCGCTGCTGCGCGCCTTCATCGCGGCCGACCGGATGCTGGGCCTGCCGGGCGACAAGCCGGTGCGGTCCGACGCCAGCGGCTTTCCGGTCAACCGCGCCTTTGCCGATCTTGAATTCGACACGCCCGACATCGAATGCGAGCCGGGCTTCGAGGGGCAACTCCACGCGATCAACCTGTTCGATCACATCGCTCGCAGTGACGTGACCTGGAACCCGTCGATCAGCGCGGTCACCCGGGCCAACATCTGCTGCGTTACATCCGAGGAGCACATGCTGCCGGTGATCCACGGCAATGACCGCAACGAGTGGTTCATCCAGCTGTCGGATGAAATCCACTGGAACATCGCCGACAAGAACACCGGCGCGCCGCGCGGGCGCATCGTCATGAAGGCGGGCGACGTGTGTGCCATGCCGGCCGACATCCGCCACCAGGGCTTCTCGCCCAAGCGCTCGATGCTGATGGTGATGGAGAACGGCACGCCGGGGCTGGAACAGCGCTATGCCAGCGGCGAATTGAAGCCCTATCCGGTCGATTTCGGCTGACAGGCCTATTGCCCGGCGGCACTAAGGGCCGATGGGACGAGCGAATTTTGTGCGCGAGGATGCGGATGTCAGGCGCCAGAGCCTGATCGCCGCCTGTGCCGAATGTCTGGCCGATGTGGGCGCGCGCGGTGTTTCCGTCCGCTCGATCTGCCGCCGCGCGGGTGTTTCGGCGGGGCTGCTGACGCATTACTTCAGCGGCATCGACCAGCTGATCCTGGCGACTTATCGCGACACCGGGGCGCGGGTGGCAGCGGCGACCGCAGCGGCGGTGGCGGCAGCCGGGCCCGATCCGCGTGCGCGCCTGCAGGCCTATGTCACCGCCAGCTTCCGTGCCCCGGTGCTCGATCCGCAATTGCTCGCCACGTGGCTCGCATTCTGGAGCCTGATCACCTCCGATGCGGCGATGGCGCGGGTGCACGGCGAAACCTATGCCGATTTCCGCACGGGGCTGGAAGCGCTGCTGCGCGAATGCCACGGTGACGACGCGAGCGAACGGGACCTGCGGCTGCAAGCGGTGGCGATCACCGCGCTGGTCGATGGCCTGTGGCTGGAACTGTGCCTCGACCAGGATGGACCGTTCAGCGTGGCTGAGGCCGAGGGGATTGCGCTCGACCTGCTCGGCGGGCTGGTTGGCGCCTAGCCGAGCAACCGCCCAAGCACGCTCCGATCCTGCATGATCGCGGCCGCTGCATTGTGGCCCGGTGCGCCGGTCACGCCGCCGCCGGGGTGCGTGCCCGCGCCGCACATGTAGAGGCCTTTCACCGGCGAGCGGTACGAGCCGTGGCCGAGAACCGGGCGCGCGGCCCACAGCTGGTCGAGTCCCATGTTGCCGTGCATGATGTCGCCGCCGATCAGGCCGAACTTGCGCTCAAGGTCGAGCGGCGAGTGGATCTGGCGGGCGATGATCGAGGCGCGGAAACCGGGGGCCTGCGCTTCCACCGTGTCGATGATGCAATCGGCCGCCGCCTCGCGCTCGTTATCCCAGCTGCGCCCGTTGGGCAATTCGGGTGCGAATTGCTGGCAGAACAGGCTCGCAACGTGTTGACCAGGCGGCGCCAGGGTATCGTCGACCGTGGAGGGGATGAGCATTTCGACGATCGGCTTCTTCGACCAGCCATAGCGCTTCGCATCAAGGAACGCCTCGTCCATGTAGTCGAGCGTGGGGGCGAGGATAATGCCGCTCTGATGATGCTCGCCGGGTTCGGGGAGGCAGGTGAAGCGCGGCAGTTCGCTCAGCGCCACGTTCATGCGGAAAGTGCCGCTGCCCGCCTTGAACCCGCGCATCCGGCGGCGGAAGTCCTCGGGCAGGTCGGACGGCGAAACCAGCCGGTCATACAGCAGCTTCGGCCCGACGTTGGCGGCCACAATCGGCGCCATGATCTCCTCGCCGCTGACCAGTTTCACCCCGACAGCTTTTCCGCCGCTGACCAGCACTTGCGCCACCGGAGCCTCAAGCGAAATCTCCACCCCCAGCTTGGCGCAGGCCTGCGCCATCGCGCCGGTGATCGCGCCCATGCCGCCGATGGCGTGGCCCCAGGCGCCCTTCTTGCCGTTCACCTCGCCGAACACGTGGTGCAGCAGCACATAGGCGCTGCCCGGCGTATCGGGGCTGGCGTAGTTGCCGACCACGGCATCGAACCCGAAAGCGGCCTTGACCGCCTCGCTCTCGAACCACTGGTCGAGCATCCCGCGCGCCGACTTGGCGAACATGTCGAGCAGGTCGCGCTTGGCTTCCAGCGGCAGGCTGGCGAGCGGGCGGCCCTGCGCGGCGGCGGCAATCAGGGTGCGCAAACCCTCGCCTGCATTGGGCGGGGCCTTCAATGCCAGCGACCGCAGGATGTCGGCGATGCGTTCCAGCGCGTCGTAATAGGCGGGCAGGGCCGCGGCATCGGCAGCGGAGAATTTGCGGAATTCCTCCTGCGTTTTCAACAGACCTCCACCCAGCTTGAGGTAACCTCCGTCCTCCTGCGGCAGGAAATTGCTGATCGGCCGCTCGACCACGCGGTAGCCATAATCGACCAGCTTCATGTCCGCGATCACGCGTGGCTGGAGCAGGCTGACGGTGTAGCTGGCGGTGGAGTTGCGGAAGCCGGGATGGAACTCCTCGGTCACCGCCGCGCCGCCGACCACGTGGCGCGCCTCCAGCACGCGCACTGACAAGCCCGCGCGGGCGAGGTAGAAGGCGCAGGTGAGGCCGTTGTGGCCGCCGCCGATGATCACGGCGTCATAGGTCTTGGTCATGAATGATCCTTGCTTGTTTTACAGTTGTAAGACAAGCTGCGGTTTGACGCAAGCGAGGAGGCATTATGGCACGGATGATGGCAGCGGTCATGGGGCTGGTCTTGTGGGCGACCCCCGGGCTGGCCGAACCAGTCTACGTCCACGCCGGACGCCTGGTCGATGTGCAGGCCGGGCGCGTGCTGGCGGATCAGCGCATCACCATCGAGGGCGAGCGCATCGTCGCGGTCGAACCGTGGACCGCGCCGGCCGCTGGCTCGCAAGTGATTGACTGGTCCGGAATGACCGTGCTCCCCGGCCTGATCGACGCGCACACCCACCTCGCCGACTGGGGCCAGTCGAACAACGTGGCCGAACCGCTGCTGCATACGGCGGAGGAAATCGCGCTGGTGGGCGCGGACAACGCGCGCCGCACGCTCAACGCGGGCTTCACCAGCGTGCGCGACGTGGGCGCATTCCGCGCCAATGCCGAGGTTGCCCTGCGCGATGCCATCCAGCGCGGCTGGGTGCCGGGGCCGCGCATGTGGGTGGCGGGGTCCTACCTCACCGTGCCCGGCGGCGGCGGCGAGGTGACCGGCCTCGCGCCCGATGCCGTGGTGCCCGCCGATATGCGCGTGGGCGTGGTCAGCGACGTGCGCGAGATGCGCAATGCCGCACGCTATCTGTTCCAACACGGGGTCGACTTCCTCAAGCTGATCGCCACCGGCGCGGTGCTGGCCGAAGGGACCGAGCCCGGCGCGATCGAGCTGACCGAGGAGGAGATGCGCGCGGCGGTGGAGGTGGCGCAAGGCTATGGCTCCTACGCCACCGCGCACGCGCACGGCGCCGAGGGCACCCGCAGCGCCATCCGCGCGGGCGTCCGCTCCATCGAGCACGCCAGCCTGATCGACGCCGACGGTATCGCCGAGGCCAAGGCGGCGGGCGTGTGGCTGGTGATGGACATCTACAACGGCGATTTCATCGAGGAAGTCGGCACCCGCGATGGCTGGCCGGCCGCCATGCTGCGCAAGAACGAGGAAACCACCGACGCCCAGCGTGTGGGCTTTACCGCTGCGGTGCGGGCCGGGGTCCGCGTGGCCTTTGGCACCGACGCCGGCGTGTTCCCCCACGGCGACAACGCCCGCCAATTCGCCTACATGGTCCGCTATGGCATGACCCCGATGCAGGCCATCCAGAGCGCGACGATTTCTGTGGCCGATTTGATGCAGACGCAGGACGTGGGCGCGATTGCGCCGGGGCGGTTGGCGGATATGGTAGCGGTGGACGAAGACCCGCTGGCCGATGTGACCGCGCTGGAGCGGATTGATGGGGTGATGCAGGGGGGGGCGGGCGGTGCGGTGAGGGGCGACCTCAACCGGCTTATCGCGCAACGGCCTGTGCGAGGCTCTTTACGGCCATCGAGCACCGGGCGTCATCCACCTCCCGCCAGGCCATGTCCCTGAAGGTAACGCGAAAAGCCGACCCATCGGCGGTTGTGGCATAGACCTCGTCGAACCTGTCATCGTCGGTTGGCACGTAAAACACCGCCTTCTGGTCCATCAGCGGGGCTGCGGTCACCCCGAAGGCAGGACCCAGGGTGACCGTGGCTGCGGCAGCGATGCTGCGCCCGGTCAGGTCGAAAGTCTTAGGGTAGTTCAGATAGTTGACCAGATACAGCAAGTTACAAGCGCTGATCGGCTGGTCCAACCTGATCCGGAGGCTGTGATGCGAACTATCGGGAAGATCGAACGCGCCTTCCTGCGGGCCATACATGCCGCTGAAATCGGCAAGGATGCTGCGCAGTTCGTCAGGCTTCCAGCCTGATACCACCAGAACAACCTCAGCGTCCGACACCGGCTGCATGCTAACGCCGGATGCCTTGTTTGAAGCGGGCGGTTCGCGCTGGAATAGCGATGCGAGGAACCCGAAAATGCCCATGTTGAATGCCCCTTATGCGGAAGGACGATGTTTCGAAACTGCCTGCCCGGTCACCGGCCCTATTCCCCCTCACCCCGCAACCACCGGTCATACCACGCCACAGACCGCACCATCCGATCCTTCAGATAACTCGGCACCACCAGCCCGTGGTTTTGCCCCGGATAGACCACCAAGGTACTCGGCACGTCGTTGCTCAGCAGCGCCTGGTACATTGCCAGCGAGCCTTCGCACGGTACGTTCCAGTCCTCCTCCGCGCATAGGTACAGCGTGGGGGCGGTGATCCGTTCGGACTGGAAGAAGGGGTAGGAAAGGTCGATCCACGCAGCCACATTGTTCCACGGCTCGCCCAGTTCCAGCACATAGTCGCGAGCGTATTCGTCCACGCCGAAGCCGCCGAAGAAGTTGGCCATGCCCGCGCCCGCCACCGCCGCTTTCACGCGGGTGTCGCTGGCGATCATGTAGTTGGACAGGATGCCGCCGTAGCTCCAGCCGCCAACGCCGATCTGGTCGGGCCGGGCCACGCCCTGCTCGATCGCCCAGCTGATCCCGGCGCTGATATCGGCCGCGTCGACCGTGCCCCAGCGCGCCATCTGCGCTTGCGCGAACGCCGCACCGCGCCCCGATGAGCCGCGCGGGTTGATCGCCAGCACGGCATAGCCCTCCGATGCGAACACCTGTTCTGGGCCAAGGAATTCGTGGCTCCACTGGTACACCGGCCCGCCGTGGAGGCGCACGATCAGCGGCAGCGGGGTGTCCTGCTCGCGGCCCGCTGGCAGCAGCAGCAGGCCGTGGATCTCGACATCGCCGCTCATGAACGAGACGTCCTGCGTGGTGGCGAGGGCGCGGGTGCTGACCCAGAGGTTGTGCGGGCTGAGCGTGCGCGGGGCGGCCTCGACCGAGCGCAAGGCAGTGGGCGTGGTCACATCGCCATCGAGCACCACGATCCTGCCGCCGCTGCTTTCCGCAAAGTCATAGGCGAAGCGCGCGCCGCCGGTGAGGTATTCGACCGCCTCGGTCGCCGGATCGATGCGGGCGAGGTGGGTGTCGCGGTCCTGCTCGATCAACGCCAGGATATGGCGGCCGTCATGGCTCCATTCGGGCTGCTGGAACCAGCGGTCGATCCACGCGACCTGGCTTTCGCGGCCCGAGGCGAGGTCGGCCACCACCAGTTGCAGCGGGTTGTACCACGTCTGCTGCGGCGGACCGGCGCGGAGCCACACGAGCTTGGTGCCATCGGGCGACCATTGCGGGGCATTGGTGTCGCTGCCGGGGTCGGCGTCCTCGCCCGCGAAGGTGTCGATGCGCTTTGCCTCACCGCCGCCCACGGGCATCACGTAAACGTCCGAGCAGCGCAACCGCACTGCCGGGTCGCACTGGCGCGAGACATAGGCGAGCTGTGCGCCATCGGGCGACAGGCTGGGGTGGCCCACGTCGTAATCGCCGCTGGTCACTTGCACCGCCTCGCCACCCGCCAGCGGCACGCGGAACAGGTGCGTGCGGCGATCGTCGACAAAGCCGCGATAGTCCTCGCGCGCGGTGTAGCGGGTGATGACGATGGGCGGGGCCACCGCGGGTGCTTCGGCCACGACGTTGGTGCCCACTTCGCTGAGGACGATGGCAAAGCTGCCGTCGGGGGCGAGGCTGTATTCGTCCGCCCCGCCTGCCAGCGTCGAGACCTGTCGCGGCGGTTCGCCATTGGTGCTGGCCCACAATTGCGCCGCCGCGCCCTCGGCTCCGCTGCGCACGAAGGTGAAGCTGCGGCCATCGGCGCTCCACCGGGGGGCGCTCTCGTCGCGGTCGATGGAGGGGTAGAGTGGCTGCGCGCCGCTGCCGTCATAGTGCGCGATCCAGATGTCGCTTTGCGTGGTGTCGCCATCGTCGGGGCTGGTGACGACATAGGCCACGCGCGCGCCATCGGGGGCGAATACGGGATCGGCGAGGTCTTCCACCCGCAGCATGTCATCGACGGTGAACGGCTGCATTTCCTGCGCGGCGAGCGGTGTCGAAAGCGCCGTGGCGGCAAGCAGCATAGTGAAGCGCAGCATGGCGAGGGCCCCTTGTTGTACAATTGTCCACTTGCAGCACGGCCCGGCTTGCGGTTCAAGGCTGGTTACACATGAAAAGGATCGCCCCCGCCATGACCGCGCGCCTCCTCGCCTCCGCGCTCGCCGCAGCATTGCTGACCCAGCCAGCGATGGCCCAGCCCGACGAAGCGTTCGCGCGGCAACTGCTGGCCGAGACCGTCGCCATCAACACTGCGCCCAGCGGCGGCAGCGATACCCGCGCCATCGTGGCGCTGCTGGTCGAGCACTTGCGGGCCGCCGGGTTCACCGATGCCGACATCGCCACACCAGGCATCTCGGACACGCTCCCCAGCCTGGTCGTGCGCTTCCGCAGCCCCGATCCGCAAGGCCGCCCGGTGCTGCTGATGGCGCATATGGACGTGGTCGAGGCATTGCCCGCTGACTGGTCGTACCCCCCGTTTGAACTGACCGAGGAGGACGGTTGGCTCTATGGCCGGGGCAGCGAAGACAACAAGGCCGGGGTCGCCATCCTGATCGCCAACTTCATCCAGCTGAGGCGCGAAGGCTTTGTGCCGGACCGCGACCTGATCGTGATGCTGACGGCGGATGAGGAAACCAACGGCCTGTCCGCCACGATGCTGGCCAACGAACACCGCGCGCTGATTGACGCCGAATTCGCGCTCAACACCGATGGCGGCGGGGTGATCGCCGATGCGGCGGGCAACAATCGCGCCTTCATCGTGCAGACGGCGGAGAAGGTCTATGCCACCTATGCCTTCACCGCCAGCGACCCCGGCGGCCATTCGAGCCTGCCCAAGCCCGACAGCCCGATCTCCGCCGTGGCGCGGGCGCTGGTGGCGCTGGAGGACTGGCACTTCCCGATCAACTTGGGCGAGACCAGTCGCGGGTTCTTCCAGCGGTGGAACGCTGTGGCTCCGGCTGAGGACCAGACGCTGATTGCCGCGCTGGCCGCCTACCAGCCGGGTGCGCCCGATCCCGAGGGCCTGCCGCTCAACGCCTATTACAACTCACTGGCGCGCACGACCTGCGTGGCCACCCAGCTGTCGGGCGGCCATGCCGAGAACGCCCTGCCGCAGAACGCCCGCGCGGTGATCAATTGCCGGATCCTGCCGCAAGACAGCGACGACTATGTGCGCGGCGAGTTGCAGGCACTGGCGGCACCCTATGGTGTCACCGTGGAGAACGTGTTCCCCTATATGGCGAGCCCGCCGTCGGCGCTCGAACCTTCGATCGTGCAACTGGTCACCGAAACGGCGGGGCGGCATTTCGGGACCATTCCGGTGATCCCCGAGCTGTCCACCGGCGCGACCGACGGCTCGTTCACCCGCAACGTCGGCATTCCGACTTACGGCGTCGGCGCGATTGCCGAGGACCCGGCAGACACCCGCATCCACGGCAAGGACGAGCGCATCGCCATCCGCTCGTTCAACACCGCGCTGGCCTATTGGTATGACTTGACCAAGAGCGCGGCGACGCTGGATTGATCGGTTGTTTTACATCTGTTAAACAAGGCGCATGAACATGATGACGCCCCCTGTTTCCGCTGACCAATCAGGCTGGAGCCTGCCCGCCTGGACCTATCGCGATGCCGATTTCATGGCGCTCGAGAAGGCGAAGCTGTTCATGCCCGCCTGGCACCTCGTCTGCCACGCGGCCGACCTGCCGCGCGCCGGGGACTATCGCACCTTTGCCATGATGGGCGAGCGCGCGCTGGTGGTGCGCGGCAAGGACGGGGCGATCCGCGCATTCCACAACGTCTGCCCGCACCGCGCCGCGCGGCTGGTCGATGGCGACGTGCATGGTGACGGCGGCGGCAACTGCGGCGGGCGGGTGACCTGTCCGTATCACGCATGGTCGTTCGCCCTCGACGGCAAGCTTTTGGCGGTGCCGTTCATCGAGGAATACGAGAACTTCGCCAAGGCCGATTTCGGGCTGTTCCCGCTCGACCACGGCGTCAACAACGGCTTCGTCTATGTCCGCTTCGGCCACGGCCGCGAAACGCTGGACGAATACCTCGCCCCGATTGCCGAGGAAATGGCGCTCTACCGCTTTGCCGAGATGCAGCCGCTCGCGCCGATCCGCAGCCGCGTGCGTCAGGTCAACTGGAAGAACGCCTGCGACAACTATGTCGACGCCTTGCACATTCGCGTTGCCCATCCGGGGCTGGGCAGCCTGGTGCGCGACACCTATCGCCTGACGGTCGATCACGGCGTGGACAAGATCTTCGCCGAAGCGGGCAGCGGCAAGAGCGCCCACGCCAGCGTCACCGCCTATCGCGACGTGCTGCCGAGCGTCGATCACTTGCCCGCAGAACGCCAGCAAATGTGGACCTATTACCGGCTGTTCCCCGGCATGATGTTCGACGTCTACCCCGACCAGATCGACTTCATGCAGTTCGTGCCCTTGACGCCGACCACTTGCCTGCTGCGCGACGGGTCCTATGCCTTGCCCGACAATCGGCGCGAGATGCAGGCCGCGCGCTATCTCAACGGGCGCATCAACCGCGACGTGAACATGGAGGACAAGGGCCTGATCGAGCGGGTGCAGGACGGCATGGGCACCAGCCGTTTCGCGCAGGGTCCGCTGGGCAAGAACGAGATCTGCCTGCGCAGTTTCGCCCAGCGGATGCGGCGGGAGATTCCGCTCGCCTGCGAACGCGAGCGCCCTTCATCGGAAAGGTTGCGCGCGGCCATCGACGCGGCCTAACCTGTCGCCCATGACCGCACACCGCATCTATTCGATGGTCTTCGCCCGCGTTTACGCGGCGCTGCTCGCCAAGGTGGAGCGCAAAGGCCGGACCAAGGCTGAGCTGGACGAGGTGATCGCCTGGCTCACCGGCTATGATGCCGCCGCGCTGGCCCAGGCGCTGGCTGACGAACGCAGCGTGGAGCAATTCTTCGCGGCTGCCCCGGCGATGAACCCGTCGCGCGATCTCGTCACTGGCGTGGTTTGCGGGGTGCGGGTGGAAAATGTCGCAGATCCGCTGATGAAGGAGATCAGGATTCTCGACAAGCAGGTCGACGAACTGGCCAAGGGGCGGGCAATGGACAAGGTCCTTCGCCGGGCATGAGCACGGCTCCCACCATCGCCCAGCTGGAAGCCCACGCCGCCGCCAACCCGCAATCCGCCGCCGGTTGGCGCGCATTGGGCGATGCGTGGACCGCGTTGAGCGAGGGCGGCAAGGCCGATGCCGCCTATGCCCGATCGATCCGCGCCTCGACACAGGACCCCGAGCTGCTCGCCGCCGCCGATGCGCTGGTGGTGGGCGAACTGGCCGTCGCCGAGCCGATCCTGCGCCAGCGCCTGAAACGCAGCCCGACCGATGTGGCGGCGATCCGCATGCTGGCCGAACTCGCCAGCCGCCTCGGCCGTTATGGCGACGCCGAAAAGCTGCTGCGCCGCGCGCTCGAGCTGGCACCATCGTTCCGCCCGGCGCGGCATAACCTCGCGCTGGTGCTCCACCGGCAGGGCCGCAGTCCCGAAGCGCTGATCGAGATCGAGACCTTGCAGGCCGACGATCCGGCCAATGGCGGGCTCGCCAACCTCAAGGCGGCGGCATTGGGGCGGATCGGGGATTATGGCGATGCCATCGCCCTGTACGAGGACGTGCTGCAGCGCCAGCCGGGCCAGCCCAAGGTGTGGATGAGCTATGCCCACGCGCTGAAGACCGTGGGGCGGCAGCACGATGCAGTCGACGCCTATCGCCGCGCCATCGCCCTGCAGCCGGGGATGGGCGAGGTGTGGTGGAGCCTCGCCAACCTCAAGCGGGTGGCCTTTACGCCCGAAGATCGCGCGGCAATGCGCAACGCGCTGGCAGGCGAGCTGTCGGTGGAGGACCGCTTCCACCTCGAATTCGCGCTCGGCAAGGCGGAGGAGGATGCGGGCGATTTCCCCGCCTCGTTCGCGCATTATGCCCGTGGCAATGCGCTGCGGCGCGAGCAGGTGCGCCACGATCCGGCCGAGCTGGACGACCATGTGGCGCGGGCCGCCGAGC
The DNA here is from genome assembly GCA_039927835.1 of Alteraurantiacibacter sp. Taxonomy (GTDB): domain Bacteria; phylum Pseudomonadota; class Alphaproteobacteria; order Sphingomonadales; family Sphingomonadaceae; genus Alteraurantiacibacter. The sequence goes on from JBDSUF010000035.1 coordinate 176,879, forward strand.
TGTTCACCCCGCGCTTCTATGCGGCACGGGCGGATTGGGGCTGCGCGGCGCCGGACCCGATCTTTGTGCTGGGCATGCCGCGCGCCGGATCGACGCTGATCGAGCAGGTGCTGGCGAGCCATCCGGGAATCGAGGGCACGATGGAACTGCCCGACATTCCTCACCTCGTCTCGCGTCTCGCCGGTCGCAAATTGCGCTGCGAGCCGAGCCTCTACCCCGAGGTGCTGGCCAAACTTTCGGCGGCGGAAGTGGCGGCGCTGGGCGAGGAGTATCTCGAACGCACGCGCGTGCAGCGTAAAACCGCCGCGCCGCTGTTCATCGACAAGATGCCCAACAACTGGCTGCACGTCGGGCTGATCCGGCTGATCCTGCCGAACGCGAAGATCATCGACGCGCGGCGCCATCCGCTGGCCTGCTGCTTTTCCAACTTCAAGCAGCACTTCGCGCGCGGGCAGGGGTTTTCCTACAGCCAAGAGGATATGGGCCATTACTATCGCCGCTATACCGACCTGATGGCCCATTTCGACGAGGTCGCGCCGGGCACGGTGCACCGGGTGTTCTACGAAGCCGTGGTCGCCGATCTGGAGGGCGAGGTGCGGCGCCTGCTCGATTTCCTCGGCCTGCCGTTCGATCCGGCGTGCCTGCGCTATTACGAGAGCGACCGGGCCGTGCGCACCGCCAGTTCGGAGCAGGTGCGCGAGCCGATCTTCCGTCAGGGGCTCGACCAGTGGCGCCACTTCGAGCCGTGGCTGGATCCGCTGAAAGCCGCGCTTGGCCCCGCGCTGAGTGACTATCCATACGCGGTCTAACTGTGGCCTTTGCGCCATAGTCGTTCGCCATCGCAACATGGTTACATCGCAAACTTGACAGTTTTGCTGCGGAGGGTTCTTTTACGTCCGTCAAACTATGCGCCGCACGCACGGGACGGTGGCGAGCGCACCGTAAAAAGAAGCAAAAAGGGGTCTTTCGATGGGTAATGCGCGCAAATTCAGTCTGGTGGCGGGGCTGCTGGGATCGACCATGCTGGCCGGCACGCCGGTGCTGGCGCAGGATACCGCCACGGCGGAAGCACCGGCCGACAACGTCATCGTGGTCACCTCGCAGCGGCGCGAGCAGGACCTGCAGGACGTGCCGATCAGCGTGCAGGTGCTGGGCAACGAACAGCTCGAGAACCTGCAGGTGAGCGACTTCGAGGACTATGTGAAGTTCCTCCCCTCGGTCTCCACGCAGAACTTCGGCGGACCGTTCAGCCAGCTCGTTTACATGCGCGGCGTGGCCAGTGGCGGCGACGGCAACCACTCGGGCCCGATGCCTTCGGTCGGCACCTATCTGGACGAGCAGCCGATCACCACCGCGCAGGGCAACCTCAACGTCCACCTCTACGACATCGCCCGCGTGGAAGCGCTGGCCGGGCCGCAGGGCACGCTGTTCGGTGCCTCCAGCCAGGCGGGCACGATCCGCATCATCACCAACAAGGCCGACCCCTCGGCCTTCGACATGAGCGCCGACGTCGAGCTGAACCGGGTCAGCGAGGGCGACTACGGCGGCTCGGTCGAAGGCATGCTGAACGTGCCGCTGAACGACATGGTGGCCGCGCGCCTGGTCGGCTGGTACGTGGGCGACGCGGGCTATATCGACAACGTGCGCGTCCGGCGCACCTACCCGACCTCGGGCGCGACCGACGACAATGGCCTCTATGCCGAGGACAACTTCAACGATGTCGAGACCTATGGCGCGCGCCTCGCGCTGGGGATCGAACTCGACGACAACTGGACCTTTACGCCCACGATCATGGCGCAGCGCCAGCGGGCCAATGGCTCGTTCGCGTACAATCCGCGGCTGGGCGGCGATCTCAACACCGCCGTCTATCGCGACAACTACGGCAAGGACGAGTGGTACCAGGCGGCGCTGAGCATCGAAGGCAAGATCGGCGATTTCGACCTGGTCTACTCGGGCGCTTACCTGGAACGCACGATCGAGGGCCTGACCGACTATTCGGACTATTCGTATTTCTACGATACCGAGGCTGGATACGGCACCTATTTCGTCGGCGACTGCCCGGCCGACGATTACACCTGCGCGCCGATCAATCCTTCGCAATACATCCGCAGCGTCGACCGCTTCGACAAGGTCAGCAACGAGCTGCGCGTGTCGACCGAGATCGGCGACAGCCTGCGCGTGCAGGTCGGCGCCTTCCACCAGCTGCAGCGGCATAATATCCAGCAGCGCTACATGATCGACGGGCTCGCCTCGTTCCTCGAGGTGACCGGCTGGCAGGATACCATCTGGCTGACCAAGCAGGAGCGCGAGGACCACGACGCTGCAGTGTTCGGCCAGGCCGAATTGGACATCACCGACCAGCTGACGCTGACCGGCGGCCTCAGGTACTTCCGCTACAACAACACGCTGGTGGGCTTCTTCGGCTATTCCAACGGCAATGCCTTCTCCAGCGGCGAGAAGCAGTGCTTTGCCCCGTCGGTCGTGGTGGGTGCGCCGTGCACCAACCTGGGTTCGTTCAGCGGTGGCGCGGTGCAGCCGGCCCGGTCGAAGGACGATGGCCTGATCCACCGCCTCAACCTGACCTTCAACGCCACGCCGGACAACATGTTCTACGCCACCTGGTCACGCGGTTTCCGCCCCGGCGGCAGCAACCGGCGCGGCGGCTTTGCCTATGGCGCGGACTTCCTGACCAATTACGAACTGGGCATGAAGCACACATTGTTCGACGGCATGGTGCGGTGGAACATGGCGGTGTTCCAGCAGGACTGGAACAACTTCCAGTTCGCCATCCTCGGGCCCAACGGACTGACCGAAATCCGCAACGCCGCGCAGGCACGCATTCGCGGGGTGGAGAGTGACATTACCTTCACCCCCACCGACGGCTTCACGCTGGGCGTGGGCGGCACTTACCTCGATGCCGAGCTGTCCGACAACTACTGCGGTGAAACCGATGCCGCCGGCGTGCCGGTCACCAATTGCGCCGCGCCGCTGGCCGCCGCCGGAACGCAGCTGCCTGCCTCGCCCGATTTCAAGGGCAATGTCATCGCCCGTTATGAATTCGACGGGGCCGATGACCTGCGCGTCCACGTGCAGCTGGCGGGGGTCTATCAGACGCAGATCCGCACCGAACTGCAGGATGCCGACGATGCGTTTATCGGGCGCCAGGCCGGTTACGGCACGATCGATTTCGCGGTCGGCGTCGAGAACGAGGAGCAGGGCTGGACCGCCGAGCTGTTCGCCACCAACCTGCTGGATGAACGCGGTACGGCGTATCAATATACCCAGTGCTTTATCTCGGTCTGCGCCAACCCGACCAACGGCGTGGTCTATCAGGTGCCCAACCAGCCTGCCACGATCGGCGTCAAGTTCGGCTTCGATTACTGAGGCTTAGGCTCACGTCCCGGTTGCTCCCTTCGCGGAAGTGACCGGGGTGAGGCCTTGCTCAACCCTCCAAATGGCGCAACCGCGCCTGCGCTTCGTGGACGATCTGGTCGAGCTCGTCGATCGTCTCCTCGATCGCGGCCTTCTGCTTGGTCAGGCTGTCGAGCCGTTCCTGCACGCGCGAAACGAGCAGTTCCATCTGTTCGCGATGGTTCGGATCGGTATCGTACAGGTCGAGGAATTCGCGGATTTCGCGGATCGTGAAGCCCAGCTTCTTGCCGCGCAGGATCAGCTGCATCCGCCCCACGTCGCGCCGCGCATAGACGCGGGTCGAGCCGACGCGCTGCGGGCTGATCAGACCGTTATCCTCATAGAAGCGCAGCGTGCGCGGGGTCACCCCCAGCGCGGTGGCCACTTCCTGGATGCCCTGATGCGTGTTTTTGGCGGGCGGCGTGTCAGGCACGTTTGTGCTTCTCCTCTGTGACGAGTTCCTTCTTGGAAAGCTTGCCGATCATGGTCTTTGGCAGGCTGTCGCGAAACTCGATTTCGGCGGGCATTTCGATCTTGTTGATGCGCGTGGCAAGAAAATCGCGCAACTTATCCTCGGTCAGGTCCGATCCTTCGCGCGGCGCGATGAACAGCTTGGGGACCTGCCCCAGCATCGGGTGCGGGATGGCGATGGCGATGGCTTCGCGCACATCGGGGCACTCGTAAGCGGCGTCCTCGATCACGCGCGGATAGACGTTGTAGCCGCCGCGCAGGATCAGGTCCTTGATCCGGTCGACCAGGAACAGATAGCCGTCCCCGTCGAGATAGCCGATGTCACCGGTGCGCAGCGCGCCGTTGTAGAACGTGGCCTTGGTGGCCTCAGGATTGTTCCAGTAGCCCTTCATCAATTGCGGCCCGCGCGCCATCACTTCGCCGCGCTCGCCAACGCCGCACAGGTGTTCGGGGTTCTCCGGGTCGCGGATTTCGATGCGCGTACCGGGGAAGCGCGGCCCGGCGCTGTTGTCCTTGACCAGCCCGAACAGCGGGTTGCAGGTGATGATCGGGCTCGCCTCGGACAAGCCATATCCTTCGACCACGCGGGCATGGGTGCGCTCCTCGAACGCGTGGCGAATTTCCAGCGGCAGCGGCGCGCCGCCCGAGATGCAGCAATAGACGCTGCTGAAATCGGGCACCTTGTCTGGCGGCAGCGCGTTGAACGCGGCCCAGATGGTCGGCACGCCATAGATCTGCGTGGGCGGCTTGCGTTTCACCGCGGCGAGCACTTCCTTCATCACGAAGCGCGGCAGCAGCACCAGCTCGGCGCCGGTTTCGATGGCGAAGTTGAGCACCGAGGTGAGCGCGAACACGTGGAACATCGGCAGCACGCCCAGCGTGCGCTGCTGGTCCACCGGATGGCCGCCGAGGTGCGCCAGCATCATCGCGCAATTGGCCGCCAGGCTGGCGTGGGTCAGCATGGCGCCCTTGGGCAGGCCGGTGGTGCCGCCGGTATATTGCAGCACGGCCACGTCATCGGGATGCCGCTCCACCGGCGCGGGATTGCCGGCATTGGCGATCAGGTCGGTGTATTCGAGCGTCAGGTCGGGCCGGGTCACGCGGATGTGATCGGCCCGCCGCGCCACGCGGAAGCCCAGCGCGAGGTGCCACGGCAGGATTTCGTGCATCCGGCAGACGAGGATCTTGGCGATGCCCGCCTCATCGGCGAGCATTTCCACCTTCTCATGCACGAAGCGAACTTCAGGCACGGCGATCATCTTCAGGCCCGCATCGCGCGCCAGTTCGGTCATTTCGGGCGGGGTATACAGGGGGTTGATGTTGACCACGACCAGGCCGATGCGCAGCGCGGCGAAGTACAGCACCACGTGACAGGGTGAATTGCCCAGGCACAGGCCGAAGCGGTCACCCGGCTGCATTCCGGCATCCTGCAGGCCGCGCGCGGCCCGCTCCACCAGCGCGCCGATTTCGGCATAGGACCAGCAGCGGCCATAGTAATCGATGGCATTGCGCTGCGGCCAGCGGGCCACCGCGTGATCAAGCAAGTCGGTCAGCAGGCGCGGCGGGAACACGTATTCGCCTGCGGCATCGATGTGCCACGGCACCGGCACATCGGACATGGCGCCGGGGTACTTGCCCGTCAGCGTGCCGACGTTCATCTTGCCCTTCTGGTCAGGCTTGGCATTGTCGTGCGTGGCGAGCGCCACTGCCGGTTCCATCGTCTGCCTCTCCATGCGGGTCCCATGCGGGGTGATGCGGACATGGAATCGCCGCAAGCCCGGTATATCAGTCATGTATAGTGCACAAAAATCGGTTGACGTATAGGGAAATTTGATCACCTATAGGGAAAGTAACTGCCGAGGTCTGCGAATCCCCGGCTGCTCGGAGAGATTGATCCATGCGCGATGTCGTGATTGCCGGCTATGCCCGGTCGCCCTTTACCCTCGCCAACAAGGGCGCGCTCGCCCGCGTGCGACCCGATGACATGGCCGCCGAAGTGGTCAAGGCGCTGATCGCCCGCACCGGCGTGAAGGCAGAGGATATCGAGGATCTGCTGATGGGCTGCGCCTTCCCGGAAGGCGAACAGGGCTTCAACATCGCCCGCCTGGTGGTGCTGCTGGCCGACCTGCCGCTTTCGGTGGGCGGGATGACCATCAACCGCTTCTGCGGCAGCTCGATGAGCGGGGTGCATTATGCCGCCGGGCAGATCCAGCTCGGCGCGGGCGAGGTATTCATCTGCGCGGGCGTCGAATCGATGAGCCGGGTGCCGATGATGGGCTTCAACCCCATGCCCAACCCCGCGCTGGCCAAGCTCAGCCAGGCCTATATCGGGATGGGCGACACGGCCGAGAACGTTGCCAAGGCTTACGGCATCAGCCGCGCCGAGCAGGAGGCCTTTGCCGTGCTCAGCCAAGGGAAGACGCGCGATGCCATCGCGGCGGGCAAGCTGGCGGACGAGATCGTGCCGGTGGCGGGCGTGAGCGTCGACGGCACGCCGCGTCCCGAAACGACTGCCGAGACGCTGGCGGGGCTGAAACCCGCGTTCAGCGTCGATGGCACGGTGACGGCGGGGACGAGTTCGCCGCTGACCGATGGCGCGGCGGCGGTGCTGGTCTGCAGCATGGACTATGCGCTGGCACAAAACCTTGAAATCATTGCGAAAATTAAGTCGGTGGCGGTGTCCGGCTGCGCCCCCGAGATCATGGGCATCGGCCCGGTCGCCTCGAGCCAGAAGGCGCTCACACGCGCAGGCCTATCTGCTGATAAGCTCGATGTGGTCGAACTGAACGAGGCCTTCGCCAGCCAGTCGCTGGCGGTGATCCGCGATCTCGGGCTCGATGTGGCCAAGGTCAATCTGGATGGCGGCGCCATCGCCGTCGGCCACCCGCTGGGAGCAACCGGCGCGCGCATCGTCGGCAAGGCGGCCTCGCTGCTCAAGCGCGAAGGCGGCAAGTACGCGCTCGCCACCCAGTGCATCGGCGGCGGCCAAGGCATTGCCACGGTGCTGGAGGCGATCTGATGGCTGAATTGGGTGTCAAGAAGGTCTGCGTCATCGGCGCTGGCACCATGGGTGCCGGCATCGCCGCGCAGGTCGCCAATGCCGGTGTGCCGGTGCTGCTGCTCGACATCGTGCGCGATGCGGGCGACCGCAGCAGCGTGGCGCGCGGCGCGGTGGAGAAGATGCTCAAGACCGATCCCGCCCCATTCATGTCGAAGGCAGCGGCGCGGCTGGTCGAGGTCGGCAACATCGAGGATGACCTCGGCAAGGTCGCGACATGCGATTGGGTGATCGAAGCGATCATCGAGAAGCTGGAGCTGAAGCAGGACCTTTACGCCAGGCTGGAGGCGGTGCGGGAGCCCGGCACGGCGGTGTCATCCAACACCTCAACCATCCCGCTCGCCGAGTTGACCGCCGGCCGGTCTGACGCCTTCAAGCGCGACTTCCTGATCACCCACTTCTTCAACCCGCCCCGCTATATGCGCCTGATCGAGATCGTCTCCGGGCCGGACAGCGATGCCGCCACCGTGGCCAGGATCCGCGACTTCACCGACCGCGTGCTGGGCAAGACTCCGGTCGATGCCGAGGACAGCCCCGGGTTCATCGCCAACCGCATCGGCACGTTCTGGATCCAGGCGGCGATCAACGCAGCCTTCGACATGGGCGTCTCGGTGGAGGAGGCCGATGCGATCGGCGGCAAGCCGATGGGCGTGCCAAAAACGGGTGTGTTCGGCCTGATCGACCTCATCGGCCTCGACCTGATGCCGTATCTGCAGAAGAGCCTGACCGGCACGCTGCCCAAGGACGATCCGTACCAGAAGATCGCCCGCAGCGAGCCGCTGATCGAGAAGCTGATCGCCGAGGGCTACACCGGCCGCAAGGGCAAGGGCGGGTTCTACCGCATCAACCGTGAGGGCGGCGGAAAAGCCAAGGAAGCGATCAACCTCCAGACCGGCGAATACACCGCGCAGGCCAAGGCGCCCGAAATCAGCGGACCCGCCGCCAAGGGCGATCTCGCCGCGCTGGTGGCGCTGCCGGGCAAGACCGGCGCCTATGCCTGGGCCGTGCTTGGCCCGACGTTGGCCTATGCCGCCTCGATCGTGCCCGAAGCGACCAAGACCGTGCTCGGCGTCGACGATGCGATGAAGCTGGGCTATAACTGGAAGGCCGGCCCGTTCGAGATGATCGACGCCTTCGGTCCGGCCGTCTTGCGCGCCAAGCTGGCGGCAAGCGGCATTCCGGTGCCGCCGATCCTTGAAGCGGTGGGCGACGGCAAGTTCTACCGGGTGGAGCAGGGCAAGCGCCAGTTCTTCGGGCTCGACGGCCAGTACCACGACGTTGTGCGCCCCGACGGCGTGCTGCTGCTGGCCGATATCAAGCTCGCCAGCAAGCCGCTGATCAAGAACGGCTCCGCCGCGCTGTGGGACGTCGGCGACGGCGTGGTGGCGCTGGAATTCACCGGCAAGATGAACGCGCTCGACGTCGACGTGATGAAGCTGATCGGCGAGGCGATTGCGCTCGTCACCGAGAAGTACAAGGCGCTGGTGGTCTACAACGAAGGCACCCATTTCTCCGCCGGGGCCAACCTCGGCCTCGCGCTGTTCGCGGTGAACATCGCCGCCTGGGGCGAGATCGACAAGCTGATCGCGGGCGGCCAGCAGGCCTACAAGGCGCTGAAATACGCGCCGTTCCCGGTGGTCGCCGCGCCTGCTGGCATGGCGCTGGGCGGCGGGTGCGAGATCGTGCTCAACGCCGATGCGGCGCAGGCCCATGCCGAGACCTACATCGGGCTGGTCGAGACCGGCGTCGGCCTGATCCCCGGCTGGGGCGGGTGCAGCGAGATGATCGACCGCTGGCGCAATATGCCGAAGATGCCGAAGGGGCCGATGCCCGCGGTGGGCAAGGTGTTCGAGATCGTCTCCACCGCCACGGTCGCCAAGTCGGCTGCCGAAGCCAAGGAATACGGCTTCCTGCGACCCAGTGACGGCGTGACGATGAACCGCGACCGCCTGCTGGCCGATGCCAAGGCGCGCGCGCTGGCTCTGGTCGATGGCTATACTCCGCCCGAGGCTCCTGAGTTCCGTCTGCCCGGCCCAAGCGGCAAGGCCGCGCTCGATCTGGCGGTGCAAAGCTTCCGCGCTCGTGGGATCGCCGCGCCGTATGACGAGGTGGTGGCGGGCAAACTGGCCACGGTGCTGACCGGCGGCGACACCGATCCGACCCAAGTGGTGACCGAGGAACGGATGCTCGAGCTTGAGCGGATCGAGTTCGGGAAGCTGGTGCGCGAAAACGGCACCCAGGCCCGGATCGAGCACATGCTCACCACCGGCAAGCCGCTTCGCAACTGACGGATACGGGAAGAGGACAGAGGCAATGCAGGTCTATGAAGCCCCCTTGCGCGACATGCGTTTCGTGCTCGACGAACTGTGGGTCGACGACGGATTCGGCGAGCTGCCCGCTCTGGCCGAGTTCGACAGCGAGCTGACCAGCGCCGTGCTGGAGGAAGCCGCGCGCTTCAGCCGCGAAGTGCTGCTGCCGCTCAACCGCTCTGGCGACGAGGAAGGCTGCCACCTGGAGAACGGCGTGGTCCGCACGCCTGCGGGCTTCAAGGACGCCTACAAGCAGTTCACCGACAGCGGCTGGGCCGCGCTCGCCTCGCCGCCCGAATGGGGCGGGCAGGGCTTACCGGAGCGCGTCAACAAGCTGGTCGAGGAAATGACCTGCTCCACCAACCTGTCGTTCGGGCTTTATCCCGGCCTCACCCACGGCGGCACGGTGGCGCTGGATGCGCATGGCACCGACGACCTGAAGCAGCGCTTCATGCCCAAGATGACCAGCGGCGAATGGTCGGGCACCATGTGCCTGACAGAGAGCCATTGCGGTACAGACCTTGGCATGTTGCGAACCAAGGCGGTTTCGCAGGACGACGGCAGTTACAAGATCAGCGGCGCGAAGATCTTCATCTCGGCGGGCGACCATGACCTGACCGAGAACATCATTCACCTGGTGCTCGCGCGCCTGCCCGATGCGCCCAAGGGAGTGAAGGGCATCTCGTTGTTCCTCGTGCCCAAGTACCTGCCCAAGGACGATGGCAGCATTGGACCTTCGAACGGGGTTACTTGCACCGCGCTGGAACACAAGATGGGCCTGAAGGCCTCGGCCACCTGCCAGATGCAGTTCGAGGACAGCACTGGCTGGCTGGTTGGCGAGGCCAACAAGGGCATGGCCGCCATGTTCACGATGATGAACGCCGAGCGCCTGTCGGTTGGCGTGCAGGGGCTGGGCATCGGCGAGGCGGCCTATCAGTCCGCCGTGTGGTATGCCAAGGACCGCCTACAGGGCCGCGCGCTCTCGGGTGCCAAGTATCCTGATAAGCCGGCCGATCCGATAATCGTCCATCCCGATGTGCGGCGCATGCTGATGACCATGCGCGCCAACAACGAGGGATGCCGCGCGCTGGGCGCCTGGGTCAGCCGCGCGCTGGATGCCGAGCGGCACGCCGAGGACCCTGAGGTGCGGGCGCGGGCAGAGGATTTCGTCGCGCTGATGACGCCGATCGTCAAAGCGCTGTTCACCGATCTGGGGCACGAGAGCGCCCATCTGGCGGTGCAGGTCTATGGCGGCCACGGGTACATTCGCGAGAGCGGCGTGGAGCAATATGCCCGCGATGCGCGGATCGCGATGATCTATGAAGGCACCAATGGCATCCAGGCGCTCGATCTGGTGGGCCGCAAGCTGGGCCAGAACATGGGTCGGCTGCTCAAGAGCTTCTTCCACCCGGTGTCGAGCTTCATCGACGCGAACAAGGGCGAAGGCCCGATGAAGCCCATGATCGACGGGCTGGAAAGGGCTTTCGGCGCGCTGCAACTGAGCACCGCAACGATAGCCCAACGCGGCCTGAGCGACCCCGAAGAGGCTGGCGCGGCGGCGGCGGAATACCTGCGCCTGTTCGGGCTGGTGGCGATGGCATACTGTTTTGCCCGCAGCACGATGATCGCCGGAATGCGGCTGGCCTTCGGGGCGGAGGACAAGGACTTCTACAAGGCCAAGATTACCACCGCGACGTTCTTCTTCGAGCGTATCCTGCCGCAAGCCTCGGCGCACTTCCTGTCGATCAAGGCCGGCAAGAAGAGCATGATGGCGCTGGACGAGCACGCGTTTTGAGCAAGACCGCTGATCTGAAGGCGCAGCTGGCGATCCCGGCGATTGTCGCGCCGATGTTCCTCGTCAGCGGCGTGGAGCTGGTCTGCGCGTGTTCGCAGGCCGGGCTGCTGGGGACGTTCCCCACGCTTAACGCACGCACCACCGAGACGCTCGACCAGTGGCTGGGCGAAATGCGCGAGCGGTTGGCGGGCAAGCCGTTCGGCGCCAACCTGATCGTGCACAAGAGCAATCCGCGGGTGCAGGAAGATCTGGCGCTGGTGGTGAAACACAAGGTGCCGCTGGTGATCACATCCTTAGGCGCGGTGCCCGATGTGGTGGAGGCGGTGCATTCATACGGCGGTATGGTGCTGCACGACGTGATCTCGATCCGCCATGCGAAGAAGGCGCTGGGCGCGGGGACCGATGGCCTGATCGCCGTGGCAGCGGGCGCGGGCGGCCATGCAGGCACGCTCAGCCCCTTCGCGCTGGTTAGCGAAATCCGCGCCATTCACGATGGTCCGCTGGCGCTGTCGGGCGCGATCACCGAAGGGCGCCACGTCCTCGCCGCCGAGGTGATGGGTGCGGACTTCGGCTACATCGGCAGCCACTTCATCCCCGCGACCGAGAGCATGGCGGGTGAGGCGCAGAAGCAGATGATGGTGGCAGCGAATGCTGCCGATATCGTCCATACCGACAAAGTCACCGGCGTCGGCGCCAACTTCCTGCGCCAAAGCCTGGAGGCAGCCACGCTGCCGGATAGCCACGGCGAAATGGCGTTGAGCGACGAAGCCAAGGCGTGGAAGACCATCTGGTCCGCCGGGCATGGCGTTGGCGCAACCCATGCGCTACGGCCCGCCGCTGACATCGCGGGCGAGCTGATCGCCGAGTACAGACTAGCGTTGAAGGGAATCGCGCAATGAAGATCCTGGTGCCCGTGAAGCGGGTCATCGATTACAACCTCAAGCCGCGCGTCAAGGCGGATGGCACGGGCGTGGACCTGGCCAACGTCAAGATGAGCATGAACCCGTTCGACGAGATCGCGGTGGAAGAAGCGCTGCGCCTGAAGGAAAAGGGCCATGCGACCGAGGTGATCGCCGTGTCCATCGGCCCGGCGAAGGCGACCGAAACGCTGCGCACCGCGCTGGCGATGGGTGCAGACCGGGCGATCCTGATCGAGACTGATGCGGCGGTGGAGCCGTTGGCCGTGGCCAAACTGCTCAAGGCCATCGTGACCGAGGAAGCCCCGGGCATGGTGGTCATGGGCAAGCAGGCGATCGACGATGACAGCAACCAGACCGGCCAAATGCTCGCGGCGCTGCTCGGCTGGGGGCAAGGCACTTTCGCCAGCAAGGTAGAGGTCGATGGCGACCACGTGGCGGTAACGCGCGAAGTCGATGCCGGGCTGGAGACGCTGCGGCTGAAGCTGCCCGCGATTGTCACCACCGACCTGCGGTTGAACGAACCGCGCTATGCCTCGCTGCCCAATATCATGAAGGCCAAGGCCAAGCCGCTGGCGGTGAAGAAGCCCGAGGATCTGGGGGTCGATGTGACCCCGCGCATCACGGTGCTCAAGGTCAGCGAGCCGCCGGTGCGCAAGGCGGGCGAAATGGTCGGCTCGGTTGACGAGCTGGTGGCGAAACTGAAAGCAATGGGAGCCGTGGCATGACCGCGCTGGTGCTGGCTGAACACGATGGCGCCACGCTGGGCGGGGCAACGCTGGCCACGGTAACGGCTGCTGCCGCCTTGGGAGGCCCCGTGCATGTGCTGGTCTGCGGACCGGCTGGCGTGGCCGATCAGGCGGCGAAGATTGCGGGCGTCGAGAAGGTGCTGCTGGCAAGCGATGCCGCGGTCGCCAACCAGCTCGCCGAGAACGTCGCGCCGCTGGTGGCCGGGCTGATGGCGAACTACGACGCCTTTCTCACCAGCGCCACCACCACCGGCAAGAACGTCGCGCCGCGCGCGGCCGCCTTGCTCGATGTGATGCAGGTGTCCGAGGTGATCGGCGTCGAGGGCCCCAAGACCTTCACGCGCCCGATCTACGCCGGCAATGCCATCGCCACGGTGGAATCGAGCGATGCCAAGCTGGTCCTGACCGTGCGCGCCACCGCGTTCGACAAGGCAGCGGCGGAGGGCGGTTCCGCCCCGGTCGAGGCCGTGCCCGGTGCCAGCGATGCGGGCTTGTCCAGCTTCGTCGGCCTCGCGGCCAGCACCAGCGAGCGGCCCGAACTGACCAGCGCGGGCATCGTCGTCTCCGGCGGCCGCGCACTGAAGGATGCCGATACCTTCGCGGCTGTCATCACCCCGCTGGCCGACAAGCTGGGTGCCGCCATCGGCGCATCGCGTGCGGCGGTGGACGCGGGCTACATCTCCAACGACCACCAAGTGGGCCAGACGGGCAAGATCGTCGCCCCGTCGCTCTACGTGGCGGTGGGCATCTCGGGCGCGATCCAGCATCTCGCCGGAATGAAGGATTCCAAGGTGATCGTGGCGATCAACAAGGACCCCGATGCGCCGATCTTCCAGGTGGCCGACATCGGGCTCGTGGGCGACCTGTTCACGCTGGTGCCGGAGCTGGTCGCCAAACTGTGAGCAAGCCGATCACCGGTGCAGAACTTCTGCGCGCGCGGATGGTCGACGTGCCCGCGCAGGGCATGGCGCAGATGCTCGGCATGGACGTTGCCCATGTGGGCGAGGGTGAGGTCACCCTGACCGCAGTTCCTAGCCGCGCGTTCTACAACCTGATGGGCGTGGTCCACGGCGGGTTCGCCGCGACCTTGCTGGATAGTGCCTGCGGGCTGGCGGCGGTGGCCGCGACGCGCGAGCCGTCGCGCTGCCTGACGCTGGAGATCAAGGTGGCCTATCACGCCGCGCTGACCGAGGCGACCGGCATGGTCACGGTAACGGGCAAGGTGCTCAAGATCGGCCGCCGCACCGCCTTCACCGAAGCGCGGCTGGAGGATGCTGCGGGCAAGCTCTACGCCAGCGCCACCAGCACGCTGCTGATCGAGCCCGAAGCCTAAAGCCGGGTCCGCCTCAGAAGAAATTGCAGGCGGCGAGGATGCGCTTGCTCAGTTGGGCCGCAGCCAGTGTTTCGCTGGCCCCGCCGGCCGCCAACGCCGCTTGCGGCGCCTCGCCTGCAACGGCGCTTGCCGGGTCCTGCACCAAGGTGGTCGCGCCGCTGGACTTGAGCATGGCCAGGCCACGCGCGCCATCGCCGCCCGTGCCCGAGAGGATCGCGCCCAGTGCGGGGGTCTCGGCGCGGGCCAGGCTGCCGAACAGCAGTTCCGCCGAAGGCCGCACGCCGCCCACCGGATCGCGCGCCATCAGCCGCAGTCGGGGCGGGGTGCCCTTCTCGACCACGACATGGACCGCAGGATCGCAGGCGACGTGGACCGTGGGCGAACTCAGCCGAGCCCCTGCCGGCCCAGCTCGATCGCGCCCGTAATCCCCGCCTGATCGCCCAACCCGGGCGCCACGATGACATCCGCCAGATCGCGGTCGTAGGCCGCGACATAGCCCGCCAGCTTGGTCCGCGTCAGCCGTTGCACCGCCGCCAGCAGGCCCGGCGCCTTCATCACCCCGCCACCGAAGATCATCCGCTCGGGCATGTGCGTCAGCGCCAGTGTCATGGCATATTCGGCCAGGTAATCGGCCACGCGCTCGACCTGCTCCGGCGAGGCGACCGACAAGTCGTGCCCCCAGCGCGCCAGCACCGCCGGACCACTCGCCAGCCCTTCCAGACAATCGCCGTGATAAGGGCACACGCCTGGCCAGCCATCGTCATTGACCCGCGCCGGCCTTACATGCCCCGCTTCGAGGTGTGACAACCCGCCCAGCGCGCGTCCGTCCTGCACCACGCCGGTGCCGATGCCTGTGCCGACGGTGGTATAGGCAAGGCACGCCAGCCCTTGACCCGCCCCCTCGCGCCATTCGCCCAGCGCCGCGCCGTTGACGTCGCTGTCGACCGTGACCGGCGCGCCGAAAATGGCCAGCGCGCCAATCCACGAAGCCCCGTTCCAGCCCGGCTTGGGCGTCGTGGTGATGGTGCCGTAGGCGGACGAGACGGGATTGGTGTCGAGCGGCCCGAAGCTGGCAACGCCGAATGCGCCGATGGGCCCGTGCTGGTCCTCCACGGCGCTAAACCAGGCGACGGTTTCGGCAAAAGTGCTGGCCGGATCGCGGGTGGCGACGCGCGTCTGGTCGAGGATCGTCCCGTCCTCACTGGCAATCGCGAGCACGAACTTGGTTCCGCCAGCCTCGATTGCGCCGATCAATGCCATTCGCTTTGCCCCTCCTTGTGCGGGAGGCGAGGTTCACGATTGGCGCGCGGTTGGCAAGGGCTTAGCGGCTGGAGGCGCTGCCGCAACTGGCCGCGTGCCCCGATGCCTGGGTGGTGGATGGCGATCACAATTATTACACGGTGTCGGCTGAATTGCAGGCAATCGACGCGCTGTGTGCGGCGCACGGCAAGCCGTTCCTCGCCTTTCTGCACGACATCATCTGGCCCAGGGCCCGGCGCGACATGTATTACGCGCCGGAGCGGATCCCGTCTGCGCACCGGCACGCCTACAGCTACGAGGCCGGGGTCCATGTCGATGACGATGCGGTGCGCATCAATCGCGGATTGCGCGGCATGGGCCAGTTCGCCTGAGCGTTGCACCAGGGCGGCCCGGCGAACGGCGTACTCACTGCGGTGGAGGACTTTGTGGCTCAGGCCGACCGCCCCGACCGCCCCCTCGCCTTCGCGCATGTCCCGGCGGTGTTCGGGCTGGGGCTGGTGATGGATGCCAGCGCCGAATGGGCCGAGGATCTGGCGGGCACGGTGCTGCCTTATCACGCCAATGGTCTGATTGCCGCGCTGGAGGTCAACCGGCTGCGCAACTACCTGGCGGTGATCGAGTGGCAGGACCGCGAAGCCGAGCGCGACACGAGCGTCGGCCTATCCATCAGTGCATCCTAACCGGCCAAATCAGACATAGGAAAAATCCTTCAATACTGAACGTTGATGAGTAAATCATAATTTACGCAACAATAGTGAAGTATTTTTCCTATGGCCTGATTGACATTAGCGAAAGACGAAGCAACATTGCGCATCGGCGTTGGTTGCATCGGGCTTTGTGCAATCGGGCGCAGTGGGGGGATAAATGGACGCTGCCAAGACGGTGCAACGCCAGGATATGCTCGATCGCCTGGCGAACGGGTGGAAGCCGCGGGAAATGAGGGAGTTCGCAACTACCGTGCTGCGACTGGCCGATTCAATCGACCAGAACTGGTCCGGATTGAATGTGCGGCCAATCTTTCGCTCTCCCAAGTCCCTTAACCGGATCGAGCGAAACGCCTTCAATCTGGCGGCCAAGGCCGATCTTATCAGCCTTCAGCGTCAGCGCCGGACTGATTTCATCGATGGCAACGTGTTGAGCGAGCCCGCGTGGGACATGCTTCTCAACCTGTTCATGCAATATGCCGGCGCGGCCAAGATGACGACTGACAGCCTGGCGATCGCGGCCAAGGTGTCGCCGGACAAGGCCTGCCAGACCATCACCGCACTCGAGGCCCTCGGCTACGTCAGCTGCAGCGCCTCGATCGTCAACCCCGACGTCACCCTCATCGGCTTGACCAAGACCGGCGTCCTGCGGATGGGCCAGTATTTGGAGCAAGTCTGAGAGCCTGGCGCGGTTGGCACAAAGGAACGGCCCGGAACCGAAGTTCCGGGCCGCATTTGCGGGAGGTATGCGACTGTTGATGCGCTGGCCCGCAGCGTCTCCACGCGCGGCGACCCGAGCACGCTGGGCGGCTCGATCGAGCGTTACACCAGCCAGCGCGCGCAGCTTACCGACCGGCTGGGCAAGATCGCCGAACAGCAGGACCGGCTGCGCGAGCAGCTGACCAAGGAGTTCACCTGGGCCGATCGCACGGTCACCTCCTCGCAATCTACGCTCAGCTTCCTGAGGAACCAGATCGCCGCGTGGAACGCGCAGAGGAACTGACATGCTGCGCCCGGCCGATCCGCATGAAGCCTATCGCCGCGTCGAGCTGGATGCGCGGGTCGCCGGTTCGCGCGCTGCGGACCTCGTGCGCCTGTGCCTGCGCGATGTCGATGCGGCGCTTGGGCAGGCGCTGTGGGCCCACGACAACGCGCGGCCCGACGTGCGCCGCCGGGCGCTGGAGCGGGCGCAGAACGGCCTTGGCGCCTTGCGTCTGGGGGTCGACCGGAACAGCCCGATGGGACCCGCGCTGATCAGCTTTTACGAAGGCCTCGGTCGTTCGGTGATCGCCAACCAGGTGCGTTTCGATGCGGCACAAGTGGCCGCAGTGCGCGATGATCTCGATGAAGTGAGCCGGGCCATGCTCTCGTCGCAAGAACTGGGTCGCGCTGCTTAGACGGGGTCTAACGCACGCTGCGGATGCGCAGGATTGATAGGCCCGCCACCATTGTCAGCCCCGCGCACAGCAGGAACAGCTCGCCCAGTGTCTGCTGCAATGCGCCCTGCCGCACGGCGAGCAGCGTCAGCACCGGAGCCATCGCCGACGGCAGCGTGTTGGTCAGGTTCATGATTCCCAGAAGCGCCCCGCGATTGGGTTGGCGCGCCACCAGTTGCCCGATCAGCGCCACGTCTACCGAACTGAATGCCGCCAGCCCGGCCTGGAACGCGGCATAGCCCAGCAGCAACATCGCGATCCCTTCGGCCTGTGCCAGGAGCACCAGCCCCAGCGCCAGCGCTACCGAGGCGATCGCCAGCGGTATCCGGCGGCGGCGCAGACGGTCAGAAGCAAAGCCTGCACCCAACGTGGCGACCATCGCGAGCAGCGCCGCCGGGCCGGACATTAGCGCCAGCAGCGCGGTCGCCTGCCCCTGTGCAGCGGGCAAGGTGACAAGGTAAAGGTAGATGTAGCCCTGAACAAACGATGCGCCCAGTTGCACCGCCAGCTTGCTGCCCCAGGCAATGGCGAAATCGCGCGGCACCCAAGGCGCGCTGGGTGCGGCGGGATCGTCCTGGCCGGATAACGCCACCTCGCCCAGCCGCCAATCGATCAGCAAGGGCACGAAGCAGGCCACCGCCAGCGCTCCGGCGAACACGAAGGCGCCTGCACCGTCTTGCGGGAACAGCCAGCCGACCAGCACCACCGACAGGCTCGACAGCGGCAGGGCGGCGGTCATGATTCCGCCCATCCGGCCCTTGGTGTGGTCGGGGAAATGATCGGCCAGCAAGGCACCCAGCGGGGCAAAGGCGCAATTGAGCGCCAGTTGATAGACCACGATGGAGGTCAACAATCCGGAGAACGTGCCACTCATCGCCAGCAGGCCATAACTGGCCGCGAGCAGCACCACGCCGATCGCCACCAGCCCGCGCCGGTTGCCGTGGTGCTCCAGCCATCTGTCGCCGAGGTGGCCCGCCAGCATGTTGCCCGCTCCCGCCGCGCAGGCCCCGGCAAGCAGGACCCAGCTGAGCAATTCGGCCGACTGGCCGGGCGCGAGCAGTTCGATGCGGCGCGGCACCAGCAGCACCAGCAGCGGCATGAAGGCCATGTGCACACCCAGGTAGGCGAGGCCATAATGCAGCGCGGCCATGCGCGACGGGACGGGCGATGGCTGGGTGGCGGTTACCAGCGTCACGCGGGCTGCTTGCGGCGGCGCAGGTCGGCCCGCCAACGCGCCGGAGGCACGCCGCAATGGCGCGCGAAGAAGCGCGAGAAATAGGCGGCGTCCTCGATCCCGACACTCTGACCCACTGCGGCCACAGAAAGAGCGGAGAAAGCCAGCAACCGCTGCGCTTCGAGCACGGCGCGCTGGTCGCGAATAGCACTGGGGGATTGTCCGATCGTGGCGCAGGCCTCGCGCAGGCTCGTCTCGCTTACGCCCAGGTTGCGCGCGCATGTGCTCAGCGGTTCGCGATGGCGATAGCGCTGCTCCACCAACTGGTGGAAACGGGCGAGTAGCGCGCGCTGGCGCGATGAAGCCGCAGGTGCCTCGTCGGCTTGTTGCAAGCGCCGCGCGGCCAGCACCAACACCGCCAGCAGCCCCGCATGCAGCGCCGCCCCCTGTGCCAGCCCGACCCACGACAGCTCGCGGGCGATGCGCCCGATGGCCTGGTCGATCTCCCTGGCATCCGCCGGGTCGAGCGCGATGCACCTCGGCGCGCTGAACAGCGCAGCAAATTCAGGATAGGTCGCGAGCACCTGGTGCAACTGGACATCGGCCAGTGTCAGCACATGGCCGCGCGATTCGGTATGCCAGGTAAAGCCGTGGACGCACCGCGCGGGAACGGCCAGCAGGGCGGGAGCGGCAAACGGGAACTGCTCGGCTTCGTACATGATGGTCCCGCCGCCCTCGGCGATCAACAGCAGGTGGTTGAGATCGCCGTGCTTGTGCGGGTCGATGCGCCAGTTACCCGGGCGCGAGCGCAGCGCCAGATCCTCCACATGGATGAAATCCGGGTCCGCCGCCTGGCTCGGCTCGCCATAGAGGAAGAAGTGCGGCAGCGGCTGCTCGGTCATCGGCAGGTATGCTAGGCCAGTCCGTTGAATAATCCAAGTCTATCGCTGGTACGGCCATTCTCCCTGGCGCCAGTCGGGCGTACCGTTCGCGCCAATATGTTCTGCGGGAGAGGCAGCGTGAAGACACAGGTATGCATTATCGGCGCGGGGCCGGCGGGGCTCCTGCTCGGCCACTTGCTGCGCGCCGAGGGCGTCGACTGCGTGGTGCTGGAGCAGCGCACCCCCGATTATGTGCTCAGCCGCATCCGCGCTGGCGTGCTCGAGACGATCACCGTCAGCCTGATGGAACGGCTGGGGCTCGATGCCCGGCTGAAGGCCGAGGGGCTGCCCGAAGACGGTTTCAACCTGGCCGACGGCGAGCGGCTCATCCGCATCCCGATCAAGGAGCTGACCGGCCAGCAGGTGTGGGTCTATGGCCAGACTGAGATCACGCTCGACCTGATGGAAGCCGCGCCCGCGCGCGGGCTGGAGGTGATCTATGAGGCAGACGGCGTGACGCTGCACGACATCGCCAGCGATGCGCCCTATGTCACCTACGCCAAGGACGGCACCCAGCACCGCGTGGACTGCCGCTTCATCGCCGGGTGCGACGGCTTCCACGGCCCTAGCCGGCAGGCAATCCCGGCCAGCGTGGGTCAGGTCTACGAGCGGGTCTATCCGTTCGGCTGGCTGGGCATCCTGGCCGATGTGCCGCCGTGCAACCACGAACTGATCTATGCCAACCACCCGCGCGGCTTTGCGCTTGCCAGCATGCGCAGCCACACCCGCAGCCGCTATTACATCGACGTGCCGCTGACCGAGAAGCTGGAGGACTGGAGCGACGAGCGCGTGTGGGACGAACTGGCCGTGCGCCTCGGCCCCGAAGTCGCCGCCAACATGACGCGCGGGCCTGCGATCGAAAAGAGCATCGCTCCGCTGCGCAGCTTCGTCTTCACGCCGATGCGCCACGGCAGCTTGCTGCTGTGCGGCGATTCCGCGCATATCGTGCCGCCCACGGGGGCCAAGGGCCTCAACCTGGCAGCATCGGACGTGCACTATGCCTGCGATGCGCTGGTGCGCTTCTTCCGTGCGGCAGACAACGCTGCCATTGGCGGCTATTCGGCCAAGGCGCTGGCCCGAGTGTGGCAATGCGAGCGGTTCAGCTGGCAGCTGACCAAGCTGATGCACCGTTTTCCCGACGACGGCCCTTTCGAACGAGCGATGCAGGTGGCGGAACTCGACCACATCGCCTCATCGCGTACAGCGAAACTGGACATCGCCGAGAACTACGTCGGCTTGCCGGTCTGATGGCCGTCTAAAGGTTTGCCATTGCCAATGGGCGTACGAGACGGCATATACTGTTATAGGTTATAGCAATAACACTGGAGTGGATCATGCAATTTCACCGTCTGAACCCGATGACCGGCGCGGTCGCCTCCAGTGCCGAGGCGATGCAGCCGGGTGACATTCCCGCGATTGCCGAGCGCGCGCAGGCTGGCTTTGCCGTGTGGTCGAAGATGGGCCCCAACGCCCGTCGCGCCGTACTCAACAAGGCGGCCGACGCGCTGGTGGCGAAGAAGGACGATTTCGTTGCCGCGATGATGGGCGAGATCGGCGCCACCGCCGGGTGGGCCATGTTCAACCTGATGCTCGCCGCCGGCATGGTGCGCGAAGCCGCCGCCATTACCACGCAGATCACCGGCGAGGTGATCCCGAGCGACCACGCAGGGACCATCGCCATGGCGGTGAAGGAGCCGGTTGGCGTGCTGTTGGGCATTGCACCGTGGAACGCACCGATAATCCTCGGCGTGCGCGCCATCGCCGTGCCGCTGGCGTGCGGCAACGCGGTGATCCTCAAGGCCAGCGAGACTTGCCCGCGCACGCACGCGTTGATCATCGAAGCCTTCGCCGAAGCCGGTTTCCCCGAGGGCGTGGTCAACGTGGTCACCAATGCGCCCGAGGATGCTGGCGCCGTGGTGGGTGCGCTGATCGATGCGCCGCAGGTCAAGCGGATCAACTTCACCGGCTCCACCGCCGTCGGTCGGATCATCGCCAAGCGCGCCGCCGAGCATTTGAAGCCCGTGCTGCTCGAACTGGGCGGCAAGGCACCAATGATCGTGCTGGAGGATGCCGACATCGACGAAGCGGTGAAGGCCGCCGCTTTCGGTGCTTACATGAACCAGGGCCAGATTTGCATGAGCACCGAGCGGATCATCGTGGTGGAAGCCGTGGCCGATGAATTCGCGCGCAAGTTCGCCGCCAAGGTGCGCTCGATGCCGGCGGGCGATCCTGCGGCAGGCAACACGCCGCTGGGCGCGGTGGTTGATCGCAAGACGGTCGACCATTGCTACAGCCTGGTCGCCGACGCGGTGAGCCAAGGTGCCGAACTGCTGGTCGGCGGCGAGACGACGCTGAACGTGGTCATGCCCGCGCATCTGGTGGACCGCGTTACCCCGGCGATGAAGCTGTTCCGCGACGAGAGCTTCGGCCCGGTCGTCGGCATTGCCCGCGCGCGGGACGAGGACCACGCTATCGAGCTGGCCAACGACACCGACTATGGCCTTTCTTCCGCCGTGTTCACCCGCGACACCGCGCGCGGCCTGCGCGTGGCGCGGCTGATCCACGCCGGTATCTGCCACGTCAACGCCAGCACCGTCAGCGATGAGCCGCAGATGCCGTTCGGCGGCATGAAAGCCAGCGGCTATGGCCGGTTCGGCGGACGGCAGGGCATCGACGCCTTCACCGAGACGCGCTGGATCACCTTCGAGACCGAACCGGGCCACTACCCGATTTGATCAGCGCGGGCGCATCCCGTAGGGCAGTTCGCTGGTCACGGCTTCGATCCGCGTGATCTGGCCGGCCTCGAAGCGGTACAGTTCCACCACTTGCGTCGTCATCGGATAGCCGGTGCCGTCGGCGGCGGGGATGTCCTCGAAGAAACGCACGGCCACCAGTCCCCGCGCTTCGTCGACCGCCAGCACTTGCCGGTCGCGCACGGCCTCGATCCGGCCAAGCGGCGGGCTGCCGAACGAAGGCGCGCAGGGCCCCACGTCCTGCCCGTTGACCAGCCAGTGGCACGCCTCGCCGAGCAAGCCGGCCGGGGCAACATTGGCGTCCACCGCCGCCATCATCCTTCCAGCGCCCGCGATCATGTCTGCCCGCGGCGTGCGGCGGCCTGCGGGCAGAGCGGCGTACTCGGGTCCGCTGACCGGTTCGGCCCACGGCGGGCCATAATTGCTGCGCCGGATCGTGGCGTCGACGCTGCCCACTCGCTCGCCATCGGCGCTGACGGTGAAGGCGGCGAGGGCAGGTTGGCCGTGTTCCTCGATCCGCCCGATCCACACGGCGTGGCCGGTCATGTCGTCGGCAACGACCAGCGGGCTGCTATCGACCGCCGTCACCCCGCGCCAGATCGATTCGCCCACACGGATGCCGACCGAGTTTTCCGAATAGCCCACGCGTTCGCCCCAGTGGACGCTTTCCCACTTATTGCCCGGCATGGCGCTGACGACCGCGCGGGCCATCAGGTCCAGGCAGATGCTGTCGCATACCTCGCCGTCCACCGCAAAGCGCGGCATGGGCTCCACCGGACTCCAGAACGGGTTGGGCATGAAATAGGGCACATAGGTGAACGTCGCCTCGATCCGCTGGATCTCGCCGTTGCGGATGCGAAAGGCCTCGATCAGGCTGATCGAGTTGGGCCACTTCAGCGCGGTGCGCATTTCGCGCCCGTTGGTCAGCATATAGCGGTCGAATTCGTTGGCATGGTCGAAGAATCCGGTCCCCACGACCACGCCGCGCCGCTCGTCGACCAGCGGCAGGTGGCGGCGGATGCGCTTGTTGATGCGGTAGATGCCCAGTTCGAACTGGGCGCGGCAGCCGCTGGCGATATTGGCCGCGCTCGCCTGCGCCCCGGGGGCAGGTGCGGTGGTGGTGATGCCGTTTTCGAGGCGGCTGCAATCCTCGGCAAACGGCGCGAACACCTGCCCATCATTGAGCTCTACCGTATCGAAATAGGCGTCGGCGATGGCCAGCATCCGTTCGCGCGGGCGGCGTTCGGCCTCGGGCAATTCAGCCGTGAATTCAGCGAAATGCTGCATCGTCTGCCAGTCACCAAACGGCGCGGGCAGGGCGGTGCGGCGGTGGACCACGGTCTCGATCTCGTCGATCAGCCCGCCTGTGACGTGAATGCGTAACGCGTAAAAGGCGGCATGGTCGTTCTCGCGCACCGAGCCGAACCACGCGGCGTGGCCGGTGGTTTCGTCGGCCACGGCGAGGCCGTTGTCATCCACATCCCCGACTGTGCGCCACAGGCCCTGACCGACCGGGAGCACGACGTTGTTCTCGGTGAACATCACATCGGGGGCGAGCGGCAGGGCGGCGTAGTTGCGGCTTTCCAACGCGGCCATATGCGCCTGCACCGTGGCGATCAGGCAATCGTACAGGCACGAGCGATCGGGCACGGCGTTGTCCTCGCCGGGGGCTTGCGCCAAGGCGGGGGTGGGGAGGGCAACCGCGATGGCTGCGAAGGACAACAGCAGGTTTCTCAAGGCGTTACTCTCCCCATTTCGTCATTCCCGCGCACGCGGGAATGACGAGGTTGGTGGTTGGCATCACGGATGCGCCCCCGTGCCTGTTGCAGCTGCGGCATCGGCATAATCCTCATTCGCCCGCGCGATCAGGAAGGCGTGCACGGCGGCAACGTCATCCTCGTTCAGCACATCGGCGAAGCTGGCCATGCCGCGTTCGGCATAGCGCCCGCGCAGCACGATATCGGCAAAGTGGCTGCGGGTGTCGGCGGTCATCCAGCGCAGGTCCTTGACCCCGCCAACCGCGTTGACCCCGTGGCAGCGCACGCAATTGTTGTCATAGACATCGCGCCCGCGCGCCACCTGATCCTCGGTCGCGGTCAGGAACGGCGGACGCGGCAGTTCGCTGGGCGGAAGGGGCGGCGGCAGGGAAACGCCGGTCGCGCCCAGCCGGAACACCAGCAGCTTGGCGGTGCCGGTCTGGAACGGCCCCAGATTGTACACCGGCGATCCGCCCCATCCGGCGTTGATGGCGATATATTGCACGCCGTCCGCCATATAGGTGATCGCGCCCGCCACCGGCGCCTGGTCGATGGGTATGTCCCACAGCTTGGCACCGGTATCGGCGGCGTAGATCGCCAGCGTCTGGTCGATCGTGCCCTGGATCACCAGGTTGCCCGCCGTCGCCAGCACGCCGCCGCTGCCGGGAACGCGATAGGGCACGCGCCACGCCTCGCTTTGGGTGACGGGGTTCCACGCGAGGAGGTAGCCCTTCTCCTCGGCGCGTGCCCGCTCCATCAGCCGGGCGCGCAGTTCGGGTTCGTTGCGGCGTTGCTGGCCCGAGTTCGAACGGTGGCGCACGAAGGTGAAATCCTCTGCATCCATCGCTGCATAGATATCGCCCTGCTCTTGCGCGGAGAGGTAGATCAGGCCGGTCTGCGGGCTGTAGGCCATCGGGTGCCAGGTGTGCGCGGCCAGCCAGCTCGGGCTCATCAGGTGCGGCGTCGCGGTATTGTGCGCGCCGGGCTGCAGCACCGGG
Source organism: Alteraurantiacibacter sp. (assembly GCA_039927835.1). Taxonomy (GTDB): domain Bacteria; phylum Pseudomonadota; class Alphaproteobacteria; order Sphingomonadales; family Sphingomonadaceae; genus Alteraurantiacibacter. The sequence goes on from JBDSUF010000035.1 coordinate 201,945, forward strand.
CGGCCGGTCGCCATGTCGATCCGGCTGGCCCAGGTGTTCTGGCTGACGTAGGTTTCCGCGCTGATCAGTTCGCCGGTGGCCCGGTCGATCACGTAGAAGAACCCGTTCTTGGGCGCCTGCATGATCACCTGCCGGGTGCGCCCGCCGATTTGCAGGTCGGCGGTCATCATCGGCTGGGTGCAGGTGTAATCCCAGTCTTCCTCGGGCACCATCTGGTAGTGCCAGCGATAGACGCCGGTGGTCGCATCGACCGCCACGATCGAGCACAGGAACAGGTTGTCGCCCTGCCCATTGCTGCGGATCGACCACATGTGCGGGCTGCCGTTGCCGGTGCCGATGTAGACGAGGTTGAGCGCGGGATCGTAGGCGAAAGCATCCCACGCGGTGCCGCCGCCGCCCCAGCGCCACCATTCGCCGTGCCAGGTGGGCAGTGCGATTTGCATGGCGCTGTCGCTCGCCTCACCGTCGGCGCCATCGGCCGGGTTGCCGGGCACGGTGTAGAACTTCCACAGCCGCGCGCCGGTCTCGGCATCGTAGGCGGCGACGAACCCGCGCACGCCATAGTCCGCGCCGCCGTTGCCGATCACAACCTTGCCATCATAAACGCGCGGCGCGCCGGTGATGGAATAGGCGCCCAGCAGGCCCTCGCGCTCGAAAGTCTGTGTGCTCCACACTTCGCGCCCGGTGGCGGCGTCGACCGCGATCAGGCGGCCATCGAGCGCGCCGAGATAGATCTTGCCGTTCCACGCCGCGATCCCCCGCGCCGACGGACCGCAGCACGCCAGCCGCGCCCATTCGGCACCGACCTGCGGGTCATAGGTCCACAGCTTGCGGCCATCGGTGGCATCGTAGGCGGTGACCTTGTTGTACACGCTGACGTTGTACAGCACCCCGTCGATCACCAGCGGCGTGCCCTGAACCCCGCGCATGGTATCGAGGTCGTCGTACCAGGCGAGGCCCAGCTGGCTGACGTTGCCGGCGTTGATCTGGTCAAGCGGGCTATAGCGCTGTTCGCCCCAGTCGCGGCCATAGCTCATCCAATCGCCCACATTGGCCGGCGCATCGACGTGGGTGAGCGCGGCGCGGTCCACTGCTGCCCGGTCTACCCCCGCCGGGCCACGCGGCGCGGCGGGTTCTGCCAGCCGCAGGCTCGCCGGAGCGCTCACCGGGGCGCTCACCGGGGCACAGGCCGCCAGCAGCAGCAACAAGGCTGCGGCAAGGCCTTGGCCTATGCGCGATGATAGCATGGTTCTCCCCCGTCGCTGTCGCACCAGCTACCGCGAAAGCGGACGAGCAGGCAATTGGCTCAATTGTCGCAAACGGTCTCGCGGCTCAGGTCGCGTGGTCGGCGCCGAGCGCCGCGATGGCACGGTCGAGCAGCGCCGTCAGTTGGACCATCTCGTCCGGCGCCAGCGCAGCGCGCACGCTTGCCTCGATTTGCGTCACTTGCGAGAACAGCGCTTCCATCAAGGCTTGCCCCTCGGCGGTCAGCACCACGAGGTTGCGTCGGCGGTCGGCGCTGTCGCGCTGGCGGGTGAGCAGGCCGCGCTGCTCCAGCTCGGCCACGATGCCGACCAGACTGGGCCCGGTTATCCCTGCCCTGGCCGCAAGCTGGACCTGCGCGCAGCCCGGGTTGGCGGCGATCAGCGCCAGCACGGTGAGTGAGCCGGTGGGCAGGCCAAATGGCTCCGACACCGCCAGCGATCCTGCCGCCAGCGAATTGCGCAGCAACCGCACGCGAGGGCCGATCGACCCATCGAGGATACCCCAGTCCAGCGTCCATACTCCCCAGCTTGCCACTTCCCGTCGGGCACCAATCGTCTATGGTCGAGCGGTTGTCGCGCCGCAAGGGCGCCCAGGGGAGAGAGACAATGGCAAGTGCAGTCCTGGCCGAACTGGTGGCCGCGATGCGGGCTGGTGGGGTGGATTTTTCCGACCTCGAAAAGGGCCGTGCCGATCTGGAAGCGCTGCTGGCGGGGATGCCTGCCGATCCGGACCTGACCTATACGCGCACCGAGCTTGGCGGTGTCCCCACGCTGGCGATCAATTCAGGCCCGGCGGATGCCGGTGCGCTGCTGTACCTGCACGGCGGCGCCTATATCGCGGGCTCGACGCAGGGCTATCGCGGGCTGGTGGCCGAGATCGGCAAGTTGCTGGGCCTGCCCGCTTATGCGCCGGATTACCGGCTGGCTCCCGAAGCGCCGTTCCCGGCGGCGGTGGACGATGCGGTGGCGGCTTATCGCGCGCTGCTCGATCGGGGGATTCCCGCCCACCGCATCATCGTGGCGGGCGATTCGGCGGGCGGCGGGCTGGCGCTGGCAACGCTGGTCAAGCTGAAGGCCGACGGCGCGGCATTGCCCGCGGCGGGCTTTATGATCTCGCCCTGGGCCGACCTGTCGTGCTCGGTCGCCACAATGGCGAGCAAGGCCGCGGAGGACCCCTCGCTCGAGCGGGCGGGCCTGTTGCAGAGCGCCGGGCTGTACCTCGCCGGGCAAGACGCCGACCATCCGCTCGCCTCGCCAGTCAATGCCGACCTGTCGGGCCTGCCGCCGCTGCTGGTGCAGGTCGGCTCGGCCGAGATCCTGCTCGGCGACAGCCTGCTGATCGCCGACCGTGCTGGCCAGGCAGGGACGCATATCCAACTGGAGGTGTGGCCCGACATGATCCACGTCTGGCACTCGTTCCACTTCATGCTCCCCGAGGGGCGTCAGGCGCTCGATGCGGCGGGCCAGTTCCTGCGCGCGCGATTGGCAGCGGGCCCTATCAGCAGATAGAGCTGCGCGAGGGCGGCCTCACGGGTATCGTGCTTGAGGCGCTATCCATGCCATCTATGTTATTGATATAACTGCATTTTATACGAAACTCGGCCATGCCCGGCCGTTTTTCCGAGGCAAACCGGATCGCTCGCTAACGGGAGCTCGGGCTGACGCCCCCGGCGATCACCTGGTAGCGGGCAAGGCCGGTCTTCAGGAGCGCAACATCGGCGCCATCGGGGTCGGCCGCCATCCGGCTTTCGAGGTTGAAAAGCATCGTCGGCCGCGTGTCCGGCGAGTAGGGCGTCCATGCGGGGAAACTGCCATCGCTCGGGCGACCCGTCCGCGCGAACGAGACCCAGGCAGAACACATCTGGCTGGCCATGCGGCGCATTTCCGGCTCCTCGCCCGGTTCGACCGGATTGGTATCAACCGTGTCGAGCACGAAGGCGATGTCGATCGCGTGGGGTGACATCAGCAACCCGTCGCGGGCGCGTGTCTGCCAGTCCATCCGGTACAGCCAGACCGGCGCGCCGCCCAGATCCGCCTGCTCGTCGGCGATGCGCTGGGTGAACAGGCGCGTCGGCCAGTCGGAGCGGATCAGCGCGTCGATCTCCCACGGGCCTGCCGAAGGGTGCGTTTCGCGGTATCCGGCCACGATTCCGGGGGCATCGGTGCCGAAAATCGCCGCGAGGTCGGCGGTGACCTGGGCGAAGTCGCGGGTCGCGGCATCGGGGTGGCTGCCGAGGAAATACTCGGTCATCTCGGTTCGCGTGTTGCCGATAATCAGCGGAATGTTGCGCGACAGCGGCGAGGCGCCGTTCCAGAACGGATGTTGCGGCAGCGTGGACCCATCGACGACAGGAGCGAAATCCTGGATCACGCCCATTACGCCGAAGCCGCCAAGTTCATCGAAGATCCTGTAATATGCGGCCATGATTGCCTCGAGCGGCACGGACTGGATGTCCATGATGCGGGCGGGCGCAATTTCGAGATGGCTCAGCAGCCGGTCGGCAAGTTCCCGGGCATAAGGTTTTTCCAGCGCCAGCGGGGCGGGACCGCTTTGAATGATGGCCTTGTGAAACAGCCCCTGTGCGGCTGGCATGGCCATCAGCAGCGACACCTTCTGACCGCCGCCGGACTGGCCGAAGATCGTCACATTGTCGGGATCGCCGCCGAATTCCTCGATATTGTCGCGCACCCATTGCAGGGCGAGGACGAGATCGAGCATGCCCGCGCTGGAGGAGCCGGCGAACGCCGGGTCGAATTCATCGAGATAGGCATAGCCGAGCACGTTCAGGCGATGGTTGGGGCTGACCATCACCACGTCGTGCAATGCCGCGAGGCGCGTGCCCTCCTGATCCGCGCCTGCCGCCGACAGGCGCCACAGGCCGCCGCCGTGCAGCCAGACCATCACCGGCCGCTTCATCCCGTCGCGCAGGGCGGGGGTCCAGACGTTGAGCGTCAGGCAGTCTTCGCTCTCGGGCAAGGGCATGGCCGCCGGGGCCGCGCCCGCGCCGGCACCCGCCCCGGGCTTGCGCTGCGGAGCGATCGGGCCGTATCCGAACGCCGCGAACGGTTCTGACCACGGCCGGGGCGGCGCGGGCGGCATGAACCGCCGTGCCCCATCGGTGGGAGCGCCGTAGGGGATGCCCTTGAAGGTGATTGCCCCACGGTCATCCTTGCCCAGCACCGGTCCAGCGGTGGTGCGCGCCAACGTCGGGTCCGATCGGTCCGTCGCGCGTCGCGCGCACGCAGCGCCGCCAAGGCCGAGGATAAGCGGCGCGCTGGCACTTGCGAGGAATTGTCGGCGTCCGATTCTCATGCCCGATCCCTTTCGTCCAAATCCCTATCGTCCGGTGCCGTTCAGTCGGCGTGACTTGCGGCGAGCGGCGTAACCTCGCCTTGGCGTGTTTCCCCGGCCGATTTGCCCGTCACCAGCGCGATCAGCTGGGCGGGGTCCACCGGCAAGCGGTCGCCGCGCCAGGCGACGTGGCGGTCCGGACGGCTAAGCAGCAGACCATGCCGGTAGCCGTCGGGGCGTTCGGCCAGCCGGATGTCGAGCAGGTCGATCGGGAGGCCAGCCGCCTCTGCCGCGCGCAGCAGTGGCGCAACCTCGATCGTGTCGTCGAAGCGCATCAGCGTGTAGTCCGCGCCCATCGCGTCATAGACCGAGGCCCCGTCAGCGAGCCAGAAGTGCGGCGTGCGGCATCCCGGCGCGGTGGCAGGCTCATAGTCATACATCGTATAGCCCGGCGCGCGCTCGCCATCGTAGGCGATCAGCGGGGAATCCGGATAGAAGTAGCCGAAGTTGAGCCCGGCGCAGGCAAATTGCTGCACATGCAGGCTGTAGGATTCCTCGCCGATCTGGCGGCGCAGCGCGTCCCCTTGCGCTCCCTCGTCGTCGATGTTGACCGGGACGCTGAGCCGTTCGGCAATCGCCTTCAGCGCGTGGTCCATCGCAAAGCGCGAGACCTGGTCGGTGATCGGCCGTCGTTCCGCCTCGTAGGCGTCGAGCATCGCCTGACCGCCCCAGCCATTGAGAAACGCCGCCAACTGCCACGACAAGGTCATCGCATCGGCGATCCCCGCGTTCATTCCATAGCCGGCATAAGGCACCCACAGATGGGCGGAATCGCCGCAGATAAACGCTCGGCGGTTCCGGAAGCGGTCTGCCACCAGCCGCCGGCCGATCCAGTCTTCCTGGCGAATGATATCGTATTCGAATGCGGCGTCGACCCCCAGCAATCGGCGCAGGCAGGCGTCGCGGTCGACAGTGTCGAAGTCCCCTTCGCCCGGCAGCAGATAATTGTGCAGCAACCAGGTCTCGCGCCCGTCGATCGCCACAAGATTGCCCGCCCGCTCGCCGATGTAGAGATAGCTCATCCATGCGGGCCGCGTGGGGATCAGGTCGAGCAGGGCAGGGGCCCGGAAATAGGTCGATTGCACGCGCTGGATCTCGGCGTCACCTTGGAGCTTTGCCCCGATCTGTCCGCGCACGATCGAGCCGCCGCCGTCACATCCGACGAGGAATTGGCCTTCGATCCGGTGCGTTTCGCCGGTGGGCAGATCGGTGACTTCGGCGATTACCCGGTGGTCGTCCTGCTGCAGGCCGTTGACCTCGATTTCGTTCAGCAAGGTAATCCGGGGATGCGCCAGGGCGCGTTCGGTCAGGATCGGTTCCCAGAAGATCTGGTTCACCCGGTGGGGCGGTTCGGGCGTGGGCCACCACCCGTCGGGTCCGCTCTTGTCCGAAAAGCGGTCGCTGCGACAAGGGATGTGAATGCGCGCGAGTTCGTAGCCTGTCGCCCTGGTGCGGACCACGACGTCATTGGGATAGTCGTCGGGCAATCCCACCGCGCGAACATCGTCGGCGATGCCCAGTCGGCGGAAGGTTTCCATCGTGCGGGCAGAGACATGGTTGCACCGCACCGTCTCGTTGGTGCCGGCAGGGTTGCGTTCGACCACGATCGTATCGATGCCTCGTCCTGCCAAATCGAGTGCCAGGCAGAGCCCCACGGGACCTGCGCCCACGATGATGACCGGAGCGGCTTGCGCAATTGGAAGTCGGGGCATGTATACTCCTTCAGCCGGGTGAACACCTCGCGGCCGCATTGGTCAGACGGTGGCAGACAGCGTGAAATCGCCCATTTCGCGCGGCGATCTTGCTATTGGGCTTCGGCGGAATTTTTCCTGCCTTGTGGAACGAAATCCTTTAGCAGGGGAGTGCGAACACGTTCGTTGTAGGCGGCCACGAACCGGCCGAGCAGGGCACACATCTGCTCCAGTTCCGCTTCGCTGAGCACCTCGCCCATCGGGCCGGAGATGGCCGTGGCCAAGGGCGTGGTGCGTTCCAGCAGCGCGCGACCCTGCGGCGAGAGGACCAGCAGGTTGCGGCGCTTGTCGTCCGGGTCCTGGCGCCGCTCGATCAGCGCATTTCGCTCCAATGTCGTCAGGACCAGCGTGGCGGTGGATCGGTCGAGACCAATCAGGGTGCACAGGCTGACCTGATCGATTTCGGGCCATGCCCGCAAGGTGTGCAGCACGCTGAACTGGGTCGTGGTTATCCCGAATTCCTGCGCCGCTTCCTCGAACAGGGCGAGCGAGATCTGATGCGCCCGCCTGATCATGAAACCGGGGCGGCGGTATAGTGTCGCCATGTAGGCCGGTCCGGTTTCCTGCGTCATCTCCAACCTTTCCCGGTGATGTCTCGCGAAGGAATAGCATAATCCGGCTTCCGGTCAGAAATTGGTTTTCACCGTCAGGGGCGAGACAACTTCTCGCCCCTGACGGTCCAGATCAGTAGCGATAGCCCACGGTCAGGCCGATCGTCCGGGGCCGCGGTGTGCGGTAGTAGAACAGCGGCGACGTCTCCACGTCGTGCGACTTTCCGAGCAGCGGGGTGGAGTTGAACAGGTTGTTGACGAAGATCGATGCGTCAACGCCCCCGGTTCGCAGTCCGGCGCGCACGTTGACTTCGGTCACCGCCGGATCGAACTGGAGCGAGGGGTCGTAGCCCGACGCGTTGGGGTCGTCATAGGCCGCCAGCACGCCATCGTTGTGGCTGTTGTAGCGAGCATCGGCGTGCAGATAGACTTCGCCCAGCCGATCGGCGGGAATCGTGTAATCGACATTGCCGGCCAGTTGCCACGGCGATCCCCCGAGGGTGTCGCCGGCCCTCGCGTAGGTCTTGCCGCCGACGATGACGGTTTGGGTAAACCGGGCATCGACATAACCGAGCGATCCGCTGAGCTGCAGGTTGTCCGTGGCGTTTAGCGAGAACTGCAGATCGAAGCCCTGGCTGCGCGCCGAGCCGATATTGTCGCGGAAGCCGTTGCCCGCGCAGCCCGCCAGGACGAACTGCTGGATGTTCTGCCACTTGATATAGAACACACTCGCTTCGGTGCGCAGAGCGCCGCCAAACAGTCTGTTCTTGGAGCCGGCTTCGAAACTCCATGTCGTGTCCGGCCCGAAAGTGCTCGGCGGGTTCTGGATTGCGCAGCTGGCGAACAGCGGCGGGTTGACGCCGCCCACGCGGAAACCTTTCGCGGCCGAGGCGTAGACCATGTTGCGGTCGTCCACTTCATAGGACAGGCCGACCTTCGGCGTGAACGGCTTGGCCTCCTGGACCCCGAAGGTGCTGGTGGTTTCCGGACCACTGCCGCTGTAGTTGAGCGGTCCGCCCAGGTCGCGCTGGAAGTCGAAAGTGGTCTGGCTGTAGCGCAACCCGAGCGTCGCCGTGAGGCTGTCGGTCAGGCTGGCGTCGGCTTGGGCAAACACGGCCAACTGCTCGTCCACCGTGTTGTTGCCGGACGTGAAGATGTACCGCCCATCGGTCAGTCCGATGCCGAAGATCGCCGCCAGCGGGATGATGTTCGCCGTGAAAGTGTCTTCGATCCTGATCGTTTCGATCTGGTGCGCGCGGCTGTAATAGGCGCCGACCGTCCAGCGCACTGGCGCCTCGGAATCGGTCGAGGACAGCCGGACTTCCTGCGAAAAGACCTTCTGGCGAGCGGTTGAAAATCCTGGCGCCTGCCACCCCGGAATAAACGGGTACGGCGTTTCAAAGATGAAGTTGGTGTTGAGGTTGGTGTAGTCCGACACGCTCGTGCCCTTGCGGTCGAACCACGAGGTGACCGATGCCAGTTCGACCGATCCGAGATCGGCGGTAACGTTGAGGCTTGGCAGGACGAAGCTGTCCTTGGCGTGCTGCCTCAGCGAGTACCCGTTGGCGAACACACCGTCCTCGACATCGGACAATGTGCCCCACAGCGTCGAGGTGTCGTTCGATCGTGTCTGCTGATAGAAAACCGCCGGCGTGATGCTGACCGCGTCTGACAGCTGGAACCGCAAGGCACCGCGCAAGGCGAGAGCGTTTGCGGCGTTGGCATCCTCGTGGATCTCGGTGCTGTTGGGGGTCGCCACGTTGAACGGCATCCGATCAACCCAGCCGCCGTCGTGGCGGTAGTAGGCGCTCAGCCGCAAGCCGATCCTGTCGGTGACCAGCGGGGTGCCCACCGCGATTCCGCCCTCGTAGCTGGCGTCGCCCCCATCGGTCATGGCGATCTCGGCGCGACTGTAAACTTCGGTATCGACGAGATCGGGACTGGGGGTAATGAAGCGCACAACGCCGCCCTGGGCGCCCGCTCCGAACAGCGTGCCCTGCGGACCGCGCAGCACCTCGACCCGCTCAAGGTCGAAGATGCGCGGATAGGCGGTGCCGAATGCGGTTTGGGCATTGGACCTGATCTGAATGGCGACGTCGTCGATATAGATGCCGGTCGTGGCCGCACCAGCTTGCGAGGACACGCCCCGGATTGAAATATTGGTGCTCGTGCCGGCGCCGAACGAGTCGGTGGTGAACGTCAGGCCGGGAGTAATCCGGGCGAGGTCGCCCACGTTGCGCACCCCCTGGCTGTCGAGACTTTCCTGGCTGAAGGCGGCAACGCTGATGGGGACCTTGCCGAGCCGTTGATCCTGCCGGGTCGCGGTGACGACGATTTCGTCATCATCGGCCGGGCTGGCTGGCACCGGTTCTTCCGCAGCGCCGTTCTGCGTCGGCTCTGCGGAACCTGATTGCGCTGCAACCGGGGCGGCGATGCCGGCACTGATGGCTGCCGATGCCGAAGTTGCCAGGGCGAACCCTTTAAGAAGTCGCATTTTACCCTCCCCGTTTGCCTTGAGCGCCCGTGGTACACCAAGGGTCGCAAATTAGTCTGACGTCTGACTATCCAGGAGCGGCTTCGCGGTCAAGAACAATTTGATTAATCAAGCAGTATGGCTGTCGGCCTGGCCTTCGGCTGCGTCTGGCCGGCGCGGGAGCAGGAACAGCACCAGCAGGGCGACGAGGAGTGGGGGAACGGCGACCACTGTGAGTGTAACCTCCAGGCTGAACGAGGATGCCAGCGCGAAACCGCCGAACAGCGGCAGGATGACGCCGCCGATGCGCCCGGCACCGCCGGCCCAGCCAATCCCCGTGCTGCGAACAAACACCGGATAGATGCGCGCCATCACCATGTTCAGTCCGGCCTGTCCGCCCGCCTGAACGAAGCTCAGCGCGAACAGCAGGGGAATGAAGGCAATGCTGTCGAACGAGAGTTGTCCGAGCAGGAAGATCGCCGACGCGTAAAGAAGGAAGAATGCCGGGATCGGCAGCGTCGGATGCACCCGGTCCATCAACCATCCGATGCTCAGCATTCCGCCGACACCCCCCAGCAGACCGAACAGGGCGGCAACCGCAAATCGTTCGATCGGAACGCCGGCCATCTGGTTGAAGAAGCTTGGCAGCCATGCCGCCATCAGGGCGATTGACCCCATCGACAGGAAGCAGGCGCTGAACAGAACGACACTTATTCGTAACCGACCGCCGCGGAACAGTTCGAGCGGGTCCGTCCGGCTGGCGCTGCGTGCCTGCCCCGGACTGACGAATATCTCCTCGCCGGTCAGCTCGATCCGGGGATCCATCTTGCGTATCATACGGGCGATTGCGGGGTCCTGCGAATTTCGATGGCTGCGGTGGGCCAGCGATTCGGGCAGCTTGAGCACAAGCAGCGGCACCAGGATGAGCGACATCAGCCCGCACGCCCAGAATCCGCCCTGCCAACCCAATGTGGGCACGGCTATTGCCGCCAGGGCGCCCGCGGCATTTCCCAGACTATAGCCCGTCATGCCGACCGCAATGAAAGTCGCCCGCCGCGCCTTGGGCGTGAATTCCGAGATCAGGGCAACGGCGATCGGCAGGACACCGGCCAGGAACAATCCTGTGATGCCGCGCAAAATGGCCATCGACAGGATCGAGTTGGTGAATGCCGTCGCGATGGTCAAAACACCGAAAATGGCGGCGCAAACGATCAGCGTGCGCTTGCGGCCCAGCCGGTCACCCAGCGGAGAGACCACAAAAGCGCCCGCTGCCAAGCCGACCTGCTGGAGTATGACGACCAGCGTCATGCTGGCGGTGCTGACGCCAAAATCCGCGGCAATGGCCGGAGCGATCTTGCCCAGCATGAAAATGTCGAACCCGTCGATGAACAGCAACAGGAAGCACAGCGCGAGGACGGTGGCATGCACCGAGCCGACCCTTTGCCGGTCGATAAAGCTCTGCAAGTCGAACGTCGGCGCGTGCATCTGCTATCCTTCCGGCGGCTGCGAATTTGTTCGTGGTCCAGTCACACCTGGTGAATCGTCTTGGTCACGAGGCAAGCGGCGAGCCCCTCCGGGCCGTCTTCGGCGCCATGGCCGCTTTCCTTCACGCCGCCGAAAGGGGCATCGGCCGCAGCCAGCAGCGTGGTGTTGATGCCGACCATTCCCGCTTCGAGCGCGTCGCCGACAAGGTTGGCCCGGCGCGCGTTTTCGGTGAAGGCGAAGGCGGCCAGACCAAAGGGCAATCTGTTGGCCTGCTCGATTGCGTGGTCGAAGCTGGTGAAGCGGGAAAGCATCGCGATCGGCCCGAATGGTTCCTCGTTCATGATCCGGGCGGCCAACGGAACCTCGGACAGGACGGTCGGTCGCCAGAAGTAGCCCGGCCCGTCATCCGCGTCGCCGCCAATGAGGACGCGCGCGCCGTGGCTCTTGGCGTCACCGACGAGATCGGCGAGAGCGGCAGGACGCCGACTGTTTGCGGTCGGCCCCATCTCGGTTGCGGGATCGGTCCCGTTGCCCAGACGAAGCGCGCCGAAACGCTGCACGAAGGCGGCTGCGAACCGGTCATACACCGCGTCCTGCACATAGAACCGCGTCGGCGAAACACAGACCTGGCCAGCGTTGCGCGCCTTGCCCATGGCCAGCGTCGCAACGGTCTTTTCGATATCGCAATCGTCGAACACGATGACAGGTGCGTGTCCGCCCAGTTCCAGCGTCGTGCGCTTCATCGTGTCGGCGGCGAGCTTGAGCAGGTGCTTGCCGACCGCTGTCGAGCCGGTGAAGCTCAGCTTGCGGATTATCGGGCTCGCCAACAGATGGCGGGACACCTCGTCCGGCACCCCGAACACCAGCTGCACCACGTCCGCAGGGCAACCGGCGTCAACGAGCGCCGCAACAACGGCCATGGCCGAGGCTGGCGTCTCCTCGGCCGGCTTGAGGATCACCGAGCAGCCGGCGGCAATCGGCGCGCCCAGCTTGCGGGCAGGATTGTGGATCGGAAAGTTCCACGGCGCAAAGGCTGCAACGGGGCCAACCGGCTCATGCACGACGATCGAGCGCGTGCCCGCCGGCCGGACCAGCACGCGGCCGTAAAGGCGCCTGGCTTCTTCGCCGTAGAACTCGAACAGGTCCGCCGAAGCCATCGTTTCGCGGTGTGTTTCGGCGAGCGTTTTGCCCTGTTCGCGGGTGGCGTTGAGCGCGATGTCGGCAGCGCGCTGGCGCAGCAGCTGTGCCGCTGCCTTCAGCACGCGGCTGCGCTCTTCCACCGGGGTCCGGCGCCAGACCCGAAAACCGCGTTCGGCGGCCTCGAGCGCGCGGTCCAGATCGGCGGCTTCCGCCAGTGGCACCTCGCCCAGCGTTTCACCCGTGGCCGGGTTGATTACACGGTGCGTGCGCGCGGCCTGCATGATCCATTCGCCGGCGATATACATCCCCAACCGAGGATAGCGGGCACTCGCGGCGACGGTCACGATCCTGCCCCTTCGGACGCCCAGCGCTGCCGCAATGAAACCTGGCCTGCGTTGAAGCGAAAACGTGTCACCATGCCATCGCCGTCGAACCAGATGTCATCACCGGCGAGCGGAGGGAATTGCGGATTCGGGGCAACCCGGTAGAAGCTGCCGTCGATATCTGCGGGGATTTTGCCATCGATGAGCGGCAGGTTTGCTACGTCTGCTTCAACGCCAGAAGGAGCAAAATTGCCCGAGAAGTTCGGAGTTTCTGGAAATTTCACGACCTTGGTACTGCCTTTTGTATTGGCTGCGGGCGAGACCCGCTGTTGCGTCGGCGAGAAATTTGATTAGTCAAGGATATCGTCCCGAGCAAGCAGTTTTCGGGTATGCCAGATGGGAAACGGATGATTGAGATGAACAAGTCGACGAGTGGTCGCGAGGCCGGCGAGGCCGTGTTGTCCGGCGAACCAGGCGCGTCCTCGGCCCCGCTCACCGGTTGGTCCATCGACCAGCTGGACTTCCCGACGTTCCGCATCGGGCTTGTCGCCAAGATCATGGATCGGATGACGATCCGCCAGCTGCTTGACCAGGATTCACTGAGCTATGCCGAATGGCGCGTTCTTGCCCGGCTTATGGCGATGACCGAAGGCGGCACCATTGTGCAGGTTGCCGAGCTGGCCTGGGTGGATCCGGGTGAAGTCAGCAGGGCAGTAAACTCGCTCGAGCACAAGCAGCTGGTGGCGCGACAAAAGAGTCCCACCGACGGCAGGGTGTCGATCATGACCCTGACGGATGAGGGCCGGGAGCAATACCGCAAGACCTTGTCGCGGCGGCACGAATTTCACGAAAGCCTGCTCGCGGGCCTTTCGGCTCACGAACGTGCCCAGCTCGATAAGCTGCTTGGCCGCATCGGCGAACGCCTGGCTGCCATGCTGTAGCCCGCGCCGACGCGGCGATTACATACTGATCTTCAACCCAACGCCAATGGTCCGCGGGCGGAGTGTCCGAAGCAGGATCATGTCGGGCGGAAAGTCGTTGGAGATCAGCCGGCTCAAGCCGAGTTCCGGCCTGGCGTTGGTCAGGTTTTCGCCGAACACCGAGATAGTCGCGCGGCCGAGTTCAATCCCGACGCGGGCCGAAAGCTGGTTGACGGACTCGGCGTCGCGTATCGCGGGATCGTCGCCCGGCGTATTGGGCACGTTGCGCTGGTAGCTCCCCGCGTGGGCGAACGTGAGGGTGCCGAACGCCGGAACATTACCGATTTCGCCATCATAGGTAAGCGATGCGCTGCCGGTCAACTTGGGCTGGGCAAAGTCCTGGCCCTCAACCACTAACACCTGTCCGAACTTTTCGACCGTGTCGGTATATTGTCCGTGCGCATAACCGGCCATCATCGATACGCTCAACGAGGGTGTAATATCCACACTGAGATCAAGGTCGAAACCATTGACCTCGGCTGACCCCAGATTGTCGGTGTAGATATTCAGGCAGGTCGGCATGACCACCTGCGACTGGATGTTGTTCCAACGGATATGGAAGGCGCTGGCGTTAAGCTGCACACGGCCATTTGCAAATCGGTTCTTGCTGCCGGCCTCGTAGCTCCACAGCGTATCCGAACCGAACTCCGTCGGGTTGCCTTCGGGCGGCAGGTCGACCGAGCAGATGGTAGTGGAGAAGTCCTGGTTGTACCCGCCGATCCGGAACCCCTTTGCCATCGATGCATAAAGCGTGTGGTTTCTGTCGGCCTCGAAGTTGACATTGAACTTCGGCGAGATGGGTGTTTCCGACTGTTCGCCGGTATAGGTCACATCGGGGCCGAGCCAGAAACCGGCGGTCCTCTGCCTGATCTCGAACCGGGTGCGAGCGATACGTGCGCCAGCCGAGAAGCTCAATCGATCGGTCAATGCATAGGTTACGTTGGCGAAGGCGGCCATTTCCTGCAGGATTGTCGTCTGATCCTGAAGATAGGTAACCGGCAGGCCCAGCGGTGCGGACAGCGGGCCCTCCAAGGGGTTGTCGTCGATCGGGAACCCCAGCAGCGCGATCGATTCCGCGTTGATGTCCTGATACTCGTTGCGAAGCAGGTCGAATTCGTTCCGTTGGTAATAGACGCCCGCGATCCACTGGAGCGGCGAATCGGAGGACGATGACGCACGCAATTCCTGCGAAAAGGCGTGTGAATCGACATCCCAATACATCAGGCCGCGCCAGTCCGAAGACAGGCTGGCCAGACCAAACGGAAAGCCTGGCGGCGGTTCATCGAAACCGCTGGCGATGCCGTTGAAGATGTAGCTTGCCACCACCGTTCCGTCGGAATCGGCCCAATCATCGACGTTGCTGTATGTGCGATCCATGTACGAGGTGACCGACTTGACGTCGACATCACCCAGCTCCAGGTCTGCGGTCAGGCCAAAAATGCCGTATTCATCATCGCGGGGTTGGGCGAACCGCCCATAGGTTACGTAATCTCCCGCCCCGGCCCATCCGACATCGCGGTCCGAGGTCTTCGTCCGCTGGTAGAACACAGACGGTGACAGCGAGAACGTATCGCTGGCCCGGATCTCAAGTATCCCGGTTACAGCCAGAGTTTTGATTATATTGATATTCTCATCGATGATGTTGCCGGTGTTGCGATCTGCCTGATCGATCCAACCGCCTTCGTGCCGGTAGTACACACCGCCGCGAAAGCCGATCCGGTCCTCTACCAGCGGGATATTGGCGATGACCGAGCCTTCCACGCTGGGGTCGCCGCCGTCGGTGATGGACCCTTCGCTTTCCACCACGATCGACGTGTCGAACAGATCGGGTTGCGGCCGGATGTAGCGGATCGTCCCGCCCATCGAGCCAGCTCCGTACAAGGTGCCCTGCGGCCCGCGCAGAACCTCGACCCGCTCAACCTCGAAGACATGCGGCAGTACGACCGATGTCAGGTTCGTCTGCTGAAGCGGTATTTCGTCCAGATAATACCCGGTCGTGGCCGAACCGAACACCGTGGAAATGCCGCGGAAGGAAACCACCTGATCACCGAACTGGCCGGACTGGCTGAACCCCAACCCGGGCGTGACGAGCGCAATGTCTTCGATGTCACGCAGATTGTTCTGCTCCAGCGCCTCGCCGCTGATGGCTGCCATGCTGATCGGCACGTCGAGCAGATCTTCGGATCGCTTCTGGGCCGTCACGAGGATAACGTCACCTTGACCATCGGCTGCAGCTTCACCTGCGTCCGACTGGGCTTGCGCCGTGCCGCAATACGCCATGCTGGAGCCAAGCATCAATGCGAGCGTGAAGGCCTCGATACGATGTGAACGCCGCGTCTGGATTGTTGCATTGACCATGTGGATCGCCCCCGGATATTAATCCTCGAAGGGGGCATTTGGTGCTAACCGCGCCATCTGCGCCATCGGACGAAAGGTTGAACGCCGCGTCTTGACGGTCGCCTGTGCCCATGATGCAACACCCATCATCCGTTCGGCGGATTGGCGGGGACCGTTTCCCGCCGCATCCCTGCGGGTCATATGGGCAGGTGACCACCTGCGGGCGAAGCCATCCAATCGATCATTGACGGGACGCGAGACATGAAAAACGCAAATCTTCGCTATCGCGGTACGGCCTCCAGGCTGAGCCTGCTGATGCTGTCAGGGCTTGGGCTAGCTGTTTGCAGCGCAGTGCTTCACGCCGAGCCGATTGACGGAGCGGACACCGCCTTCGTCAACGGTCGGGTCTACACCGTCAATGCTGCAAATGACGTGGTCGAGGCGATTGCCTTCAAGGACGGCATTGTGGTCGCGGTGGGCAGCGATGCCAGTATCCTTTCGCAAGTCTCAAGCGCGACCAGGGTGATCGATCTTCAGGGCAAGACGGTGATGCCGGGGCTGATCGACGCGCACATGCATCCCGCAGGCGGCGGAGACCAGCTGACGGCGTGCAGCCTGCACTACGAATCGCTGACGATCGACGAGATTCTGGCGCGTATTTCGGCCTGCCTTGCGCAGGACGAGGGAGCCGACAGTGCAGATTGGCTACGCGTACCAGCGTGGTTTCGCCAGGCGACCAAGCCGGACGGTGCCGATCTCAGCACCGCCGTGCTCGACCGCGTGCAAACGGATCGCCCTGTCGCCGTGCTGGCGAGCGATTTCCACACTCTTGCGGCCAATCGCGCGGCGATGGCGGCTGCGGGTATTACGCGCGATACGCCGAACCCGAGCGGCGGCGAGATTGTCCGCGATGAGCAGGGCAACCCAACCGGCATCTTCCTCGATGCCGCCATGTGGCTGGTGCTCGGCGCCGAACCGGAGCTCTCCCCGCAGGAGCAGGCGACCACCACGCTCGCCAACGTGGGAGCCGCGCTGAGAGAGATCAACTCGCAGGGCGTCACCACGATTTTCAGCGCCGGCAGCGGCGAGGTCGACCTGGCGGCCTTCAGAACCTTGCAGGAGGCCGGCGATCTGACCGTGCGCGGCGTGTTCGCGATCGTCTTCTCACCCGAGGAGGCGGCAGATCCCGCGGCGGCCGTGGCCTCTATCCGGCGGCATGCTGCGGAATTCGGCGTACCCGGCACCGCCACAACGCCCGGGATCACCATCGACCGGGCCAAGATATTCGTCGACGGCGTCATTCAGGGTCCCGCCCAGACGGGAGCGATGATCGAGCCCTATCTGCACAACACCGGGACGCCCGAACACCCGCACTGGGTGCCGAGTGGGCAATCGGGCTCGCTCTATTACGATCAAGCCATGATTACCGCGATGCTCGACGCCTTGGTGGCGGATGGTTTGACGGCGCATCTGCACACCGACGGAGACGCGGCGGTCCACATCGCGCTCAACGCAGTCGAAGAGGTTAGGGGGCGTTACAACTCTCCCGCTTTCCGTCCCGGGTTTGCCCACAACGAGATTGTATCACCTGCGGACTATGCCCGCTTCGCGCAGCTCGATGTGGTTCCGGTGCTGTCGTTCCAGTGGGGCAAGCCTGCCCCCGATACGATCGAGACCGTCCAGCCGTTTATCGGGCCAGAGCGGTTCCGCTACCTCGAAACTGCCGGCAAGTTCGCCCAGGCCGGCGCGCGGGTCGCTTTCGGCAGCGACTGGCCGGTTGATGCCCTGGCCGAGTGGTCAGCGATGCAGATCGCCGTAACGCGCGAAAATTCGCACGCGACCGCGACTGCCTATCAGGGAAGGCTGGGGGACGATCCCGGGCTGGACGTCGCCACGGCAATCCGGGCCTTCACGATCAACGCGGCCTACTCGCTCAACCTTGAGGACCGGATCGGTTCGCTCGAGCCGGGCAAATATGCCGACTTGATCGTGATCGACCGCGACCTGACCGCCATCCCGCCGGATCAGATCGGTCAGACCAGGGTCCTGCTGACAATCGTCGGTGGAAAAGAGGTCTACCGCGCGCCGGGCTACGAGTAGGCTCTCTTCCGCGCGGGAGCGGGCGGTACGACGCTCGGCGCGAGGCCGCCCGCAAGTCGCAGCTTCGGTTACGCGACCTTTTGCGCCACGGCGGCGAAGAACGCGCGCGCCATGTCGTCATCCGCAATCAGTTCCACTCGTCCGCCCCTTGTTGCTGCGGGTGCCGGATTCCAGCTGTTCTTGGCGATGACCAGGCCGGCTTCGGCGTTGACGTGAATGTACTGGCCGAAGCCGCCAATCGCCGAGTATCCCGGCTGTCCATCGAGCAGCCACCATTGATAACCATACTGATACAGCCCTTCGTGCATTTCCGGCTCAGGGGCCGTGAACGTAGCGCGGGTCCAGCCTTCGGGGAGTAACTGGTGGTCGCCCACCTTGCCCTCGTGCAGCATCATCATCCCGATGCGAGCGTAGTCGCGCAGCCTGGCATTGTACCCGCCAGCGCCGAAGGCACGGCCGCTGCCGCTGGGTCCATCGGTCAGCCAGTAGGCGTCGGCCTCTGCGCCCAGCGGTTGCCACAGTTGGCGTGACGTGAACTCGGCCAGAGGGATCCCCGTCGCCCGCTCCACCAGCCAGCTGATGACTGCGGTATCCATCGAATTATAGTTCAACCGGCTGCCCGGCGGATAGCCGTTGTGGGTCTGTTGGGCAAAGTCTGCAAAGCGCGAGCGATTCTCGACCAGCGAGGCGATCTGGGCATCCCGCGCTGGCCCGGCGACGAAGAAATTGTCATCCCACTCCACACCTGATCGCATATTCAACAGGCTGCGGATTGTTGCGCCGTCGTACCCGGTGCCCGCGAGCTCGGGCAGATACTGCACCACCTGATCGTCGACCGAGCCGATTTTCGCCTGTCCCACCGCGATCCCGGCGAGGATCGACACCACCGATTTGGACATCGATGCGGACCACAGCGGGGTTTGCCGCGTCGCGCCCCGGCCATAGTCCTCGTGCAGAACCTGCCCATCCTTCACCACGATCAGACCGTAGGTCTTGGTGACTTGCTGATATTCTTCGAGCGTGTAGGCGCGCCCGTCAAATTCGAAGGTGAAATCGAATGGTTCCGGTGCATCGGGCAGGGGCGAGATCCAGCTCCCGCTCCGCACGGGCTCGCTCTCGAACAGTTCGTAAAACGGCTCGTAGCTGTCGCTCGGCATGGTCCAGGCCCGGCGGCGCGCGAGGATGTCGGCAGAGGGAGCTGCGGCAACAAGCGAGGGCGCTACCGTCCACGCCAGCCCCAGTGCTGCTGCTCCGCAGCAGAACTGTCGGCGCGAACTGATTGCGAGCGTCATGCAAAAGTCTCCGTGTTATAATGGGCCTTGTTTTTGACCCTGCCGATGCCCGCCCGTAATTGCGCCGGGGCCCGCATGGCTTCGATGTTGTCGATGCTCAACAGCGCGCGACGGATCAGAGCGGAACGGTTTTCCACGTCGAACTTGTCGAACAGCCTGCCCAGGTGAGTCTTCACAGTCGGGAGCCCGATCCCAAGGCACAATGCCGCATCCTGGTTGGTACGACCCAGGCACAGCATTTCCATCACGTCGCACTCGCGCGGCGTGAGGTCCAGAAAGGTGCTGAGAACGTGCCTTCGGCCCGCCGCCGTGCGCCGCCAGTTGAGGACGAAACTGGCCTGAACGAAATCGTGCAGCGGGCGCAGGAAGGATTGGTCGGAGATGAATGCTGGCGGACAATCCTTCCAGAACAGCGAGATGCCGCCGACGAACATCCCCACATCCTCGAACTGAAACTCGCCCACCTCAAGCACGCCGTTCTGCTTCAACGCCGCCAGATAGGCTTGCGCTTCCGCGCTCCTTTCAAGGTGAGCGGACCGGACCAGCAAAGGACGGTTGGTGCGCGGAGCAGCATCGCGCAGCAGCCGGTGGTCCAGCAGGGCCAGGCTACTTTCGACCTCATGCAACGCGGACAGCCCGTTGAGGTCTGCCAGGTCCAGCCTGCCTTCGTCCGGGTCCATCAGAAACGCCACGACCGCGTGCGGTTTCAGCGCACCGGAGAGAAATTCCAGCGCGGGGGCTATGGCATTCGTCAGTCGGGACAAGTCATGCCTTCTGGGAAATCCGGCTCGAGCATCTCGCATTTCTGTCCGCCTTTTTGCAATCAAACAGGCAATTTCGTAATCGAAACGGCCGTAACCTAAACGCCCAGTCGGTCGCGCAGGCCATAGTACCAGCTGCCCAGGACGCAGTAGGGCACGCGGAACATCTTCCCGCCCACGAACGGGATGTATTTCAGGGATGCGAAGACATCGAAGCCGGTCATCTGACCGTCAATCGCTTCGGCCAATCGTCGACCCAGCATCTGCGTTGTCGTGACGCCGTGCCCGCTGTCACCTTGCGCGTAGTAGACGCTGTCGGACACACGGCCGACTTGCGGATAGCGCGTCATCGTCAGGGCGAAATTCCCGCTCCACGCGAAGTCGATTTTCACGCCCTTGAGTCGGGGAAATGTGAGCAGCATCTGCGGCATGATCTTGTCTTCGATGCTTGCTGGATCAGTGCCGCCGTAGACCGAGCCGCCACCATAGATGATGCGATTGTCCGCCGTACGCCGATAGTAATCCGGGATGAAGCGCACATCCTCGATTGCGTGGTTTGCGGGCAGGAGTTCGCCCGCCAGATCCTCGCCCAGCACCTCGGTTCCGATGATCTGGCTGGAGACGGGCAGGATGCGCGACGACAGGTCGGGGGCCGCGTCGCCGAGATAGGCGTTGCCGCACACCAGCACCTTGTTTGCGCGGACCGTGCCTTTCGCGGTGTGAACCACCGGATTGGCCGAACGGTCGACATGGGTGACACGCGAATGCTCGAAGATCCTTGCGCCCAGGCCCTCGATCGCTGCGGCCTCGCCCAGCACATAGTTCAGCGAATGCATGTGCCCGCCAAGCGGATCGAGATAGCCGCCGATGTAGCGGTCGGAATCGACCAGCGCGCCGATTTGATTGCCTTCAAACAGACGGACGGAGGTGTGGCCGATAGCGTGCCATTCCTCCGCGCGTTCGCTGATGTGCCGCATATGTGCCGCATGCATCGCAACCAGCGCATGGCCCTCGCGCAGATCGCACTGGATGGCGTATTTGGCGACGCGTTCGCGAATGATTTGCGAACCTTCGAGCGCCATCCTGCCGAAATCGCGTTCAGCCTGCTTGCCGTAGTGCTTGCGCACTTCGGAGAGGCGGCGGCTGTAGCCGTTGACAATCTGGCCGCCATTGCGGCCCGACGCGCCCCATCCGACCCGCTCGGCCTCGACCACGATGACGCTGTAGCCCCGCTCGGCGAGTTCAAGCGCGGCGGAAAGGCCGGTAAATCCGGCGCCGACAATCGCTACATCGCAGCTGTGTTCGCCCAGCAATTCGGGACGGTCGGGCGCGGGATTGGCGGTCGCTGCATAGTAGCTGGGGAGCCCGGCGTAAGGTTTCGCTGTCGACCCGCGTGCCACGATCAGGCCATCGCCAGACAGGTGTCGAATTCGGCCGGAGGCAACGCCGCTTCACGTTTGGCTTCGTCCAGCCGGGCAACCGCATTGGCCACTTTGGTGCTCATATTGTGATCACATATTTGCGCGACTATACCTTGTCAACGCCATTTGTGATCACTAATCATCGGAAACTGGAGGATAACGGATGAACTCGGTGGCGAGCCACGAAGGCGGGCTGGACGACGCAGCGCCCGGGGGGCAGGAGCGCGATGGCGAGACCTTGGCCCAGAAGGTCTTCCTGCAGCTGCGGGCCGATATCCTGGCTGGCCGGATCGCACCTGGCAAATCACTGACGATTCGCGGCCTTGCCGAAGGGCTCGGCGTAAGCGCGATGCCGGTCCGCGAGGCGCTTCGCCGCCTGATATCGGAGCGCGCGCTCGAGTTGCAGGACAACCGGCGCGTGCGCATTCCGCCCATGTCGATCGAGCGGTTCGAAGAGCTGCTGCATGCCCGCGTCACGCTGGAAACGGAAGCTGCGGAACGGGCCTTGCCCTATATCGACAAAGAGCGTCTCGCGCAGCTGAAACAGATCGATCGCGCTGTTGAGGAAGCATCGGGGCGGAAGGATCTTGACCGGTGGATGGAGCTGAATTTCCGGTTTCATTCGTGCATCTACGAGGCGCGTCCGCATTCGGCACTGGTGCCCTTGATCGAGTCGCTGTGGCTCCAGATCGCGCCCTTCATGAGACGGGCCCTGATGGAAATCGAGGGTCACTACGTTGAGGATCGGCATGTCGAAGCGCTCGCGGCCATTGAGGCCCGCAACCGCATGGGGCTGCGCATCGCGATCGAGGCGGACATCCGCGACGGCATCAGCCACATCGGCAATCAGCTTATCGAGAGCGACACCAGAAAATCTCTCGTGGCGAACAACCTGGCCCGACGCCGAATCACGCAAGCCAGCTGAAGCACGTTTCAACGGACGGCAGGTTTGCCTTGATGGGCAGATCGCAATAATATGATCAAATATTGTGCTATCAAACAGATAGCGACGGGCGAACCGGCGGCGGGTCGGGGCGCTCGACAGGAACGGTATCTGGAAACGGGCAAACCCAACCCGGAACAACTTTTAGCGGACGTTCATGGCCACGATCACGGCCGCACCGATCAGGCCGACAATGGCCAGGATCACGCGTTCCTTGTCAAACCCCTGCGATTGCCCGTCGGTCGCCTCGCGGGTCGCATCGCCGGCCCCCTCAGTGCCAACCCGATCCTGGTCGGTCATGCTACGCCATCCCCAATCCCCAACGCGCGAGAGTGCCATAGTGGGTGGGCGAGTCAAGCGGCGGGCATTGCGGGCGGGCGAACTCTCCCTATCTGGCACGGGTTAGGGCGGCCCCCATTTATCCGGCCCCAATTTATCCGGGACGAGAGTTCCGGGATGGGCGCTGCCGCAGGAGACTGTCATCATGATCGAAGTGCGTCCGTTCGCCACTCTGGGCAAGTCCGACCACGGCTGGCTCCAGGCCAATTTCCATTTCTCGTTCGCCGACTATTTTGACCAGCGCCGCATGAACTGGGGCAAGCTGCGCGTGTGGAACGATGACGTGATCGCCCCCAAGACCGGCTTTCCGCCGCATCCGCACGCCGACATGGAAATCATCACCTATGTCCGCAAGGGTGCGATCAGCCACCGCGATTCGTTGGGCAACGAAGGCCGCACCAAGGCCGGCGACGTGCAGGTGATGAGCGCGGGAACCGGCATCACGCACGCCGAATACAACCTAGAGGACGAGGAGTTGCTGAGCTTCCAGCTGTGGATCATGTCCGATCGCAAGGGCATTGCGCCGCGCTGGGGCGACAAGGAATTCCCGCAAGGTTCGCGCGACGGTCGCTTCGTGGTGCTCGCCAGCGGGCGCGACGCGCCCGAGGATGCCAACGCGCTGCGGATCAACAGCGATGCCCGCGTGCTCGGCGCCACGGTCAAGGCGGGCGAGACGATCAGCTATGACCTCGGCGGCCGCAAGGGCTACCTCGTCCCGGCAACGGGCAAGGTGAGCGTGGGCGGCCAGCAGGCGAACGCGCGCGACGGCGTAGCCATTGCCGATGTCGACCTGCTGGAAGTCACCGCGCTGGAAGATGCAGAACTGGTGCTGGTGGATAGCTGATAGAAACCGGCGTCGCCTCGTCATTGCGAGGAGGCGAAGCCGACGAAGCAATCCAGGGCGGTTTACGCGGCCCTGGATTGCTTCGTTGTGCTCGCAATGACGAACCGCCCCATTACTATTCGTGCCGCAACGCCTCGATCGGGTCGAGCTGGCTCGCACGTCGGGCCGGAAAATAGCCGAACACGATCCCGATCAGGGCCGAGATCACGAAGCTCAGCACGTTGATGAACGGATCGAAGATGAAATCGAACCCCAGCGCTCCCGCTAGCCCATAGCTCAGTGCGAAGCCCAGGAAGATCCCCATCAATCCGCCAAAGCAGCACAGAACCACCGCCTCGGTGAGGAATTGCAACTGAACCTCGCGCGCCAGTGCGCCGATGGCGAGGCGGATGCCGATCTCGCGCGTGCGCTCGGTCACGCTGACGAGCATGATGTTCATGATGCCCACGCCGCCGACCACCAGGCTGATCGCGGCGATGGCGGCGACCATCACAGTCATCGTGCCGACGGTGCTGGCCACGGTCTCGTTGATCTGCGCGGTGTCGACGATGTCGAAGTCGTTCGCCTGCCCGTCCAGCAGCACGCGCCGCTCGCGGATCAGGTCGATCAGCGACTTGGTCATGGTCACGCTGTCGTACGACGCGTCGTAGCTGATCGCCATATAGCCGATGTTGTCGTTGCCGGTGAAGCGGCGCTGGACGTTGGTCAGCGGCATCAGCACCGAGTTGTCATCATCACCGTTGCCGCCCACCGCGCCACGCGTGGCGAACACGCCGATGACCTGGCAATCGACGTTGTTCAGCCGCAGCCGTTCGCCGATCGGGCTCTGGCGTGGCAGGAAGATCTCCTCCTGCACCGTCGGGCCGATGATGCACACGTTGGCGCCCGCTTCCATCTCGGCCTCGGTAAAGCGGCGGCCTTCGCCCATCTTGATGCCGCGCGCGTCGAGGAACTCGTTGTTGACGCCCTCGACCTTGCTGTCCCAGTCCTGCCCGTTGTGGACCGCGCTGACATTGGCCTCCACTTGCCCGGCGACCGATTTTACCCCGGCGATCTGCTCGCGCACCGCGGTCACATCGCGCTCGTCGAACGGGCGGAACTGGCCGCGGTCGCCCTCGATCGGGAAGACGAAGAACACGTTGCTGCCCAGCGAGCTGATCTGGTCGCTGATATTGGCGGTGACGCTGCGGCCGAGCGATACCATGGTGATCACCGCCGCCACGCCGATGATGATGCCCAGCGTGGTCAGGAAGCTGCGCAAGATGTGGCGGCGGATTTCGCGCAGCGCGAGGAGCAGCGAGGTGCCGAGCATCAGGCGTGCTCTCCGGAAACCGCGAGGAGCGGGGCGCGGTCACTGCGTTCGATGTTCTCGACCAGACCGTCCTTGAAGTGGATGATGGTCTTGGCAAAAGCGGCCATCTCCGGCTCGTGCGTGACCATCAGGATAGTGATGCCTTGCTCGTTAAGCTCGGCGAGGAACTTCATTATTTCCACCGAACGCTCGGAATCGAGGTTGCCGGTCGGCTCGTCCGCCAGCAGCACTTCGGGATCGGTGACCAGCGCGCGGGCGATGGCGACGCGCTGCTGCTGGCCGCCGGACAGCTCGGCGGGGGTGTGGTCGGCCCACGGTCCCAGCCCCACCCGGTCGAGCGCGCGCATCGCCGCTGCGCGCCGTGCCGTCTTGCCCATCCCGCGATAGATCAGCGGCAGTTCCACATTCTCCACCGCAGTCGTGCGCGCCAGCAGGTTGAAACCCTGGAACACGAAGCCGAGGTAGCGCCGCCGCAGCAGGCTGCGCTGGTCCTTGGTGAGCGATTGCACTTCCTGCCCAAGGAAGCGGAACACGCCGGCGGTCGGCTGGTCGAGGCAGCCAAGGATGTTCATCGTGGTCGACTTGCCCGAGCCCGACGGCCCCATGACCGCGACGAAGTCACCGCGATCGATCGCCATGTCCACGCCCTTCAGCGCCTGGAACGCCGCCGCGCCCGTGCCGAAGGTCTTGGTGATCCCGACCAGTTGAATGAGAGGGCCAGCCATCGGGTGCCGCTCACTCGCCCTCGGCGGACTTGATCGCGGTGACGACTTTCATCCCCGCCTCCAGCTCGTCCGAGGTGACGATGGTGAAGCGCCCGTCCGACATGCCCGTGGTGACGACAATCTCGCGCAGTTCGTTGTCGGCGCCCAGCACGTAGACCGTCTGGCGGCTGCCGGCGTTGATCGTGGCGCGTTCCTCCTCGCGTTCGAGGCCGAACTCTTCGTCGTTGCCAACCTGGATGCCGCCGGTGTCCTCCTCCACGGGCGGTTCGAACCGCAGCGCCCCGTTGGGCACGACCATCTGGCGGGCGGTGCGCTGGGTCTCGATGCTGGCCGACGCGGTCATGCCGGGGCGCAGCAGGCCCTCGCCGTTGGCCACGGTGAGCCGCGCCTCGTATTCGACCACGGCGTTGTTGCCCGAACTGGCGGTGGTGCTGGCGGTGGAGATGTTGCCGCTGGCAAGATCGATCCGCTCGACCCGCGCGGGGAAGCGGCGGCCGGGATAGGCATCGACGGTGAAGGTGGCAGCTTGGCCGGCCTGCACCTGGCCCACGTCGGCCTCGTCCACCTTGACGCGCAGCTGCATGACCGAGAGGTCCTCGGCCAGCACGAACAGGGTGGGGGTGTTGAAGCTGGCCGCCACGGTCTGCCCCGGCTCGACCTGGCGGGCGAGGACGACGCCCGAAACGGGGCTGCGGATGACGGCGCGGTCGCGCTGGGTCAGTCCTGAATTGAGCGAGGCCTGCGCGCTGGTGACATTGGCTTGCGCCGAGGCAAGCGCCGCGCGGTCACGCCGCACGGCACCTTCGGCCGCCGCCAGTTCCTGCGCTGCGGGCACGCGGCCGCCGGACAGGCGATGGACTTCCTGCAGGCGGCCAAGTTGGGCCTGATCGACCTCCAGCGTGGCGCGCGCCTGTTCCACCGCCGCGCGCGCGGCATTCACCGATGCGCGGCCCTGGACGATCTGGTCATCGATGAGGTCGGTATTGATCCGTGCCAGCACCTGACCGCGCACCACCCGGTCGTTCACATCGACCAGGATGGCGTCGATCTTGCCCGAGGTTTCCGAGCCAACATCGACCTGGTTGGTCGGCCGCAGGTTGCCGGTGGCGGTCACCACCAGATCGAGGCTGCGCGTGGCGACATCCTCGGTGATATATTCGACCGGCTCCTCCTCACGGCCCCAGATCGCCCAGGCGATGACCAGCAGCAGCACGATCAGCGCGGGAATCCACACTTTCCTGCGCTTCCAGAACGGCTTGGTGTCGGTGCCGAGGAATTCCTCGAGATCCTGCGGGGTGGAGGCGGTGGTCTGGGTCATCACGGAAACCTGTCATCGGCAGGAGGGGAAGCGGGCACGGCTGCGGTATCGGCGGCATAGGCGCGCGGGTCCCACCCGCCGCCCAGCGCCTGGGTCAGCCGCACGAAGGCGGTGGCACGGTCAGCCTCGGCGCTGACCGCCTGATTGCGGGCCGACAGCAACTGGTTTTCGACCGACAGCAGCGTGCGGAAATCGATCAGCCCCGCCTGGTACTGGCTGCGCGCGAGCAAGGCGGAATTGCTGGCGGCGTCGACCGCTTCGGCCGTCAGGTCGACGCGCAGCGCGCTGGTGCGCTGGTCAACCGCGGCGCTTTCGACTTCCTCCAGCGCCTGCAGGATGGCCTGTTCCCACGCCGCTTGTGCGCCGCGCACGTTGGCTTCGGCCCCCTCGATCTGGGCCGAGGTGCGGCCGCCGTCGAATAGCAACTGGGTGACCCCGGCAAAGACATTGGCAGTGATCAGGTCGAACAGCTGGCCCACGCCGAGCGCCGAGGTTCCGAGGCTGCCGGTGAGGCGCAGGGCGGGCAGTAATTGCGCCCGCGCCACGCCCACGCGGGCGGCGGCACCGATCAGGCTGGCCTCGGCGCCACGCACGTCCGGACGGCGGCGCAGCACATCGGCGGGCGCCTCCCACCCGGCGAGCGCGGCGGGGTTGGGCACCGGACGCGGTTCGCCGAATGCCGCCAGCACGCGGCCCGGCGGCTCGCCCGCCAGCGTGGACAAGGCGTTGGCGGTAGCGGCCAGGCTCGATTCCAGCTGCGGGATAGTCGCGGCGGTCTGCGCCCGCTGGGTGCGCGCCTGTTCGACATCGAGGCTGTCGACCAGCCCGGCCTGATTGCGCCAGCGGGCGATCTGCAGGTTGTCTTCCTGAAAGCGCAGCGTCGAGCGGGCAATCTCCAGTTGCAGCGCGATGGCCCGCGCCTGGATGGCCGAGGTGGCCACTTGCCCGACAATGGCGCGCTGCAGGTCGGCCAGCGAATAGCCGGCGGAGGCGAGGTCGGCCTGCGAGGCGGCGACATCGTTGCTCACCCGGCCGAACAGGTCGACTTCCCACTGTGCATCGCCGCCCAGCGAGAACGAGAACTTATCCGGATTGCCGGTGCCGAGATCGCGGCCCGTTCCGGCGCTGGCACTGATCGTGGGCAGGTAGCCCGCGCGGGCGGCGCGCAACTGGCTGCGCGACTGGTCAAGCCGCGCGACGCTCTGCGCCAGGTTGCGGTTGTTGGTGATCGCCTGCTCGACCAGTTCGGTCAGCAGCGGATCGTCAAGCAGCGTCCAGTATTCGGCGATGTCCACGCTGATCGGCGCGGGGTCGCTCTCGGTCCATTGCGCGGGGACGGCCACCGTCGCTGGCGGCCGAGCGATCTGCGGCTGCGCGCAACCGGCCAATGCGAGCGCTACCATCGCCAAGCCTGCGGTGCGTCCGATCATGCCGTCAACCGCTTGCACAACACATTCCCCCGACCCGGAATTTCGTCAGCCCGCCTAAACGGCTGCGGCGCTTGCGCCAAGTGCCAGCGTGTAAGAAAGGGTAACAATGTCCGTGCTATGCCCTTTATGTACCAGTTGATCCCGACCATGACATCCGCCCGCGCTGAAATGCGCGCCAAACCTGCGCGTCTACTTGCCGTATTATTACTTGGGCTGGTCACCCTGTTCGTCTCCCTGCCCGCAGCGGCCCACCCGGCGCCGTTCAGCTACCTCGACCTGCGGCTTGAAACCGGGGAGATCGACGGCACGCTGACGGTGCACGTGATCGACCTGGCGCATGAACTGGCAATTGACCAACCGGCTACACTGCTCGACGAGGGTGTGTTAGAACAGCAATACGGCGCGATCCAGCGAATCCTCTCGGCGCGAATGCGGATCGGCGCGGGCGATTTGCCGCCGCCACGCTGGGGGGCGATTGTCGCGCTGCCGCAGGATGACGCCGTGCGGATGGCCTTCACTGTTCCCGCGCCGCCGCCGCCCGCGCTGATCCTCGATGCCCGGCTGTTCAGCTACGATCCGCTGCACCAGACCTTCGTCAACGTCTACCAAGGCGATGCGCTGGTGCAGCAGTGGATCCTTTCGGCCGGCGATACCCGGCGCACGCACTTTGCCGGTACGGCGGCGGGCGCGCTGGCGGTGCTGGGCACCTTCATCCCCGCAGGCGTGCACCACATCCTGATCGGCCCCGACCATATCCTGTTTATCGTCGCGTTGATCCTGCTCGGCGGCACCTGGCGGCGGCTGGCGCTGATCGTCACCGCGTTTACGCTGGGTCATTCGGTGACGCTGACGCTGGCGGCGCTCGACATCGTGATGATCCCGGCGGCGGTGATCGAGCCGCTGATCGCGCTGTCGATCGTGGTGGTGGCGGCGGACAACCTGCTGCGCGGTGGGCGAGCGGGCGAGGGGCGTGACCTGCGGCCCGCGATGGCCTGTGCCTTCGGGTTGATCCACGGTTTCGGCTTTGCCTATGTCCTGCGCGCATTCGGCCTGCCCGACCAACAACTGGCGGTCTCGCTGTTCGGCTTCAGTCTGGGGGTGGAGATCGGCCAGCTGCTGATCGTGCTGGTGGTCGCGACGGCTCTGGGCCAGATCCGCCGCCGCAGCCCGGCAAAGGCGCGACAGATCGCGACAATCGGCTCGCTTGCCGTGGCGGCGGCTGGTGCCTATTGGTTCGTGGACAGAGTCATTCTGACGGGAGCAGGCCAGTGACCATTAATCCAGTGACCATTAATGGGGCGATCAGATACGCGGTGCTTGGCACCCTTGTAGCAGGCGGTGTGGCGACGGTGGCGGTAACCGCCCAAGGCCTGCCGGGGATGACCGCGATCGAACAGGTCAACGGCAACGTTTACAAGGTGTTCGGCGCGGGCGGCAACACCACGGTGTTCGTCCGCAGCAACGATGTAGTGCTGGTCGATACCAAATTACCCAACAGCGGCGAGGGCATTCTGGCGCAGGTGCGCAGCATCACCGACAAGCCGATCGGCGTGATCATCAACACCCATTCGCACCCCGATCACATGGGGTCGAACAACCAGCTGCGCGAGCTGCAGGCGAACAACCCGATCCAGGTTGTCGCCCACGCCAATTCCAAGGCGCGGATGGAAGCGGCGGGCGGCCCGTTCGGGGTCAGCCCGGTCAACGCCAGCTTCACCACCACGATGACGCTGGGCGAGGGTGCGGACGAGGTGGACCTCTACCACTTCGGCGCCGGCCACACCGATGGCGATGCCTTCGTGGTCTTCCCCGCCGCGCGCACGATGGCCGCAGGCGACATCTATGCCTGGCACATGAGCCCGCTGATCGATCCGGGCTCGGGCGGCTCGATTCTGGCCACGCCGACCACGCTGGCGCGCGCCTATTACACGATCAAGAACGTCGACCATGTGATCCAGGGCCACGGCGGCGTGTCGACGTGGGAGGAATTCCGCAGCTACATGCAGTTCAACCGCGCGCTGGTGGCGCAGGCGGAGCAGACCGTGCTGACCGGCGGCACCCCGGAGGATGCGCTGGCCGCGCTGGCGCGCAACCCCAGCTTCGCGGTGTTCCTCGATCACAACATCAAGCCGGGCCTTGAATACGGCGGCACCCCGTGGAGCCGCGCGCTGATCAACCTGCGCGTCGCTTTCCAGGAACTGCGCGGCGAAACGCCCACGCTGATCATGAACCTCCCGCGCGAGGAGCAGTAACACGACCTTCGCCTTCCAGGCAGATGATCGCGCAGCCTTGCGGGCGGCCAGTTCGCCCGGCACGGGGCTGTGCACCATTGTCGGAATAGAGGGCAGCTTCTCGCGTCGGCTGGGCGCGCAGCTGGCGGTGGCCGCTGACGGAACGGTGACCGGCAGCCTTGCCGATGGCTGCCTCGAGCGGCAACTGGCCAGCGAAGTGCTTGCCGGGGGTGAGCGGCGGGTGATGCGCTTTGGCGCGGGCTCTCCGCTGATCGACTTTCGCCTGCCGTGCGGCAGCGGGCTCGATATCCTCGTCGACCCCGCGCCGGACCGTGCCGCCTGCGCCGCCGCGGTCGCCGCGCTCGACCGGCGCGAACCTGCTTCGCTCGACCTGCCGCTCGGCCCGCTTGCCCAGCGTCACTTCGTGCCCGCCTTGCGTCTGCTCCTGTTCGGCGAGGGGCCCGAGATGGAGGCCTTGGCCATGCTCGGCCGCACTGCCGGGCTGGAGATCGCCACATTTGCCAAGGACCACGGCGCGTTGGCGCTCGGTTCGGCGCCGCAGGGGCTCGCGGTCGATCAATGGAGCGCGGTTATCCTGCTGTTCCACGATCACGAATGGGAGCAGGCGATCCTGCAATGGGCGCTGGCCACGCCAGCCTTCTTCATCGGCGCCCAGGGTGGCCAGCCGGCTCGCGAGGAACGCGCCGCGCGGCTGGCCGAGGCAGGGGTGAGCGCGGCGCAAATCGCCCGCGTCGCCAGCCCGATCGGCGTGGTCCGCCACAGCCGCGAACCGGTGCCGCTGGCGCTGTCGATCCTCGCCAGCGTGGTCGGCGCCTATGAGGCGCTTCATCCGCATGGCTGACGCTGGCCCGTTGGCAGACACTGGCCCGTTGGTGGCGGTGCTGGCGGCGGGCGCGGCGAGCCGCTTTGGAGGCGGAAAGCTCGACGCGGACCTGGCGGGCAAGCCGGTTGGCCAGTGGGTTGTGGATGCCGTCGCGGCGGCCGGCCTTGCGCCCGGCCTGATCGTGGTGTCGCCGCAGGTGACCCGCTTCGCCGCGGCCAGCGGCTGGCCGTTGCTCACCAACATCCGCCCGTCTGACGGGCTCGGCACATCGCTGGCCCTCGCCGCCAGCGCCGCGCTGGGGCAGGGGCGGGCGCTGCTGGTGGTGCTGGCCGATATGCCGCTGGTGTCGCCCCGGCATCTGGCGGAACTGGCGGCTAACCGGTGTGCCGCCACGCTCTATCCCGATGGCAAGGCCGGGGTTCCGGCGCTGGTGGACCTGGCCATGCTGCCCGCGCTGGCGGAATTGACTGGGGGCGAGGGCGCCGGGCCGCTGCTCGCCGCTCGATCCGATCTGGTGCGCGTGCCCGCGCCGCCCGCCATGCTGCTGGACATCGACCGACCGGCGGACCTTGCGCGCGCGGCGGAATTGGCGGCACCGACGCCCCAGGGGAACTACCGAGGCGTTTGACAGTTGACCGCGAGCTAGTTCAGCAGGCATATCGCAGTGCAGCAATTTGCCAAGGGGACCGGTTCGTGCGGGATAGCTGTTCCGGTTCGTCAAGCAAGAAAGCCCGTGGCGTAACTATCACACCGGTCCACTGGAGAGACGAAGGCGAAGAATTGGCAATTGACCCAAACCTTTGTTTTCAGCTATGATCGAACTATTGCATCGACCAACCTTTGCGGAGATTCGCGTTATGATTGATATTACGACCAAGGGCGCATTGACCGCCAAGACTTGGCAGACCCCTGAGCTGATGTCGCTCGATTGTGGCCTCGCCAGCGTGAACGGCGTCACTCCCAATGCGGGTAATGATGGGGTGACCAGTAGCACCAGCTAGGGTATTTGAGCTTCGGCGATTACCCCTCTCGTCAGGCTAGCATTTGGCGCGTCTGCGTAGGAGTGAAATTCAGTGAAGCCGCCGGGTCAGCTTCTGGGCTGACCCAGGCGGCTTTTCTGCGTTTGGGCGCGGCTTGGGGAACTTTACCAGAAGGAACACGGTAATCGGTGTATGCGCAATTGACCGGGTGGGTCCACTGGCCAAGGTCAACTTATCGGACAGAGCTTTGCCAGCAGGAGTACCCCCAAATGACCGATCGTCCAGAAACCCTCGCCGCAGTTTGCCAGATCTGGCAAACGCCCAGGTTGATCGACCTCGATTGCCAGCTGGATGCGGTCCACCTCGCACCGGGCAACAATTCCGATGGCGCCACTTCGGCCAGTTCGGGTTTCAATCCGCTGCCCAACTGAGCCGCCTTCAGGTCGCGGTCGGCGCCCTCACCCCCGGCCGAACATCGGCTCTCCTGCACGCTGTACGCCGATGTGGCAAATCAGGCCTGCACGCAGCCTGTAGGTCACCCGCACCCGCACGTCGATCCACTCGCCTTGGCTCAGCGCACCGACCACGAAATTCGGCGCATCGGTGATCGCGGTGAAACGGCTGGTGCAATCGACCACCAGCCGCTCGTCGGTGGCGTCGAGCGAGTGGATCGTCAGCGTCTCGCGCACGGATCGGAACATGGCGATGTAGAAATCGGCGATGCCCTGCGCGCCTTCAACCCGTCCGACCGAGCTCAGCTCCAACACCACGTCCTCGGTATAGAACCGCCGGAAGCGCGCGGCGTCGCCGTTGGAGAAGGCGGCGGCATAGGCGTGATAGGCGGCAATCTGGCCGGGATGGCCACCCAGCGGCGCAATCTTGGTCACACCTTGCTCGGGCGGCCAGGCCATCGTGGTCAGCCTGGTAACCTTGCCGTCGCCATCTAGGTCATAACGTGCGAGAAATTTAACTGTTTTGGTGTCTCCGGGCATCATCGGACCGAACGGAAAGTCCGGCCGCGCGGCGCTGCAATGGAAGTCCATGTCGATATCGGCAAACACCACGTCGGCTTCCTGCACATAGCGTTGCAGGCGCGGACACTCGCGCACGCCATCGTGTGCCCAGGCGAGGAAGTCCTTCATCCCCTGCTTGCCGCTCCGCACGCCCGAACCGGAATGCATTTCGCACCCCTCGGCAAAGAACCGCTCGACCAGCGCATCGTCATCGCCGGTGAGGAAACAATCGAGGTAGGCTAGGTAATCGAAGGTCATGGCTAGCTCAGATCCTGCAACTGTCGGGTCCGTTGGCGAGTAAGCGCGGTGCGGCACAACGCCACCAGCATCGGCTCCATCGATCCGCCACGCGCCTCAAAACCCTCGCTGTCACACTGCGCGTCACGGTAGGCCAGCCACGCACGCTGGCCCGCGAGTAACGTCTCGAAATAGCCCGGCCAATCTTCGCGTTGGTCGTCGCGAACCGCCGTTTCCTGATCCCTGCGGCGCATCTGCGCAGCAGTGATCCGCCACTGCGCGTTCATTTCGGCGTCGGCGGCGTGAAATTCCTGCGCGGCGCAGTAGTTCATTTCTTGCTGCACGACGGCCTTGGCGCAATCGGGCCCTTCAGGGGCGGCCCCTGCCTGGGCGAGGAGCAATGCAAGGGCGATGGTCACTGTGCGCCAACATCGTCGCGGCAGGCCTGCGCATTGGCCCGCATCGGCTCCGCCCCCGCCAACGCCCGCAGCCCCAGTTTCGCAAACAGCGCCGCATCGCTGTCATCACCCGCATTGGGCGCGGTGAGCAGCTTGTCGCCGGTGAAGATCGAGTTTGCCCCCGCCAGGAAGCACAGCGCCTGTGTCGCCTCACTCATCGCCTCACGCCCGGCAGACAGGCGCACCATCGACAGCGGCATGGTGATCCGTGCCACGGCAACGGTGCGGACGAATTCGATATCGTCGATTTTCGCCAGCGGCGTATCGGCCAGCATATCCCCCAGCACCGTGCCTTTCACCGGCACCAGCGCATTCACCGGCACGCTCTCCGGATGCTGCCGCAAGGTGGCGAGCGTGTGGATGAAGCCCACCCGGTCGGCCCGCGTCTCGCCCATGCCGACGATCCCGCCGCTGCACACGTTGATCCCCGCCTCGCGCACCGTGGCCAGTGTATCCAGCCGGTCAGCCATCGTGCGGGTGGAGATAACGCGCTCGTAATACTCCGGGCTGCTGTCGATATTGTGGTTGTAATAATCCAGCCCCGCCTCGGCCAGCATCCCGGCCTGACGCGGCGTCAGCATCCCCAGCGTCATGCAGGTTTCCAGCCCCATCGCCCGCACACCAGCCACGATTTGCACGATGGCGGGCATGTCGCGGTCCTTGGGATTGCGCCACGCGGCGCCCATGCAGAACCGCTGCGATCCGGCATCCTTGGCCTGCGCGGCGCTCTGCAACACGGCCTGCACGTCCATCAGCTTGGTGGCTTCGACCCCGCTGTCGGCTTTCACCGACTGCGAGCAATAGCCGCAATCCTCCGGACATCCGCCGGTCTTGATCGACAGCAGGGTGCACAATTGCACCTCGTCCGCCGCGTGGTGCGCGCGGTGGACCGTGGCGGCGCGGAACACCAGCTCGGTAAACGGCAGGTCGAACAGCGCGGCGATCTCGTTGCGCGTCCAGTCGGTGCGGGTTTGACTCAAGTCAGCGTCCTTCAAACTTCGGCGCGCGCTTTTGGGCAAACGCGGTCACCGCCTCGCGGAAATCGCGCGTGCGGCCAGCCAGCGATTGGTTGGTGTGTTCGATGTCGAGCATCTGGCTGAACGGCGTATCCAGCGCGGCGGCCATCTGCTTGCGGATCAGGCCCAGCGCCAACGTAGGGCCAGCGGCGAGGCGGGCGGCAAGGCTCTGCGCTTCGACCAGCACCAGATCGTCCTCCACAACGCGGTTGATCAGGCCCATCGCCAGCGCCTGTTCGGCCATGACCTGTTCCCCCAGCAGCGCCAGTTCCATCGCCCGGGCGCGGCCCACGGCGCGGGCGACTACCCAGCTGGCGCCCGCGTCCGGCACCAGCCCGATGTTGGCGAAGGCGAGCATGAAATAGGCCGAGCGCGCGGCCACCACCAAGTCGCCGCTGAGCGCAAAGCCCATGCCCGCTCCCACAGCCGGGCCGTTGACTGCCGTCACCAGCGGCACCGGCAGATCGGCCATGGCACGGGCGAGCGGGTTGTAATGCGCATCGAGAATGGCGCCGAGGTCGTCGGGCATTGCGCCGTCAGCCGCCAGATCCGCACCGGAGGAGAACGCGCGACCCTCGCCGGTCAACACCAGCGCCCGCGCGCCCGCCGCAACCGCCTCGGCCATGGCCGCGCGCAAGCCATCGAGCATGGCAGGGGTCAGCGCGTTCAGCCGCTCTGGCCGCGACAGGGTGAGCGTGGTCACCGCCCCGTCTGTGGCAATCGTGATATCAGGCATCTGCGTCTCTCCCGGCGGGAGGCTTAACCCAAACCGCAAGCCGCCACCAGTTCGCCGATGTTGGCGATCACCAGATCGGGCGTCTTTTCGGGGGGCTGGCTCGCCCATTCCTGCGCGCTGGTGGAGCCGCTGGTGACGGCGATGCCGATGGCGCCTGATTGATGAGCCATCAGCATTTCGGCGACCGCGTCATCGCCCACTACGCCCACGTCGGCCACAGCCACGCCCAGCACCTCGGAGATCATCGCCATCGCGTGCATGGAGGGCTTGCCGGTGGGTTCCGGCTCCACCCCGGTCACGCGGGCGATCGCGCCGTTGATGGCGCACGAATAACCGAAGCTGCGGCCTTCCTTGGTGGCGAAGTACGGCACGTCCGAGGCGGACAGCAAGGCCGCCCCGGCCAGCACCCGTTCGCAGGCCAAGTGGATGTGGTCCATCACGCAATCGGGGTGCCAGGCGACATAGACCGCATCGCAATCTTCGCCGCGCGCTTCGGCGGGGGCGAAGGCGTTGACGCCTAGTTCAGCCAGCGCATCGACCACGCCGCTGGTGCCCAGCACGAGCACCTTTTCATACCCGCGCGCCTGGATCACCCGCGCGGCAGCGGAGTTGGGGGTGAACAGCTTTTCGTCGGGCACCGGGACCCCGGCTGCGCGCAGCTTGGGGCCTTGCACGCGGGCCGAGTATGCGCTGCCGTTGGTCAGCGCGAGCCACGGAATGCCGAGCCGGTCGAGTTCGCCCAGCGCCTCGGCCGCGCCGGGGATGGCGTCGTAATTGCCGAGGCTGCGGTTGGACAGGATTAGCGTTCCGTCGAGGTCGAACATGAAGCCTTTTGGCTTGCGCAGGGTCATTCCCGTACTTTCGTCATTGCGAGCGTAGCGAAGCAATCCAGGGCGGAGTGCTCTGACGTTCTGGATTGCTTCGTGGGTTCCCTCCTCGCAATGACGAGGAGAGGGCTTGTCATGCGGAAACTTCCAGTTTGAAATCGTCGCGTTCGATGGCGAAGGCATCGACGCTGCGGTTGGCGAGCACGGTGCGCACCAGTTCCATCACCGCGACCGTATCGGGGTCGTAGTCGCGCAGTGCGGGGCCGGCGGCCTGCATGGCATCGACTTGCTCTGCGGGCATGGTGGCGCGGAGGAGGAACTCCTCGTCCGACAGGTTCGCGCCGATCCGGCCGCGCAGCGTCTGGAGGTCGGTCATGCCGGTTTCTGCCTGCAGCTCCTTCGTGCGCGGGTTGGCCATGATGCGGTCCAGTACCTCGGGATCGACGGGGGCATTGGGACGGCCAAACTTGCCGATGGCGAAGCGGATGATCTCGTCCGGGATCACTTCCCAGCGGCCCTTGCCGGTCACGTTCATCACCGCCTGCGTCTGCAGCATCTGCGCGAATGGCGTCATCACGATCGGCCAGCCGAGTTCCCGCCGCACGCGGCCGATCTCCTCGATCACCGCGCCTTCCAAGTGCGGGACGCGTTGGTCGGCCAGATGGCGGCGCATTGTGCCGACCATGCCGCCGGGCAGGTTGTGGTGGAAATAGGCGGCGTCGAAAGCCATTGGCGCGCCGGTGGGCAGGCCCTCGGCCTCGGCCATCGCGGTCCAGAAATTGGCCACTTCCTGCGCGGCTTCGTCGTCGATATCGACCGTGTGCCCGGCGGCGCGCAGGTTGGCGATCATGCGGGTGATCGGCGGGTTGCTCGTGCCGTCCGCCGCGCCGCCGCTGGCGCATTGCACCGCGCCCACGCCGAGGTCCGCCGCTTCGAGGCAGGTGGGTTCGGCCAGGCCGATGGTGCAGTGGTTGTGCAGTTCCAGCTCCTTGTCGCCGATCTGCGCCAAAATCGCGGGGATCAGCGTGGCGGCGCGCTTGGGGGTGAGCAGGCCGCCGGGGTCCTTGATATAGAGCGCGTCGATATCGGGGCATTGCGCCATCAGCCTGGCCGCTGCCGCATAGTGCGCATCGTCGTGGATCGGGCTGATCGAGAACACCAGCGCGCCGACGACCTGTTCGCCGCCCGAACGCTTGACCAGCCGCGCCACATCGACGTTGGATTGCGCGTCGTTCATCGGATCGGCCAGGGCAAAGCGGCGGATGCCGTTGGTGGCCAGCGTGCGAAAGGCCAGCTCCATGAACTCGGGCGTGGCGGTTTCCCACGAGATGAAGCGGAAGCCGGTGGACAGGAACTGCAGCGGCGTATTTTTGCAGATATCCGCCATCGCGCGGATGCGTTCCCACGGGTCCTGCTGCTTGTAGCGCACGGCCACGCCCATGTGTGTGGAGGTGGTGAAATCGATCGCCTTGTAACCGGCCCGCTCCATCGCGGGAGCCACGGTCAGCGTCTTGGCGGTGTCGACGCCGAGCGCGCCCCACAGGCACTGGTTGCCGTCGCGGAGACTGGTTTCTACGATGCGGATGGAGGCCATTACACTGGCTCCGTTCGTGTCGAGCGAAGTCGAGACACCTGCGCGAAGCCTCTCGACTTCGCTCGAGGCGAACGGGAGGTGGAGGTATGGCGCGACATCAGCCCACCTTCACCCGGATCAACGCCTGACCCTGTTCGACAGCCTTGCCGTTGGCCGCCAGCTTGGCGGTGACCACGCCGGCCACGCCAGCGCGGATCGGGTTCATCAGTTTCATCACCTCGATAATGCCGATGGTGGTATCCGGGCCCACGGTATCGCCCACTTCGACGAAGGACGGTTCGCCCGGGCGCGGGGTTTCGTAGAAGTTGCCGAGCAGCGGGGCGGGCACGTCCACTTCGCCAGCGGCGGCGGCGTTGGCGGGTGCAGCGGGTGCTGCAAGGGCGGCAGGTGCAGGAGCGGGCGTATAGTCCCCCGGCTCGTCTCGCGGCGCCCAGCTCCCCGATCCGCCACGCCGGATGCGCAAGCGGAACTCGCCCATAGCCAAGTCGAGACTGCCGAAGTGGCTCTCGTCGAGCAGCTTGGTGATCTCGGCAATATCTGTCAGCGACAAGCGCTTCACCGGCGACCTCCGAAAATATTCATTACGTGCGCCATCGGATTGGCCACCGGAGCGGCGACGGGCTTGGCCGTGGCGTCCTTCTGCGACCAAACGGTCTCTGGTCTGGACTGGAGCAGCAGCACGTTGCCCGCCTTGTCGAGCGCCCACTCGATATCCT
Organism: Alteraurantiacibacter sp.; assembly: GCA_039927835.1. Lineage (GTDB taxonomy): Bacteria > Pseudomonadota > Alphaproteobacteria > Sphingomonadales > Sphingomonadaceae > Alteraurantiacibacter. The sequence continues at coordinate 240,739 of JBDSUF010000035.1, forward strand.
GCGCCTTGCCATAATGCCGCTCCACGCGGCGGCCGACCTCGCGCAAGGCCATCAACTGGTCATCGGTGAGGCAGGGCGAGCTGCGCATCGGCTCCTCGTTCTCCACCTCGATAATCCCGCCGCCTTCCGCCGGAACCTGCCGCGCGTGCTTGTCGGAAATATCGCGCCCGGAAATCTCGGCGGTGAGCTTGCCGAGCACCCACTTGTCCGGCGTGACCTCGCCAGAAACGACTGACGAGCCGAGGCCCCATGCCCCCTCGATGGTGATCACCGACTTGTCGCCCGTGGTCGGACTGCGGGTGAACATCACCCCCGCGCAAAGGGCATCGACCATCTGCTGGACGACTACCGCCATCGCCACACCCGCTTCGGGCAGGCCATGCTTGCGGCGATAGGTCATCGACTCGACCGAATAGAGGCTGCCCCAGCATGTCCGGACCTTGTGGGCCATGTCCTCGGGCGTCAGCACCCACAGGAAGGTGTCCTGCAGGCCCGCGAAGCTGGCGTCATCGGCATCCTCGGTGGTAGCGCTGGAGCGGACGGCGACCGGCTGCCCATCGGGGCACAGCTGGCGCATGGCCGAGATGATCGCGGTTTCCACTTGCGGAGGCATCGGATCGCCCATCACCCGGGCGCGCAGCTTTTCGGACAGCACGGTAGCAGCGGCAAGATCGTCAGGATCGAGCGCCTCGACCAGCGGGCGGATCGCCTCGCGCGCTTCCAAAGCCGAGAGGAACAGCTCAAACGCGGCTGTCGTCACCACGAACCCCGGCGGCACGGCGATGCCCGCCTGGGTAAGCTCCCCCAGCGAGCCGCCCTTGCCGCCCACCGTGGGCCGATCCTTGATGCCGACATCGGCGAACCAGGCAACGGACTCGGTCATGGCGCTCACACATCCTCCAGGATCGAGACAGTGCCCTTGCCGCCGTCCACGCGGATGCGCTGGCCGTCCTTGATGCGGGTGGTGGCGACGCCGGTGCCGACCACGGCGGGCAGGCCATATTCGCGCGCCACGATGGCCATGTGGCTCATCGATCCGCCAATGTCGGAAACCGCCGCGCTGATCTTCTGGAACAGCGGCGACCAGGTGGGGTTGGTCACCTGGCACACGAGGATGTCGCCCTGCTGGATGCGGTGGATATCGCTGACCGATTTGACCACGCGGGCAATGCCTTCGACCACGCCCGAACAGGCGGCAAAGCCCTTCAGTTCGTTCGGGTCGCCAGTGCCATCGTCGAGCCAGCTGTCGAGGTTTTCGCGGGTGATGCCCCACAGCATGTTTATCGCCGGATCGTCGATGGCATCGGGCACATCGCCCAGCGCGGGCGGGGTGGGATGCTTGCCCCATTCGACAATTGCCGCCTTGCGCTGCGCCACGATGGCCGGCCAGTAAGCCGGCCCGCGCGGCGGAGCGCCCACGCCCCAGCTGAGCATCAGGTCAACGATGGCGCTCTCTACCTCGTACTGCGTCAGGTGGAAGATATCCTCCTCGATCCCGTCTGGCCCGAAGAAGTCGTGCGCCAGCAGCAGGCGGCCGAACTCCCTGATCTTGTTGAAGAACAGGTTGGTGTACCAATGCTCGCAATAAAACTTGTGGCCTTCCACATAGGGAAACACGCGGTGCGCCAGCGTGATCAGCTGGTCGTATGTCGCCTTGTCCTCCTCGGTGTCGAGCAGCTCGCGGTAATCGCGCACCAGCGCCTCGCGCTCGGCGATCAATTGGGCGGTGGGGCGTTCGATATTGGTGCCGGCCTTGATCTTGTCGATATAGCCGGGGAGCGCGGCGAAGGGCATGCTGAGGTCATCCTGCCAGCTGCGGTGATAGTGGTAGAAACCGTCGCCACTAGAGACGTTGAACCACGGGTTGCGGCTGACCTCCAGTTCGGCCAGCCAGTCCTTGCCCGCACTCACCTTGTCGAGATCGGCCAGCACGGCGTCGATATCGACGTTGTCGGTGAAGTGGTGATCCACCCCCAGCTCGACAGCGCGGCGGGCGAGGCGCTTTACTTCCTCGTCCGGGCGAAAAATCTCGGCCTCCATGCCCGCGACCATGCGGCTGATCGCCTGGTCGGAAATCTCCGGGAAGGCCTTCTTGCAGAAATCGAAGAAGGTCATGTAGGCGCCGTAGCCGAGCAGCAGGAACTCGAAGTGATGGTGCCACATGCGGTGGTAGCCTTCGATCTGCTGCTGGTAGACCTTCAGCAGATCGTGGCTGGCGGCAACGGCATTGCCTTCCTTGAAGGTGGCCAGCGGCTCGTAGTCGGGCAGCGAAGGTGTGGGCAGCGCCTGCGCCTCGGCGATCAGCGCGCGCATCTTGTCCTTCCACTGCTCGTACAGGTCTTCCCAGTGCTCATAGTACCAGAAGGCGCGGGTCTGGAATTCGGCCACTCGTTCCGCAATCTCGTCAGGATCGGTGACGACCACGCCGCCGATATAGACGCGGCCGTTGATGATCCGGTGATCGACGCCCTTGGCCGTGGGCAACACGTGGACGCGGGTGTTGAACGCGCCCATCGCCACATAGGCGGCCTCGGCGGTGATCATGTCGAAATGATGCATCGGTTCGGGAAAATGCATCGAGTTGTAGAACCAGAACTTGCCGTCATCTTCGGGCACGAACTGCGTGTAATAGGGAAATGCGGCCTGGGCGGCTTCGGTGCCCGCCACCACCTTGATCGAGCTGGGTAGCGGGAAACCCTTGGGTGCGGCGGTCATCGGCAGGTCCTCTCAACCGTTAGGAATGTGCCTCTCTACTGCGACCTGCGAAGGACCCGGAGACATCATCCGGTGCGCAACCTAGTCCTTCCGCGGCGCTTGCCAAAGGATTCGTGCGCATGACAAACCAGACAAAAACGCATGGCATTTTGTCTTGATTGGTGCTGCGATAAACTAGGCGGAAGCCAGCTCGCCAAACTGGAAGCTGGACGCGGCGAGGCCACCGAAGAAGGTGTCCTCGTGATAGGTCAGGTGGCCCGCCTCGGCTTGCGCCGCGCCTACCGCGACGTGCAGCGGCATCAGGTGATCCTCGCGCGGCTGGACCAGACGGGCGGCGGGCGCTTGCTCCCAATGGAGCAGCCTTTGGTTCCGTTCGGCTCCGCTCAGCCCCACCAGGCTGTCCTGCAACCAGCGGTCGAACGCATGGCTGGGCGCGTGGGCGGCGGGATTGCCCATCGCGCGCAGGTTGTGGAACGACAGGCCGCTGCCCACGATCAGCACGCCCTCATCGCGCAGCGGAGCGAGCAGGTGCCCCGCCTCAATATGCGCCGCCGGATCGAAATCGCGTCGGATTGACATTTGCACCACCGGCAGGTGAGCCGTGGGCCACAGCGCCTGGAGCAGGCTGAAAGTGCCGTGGTCGAAGCCGCGCGTCGGGTCGGTCGCGCTCGGCATTCCGCCCGCCGCCAGCAAGGCCGCCGCGCGCTCACCCAGGGCAGGCAGACCGGGGGCCGGGTAGGTGATCTGGTACGTTTCCGGCGGAAAGCCGCCATAGTCATAGATCATCCCCGGCTGGCTGGCGGTGGAGAAGGTGAACACCGGCGTTTCCCAATGCGCGGTGACCACGAGGATCGCCTTGGGCTGGTCGCCCAATTGCCGCGCCATGTCCTTCAGCGAGGCATCGAGTACGCGGTACATATGGCCCTGGCTCTCCATCAGCCACGGCCACGGCCCGCCGCCATGGCTGAGATAATAGGTGGGGAGCGTGGTCTGGGTCATGGCTCTTAACTCTGCGGTGCATGGCCGCCGCGCCATTCGCGGGGCGTAATGCCGAAGCGCTTGCGGAACAGGCGGGTGAAATAGGCCGGGTCGAGGAACCCGGTGCGGAAGGCGACGTCGGCGATGGGCAGGGCGGCGGCGCGCGGATCGGCCAGGATCTCGCTCGCGCGTTCGAGCCGGGTGGCGTTCAGCTCGGCCACGAAGCTGGTGCCGCTCGCCGCCAGCAGCGTCTGCAGGTAGCGCTTGGAGATGCCAACCTGTTTGGCCACTGCCTCGGGCGACAGCTCGGGGTCGGCGTGGTCGTGCTCGATCCGGCGGAGGATGCGGCTGGCGAGCTGGTTGCGGTGGCGGGGTTGTCCTTCGGCCTCGGGCTCCATCGCCAGCGCCAGCAGGCTGCCCAGCTGCTCGGCGATCAGCGGGCGCGGTAACGGCGCATGGTCAAGTCCGCCCGCCAGGATCGTGTCGAGCAGCGCCCCGAGCGGCGCGCCCCAGCCTTGCCGAGTATCGACGGGCCGCGCGAGGTAGGCCCGCGGACCGGGCAGGTAGCGCTCGAGCCACGCCTGCGGCATCATCAGGTCGACCACCTCGTGCTCGGTGGCCATTTCCATCTGGTAATAGCGGGTGTTGTCGAGCAGCACGAATTGCCCGGCGCGCAGCAGGAATTCGCGCCCGGCCATCCGCGTCTGCGAATCGCCGCGGACGTTGTAGACCAGCTGGATCGACGGCGCGGCGCGCCCGCTGGAGCCATCGGCGCCAAATTCGGCACCGGTATGCGTCACCCGCTGGGCGGGGGCGTGGAGGTGGAGCAGGCGCAGCTGGCCGATGCCGTGGCTGACCCAGCGTGCGGCGAAGGCGTCCGCATCGAATACCTCCACCTCGATCGGGGCGATGGTGCTGGCGGCCCAGTCACGCCATGCCGTGATGGCCTCGGCCCGGGCGATCCCGGCGGAGGTCCAGCTCTGGTCATCTGCGGGGATCGGGCGGGCCATGTACCAAGGGTAAGAGCCGCTTGTCGCTGCCGCAAGGTCCGCTTAGGCTGGCGGCATGATCCGCGCCCTGCTTGCCTTGTTCGCCCTGATGCTGGCCACCCCTGCTGCGGCGCAGGTCCCGTCCCCGGACCCGGCGGTGGAGACCGCCCGGCTGGAGGACCTGACGTCGATCCGCCAGATCAAGCACTTGCAGGCGCATTGGGGCCACCTCGCCTTGCGCGGACAATGGCCGGCGATGGTCGAGCTGTTGACCGACGACGCCGTGGTGAGCTTCCAGCATGGCGAACTGTTGGGCCGGGCAGAAGTGCTGGCGAACTTACGCGAGACCCAAGGCGGCGGCGTGGATGGCCTGCAACCGGGCCTGCTCAACCTGCACTTGTGGATCAGCCCGGTGATCACGCTGGCGGCCGACGGGCAGAACGCGACTGGCCGCTGGCAAGAGCTGGCTTTGACCGGCACCGCGCAGCAAAGCGCCGAGTGGGCGGGCGGGACCTGGGTGGTGCGCTATGCCAAGCAGGGCGCGGACTGGCGCATCGCGGCCATGCGCTATTACCCGCAGTTCGCGGGGCCTTATGCGCAAGGGTGGCGGCACGATGCGACGACGCTGGAACGCGCACCGTACCACTTCACGCCGGAGCAGGCCGGAGCGATCCTGCCGCAACGCCGTGCTGCCACTATCCTGCCGCCAGAGCAGATCGCCGCCGAGGCCAGCCTGCTTTACGAACATGGCCGCGCGCAAAATCTGGTCAACGCCTTCGGCTATTACCTCGATCGCGGGCTGTACGACGATGTGACCGACCTGTTCTATGCCGATGCCCGCGTGGTGGTGCAGGGGCAGGGCACGTGGCTGGGGCAGGACGGCGTGCGCCGGTTCCTTGCCCAGTTCGGCGCGGCGGGCCTCGATAGGGGCGAGTTGAACGACCACCTGCAACTGATGCCCAAGGTCATCCTGTCGCGCGATGGCGTGGTGGCCAGCGTGTCGGTGATCGAACTGGGGATGACCGGGCAGCACGGCGGCGAGGGCCAGTGGAGCGCCACGCTCAATCACTTCGTGCTGATGCGCGATGCCGAGGGGCGCTGGCTGATTTCCAGCCTCTACCGCATCCCGATCATGCGCAGCACATACGCCGCCGGTTGGGCCGAGCCGCTGCCCCCGCTGGTGCCGATCCCGGCTGGTGGCGGGCCCGACCGCGACCAGCCAAGCCGCTCGATGTCGTACCCCGAAGCGAGCGTGACGCAGCCGATCTCCGACCTCGGCATTTTCGCCCCAGCCGTTGTGGCAGGAGCAGCACCGTCGCGCACTCCCGATGCACTGACGCGGGCCGAGGCGTTCGATGCCGCCGAGAATCTGGGCAATGCCTATGGCGCCTATATCAACCGCTTCAGCTGGGACGAGATGGCCGCCCTGTTCGCCCCCAACGGCTGGCGCGAGTTGCCGTTCATCGGCGTGGTCGCCGGGCGCGAGCGCATTCTGGCGGCGGCCCGGCTGCGCTATGGCGACAGCCAGCCTTCGCCCGCGTTCCAGGCGGTGCATATGCTCACCCAGCCCTATGTCACCGTCAGCCGGGACGAGGCCGACGGTACTTGGCGGGCGCAGATGCGTGAGCGGCTGGTGCAGATGAATTCCTCCGCCAGCGGCCCAGGCAGTTGGCTGGCGGGCGTCTACGAATGGCAACTGGAGCGCAGGCCCGATGGCCACTGGGCCTTTGCCGGGATGGACCTCGATTACACCTGGATCGCCGGTTACGCGGGCGGCTGGACGGCGGCTGACCCGGCCTTGGGCGAGGCGCTGCGGCCCACGCCCGAACTGCTCGCCCGTTATCGCGTCGACGCGCTTCAACGGGGAGCAATCGGCGTGCCGTTCCCGGCGATCGAACCGCTGCCGTTCCACTATGCCAACCCGGTCAGCGGCCGCCCGCCGGAGCGCCGCGTCGAATGGACCGAGATCGCGCCGCGATGACCGATAAAACCGGGAGAGAGAACCATGGGTAAGAAGTGCCGCCTGATCGCCTGCGAGGAAGCCTGGTCGATCCCCGAGGTCGCCGAGGAATTGCGCCAGGTCTCGCGCGGGCCATCGCAAAGCAGCGACAAGTTGCTGGTGGGCGGGATCTACGACGCCGATCACGACACCACCGGCTATGGCAAGATGGGCTTCCTCTCCGGCCTGATGGACGTCGAGGAGCAGCGGCTGCCGCAGATGGACCAGTACGGCGTGGACATGCACCTCCTCACGCTGACCGCGCCCGGCGTGCAGATGTTCGATGCCGACACCGCGACCGAGCTGGCCGCGCTGAGCAATGACCGGATGGCCGCCATCATCGCCAAGCACCCCACGCGCTTCGCCGGTCTCGCCAGCTTCGCCCCGCACAGCCCCAAGCGCGCGGCGAAGGAGATCGACCGGGTGATGACCGAGCTCAAGCTCAATGGCCTCATCGTCAACGGCCACACCAACGGCGACTATTTCGACGATCCCAAGTTCTGGCCGATTTTCGAGGCCGCCGAGGCATTGGATGCCACGATCTACATCCACCCGCGCGGGCCGTCGGACACGCTCAAGGGTCCGCTGATGGACTATGCGATGGACAGCGCCATGTGGGCCTACGGCGTCGAAGTGGCCACCAACATGCTGCGGATGATGGCGGGCGGGGTGTTCGACCGCTTCCCGGGCCTTCGCATCTGCGTCGGCCACATGGGCGAGATGGTGCCGTTTTTCATCTGGCGCATCAACTTCATGCACAGCCGCGCGCAGAAAGTGGGCCGCGCGCCCAAGACGCAGCGCAGCATGGAGGAATACTTCCGCGACAACTTCGTCTTCACCACCAGCGGCGTGGAAGACCCGCTGGCGCTGCGCTATGCGATTGACCGCATGGGCGTCGACAACGTGATCTGGGCGATCGACTATCCCTACCAGCCGATGAAACCGGCGGTGGACTTCATCGAGAACTTTGCCTGCACCGAGGCCGAAATGCACGCGCTGTGTCATGGGAATGCGGAGCGGGTGTTCCGGATTGCGCCCTGATGTCAGCCGCCAACACCCCCCACGACTCCCCGCTTGAAGGCATCAAGGTCGTCGAACTCGCGCGCATCCTCGCCGGGCCGTGGGCGGGGCAAGTGCTGGCCGATCTTGGCGCCGAGGTGATCAAGGTCGAAAGCCCCGAGGGCGATGATACTCGCGGCTGGGGGCCGCCGTTTATCGAGCGCAGCGACGGGTCGAAGGACGCGGCTTATTTCCACGCCACCAATCGCGGCAAGGCCGGGATGGTGGCTGATTTCCGCGATCCCGCCGATCTCGCCAAGGTCAAGGACCTGATCGCCACCGCCGACGTGGTGATCGAGAACTTCAAGCTGGGCGGCCTGGCCAAATACGGCCTCGACTACGCCAGCCTCAAGGCCAGCAACCCCGGCCTCGTCTATTGCTCGATCACCGGCTTCGGGCAGGACGGCCCCTATGCTCCCCGCGCGGGCTATGACTTCATCGTCCAGGGCATGGGCGGGATCATGGACCTGACCGGCGATCCGGCGGGCGCACCGCAGAAAAGCGGCGTCGCCTATGCCGATATCCTGACCGGGCTCTACGCGGTGATCGGCATTCAGGCCGCGCTGCACATGCGGCAGCGCACCGGGCGCGGGCAACTGGTCGACATGGCGCTGCTCGACGTGATGGTGGGCACGCTGGCCAACCAGGCGATGAACTACCTTGCCAGCGGGGTTTCGCCCACGCGGCTGGGCAATGCCCATCCCAATATCGTGCCTTACGAAGCGTTCGCTTGCGCCGATGGCTGGGCGATCATCGCGGTGGGCAACGACACGCAGTTCCAGCGGCTGGCCGACCTGCTGGACCTCAATCCGCGACCCGGCTGGTCGACCAATGCCGGGCGGGTGGCCGACCGGGTGGCCGTAAGCGCTGCCGTTTCGTCGCGCACCGCTGACTGGGAGCGAGACGCCTTGCTGCAAGCTCTGGAGGGTGAGGGCATACCCGCCGGGCCAATCAACACGGTGGAACAAGCGTTGACCGATCCGCAGGTGCTGGCGCGCGGCATGGTCATCGACCTGTCCGAGGGCATCAAGGGCCTGCGCACACCGATCCGCTTCTCGGATGCCATGCTGGCGCAGGGCAGGGCGTCGCCGGTGCTTGGGCAACGGAAGGTCTGATGGCGCGCGGACACGGCAGATCATGCATCGCGGTACTTGCTCTCGCCGTTGCGGCTTGCTCTGCCGAGCCGGGCGAAGGTGAGGAGGATTTGTCAGGAGCGGTCACCCTGGTGCCCGCGATCGATTACATCGCGATCCAGCGCGAGCAAGCGGCAAGATTTGCCACAGCGCCGGTTTATCGGTCCGCCATTCGCGAAGAACTGATCCGTCGGCCCGATGACTATCGTGTGTCTTACCGCCCGATAATCGACAGCTATCGTGGGCTGGAACCGGAGTTTCGCTGCCCATACTCGGCCGAAGGAATCGCGCGTGCACAGGCCGATGGCTGGCAACTCACGCGGTGCGACTTCGGCGATGCAGTCTTTCTCAAGCGGCTGGAGACGCCGCGCCGCTGCCAGGGCACGCCTGCCGTGCCCGACCATTTCGCCACCCTTCGCCTAAATTTCGAGATGGACCGATTGCGCAGAGATTCGGCGGAACGTCGTCGAGAGGCCGGCTCAATTTTCGCGCAAATATTGTTGGCAAGGGGCAATGAGCTGACCACTCCAATCGCGCGGCGTTTTTCCATTGGAGATGCCGAAGAGCGGATCGAATATGTGGAGCGCAAACTATCCGGCTTGGCCGCCCACTATTTCCTCGATCGCGCCGCAGATACCTTGGTCGTTTTGCACGAACCTGATGAACCCGGTGGGTGCTCACGCAACGCGCTGGGGATTGTTCTGGGTGATGGCGTTAAGGTATCGGTCGACTTCCCCACACAAGACTATTCGCTCGTTCAGGATGAGCTTGCCGAGGTTCTGCAATATGCGGAGGCAACGACTGGCCCCGACTGAGGAGCGCCCCTTCGACGGCGGGACCGGTCCGAAAGGTTCTAACTCCGCGCCTCGTACACCACATGCCCCACCGCCGTGTTGCTGGCGGGCACGCGGTAGAAGCGGTGCTTTTCCTCGACGCCATAGCCGAGCGAGGCGCGCATGATCAGCCACATGATCAGCTCGATCCCCTCGGTGCCGGTCTCGCGCAGGTATTCCAGCCGGGTGATATAGGTCAGCTCCTCGGGCTCGTGGGCCAGCAGGTCGATGAAGCGCTGGTCGAACTCGGCGTTGATCAGGCCGGCGCGGGTGCCTTGCAACTGGTGGCTCATGCCGCCGGTGCCCCACACCTGCACGTTGAGGTCTTCCGGAAAGGTCTTCACCGCGTTGCGCAGCGCTTCGCCCAGTTTCCAGCAGCGTTCGCCACTAGGGGTGGGGAACTGGGTGACGTTGACCGCCAGCGGGATGACCTTGCACGGCCACTCGTCGGGCTGGCCGAACACCAGCGACAAGGGCACGGTCAGGCCGTGATCGACGTCCATCTCGTTGATCAGCGTAATGTCGAACTCGTCGATCACCAGCTGTTCGGCGACGTGTGCGGCGAGGTCCGGGTGGTTGTACACGGTGGGAACCGGGCGGCGGCCCCAGCCTTCGTCAGCGGGGAGGAATTCCTCGGCGAAGCCCAGCGCGAAGGTGGGCACGATGTCGAGCATCAGCGAGCTAGCGTGATCGTTGAATACCAGGATCACCACGTCAGGCATGTTGTCCTTGATCCACTCCTTGACGAACTCGTAGCCCTCGAACACGGGCGCCCAGTATTCGTCAGCCGTGCGTCCGTTGTCGATCGCCGCGCCGATGGCGGGGACGTGGCTGGTGGCGATGCCGGCGGTTATCCGCGCCATGTCAGTTGGGGTCCTTTTTTGAGCGCAGGCCATCGGGCGAACGGCCGCCGTCCTTCATCATCTGGCCGTATTCCTCGGCGCTCATGCCCGACATCGAGGAAACCGCCTTCTGCGCGCTCCACCCGTCGGTGCTGGCGATCTTGACGAGGAAATACATGTTGCCGCCCAGTTCGATCAGCCGCGTGAGATCGCGGGCGAGCACGCCCAGCTTCTGCTCCTCGGTCATCTTGTAGCGGTCGAGATAGGCGCGCTCGTCGGCCCGGAAGGCCTGGCGGTTATCGTCGGCCATCAGGCTCATGCAGAACTTGTGCAGGTGATAGGCCTCGCGGCTGCGCTTGGCGGTGAACACCTTGGTGCCGGGAATGTCTTCCAGCTCTTCCAGCGAATAGAGGCGCATGCGGGGCATTGTGGTCAGCTTCCTGTGGCGGTGGATCGCGCGGGCATCGGACCCTAGCAGCGGGCTTGTGCCGCCACCATACACCACCACTTGCGAATAATGCACCAGCTCTTGCGTGCGGCTCACCTAGCGATGGCCCATGTACCAGTCGCGCGCCTGCTCGTGCGCCTGCATATCGGTGGAGGGTGCCACCCCGGCGTCGATCTGCTGGCGCGTCTGCAGCAGCAAGGGCATGGGCAGCGGTTCGTGAAACTCCACGCCCACCTCGTTGTCGCTCGCCCAAACCACGCGGCCGAACGCCTCGAAGCCCAGCCACCACAGCATAACATCCTGCCCGCGCCGCATCGGGGACTTTACGCCCAGATGCGCGCCCGATTGTGACAGGTCGAGCAGGCTGGCCGATCTCTGGCCGTCCAGCGTCAGCACCTGCGCGGGAATGCTCAGCCGAATACGCAGCCGGGAATCGCGGCGGCGATGAATGGTGGCCGGAATGGGTGCTGCCATGTCCATCGTGCCAGCATGACCGGCGTCGGTTAGGACTGGGTCTGTGCCAGCTTAGGCAGGGCTACCTAGCCACTTAGCGCAGGTCCTGCACTTCCTCGCTGCGGCACTGGGCATAGGTGCTCCAGCCCGAGCACATGGCGTAGGGGCTGCGGATGAAGATCGCCTCGATGCGGCGGATCTGGCCGTGCTCCACCTTGAACAGTTCGCCCAGCTGCCAGGTCCAGTTGATCGGCCGGTGGTCGAAGAAGGCGAAGGCGAACACCACGCCGCGCTCCACGTCCACCGCGACCACGCGCCGGTCGCGCACGCCGGTCACGGTGCCGATCAGGCTGGTTTCGAACTGGCCCTTGCAGGTCTGCACCGTGCCGAAGGCGGGCCGTTCAGGCAGGGCGGCGCGCTCGGCATCGGAGGCGGCGGCGATCACGCCGTTTTCCAGCCGCAGGCAGTTTTCGGTGAAGGGGTAGTAATCATTGCCGGTGTTGCGCTCCACCGCTTCAAAATAGGCGTTGGCCACTTCCACCAGCTCGGCGCGGGTGTGGCGCTGGGCTTCGGGCACGGCTTGCAGATAGCCGGGCCAGGGCGAGCCGATCGCCTGCACCGCCGCGCCGGTTGCGGGAAAGGGGTTGGTCGAAGGGCCGCTGGCCGCACCAAGCGGGCGATCGGGGCGGGCGGCGATCTGTTCGATTTCGGTGATCTTGCCCTCGCGGTCGATCCGCAGGCGCAAGCTCAGGCCGACCGGTTCGGCGGGGCGCTGCGGGCCGGTGGCCGAGGAACTCGCCTGCTCCTGCACGGTGACCAGCGCGGTGACCTGGCCGGTGACTACGTCAGGCACGATCAGCCGGTAGCCTTGCGGCGAGACGGTGGTCGCCCACAGCCCTTCGTTACCGAGCGGCATCTCGACGCCGTTTTCGGTGAAGCGGACGGAGCGGGCGAACAGCTCGTCCGAGACCGTGCCGTCGCTCATGGCTTGCAGGTAGGCTTCGACCTTGCCCTCGAGGCACGCGCGGTCGCAAGTGTTCGGCTCCATCTCGAGCGGGATGCCTGCGACTTGCGCCGATGCAGGCACGGCCCAGACGCTGAGACAGGCAGTCAACAAGGCCGCGCGGATCGATAAGGTCATGGCTCTCCCCTCCACTTTATGGCGGAGAGATTAGCGGTCCGGCCCGCACTGGCCAGTGTCAATTTGTAACGGCTTAACCCTTGGCGTGCGGGCTGTTCTTGAGCAGGTCTTCCACCACGCTCGGGTCCGCCAGCGTCGAGGTATCGCCGAGGTTACCCACGTCGTTCTCGGCGATCTTGCGCAGGATGCGGCGCATGATCTTGCCTGAGCGGGTTTTCGGCAGCGAAGGGGCGAATTGCACCACGTCAGGCGTGGCGATGGGGCCGATTTCCTTGCGCACCCAGAGGATCAGTTCGCGCCGCAGCTCGTCGCTGTCATCGACCCCGTCCATCGTGGTGACATAGGCATAAATGCCCTGGCCCTTGATGTCGTGCGGCATGCCCACGACTGCGGCTTCTGCCACCAGCGGATGCTCGACCAGTGCGCTTTCCACCTCGGCGGTGCCCATGCGGTGGCCGCTGACGTTGATCACATCGTCGATCCGGCCGGTGATCCAGTAATAGCCGTCCTCGTCGCGGCGGCAGCCGTCGCCGGTGAAATACTTGCCGGGATATTGGCTGAAATAGGTCTGAATGAAGCGTTCGTGATCGCCATAGACGGTGCGCATCTGGCCGGGCCAGCTATCGGTCAGCACCAGTGCACCCTCGGTGGCCCCTTGCAGTACCTCGCCGGTGGCGGGATCGACCACTTGCGGCTGCACGCCGAACAGCGGGAAACTGGCCGCGCCGGGCTTCAACGCATGGGCGCCGGGGAGCGGGGTGATCATGTGCCCGCCGGTCTCGGTCTGCCACCATGTATCGGCGATCGGGCAGCGGCCTTCGCCGATAACGTTGTAGTACCATTCCCACGCTTCCGGGTTGATCGGCTCGCCCACTGAACCAAGCAATCGCAGAGACTTGCGGCTGGTTCTTGTCACCCAGTCATCACCCTCGCGCATCAGGGCGCGCAAGGCGGTGGGGGCGGCGTAGAAGATCTCCACCTGGTACTTGTCGACCACTTGCCAGAAGCGGCTGTAATCGGGGTAGTTGGGCACGCCTTCGAACATCAGCGTGGTGCCGCCGTTCATCAGCGGGCCGTAGACGACATAGCTGTGCCCGGTGACCCAGCCGATATCCGCCGCGCACCAGTAGATCTGGCCGGGTGAATAATCGAAGGTGTATTCGTGCGTCATGCTGGCCCACACGGCATAGCCGCCCGTGCTGTGGAGCACGCCCTTGGGCTTGCCGGTGGAGCCGCTGGTATAGAGAATGAACAGCGGGTCTTCGGCGCCCATTTCCTCCGCCGGGCATTCAGCTGGAAGGGCGGCCACGGCCTCGGCCCAGTCGACATCGCGGCCCGGCTTCATCGGCACATCCGCGCCGGTGTGGCGCAGCATGATCACGGTCTCGACGCGGACCTTGTCACAGGCGGCATCGACGTTGGCCTTTAGTGGCACGGTCTTGCCGCCGCGCAGCCCCTCGTCGGCGGTAATCACCACGGTGCTGGCGCAATCCTCGATCCGGCCAGCCAGCGCATCGGGGGAAAAGCCCGCAAACACGATCGAATGGACCGCACCGATCCGCGCGCAGGCGAGCATGGCGACGGCGGCTTCGGGCACCATCGGCAGGTAAATCGTCACCCGGTCGCCGCGTTGGACGCCCTTTTCCTTGAGCAAATTCGCGAACTTGCAGGTCGCTTCGTAGAGCTCGCGGTAATTCAGTTGGCGCGCTGGCGTATCGGGGTGATCGGGCTCCCACAGGATCGCCACGGTATCGCCCCGTTCGGCCAGGTGCCGGTCGAGGCAATTGGCGGCCAGGTTAAGCGTGCCATCGGCGAACCAGCGGATGTGGAAATTGTCTGCCGCAAAGCTGGTGTCCTTGATTTGGGTGGGCGTCTTCAGCCAGTCGAGCCGGTGCATTTCCTCGCGCCAAAAGGCGTCGGGATCTTCCACCGATTGGCGATACATCTGCGCATAGCGGTCTGCGTTGATCTTCGCCCCGGTGGCCCATGCGGCCGGCACCGGATGCAACTTGTGGTCGTGCATCGAAAACTCCTCAACCCTGTTGAACGACCCCTAGAAGAGGCGCCGGTTCAACGCCAGAGGGCATCCAGCGCGGGTAGCAGGTGATCGCGGTGTTCGGCGGGTACGCGGGCGATTAGTTCGGCCTCGAACGCATCGACGATGGCCCGCGCCTGCGCCGCCACCTTTGCGCCCTCGGCTGTCAGCGCGAGCCCTTGCGATTTGCCGTCGATCGGCGTGCGGTCGATCCAACCGGCGTCTTCCAGCCGTTTGAGCAGCGGGACCATGTTGGCGCGCTGGATATCGAGTTGGCGGCCCAGAGCGCTGGCGGTCACCGCCGGGTTCGCCTCGACCAGGAACAGCAGCGAGGCGTCGACCTGCTTGAGCCCAATCTCGCCCAGGCGCATAGCCAGTTGCACAGCGGTTGCATGGGCCGCGCGGCGCAGGGCATAGCCCGGATATTGTGGCAGAGGATCGCGCATCGCAGGGGGTGTAACAATTGTAGTTGTTTATAGCAATCCCGATAGCTATGACCGATAACAATATTGACCCGGCAGGCGCGCGATTCGCCCGAGCTGCCACTTTCTGGAGAGAGCATCATGGCCAAGGCACCGTCGCAACCCGATCCCCGTCCGCAATCCGAGACCGTCAAGTTTGACGTGATCGACGGCGTCGCCTGGGTCTATTTCAACCGCCCCGACAAGCGCAATTGCATGAGCCCGAACCTCAACCGGCAGATGCTGATCGTGCTTGAGGAACTGGAATTCCGCGACGACGTGCAGGTGCTGGTGCTGACCGGCGAGGGTTCTTCGTGGTCGGCGGGCATGGATCTGCTCGAATACTTCCGCCACGCCGAGCAGGAGGGCCTGCACAAGGTCCGCCAGCACCAGCGCGAGGCCTATTCGTGGTGGGAGCGGCTGCGCTGGTACGAAAAGCCCACCGTGGCGATGATCAACGGCTGGTGCTTCGGCGGCGCTTACGGCCCGCTGTTCGCCTGTGACCTGGCCTTCTGCGCCGACGATGCGCAGTTCGGCCTCAGCGAAATCAACTGGGCGATCCTGCCGGGCGGCGGCGCATCCAAGGTTGCCGCCAACCTGATGGGCTTCCGCGATGCGATGTATCACGCGATGATGGGTGAAAACCTCACCGGCCAGCAGGCCGCCGCCAAGGGCATGGTCAACGAATCGCTCCCCGCCGACAAGCTGAAGGCCCGCGTGCAGCAAGTGGCCGATGTGCTGAAGGCCAAGGACGGCCATGCCGTGCGCGCCACCAAGTGGGCCATGCGCCGGGTCATGGAAATGACCTATGACAACGCCGAGGATTACCTGATCCGCGCGCAGGAAGCATTGAACCAGTTCGGCGGCGTCGAATCGCGCAAGGAAGCGACCAAGCAGTTCCTTGACGACAAGACCTTCAAGCCCGGCCTTGGCACCTTCGACAAGTCGAAGCTCCAGAAGGGCTGATCGTGTCCAACGAAAACCGGCGTCACCCCTGCCAAGGGCGGGGGTGACGTTTCGCGTGTCCAGGGATAGGACGCGCTGCATTCATTTTGAGGGAAGAGAACCGCCGATGACCACCCGCCGCTTCACCAATGCCCAGATCGACCGCCTACTGCGCCCCAAGTCGGTGGCGGTGATCGGCGCGAGCGACCGGCACGGCGCCTTGGGCGCCACGCTGCTGAACAACCTGGTGCAGTATGAATTCGCGGGCGACATCTATCCGGTCAATCCCAAGCGCGACGAGCTACTGGGCCTCAAGGTCTGCCACAGTGTGGACGAGCTGCCGCAGGGCATCGATTGCGCGGTGCTGGCGATCCCGCGCCCGTTTGTCATCGATACGGTGCGCCAGCTGGCGGAACGCGGCTGCGGCGCGGTGGTGATCTACGCCGCCGGATTTTCGGAAGCGGGTGAGGAAGGCGCGCGCGACCAGGCCGAATTGGCGCGCATCGCTGGCGAATACGGCATGGTGATCGAGGGGCCGAACTGCCTCGGCGCGACCAATTATGTTGATCGTATTCCCTTGAGCTTCGTGGAAACCAACATGAAGACGCCGCCCGCCGACGCTCGCGCCGTGGGGATTGCCAGCCAGTCGGGCGCGCTCGCCGCCGTGCTGGCCACCGCGCTGCATCCGCGCGCCGTATATGTCAGCACCTCGGTTTCCACCGGCAACGAGGCGGGATCCGGTGTTGAGGATTATGTCGAGTGGCTGGTCGATGATCCCGCCACCAACGTGATCGCGCTGTATGTCGAAACGCTGCGCCGTCCGCGCGCTTTCATCAACGCGCTGCGCCGCGCGCGCGCCGCGGGCAAGCCGGTGGTCATGCTCCACCCTGGCAAGAGCAGCCGCGCCGCGGAGAGCGCCGCCACGCATACCGGCGCGATGGCGGGCGACCATGCGCTGATGAAGGCCAAGCTGACCCGTGAGGGCGTGATCTTCGCCGAAACGCTCGAGGAACTGGCCGATATCGCGACCATCGCCGTCACCTGCCGCAGCCTGCCCGGCGCGAACATGGTGGTCCTGGGCGAAAGCGGCGCGTTGCGCGGGCTGGCGTTCGATCTGGCCGAAGAGATTGGCCTCGACCTGCTCGACCTGAACGACGAGAACAGCCCCAAGCTGCGCGCTGTGCTGCCCGATTTCGTGCCCGTGTCCAACCCGACCGACATCACCGCCATCGGCCTCAGCGAACCGGTGATCTACACCAACCTTCTGACCGAATTGCTGGCCGACGAGCGGGTGGGCAGCGTGGTCGCCTCGATCATCCAGTCCGATCCGATCACCTCCAAGATCAAGTTCCCGGCCATCCAGGCCGCGCTGGCTGGCGGCGATCCGGGCAAGCCGCTGGTGCTGGCGGGCGTGGACGAAGGCGCCAACGTGCCGCCCGAATACATCGACGCCCTGCGCGCAGCAGGCATTCCGTGGTTTCCCAGCACCGAGCGCGCCTATCGCGCCATTGCCCGGTTGGCTGACCTTTCCAAGCGAGACCTGACCGATCGCTCTTCCGCTCCGCTGCCGCTGGCCGGGATCGCCGATGTGCACGGCGTGGTGCCCGAGTACCAGGCCAAGGCGCTGCTCGCTCCTGCCGGGATTGCCTTCCCGACCAGCCAGTTCGCGCCCGATGCGGAAGCTGCCGTCGCGGCGGCGGAAGCGGTCGGCTATCCGGTGGTGATGAAGGCGCAGGCCGCTGCGCTCGGTCACAAGAGCGACGCGGGCGGGGTGATCCTCAACCTCAAGACCGCCGACGACGTGCGCGCGGCGTTCGACCGGATGTATGCCAATGTCGCCGCCTACAACGCCAAGATCACGCTCGACGGCGTGCTGATCGAAGCGATGGGCAAGATGGGCACCGAGATGATCGTAGGCGCCAAGTCCGATCCCGAATGGGGGCCGGTGGTGCTGGCGGGCTTCGGCGGGGTGACCGCTGAAATCCTCAAGGACGTGAAGCTGTTCACCCCCGACATGGGCCGCGAGGCGGTGATCGCCGGACTGCTGGACCTGAAGCAGGCGCCGATCCTGAAGGGCTTTCGCGGCGCCCCCGCGCTCGACGTGGAAGCGCTGGCCGACCTCATCGTGCAAGTGGGCCAAGTGATGACAGGCAACCCCTCGATCCGCGAGATCGATTTGAACCCGGTGATCATCCATCCGGCCGGACAGGGCGTGGTCGCGCTCGATGCGCTGATGCTGGTTGATTGAGGCTTGCCCTCGGTCCTGATCATCCACGAGGTCGCCGACTATGCGCGCTGGAAGGCGGTGTTTGACGCCGCCGCCGACCTGCGCCGCTCGGCGGGCGAGTTGAGTTATCAACTGCTGGCCTTCGATGACGATGCGAACAAGGTGGTCCACTTTTCGGAATGGACCAGCCTTGCTGCTGCCCGCGCGTTTTTCCAGAGCGCTGAAGTGGCGGAGATCCGCCGGGTTGCGGGGGTGAAGGAGCCGGAGTTCTGCTACCTTGAGCGGTTGGCGCAGGGCACGCTCTGACAGTTGCCAAAATTCTCCCCTCTTTTGGGAGGTGGCAGACCCGCAGGGGCTGACGGAGGGGGTTTAAGTGCGCAGGTCGCGGTGCCGCTGCCCCCCCTCCGGCCCGCCTGCGGCGGTCCACCTCCCCCATTGGGGGAGAATTGGAGCGCCCTTATCCAGCCCCCGCCCGCCCGCGGGTATAGCTGATCCTGATCCGCACCCAGGCGCCCATCAGGCTGGCGTTGCCGCGCCTCGGCGGGCGCACTTGAAAGCGCCAGGCGGTGGCCAGCACCGCACCCATCATGTTCGAGGCGGTGGGCGACTGTTCCAGCCCCACGCAATCGGTAACCGCCCAGTTCGGCGCGGTCTTGCAGGCGATGAGTGCCCAGGCGGGCGGTTCCACCGTCGATAGAGCCGGGCCGAGTTCGCCGTCAGTTGGTTCGCGAAACCAGCGGGCGGCGTAGAGCGGCGACCCATCGGGCGCGGTGCCGACCACCTGGCTGTCGCCTTCGCTGCGCGCCGCGCTGCCCGGCGGGCCATAGGTGCCGCCACCTGGCCGGATCACTGCCCGAGGAGGGCCGCGCGTGGCGGAAGGCTGCGGGGTCGCGGGAGGCGAGGGCTGCGGTTCGGGCTGTGGCGGCGGCACGGG
This sequence comes from Alteraurantiacibacter sp., assembly GCA_039927835.1. Lineage (GTDB taxonomy): Bacteria > Pseudomonadota > Alphaproteobacteria > Sphingomonadales > Sphingomonadaceae > Alteraurantiacibacter. The sequence goes on from JBDSUF010000035.1 coordinate 259,931, forward strand.
CGCGGGGGTGGTGCGCGGACTGGGCAGCGGGGGCAGGGCCGAGGGCAGCGGTTGGGCGACCGGCGCGGAGGCGGGCTGGTCCGGTTGCGGCTCGGCCTCGTCCTCCTCGGTCGCGTCGGGGTATTCGGTCTGGTCGCCCATGTCTATTGTCGTCAGCGAAGAGAACACCGGCGGCTTCTCGCGCCGCGTCATCCCCAGCGTCAGCAGCACGCCGATCAGCGCCAGTTCCAGCAGCAGGGTGAGGGCGACGCCCAACGCCCGATCGCCATAGCGCGCACGCAGGCGGGCCAGCGCCGTTTCCGGCTGCTCGTCGGCAGGATCGTCTCTATCGGGAAGGTTCACGGGTGTTCGGTTCGGCCAACGTGGAAGGGTCATCCGCCCCCGGATTGCGGCGGGGGATAGGCGATCCCCTCGCTGGCGTAAAGTGCGGCACTTGGCTAGGCAGCGAGCATGCAGACCGTCCGCCTTGGCCGCACCGATGCGCAGGTTTCCGTCGTCGGCCTCGGCTGCGGCGGGCACAGCCGACTGGGCATGGCGCGCGGCGCGAGCGAGGCGGAGGCGGCGCGGCTGGTCGAGCACGCCATCGCGCGCGGGGTGACCTTTATCGACACCGCGCGCTCCTATGGCACCGAAGGCGCGGTGGGCCGGGCGATTGCCGGCAAGGATCGGAGCGCGCTGTTCGTCTCCAGCAAAAGCTGGGTGGGTGAGGCGGGGTCGGAACAGCACCCGCGCCTGCTGACGGCGGGCGAATTTGCCGCCAATCTCGATGACAGCCTGCGCAGGCTGGGAACCGACTATGTCGATCTGTTCCACCTCCACGGGGTGAGCGCGGACCAGTGGCCACACGCGCGCGACGTGCTGGTGCCCGAACTCCACCGCCAGCAGCGCTTGGGCAAGGTGCGCTTCATCGGGCTCACCGAGGTGTTCCGCTTCGACACCCGCCACGAGATGCTGGCCGAGGCGCTGCCGAGCGGGCTGATCGACGTGGTCATGGTCGGGTTCAACATGCTCAACCAGACCGCGCGTGCCCGCGTCTTTCCGGTGACGCAGGCGCTCGACCTCGGCACGCTGGTGATGTTCGCGGTGCGTCGCGGGCTCAACAGCGCGGAGCATGCGGCCGAGGCCGTGGCCGAGCTGGTGGCCAAGGGCGAGGTCGACGAGGGCGCGCTCGATCCGGCAGATCCGTTCGGGTTCCTTGCCCGCCATCCGCAGATCGGCGGCCAGCTGGACATGGCCTATCGCTTCTGCCGCCATGAGCCCGGCGCGCAGGTGGTGCTGACCGGGACCGGCAACGCCACGCATCTCGACCAGAACTTGGCCGCGATCCAGCGCCCGCCTCTGCCGACGGACGTGCAGGCCATGCTCGAGCGGGTGTTTGCGCGGGCTACCTCAGCTTCAGGCGAATAGATCGGCCAGCGTGGCACAATGGCCCAGCCCATTGGTGGGCGCGGTGGTGCAATTGCTGGCAAAAGCGATGGCCAACTGCGCTGCCGGATAGATCACCAGCATGGTGCAGGCCCCCGGCATCCCGCCCGAGTGGTGCCAGCGCAGCCGCCCAGTGGGATCGTGATCCACCCGCCATCCGAGCCCGAGCGGCGGCATCTGCTCGGTCCGTTCGGTCAAGGGGGTGAACAGCAGCGCCCGCTCAGCGGCGGAAATCAGGCTGGCGGGACTGTCCAGATGCGCCGCGCCGAAGCGGGCAATGTCGGGCATAGTGGCGATCATCCCCGCGCCCGCCCAGCTATAGCCGGGGTTGACCGGCATGGCCGCGCCCCAGCCGTCGAACGGTTCGGGCCAGCTCGCGTGGGGAAATTGCCGGCGCAGGAAGCGCCGCTCACCCGCGCTGACATAGCCGCGCGCGCGGCCGGGAATGACCTGCTCGCCCCGATCGGCGCGCAATGATGGCAAGGTAAACGGTGCGGCGATCTCCTCGGCCACCAATTGCAGGAACGGCGCGGCTGCGGCGGCTTCGATCACCAGCGAGGCCAGCGTGTAGCCAAAGCTGGAATAGCCGACTGTGGTGCCGGGCGGAGCGACCAGCGCATCGTCGATGAACACCGCCAACACCTGCTCGCGCGTCCACCCGGCGCGATTATGAATCGAGCCATAGGGTTGCGCCGGATCGAGGTCCTTGGGCAAGTAATGCCGCACCCCCGCGCGATGGGTCAGCAATTGCGTCAGCGTGGTGGCGCGGTGCTGTTGCGGCAAGTCGGGCAGCCAATAGCCTATCGGCGTATCGAGTGCGATCACGCCCCGGCTGGCGAGCCGGGCGGCCAGCATGGCGGTGATCGGCTTGCTGACCGAAGCGAGACGAAAGCAGCTGCCCGGCTTGGCGGGCACCTGATGATCGAGATCGACCAGCCCCTTGGCCCCTTGCCACAGCACGCCATCGGGTCCGGCAATGGCCACCGACAGCGCCGGCATCGGCTGCGCGGCGAACAGCGCGTCAAGCCAGCCTTGCGCCGCATCGTCCCGTTGCCGTGTCATTACCCGCCATTCCCCACTTAAGTGAGTTGCTGGTGTAATACACTAAGGAGGCACGGCGCAAGCCCGGAAGGCGTGCAGGGGGACCTTCCGGACTTGCATTCGGCATAATCAGGGCCGTTAGAGGCCGACCACCCCGCCAGTGCTGCGGGTGATCGCCACCACGCCCGAGCGCGGACGACCGCTGGCGGTGCCCGACTGGCTTTGCGGCCAGTTGCTGCTGGGCGCGGCGGCCGAGCCATCCTCGCCCGGATGCTGGATGCCGACGAACAGCGTGCGGCCATCGGGCGTGGTATCGACCCCGGTGATCTCGCACTGCTTCGGCCCGGTGAGGAACCGCTTGAGACTGGCCCCGGTCGCCGCCTGGCCCACGATCGTCGCCTGCTGGCGGGTCGCTCCACCGGCATCGGTGTTGGTGATGGTGCGCGCGGCGCCGTCGCCAACGAAGCCGGGCAGGGCGGCGAGCATCTGGTTGTTGGTGCGATCGGTCAGCGCCCCGTCATCGGTCTGGATCCACAGCAGTGGTCGGACCTGGCCGGAGACGTTCTGCGCGCGGCTGAACCACAGGCCATCGGGGCTGGAGAAGTCGTTATCGGCCCCCAGACTCGAAAGGTTGACCTGCGGTCCGGCATCGGCGCTGTCGGCCCCGAACAGGTAGATATCCCATAGGAACGCGGTGGCGGCGGGATTGTCACCGCCCTCGCGCAGGCGGATGATGTGGCCGTTGGAATTGCCGACCGAAGTGCCCGATCCCACCGGCGCAACATAGTGGCGCGGATTGGCGGCATCGGTACCCGCCAGCGGGCGACCGGCGGCATTGTTGTTCGTGAGTGTGAGATAGACCTCGCCGGTCACCGGGTTGACGGTGGTCCACTCTGGCCGGTCCATCGGGGTGGCGCCCACTGCATCGGCGGCCAGGCGGGCGTTGATCAGGATGTCGGCCTGGCTTGCGAAGGCATAGGCCGGATCGCTGCCCACGGCGGCACGATCAGGCACTGCGCCGAACACCAGCGGCAGCCACTGGCCCGTGCCGTCGGCGTTGAACTTGGCGACATGCAGCGTGCCGGTGTCGAGGTACTTGTCGCCCACGGCCAGCCGATCTGTGCGGGCGGCATCGGCGGCTTCCCACGGCGCGGCGCAGACGAACTTGTAGAGGTATTCGCGCCGCGAATCGTCACCCATGTAAACCGCCGGGCGCTGGCCGGGAACCAGGCGGCTGAGCCAGGCACCTTCGTGCCCGAAGCGGCCCAGCGCGGTACGCTTGCGCGGCTTTGTGGCCGGATCATAAGGATCGATCTCGACCACCCAGCCCATGTGGTTGGGCTCGTTGCGATAGTCGACGCTGGCGCTGGCCCCGGTGGCGCGGGCGTCCCAGCGAGCGAATATGTCCTGCGTGGGCGTGGCCGAGGACCAGGCATAGTTGCCGGTGTTGCTGTTTACGCCATAGCGGCGCAGCGACGTGAGTTCCCGCGCAGTGCGGGCGGCGTTGTCCGTCCCCGCGCCCGAGTTGTCGCGCCGGAAGTAGCCCGCCCAGTTCTCTTCACAGGTGAGCAGCGTGCCCCAGCCGGCGTGGCCGTTGGCGCAGTTGTTGATCGTGCCGCGCGCAGCCACACCGGTGGGGGAGAACTTGGTGATCAGTTGCGCATTGCCGCGCACCGGACCGCTGAAGTCAATCGCGGTGTTGGGGGTGATGCGGCGGTTGAACGTGCTGGCGGGCACAGCCTGCCAGTCGCGATTGCCACTGGTGTCGCGCACTTCGGTAACGCTGACACCGTGCGCCTCGATCTCCTTGATCGCTTCGGCGGCAGGGCGCGGGCCGGCGGCGACATTGGTCGGTCCGGCGGGGTGCAGGTACTGGATGTTGAGGTTCTCATGGTTCTGCACCAGCAGGCCGCGCGTATTGCCGGCATCGTCGCGTGTGCCGGCGGCGTTGAGGCCATAGTAATACAGCGCATCGCCGTGGTCGCCGATGCGGTTGGCGAAATCGGTGTCGGTTCCGTCGTTGCGATAGGCCGGGGTGGCGGCGGTCAGCGGATCGCCCAGCGCGGTCAGCACCTTGACCGCATAACCAGCGGGCACGGTGACCACGTCGGTCAGGTTCTTGGGGACGGCGGCGAAGCTCAGCTGCACCGGGTTGACGGTGACCACGCTGGTATCGCTGACGCCGCCGTTGAGGATCTGGAAGGTCAGCGTCGTCGGGGCGCTGACGGCGGGGGCGATGAAGCTGATCTGTGTGGGCGTGGCGGTCAGCGTCGGCACTACCGGGCCACCGGTCTGGATGAAAGTGGTGCCGCCGGTCGCGCCGCCGGTGCTGGTGGCGTTGAGCGTGACGAGGTTGCCGGTGGTGGTGGTCACATCGGTGCCCGCGTTGACCACCGGGTCATTGGCGGGGTTGTGTTCGTCTTCATTGCAGGCGGCGAGCAGCGAGGTGCCGAGGAATGCCATGACGCTGGCCTTCATGCTGCCCACGATCGTCTGGCGGCGCGAAAAACGCTCATCGGCCAAGGCGTTAAGCGTCGGCAAGGTCGAGCGATTGGTGTCGATGTCGCCGTCACCATAGCCGAAAATACTGCGATCCATGTCTGGAAATCCCCATTGGTTCTGAACTGTCGGGGACGAACTAAGGACCGCAAATTAAACCTTGGCGTCGCTCGCGGGTCCGCCATTTGTGCAGTTTACTGCCGGGTTGTGACCGGATGTGTCACGCGCGCCCGCTGTCATCAAACCGTCATCCAAGGCTTGCAGCATCGGTCGGTAACCGGATCGGAGTCGATGCGTACCAAACCCCACGACGATGCGCTGTTCCTGACCGAGGTTGCTGCCACCCTGAGCGACTGGCCCGCGCGCAACCAGGTCGTCCGCCGCGCGCTCGACCATGCGTGTGACGAACTGCTGCGGCTGGCGCTGGGCGCTCGGACAGAAGCTCAGTAAAGCCCGCGCACCGGCTCCTCGCTGGGCCACATGCGCGGCGTGCCGATGGGCAGGAAATCGAAGAACGCGGCGATCGCGTGGACCGAACCGCCCCACACCTTGAACGCTTCGAACGTCACCAGCACGCGGTCCTGACCATACGATCCGGTGTAGCCGAAGTTCATCCACAGCAGGACGGTGCCGTTCTCCTCGTCCACCGCGACGACGCTGGGGACTAACCCCGGATGGACCATGATGCGTTGGCGGGTGAGGCCGCACTCGGCGCCGCGACAGCCTTGTCCGGCGGTGATCACGCCGTTCTCGACGCGGTAGGTCTCGGGGGCGAATGGCACATTGGCATCGATGAAGCTGCCCGTCCGCAGCCCCTCGGCATAACGCAAGGCCACCGCAACCATGTCCGCGCGCGACATGTGCAGGTCGGCGGGCACGGGCGTATCCATGCCGCGCACCGGTTCGCCCAGCACGGTCGGCTGGAACGGGCTGTCGGGTGTCACGTGGTGGACGATGGTTTCGATCCCGGCGATGCGGCCGTTCTCTACGTGCAAGGCAAAGGCCAGCAACACCGGGGTATCGTCCTCAAGAAAGTGGACCTGCGCGGCGGCGACCTGCCGTTCAACGTCAAGGTAATCGTGGCGAAAGGTGCCTTTGCCGGTGACCGATTGCCACAGCCCCTGCCCCAACTGCGCGGGGTTGCCGTCCTCGGTCACCCGCACGCCCTCTGCCAGCGGCAGGGTGGAGGCATCGTGCGCAAGTAAAGCATCGATATATTGCGTGACGAGGCCGCCAAGGCAGGCCCGGTCGCAATCCTGCGCCGATGCAACAGACGGCGCGCACAGCACCATAAAGACGGCCAGCGCCGCGGCAAGATTACGACTAGTCATGGCAAGCATGTCCCCCATCCTGTTCTAGTCCGGAAGGATGCGCTGCACTCAGCAATCATTACAAGAAGAAAGTATCTTGCGGCCCGCGCGGCCTAGAACGCCGCAATACCCGTAATGGCCCGCCCCAGTATCAGCGCGTGGATATCGTGCGTGCCTTCGTAGGTGTTGACCGTCTCCAGGTTGAGCATGTGGCGCATTACCTGGTATTCTTCGGAAATGCCGTTGCCCCCGTGCATGTCGCGCGCCAGCCGCGCCGCGTCGAGCGCCTTGCCGACATTGTTGCGCTTGACGATCGAGATCATCTCGGGCGCGAACCGCCCTTCGTCCATCAGGCGCCCGACGCGCAGGCTCGCCTGCTGACCCAAGGTCAGCTCGGTGAGCATGTTGGCCAGCTTCAGCTGGAACAGCTGCGTGGCGGCCAACGGGCGGCCAAACTGCTGGCGATCAAGCCCATACTGGCGCGCGGCGGCCAGGCAGAACTCGCCTGCGCCCAATGCGCCCCAGCTGATGCCATAGCGTGCGCGGTTGAGGCAGCCGAACGGGCCCTTGATGCCTTCGACGCCCGGCAGCAATGCATCGCCCGGCACGGCGACCTCGTCCATCATGATCATGCCGGTGGTGCTGGCGCGCAGGCTCAGTTTGCCGCTGATCTTGGGCGCGTCGAGCCCCTTCATGCCTTTTTCGAGCACGAAGCCGCGCACCTTGCCGCCGTGCGCCTCGCTCTTGGCCCAGACCACGAAGACATCGGCGAACGGCGAGTTGGAGATCCACGTCTTGGCGCCCGATATCTTGAAGCCGTCGCCATCGACCTTGGCCGTGGTGCGCATTCCGGAAGGATCGGACCCGGCATCAGGCTCGGTCAGGCCGAAGCAGCCGATCAGTTGCCCGCTGGCGAGGCCGGGCAGGTACTTCTGCCGCTGTTCCTCGCTGCCGTAAGCATGGATCGGGTACATCACCAGGCTGGACTGGACGGAGGCCATGGAGCGATAGCCCGAATCCACCCGCTCGATTTCCTTCGCCACCAGGCCATAGGCGACATAGCTGGCGCCCGAGCCGCCGTATTCGGGCGGAATGGTCACCCCCAGCATCCCGGCCTCGCCCATCTGCGGGAACAGCTCGCGCGCGTCCGCCTCGCGAGCGAAATCCTCGATCACGCGCGGTTGCAGCACGCTTTGCGCAAAGCCGCTGGCGGCATCGCGGATCATCCGCTCCTCGTCGGTCAGCTGGTCATCCAGGTTAAGCGGATCGGCCCAGTCGAAGGGCACCATATCGGCCATGCAGAAAGTCTCCTTTGAAACCGCCTTAGCGATTATCTGGCCACGCTTGCAACGATTGCGAAAACTGGGTCTGCCATCCCGGCCCCGTTCGTCCTGAGCCTGTCGAAGGACTGCTTTTTCTTCAAGCGGTTATGCATGGCGGTTCGAAGAACAGGACGGTGCTTCGACAGGCTCAGCACGAACGGGAGTGGGGCCAACTGTCAGTGGTTTTACCAAGCGAATGGCATTATCAGGTGTTGTTGCCAAACCGGCTGGCGAACCCGGCCTTGTCGCCCGCCGCCAGCAGCTTGGCCTGCTCGACCCAGCTTTCGCGGCGGATGCGGCCCTGGAAGCGGCCCAGCTGGGCGTCGATCCGGTCAATGTCGGCATCACTCCACGCGGCGATCTGGGCAAAGGTGCTGACGCCCAGATCGGCCATTTGCGCCCGCAGCTTGGGACCGAGGCCCTTGATCAGCAACAGGTCGTCCGTGGTTGGACTTGACGATTTGGGAGCCGGCTTCGCAGGTGCCGGGGAAGGCATCGCCACAATGGTGGCGTCAGGCTCCATCAGCGGCACCACGCCCACTTCAGGGTGGGTCAGGGCGGCAGGTGGCGCATCAATCAACGCGTGGTTGCGCCTGGCCGGACCATCCTCGTCCCGCGGCGTCAGTTCGATCCGCGTCTTGCGGTTGGCCGCCACCAGCCACAGCGCCACCAGCACGGCGAGCACCAGCGCCGCCACCAGCAGCGCCGTGTTCGATTGTAGAAAATCGCTCATCTTCCGGCCTCTCCCTGTTCCGGCTTGCGGGATTAGGAGTTACTGCCTGCGGGGTGTGGCGGCAAGGGTTGGGCTGGGAAGGGTAGGGATGGGTGATGGTTCACCGTGGCGCACGGGGAAGGGAGTGGGGGCGGGTTGCGCATTGACTGTCAGAGACATGCTATCGAGTGTCCCCGCCCAAGCGATTCGCCTTGGCTTTGCTGAACGTCAAAATTCTTGGTCAAACCGAATTCGTCGCGGAAGAGCGTTGCGCTGGCTTCGTCAACTCCCTCAAGCTCATGCACAAAGACAGGGTTATTCAGCGCTTTCTCCAAAAGCTCTTTGGCGCGTCCAAGTTCTCGCCCATTCCAGATTTCGTTTACTCGAACCATCGTTTGATAGAAGCTGGCATAAATAGGATCAACTCCATAAGGCCCGGGCGGTGGGAGCTGCGTCGGCTGTGCTGGTTTCGCATCCGAAAACTTTTGGCCGGAGCGCACATGGGATACTGCTCTCTGATTTACGCCAAAGTAAGCGGCGATCGATTCATTTTTATCACCACGTGCGATCATACCCTTTATCAATGACGCATCGTGATCTGTTAGTTCGACGTCATCGCCGTACATTCTACTCATCGCGATCTCCTGGGAGTTGCGGTTGGGAATTACGGCAACACGTTACTCAACCCACAATCTCGGTCGATCCTCCCGCATGACCCCACGCAAACCCCTTTCCTACAGCCAACGCCTTATGTCAGCCCGGCAAGGCTCTTTGACCTGTTCATCCCCACTCGCCAGCGCACCACGCCTAAAACGGCCCGCGCGCGCCTTTGGCGTATAATCAAACCGCGCCCAGCATGTATTTCATCAACTAAACCGGCTCAGCCCTTCGCCGAATCGTCCTCCACGATCTGCCGCCGGAACAGCACCCTATCCTCCGGACCAAAGCCGTGGCGCCAGATGATCCAGCTGTAGACGCCGAGGATCGCCGGGACGCCCACCAGCAATTCGATCCATTCGGGCAGGCGAATGGCCAGCTGTCCCACCACCACTGCAGCGGCCACGGCCCAGACCAGCGGCCAGCGCCAATTGTTCACCGGATGCCCAAGGATGCGGCTGAGCATCACGGCCTTGATCACCGAGGCGACCGCCAGCGCGAGCATCAGCGCGGCTGCCGCGGCGGCGGCGCGCCAGTATTCGGCTCGCTCGGCGTCGAGGAAACCGGCCCGCTCAATCGCCAGCATGAAGGCCACCGTCAGCAGGGCCTGCAGCACGATGGTGCCGATGCTGACCCACAGGTTCCGCAGGCGCGCAACGTAGATCAGCGCCGCTTCCGAGACCACGGCGGTGGCCGCGACCACTTCGGCCGCCAGCAGGAAGGCGAGCGCGCCTGTCCCCGGGACGAAGCGTCCGTTCTCGCCGAACAGGCCCATCAGCGCCTCGCCCGGAATGCCCAGCGCCAGCCCGATCCCGGCCTGCGCGGCGACAATCCAGAAGCCGACCTGGCACACCTGTTTGGCGATCGCGGCATAGTCATGCTCCTTCAGCCGCGCGGTGATCACCGGGCCCAGGATCGGCTCGAAACTCGTCTTGAGCTTCTGCGGAAGGCTGGCGACCTGCTGCGCCATGTAATAGATGCCCACCGCGACCGGCCCTGCGAACAGCCCGAGAATGAAGATGTCGAGCCGCCGCGTGCCCCATTCGATCGCATCGGCCACGGTCAACGGCAGAGCGCGCAGCATCATCCGCCCGATCCGCCCCGGATGCGGCCACCAGCCGCGCGGCAGGCCCCAGGTTCGCACGAATGACCAGGCCGCGGTCAGCAATCCGGCATAGATCGACAGCAGGTAGGCGAGCGAAAGTCCCGCCTCGCTGAGCACCGGAATGAAGAAGAACACGCCCGCCAGGATCGAGATGGTCCACGGCTCCACCACCGCCCGCGCCCGCACCGTGGTGCCCACGTCGTACTTGTAGGCCTGCGCCGCCAGCATCATGTCGGTCAGAGCGAAGGCGGGGATCGCCAGCACGATCCAGCGGTCGAGATCGGTGTAGATGCCGCTGGGGAACAGCAAGGTCGGGAAGAAATACAGCGGCACCGCCAGCAAGGCCGACAGCGCCAGGGCGACCACCAGGGCATCGGCGATCAGGCTGGTCTGGTTTTCCTCGCCCTCGGCCAGGCGAAAGGCCAGCCCGCGCTTCTCGCCGATGGTGCAGACCAGCGCCGCCAGTTCGATCACGACCAGCGCGAAGGCATAGCGGCCGACCGCCTCGGGCCCATAGAGCCGCCCGGCGATGAACAGGAACGGGATGCGCGCCAGCAGCCGCAGGAGGAAGCCGATGAGGTTGGTCCGGCCCCCCTTGGCCAGCGCGGCGATGTCGCCTTGAGCGTTGCTCACCGGCGCTAGCCCTCGGCCTTGAGCGGGCGGGTGAGCATGTCCTGCACCACCTCGGCGGCGGCGGCGCCTTCGAGCATCGCGCAGACGGCGGCGACGATGGGCATGGCAACCGCGTGGCTGGCGGCAAGGTCGCGCAATACCGGGGCGGTGAAGGCCCCTTCGGCCACAGTGCGCCGGTCGCGCATCAGGTCAGCCGCCGCGACCCCTTCGCCCAGTGCCTTGCCGAGGCTGAAATTGCGGCTCGAGGTTGACGAACAGGTGAGCACGAGGTCGCCGAGCCCGCACAGCCCCGCCAGCGTCGCTGCCCGCGCGCCCAGCGCCTCACCAAAGCGCTGCATCTCGGCATAGCCGCGACTGATCAGGGCTGCGCGGGCGTTCTGGCCAAGCCGCAGTCCATCGACCACCCCGCAAGCAATGGCGAGCACGTTCTTGACCGACCCGCCGACCTCGGCGCCGACCAGATCGTCCGAGTAATAGGGTCGAAAGGCAGGCCGGGCGAGTACGGGGGCCAGCCGCTGCCACTGGGCGTCGCCGCCGCCGCAAGCGAGCGTCACTGCGGTGGGCAGGCCAGCAGCCACCTCGTGGGCGAAAGTCGGGCCAGACAGGACCGCGACATCGCTACCGGGCGCGACCGCGCGGGCGACGTCGTTCATCAGCCTGCCGGTGCCGGCCTCGATACCTTTCGAGCATAGCACCAGGTCCTGCGGGAAAGCTGACAAGCGCCCCAGCACGCTACCCAGATGCTGTGCCGGGGTGACCACCAGCAGCACTGCGCAGGTCGCCAGGTCGGCCAAGTCGGCCGTGGCGTGGATCGACGGCGCCAGCTCGGCGGAGGGCAGGTAAAGCGTGTTGCGGCGAGTGGCGTTGATTGTTTCGGCGAGCCCGCCCTCCAGCGCCCACAACCGCACCGGCGTGCCATCGGCAGCCAGCATCTGCGCCAGCGCGGTGCCCCAGGCACCCGCGCCGATCACGCCGGTGGAGGCGACGGAGCTCAAGCTTTGTACCCCGCACCGCGCACCAGCTCGGCCGCCGGATCGAGCGGCCAGCGGGGACGGGCGGACACGTCGAGCGGGTCGGCACCGTAACCGGCGGCCAGCCGCTCGATCCCGGCCCAGGCGATCATCGCCGCGTTGTCGGTGCACAGCGCCAGGGGAGGCGCGCTGAACGGCAAGCCATGCTCGGCGGCCAACTGCTCGAGCGCGGCGCGGATCGCGCGATTGGCCGCCACGCCGCCAGCGACGACCAATGCGGTGACGGGCGCCATGCTCGCCAGGGCGATGCGCGTGCGGTCGATCACGCAATCGATCGCGGCCTGCTGGAAACTCGCGGCGATGTCGGCGCGTTGATGCAGGCCGCTGACGTGCGCACGCATCACAGCGCTCTTGAGCCCGGCGAACGAGAAGTGCGGCTGGCCGCTGCCGACCAGCGGGCGCGGTAGCGGCACGGCGCGCGAATTCCCCTCGGAGGCCAGCCGCTCCACCGCCGGTCCACCGGGATAGCCCAGCCCGAGGATCTTGGCGGTTTTGTCGAAAGCCTCGCCCAGCGCATCGTCGATTGTCGTGGCGAGCCGCTGGTACTGGCCGACGCCGGCCACGCGCAACACCTGGCAGTGCCCGCCGGAGACGAGCAGCAGCGCGTAGGGATACTGGAGCGAGGGATCGGCCAGACGCGGGCTCAGCGCATGGCCTTCGAGGTGATTGATCGCCAGCAAGGGTTTGTCACTCGCCATTGCCAGCGCCTTGGCGGTGACCAGCCCGACCATCACGCCGCCGATCAGGCCCGGCCCGGCAGTGGCGGCAATCGCGTCGCAATCGGCCAGGCCCACGCCAGCCTCAGCCAGCACGCGCTCGATCAACGGGACCAGCCGTTCGGCGTGCGCGCGGGCAGCGATTTCGGGGACTACGCCGCCGTATGGCGCGTGTTCGGCCTCCTGGCTGGCAATCGCCTCGGCCACGATGCGGCGATCTCCGTCGACCGCCCCTGTGACCAGAGCGGCAGCGGTTTCGTCGCACGAACTTTCTATGCCCAGCACCAACACCATGGTGCGGCTTCCACTGAACGCAATTGGCCACTAGGGCAAGCAGCGGCTTATGACTGACACGGTGAAACTGAGGCTGGGAACGCGCAATTCGCCGCTGGCGATGGCACAGGCGCACGAGGTTCGCGCGCGGCTGTGTGCGGTGCATGGCTGGGACGAGAACGCCGTCGCGCTGGTCCCCGTGACCGCGAGCGGGGACAAGGTGCAGGATCGCCCGCTGGCCGATATCGGCGGCAAGGCGCTGTGGACCAAGGAACTGGACCAGTGGCTGGGTGAAGGTGCGATCGACATCGCGGTCCATTCGCTGAAGGATGTCGAGACAATTCGGCCCGACGGTTTTGTGCTGGGCGCGATCCTACCGCGCGCCGACAAGCGTGACCGGTTGATCGGCGCGGCCAGCGTGGCGCAATTGCCGGTGGGCGCGGTGGTCGGCACCAGCGCGCCGCGCCGGGCAGCGCAATTGCTCAACCAGCGGCCCGATTGCCGGGTGGTGCTGTTTCGCGGCAATGTCGCCACGCGGCTGGCCAAGCTGGCGGCAGGCGAGGCCGAAGCGACGTTTCTGGCGGCGGCGGGGCTTGACCGGCTGGGCCAGAGCGGGACCGGTCATGCGCTGGACGCGGGCGACTGGCTCCCGGCTCCCTCACAGGGGGCCATCGCGGTGGAATGCCGGACGGATGATGCCGCAACGCGCAGGTTGATCGCGCCGCTGGATCACGCGGCTAGCCGGGCGGAAGTCATGGCCGAACGCGCATTATTGGCCGAGCTGGGTGGCAACTGCCATTCCGCCATCGCCGTCCTGTGCGACTATGCCGATGGCGAACTGTCGATGCGCGCCGCGCTGTTCAGTCCGGACGGGGCCGAGCGCGTCGAGGGCGAGGCGCGCTTCGCGGCAGGCGACCTCAACGCGCCAGCCCGGCTGGCCCGCGAGCTGCTGGCGCGGGCGAGCCACACCATCGCGCAGCATTTCGGCCACCAGCCATGATGCCTATTATCGCCATTCGGCCCCAGCCGGGCGCCGCCGTAACCGTGCAGCAAGGCGCCGCCGTCGGGCTGGCGATCGATGCGTTTCCGCTGTCGGAAATCCTGCCGATTGCGTGGGACGCGCCACCTCCCCAAACCATCGATGCGCTGTTGCTCGGCAGCGCCAACGCGGTGCGCCATGCGGGATCGCAGCTGCAGCTCTATCTCGGCAAACCCGCCTTCGTGGTCGGCCCGGCGACTGCCGTGGCGGCAAGGGCGGCAGGGTTTGCCGTAGCCATGATCGGACAGGGCGGTTTGAAGGACCTGCTCGCCCAGATGCCGAACCACAAGCTGACCATGCTGCGGATCGCCGCGCGCCGCCATGTGGCGGTTCCCTTGCCGGACGGAATCACGGTGGAAACACGCGTGGCTTACCACGCCGCAGCCCTGCCGATGCCGCAGCCGCTGGTGGACATGCTGCGCAAGGACGCGCTGGTGCTGCTTCATTCGGCAGGATCGGCGGAGCATTTTGCTGCCGAATGTGACCGTCTCGCAATCGACCGCGCCAAGGTGCGATTGGCGGCGCTGGGGCCGCGCATTGCCGAGGCTGCCGGGCCGGGCTGGGCAGCAACGCGCGCAGCGCTGAGCCCGCGCGAAACTGAGTTGGTGGCCTTGGCAAAAGAGATGTGCCACTAAGGACGTTCCGCCGTGGACACTCCTCTCTGGAACAACGGGCCTCTTTGGAACAACGGGCCAGGGGTCGCAAAGGCAAGACATGGACGAAACCCGCTCACACCCCAGTCCCGGCACCACCCGCCGTCGCAGCATGCGCGGAGTGCTGCTGGGCGTGTTCGCAGCTTTCCTGCTCGGCATCGGTCTCACGGTCCTGCTGCTGCGCGGCGGCGAATGGCGGCTGAGCGACCTGTTCGCGATCTCGCGCGATGTGCCGCCGGTCGCCGTGGTACCGCTGACTGGCGGGGAAACCGCTGCGCCTTCGGTCACTCCGAATGGCGCCGTGCAAGTGGCCGAGCGGGTCGAGCAAGTGGAGCAGCAGGCGGGCGGCATCGACAGCCGCGTGGCCGCGCTCGAGCAGCAGTTGACGCACCTGCAGATGCAATCGCAAGCCTCCACCAACTTTGCGGTGCGGTCGGAGAACATGCTGATCGCCTTCGCCTCACGCCGCGCGCTCGAACGCGGGCAGCCGCTCGGCTACCTCGCCGATCAGTTGCGCCTGCGCTTTTCAGAAACGCATCCCAACGCGGTGCAGACGATCATCGATGCCTCGGCCAACCCGGTGTCGCTCGACGAATTGCTCGTGCGGCTCGATGCGCTGGGCGGGCAACTGGAAGAAGTGCCGGCTGAAGCTGGGCTCCTTGCGCGCATCCAGGCGCAGGCGTCGCGGCTGTTCTCGATCCGCACCGAGGACGCCCCTTCGCCCGTGGCGCAGGAACGGCTCGCCCGTGCTCGCGCGGCGCTGGCCAACGGGCAGGTGGAACGTGCTATCGGCGAAGTGCGGCAACTGCCCGGCGCGCCGCTGGCGGGCGACTGGTTGCGGCAGGCGCAGGCCTATGCCGATGCCCAGCGCGCGCTTGAGGTGCTCGAAGCCGCCTCGGTGGCCGAACCGCGCACTCTGCAGGCGACGCAGGCCGCGCAAGCAGCAGCCGCCCGACAGAACTAGCCTTTCAGCAGATCGGGTACCTGGCCTGATACGCCGCGCGCCTCGTCCATGAACCAGCGCTTCAGCGGCGGCGTGCGCTGCACCACCCCCATGCCGAACCGGCGGACCATGCTGGGCAGGCGACCGGGAATACCGAACAGCCGCGTCAGGCCGTCGGTGGCCGACATGACCATCAACGAATCGAGCGCACGCCAGTCCTGATAGCGCTTGAGCATCTGCGCATCGCCGGGATCGAGCCCCAGCCGCATGCCCTCGGCCAGCACGTGCACCAGCGTCCCAACATCGCGCAGGCCCAGGTTGAGGCCCTGTCCGGCAATCGGGTGCATCCCGTGCGCGGCATCGCCGATCAGCGCCATGCGTTGCGCGGTGAGGGTAACGGTGTGCTGGAAGCTGAGCGGGTACGAACTGACCTCGCCATGCAGCGCCAGGGTGCCCAGCACGCCGTGGGTGCGTTGCTGCACTTCGGCGAGGAACATGGCGCGCGGCATAGCCAGCACACCCGCCGCGTCCTTCTCGGCCACGGTCCATACCAGCGCGCTGCGGTGCGTGCCATCGGCTTCGTCGAGCAAGGGCAACAGCGCGAACGGGCCGGCGGGATAGAAGATTTCCCACGCCACGTTGTCGTGCGGTTTGGAGTGCGTCAGGCCCACGATCATCGCGCGGTGGGAATAGTCCCAGTGCGCCACGGTAATACCCGCTTCCTCTCGGGTGGGCGACAGGCGGCCCTCCGCCCCGATCATCAGGCTGGCGTGGAGCACGGTGCCATCGGCCAGCGTGGCAGAAACGCCGTGCTCGCCGCGCTGGCGGTCGATCACTTGCGCCAGCATGTGCCGGGTAATCAGCGGCTCGCGCCCCGCCGCCTCGAATAGCGCGAGACGCAGGCGGCGGTTGGGGAACATGCGGCCTAACGTGCCTTCCTGCGGACCGGGCTGGAAATCGATCCGCCCCGGCTTCATCCCGTCGGTCACCGCAATCGAGGCGATCGGGCAGCCGAACGGCTCGAGCGCATCGGCGACGCCAATGTTGGTGAACAGGTTCCAGCTGGCGGTGGAGATTGCGCTCGCCCGGCTGTCGAAACCCTCTGCGGTCAGTTCGGCGGGATCGGCGCGGTCGACCACGTGGCTCGACAGGCCGGCGCGCGCTGCCGCCAGCGCCATGGTCATGCCGACGAGGCCGCCGCCGAGGATAAGGAGATCGCGCTTGTCGCTCATGGCTGTGGTCCCTAGATCGTGGCGCACGATGCGCGCAAGTCTCATGGCCTTTATCCGGTATTTCGCGGTGCTGCTGGCGGTGGTCCTTGCACCCCCTGCGGCGGCCCAGGCATTGCGCGAGAACAACATCGCCGCCGATCTGGTGGCCGAGCATGCTCCGGTGCCGGGCGAAACGCTGGCGGTGGCGCTGGTTTTCCGACCCAAGCCCGGCTGGCACGGCTATTGGTCGAACCCCGGTGACGCAGGGCTGGGCATGCGGCTGGACTGGCACTTGCCGGAAGGCTGGCAGGCGGGCGAGCCGCTTTATCCGGTGCCGCACCAGCTGGTGATCTCCGGCCTGATGAACCACGTGTACGAAGGCGATTATGCTGTGCTGGTACCGCTGACGGTGCCGCAAGGCGCGGTGCCCAACGCGCCGATCATGCTGACGGCTGACTGGCTGGCCTGCACCGACCAAGTCTGCGAGCCTGAACAGGCGACGCTGACCCTGCGCTATCCGCAACGGGCGGCTGGTGACAATCCGTTCGATGGCTACCGCGCCGCGCTGCCGTCGCTGCTGGATCGGCCTGCCACCTTTGCCGTGGCGGGGGACCGGCTGCGCATTGCCATCCCGCTGCCTGCCGCGCTGGACCTGGGCGAACCGCACCTGTTCGTGGGCGAAGACCGGATCGCGGCTGACCGGCGCATTGCCTATGCCGAACCGCAGGGCTTTGCCCGCGTGGGCGATCTGCTGGTGGCCGAGGTGCCGCTGAAACCGCTGGTACTGTATCCGGGATTGCCGCAAGCACAATTCACGCCGCTCACCGAAGTCACCGGCATCCTGGCCTTTGGCGCAGATGGCAACGGCATCCGCTTCATCGCAGCGCCCGGCGAGGTGCCGACCGGGGGCGAGCCCGTTGCGGGGACAGAACCGGCAGGCAAGGCCCCGCTGTGGTCGCTGATACTGGCGGCGCTGGCAGGCGGCCTGCTGCTCAACCTGATGCCTTGCGTGTTCCCGATCCTCAGCCTGAAGGCAATGACGCTGGCCCGTGCGGGCGAAAGCGCGGGCGGCGCGAAGCGTGAGGCGTTGGCCTATACCGCCGGCGTGATGCTGGCCTGCCTCGCCATCGGCGGCTTGCTGCTGGTGCTGCGCGCCGGCGGCGAGCAGGTCGGCTGGGCGTTCCAGCTGCAGGAGCCGGGCGTGGTCGCGGCCTTGCTGGTGCTGTCCGTGCTGCTGACAGCCAATTTCGCCGGATTGTTCGAGCTGCCCTCGCTGTCGATTAACCGCAGCGGCGGCGCGCCCTCGGCCTTCGCCACCGGATGGCTGGCCGCGTTCGTCGCCACGCCGTGCACCGGCCCGTTCATGGCGGCGGCGCTGGGGGCCGCGCTGCTGTTGCCGCCGCTGCCCGCGATGCTGCTGTTCGCCATGCTGGGACTGGGGCTGGCGCTGCCGTTCCTCGCGTTGGGCTTCGTGCCTGCGCTGCGCAACCGCTTGCCCAAGCCGGGCAAGTGGATGGACACGTTTCGCAAGGTGATGGCCGTGCCGATGGGTCTCACCGCGCTGGCGCTTGCCTGGCTGTGCTGGC
Source organism: Alteraurantiacibacter sp. (assembly GCA_039927835.1). Classification (GTDB taxonomy): domain Bacteria; phylum Pseudomonadota; class Alphaproteobacteria; order Sphingomonadales; family Sphingomonadaceae; genus Alteraurantiacibacter. Next base: position 278,087 of record JBDSUF010000035.1, read on the forward strand.
GGCTGGGGGGTGAGAACTTTGTCGCTCTGGTGCTCACCGCCGCGCTGCTGCTGGTGCTGGCAGCACACGCCCGCAAGCGCGCGCTGACCGCGACGGCGCTGGGGGCCGTCATGGCTTCGGGGCTGCTGGTCGTCTCCGCCTGGCAAAGCTTCGAGCGGCCCGCGCTGGCCGAGGACAGCCTGCTCGATCCGGTCCCGTTCAGCGACGCGGCCCTCGCCGAGGCGCGCGCGTCAGGCGCCCCGGTATTCGTGTGGTTCACCGCCGACTGGTGCCTCACCTGCAAGGTCAACGAAAGCGTGGCGATCGAGCGCGAGACCACCCGCGCGGCGTTCGCGGAAGCCGGCGTTGTGGCCATGCGCGGCGACTGGACGGTGCGCGACGAGGCGATCACCCGCTTCCTGACCGAGCACGGCGCGGCGGGCGTGCCGCTGTATCTGTGGTATCCGGCTGGCGGCGAACCGCAACAATTGCCGCAGGTCCTGACGCCCACCATGCTGGCCGATCTGGCTAAAGCTCGCTAGTCGGCGCTATCCGCAGCTTGGCGCGCTAGTTCGCGCCGAGTGGGCGGCCGGCGGGTCTCGTCAGGCGGCGGCAAATCCTCCTCGCGCGGCAATACCGTGGTGCCGCCATCGCGACACCAGGTCACAAACGCCCCCGGCATCCGGCTCCCCGCAATGTCGAGCATGCCGCCGCCGGGCAGCGTGGCGAGCAGCTGGCGCGATCCGCTGAATACGTCCCACTGCACGTCATCGGCGGGCAAGGTAACCTGCCAGCGCCATTCGTTTTCGGCCAGCGCAGCATCGACCGGGAAACGGCTGCGCATGCCGTTGCCGATCACCGGGAACAGCGCCTTCTGGCCGGGCAGTGCAGGTGCGTGGCGGATCACGGTGAGTTTGGGCGGAGCGGTGGCAGGATCGCAGGCGAGGGTGAGCAACACCTTGCCACCCGGGTTGCCATAGGTCAGCGCTTGCCCACCCCGCGCAACTTGCCAAGCGGCATTGGTGGTATCGGGCGATTGCGCCATCACCACCGGTGTGGCGACCGGATGATCGCTCAATTCCACCCGCTGCACCGGTTCGCCCCGGTCGCAGCCGGCGAGCAGCAAGACGGCGAGCAGCAGCGCCGCCCTCACTTGCCCCACTTCTTCTGCACCTTCCCGTACTTGCCCTTGCGCGTGCCGGGCCGTCCTTCGTTGCTGCGGCCCACCATCGGTGCTTTTGACTGTGCGTGCGGGGCAGGCAGGCCCAACTCGTCGGCTTCCAGTCGCCTGATCTCGTCGCGCAGGCGGCCGGCTTCCTCGAACTCCAGGTTGGCCGCAGCGTTGCGCATCTTCTTTTCCAGATCCTCGATGTAAGCGCGCAGGTTGTGGCCGACGAGGTTGTTGGCCCCTTCGGCGTCGATTTCCACCAGCACGCCATCGCGGCTGGCGGTGTGGGCGACGATATCCTGGATCTGCCGCTTGATCGTGGTCGGCGTGATGCCGTTGGCTTCGTTGAATTCGTGCTGCCGCTCGCGGCGGCGGTCGGTTTCGGCCATCGCCCGCTCCATGCTACCGGTAATGCGGTCGGCATAGAGGATTACCTTGCCATCCACATTGCGCGCGGCGCGGCCGATGGTCTGGATCAACGACGTTTCGGATCGCAGGAAGCCTTCCTTGTCGGCATCCAGAATGGCCACCAGCCCGCATTCCGGGATGTCGAGCCCTTCGCGCAACAGGTTGATGCCGATCAGCACGTCGTAGACGCCCATGCGCAGGTCGCGGATCAGCTCGATGCGTTCGAGGGTCTCCACGTCGCTGTGCATATAGCGCACGCGCACGCCCTGTTCGTGCATGAACTCGGTCAGGTCCTCGGCCATGCGCTTGGTCAGCGTGGTGACCAGCGTGCGATAGCCGAGCGCGGCGACCTTCTTTGCCTCGACGATGCAGTCCTGCACCTGGTCCTCCACCGGGCGGATTTCCACCGGCGGATCGATGAGCCCGGTGGGGCGGATCACCTGTTCGGCAAATACGCCGCCGGTCTGGTCCATTTCCCAGCTGCCGGGCGTGGCAGAAACGGCGAAGGTTTGCGGGCGCATCGCGTCCCATTCGTTGAAGCGCAAGGGGCGGTTGTCGATGCAGCTGGGCAGACGGAAGCCGTATTCGGCCAGCGTCAGCTTGCGGCGGTGGTCGCCCTTGGCCATGGCGCCGACCTGCGGCACGGTCTGGTGGCTCTCGTCGACGAACAGCAGCGCGTTTTCGGGCAGGTATTCGAACAGCGTGGGCGGTGGCTCGCCCGGCAGGCGCCCCGTCAGGAAGCGGCTGTAGTTCTCGATCCCCGCGCAAGAGCCGGTGGCGGCGATCATCTCAAGATCGAACTGGGTGCGCTGTTCCAGCCGCTGCGCTTCGAGCAGGCGGCCCTCGGCGTGCAGTTCCTTCAGTCGCTCGGTCAGCTCGAAACGGATTGCCTCGGCGGCCTGCTTCATCGTCGGGCCGGGGGTGACATAGTGGCTGTTGGCATAGACGCGCACCTTGTCCAGGCTCGCGCCCTTGGTGCCGGTCAACGGGTCGAATTCGCTGATTGCCTCGATCTCGTCGCCGAAGAAGCTGATCCGCCAGGCCATGTCTTCGTAGTGGCTGGGGAAGATCTCCAGGCTGTCGCCGCGCACGCGGAAATTGCCGCGCGCGAAGGCGGCATCATTGCGCTTGTATTGCAGCGCCACCAGCTTGCGGATGATCTCGCGCTGGTCCTGCGTATCACCCTTCTTGAGGTCGAAGATCATCGCCGAATAGGTCTCGACCGAACCGATGCCGTAAAGGCAGCTGACCGAGGCGACGATGATCACGTCGTCGCGTTCGAGCAGCGAGCGGGTGGCGCTGTGGCGCATCCGGTCGATCGCCTCGTTAACGCTCGATTCCTTCTCGATGTAGGTGTCCGAGCGGGGGACGTAGGCTTCGGGCTGGTAGTAGTCGTAGTAGGAGACGAAATACTCGACCGCGTTCTCGGGAAAGAAGCTCTTGAATTCGCCGTATAACTGCGCGGCCAGGATCTTGTTGGGGGCGAGGATCAGGGCGGGGCGTTGCAGCTCCTCGATCACCTTGGCCATGGTGAAGGTCTTGCCGCTGCCGGTCACACCCAGCAGCACCTGCGTCTTGTCGCCAGCGCGCGCGCCCTCGACCAGTTCGGCAATCGCGGTCGGCTGGTCGCCCGCCGGCTGGTATTCAGACACCAGCTTGAACGGACGACCGCCCATGCTCTTGTCGGGGCGCAAGGGCTTGTGCGGGGTGAAGGTGCCGGAAGTGTCGGGTTCTTCCAGTCCGCGTCGGATTACGAGTTCGGCCATGGTGGAACATATGGGGACAATGGCAGCTCAACGCAATCGCATTGGCAGCAGCCGAGGGGCTTGGTAACCTGTTCTTATCGAATGGGGCCGACCGTGGCCCGGTAACCTTGGGGAATCGACTATGCGCTATCGCCTGATCCTGCCGCTGTGCGCGGCTTTCACAGTGGCAGCTTGCGGCAGCAGCAGCGAAGAGGAAGCCGCCACGCCCGATGCCACCGCTGCCGAGGACATGGCCGAGGCGATGGCCGATGGCCCCATGCCGCAACCGGGCAAGTATCGCACCACGGCGGAACTGGTCGCCTTCGAACTGCCCGGCGCGCCGCCGCAAGTGGCCGAAATGATGCGCAGCGCTTTTTCTGAAGGCGCAATGGAAGCGACCGAATCGTGCCTCACGCCTGAGCAGGCGAACACCTCGCGCGAGGACATGCTGAAGAATATGGCCGAGAGCAATTGCACCGTCTCGCGCTTCGATATGGACGGCGGGCAGTTCGACGCCGCGTTGTCGTGCCCCACGGGACAAGGCATGTCGGGCGAAGTGACCATGACCGGCACGATGTCCGAGACCGGATCCGACGTGGAAACCTCGTTCAAGACGCAGATCCCGCAAGCGGGTGAGGCGACGATCCGCATGCATATGGTGACCGAACGGATTGGGGAGTGCGCGTAAGACGCTCTCACCGATTAATCGTGTGGGCCGCTTGCGCGACTGCGTTGGCGGCCTGCACCCCCGACCCGCCGGGCGAGGACCAGATCCTCGCCAGCGCCGCCAGCCTGCCTGCCCCTCAGCCGGGCCTCTATCGCAGCACCACGCGACTGACCGATTACGATTTGCCACAGGCCAGCCCGCAGGAGGCGGCGGCAATGCGCGCGCGGCTGGGCGGAGTGGCGCCATCGGTAGCCGAACATTGCCTGACCGCCGCCGATGCCGAGGAAGGCTGGCTGGCGCTGGTGCGAGGGCTGAACGAGGGCAGCTGCCAGATCGAACAGTTCTCCGCTGACGGCGGCGAAATGGCCGCCACAGTCGCCTGTTCCGGCCCCGGCGACACAACCAGTCGCATGGCCATGACCGGCACTGCCAGCGCTGCGGCGAGCCGTATGGACCTGCACATTGTGCAGCACGGCCCGGCGATTCCCGGCGGCGAGCAGACCATCGCCATGACCGTGACGAACGAGCGGATCGGGGAGTGTGCTGCGCCAGCTCCGTCACCCGGAGTGAATTAGCGGCGGAAATATGTCCCCCAGTAGATCGTTCATGCCAGAACAAGGCAGATTTGTTACGGTAAGCCCATGAACGTCACCGAAGCGAAATATAGCGGGACAAAACCCAGCGCCGTGGCCACCGCTTCGGCCACGCTCGGATTGTTTTCCGATGCGGTGCAGCGCCGCGTCAGTCTGTTCGGCGGGCAGCCGCCCGAACATGCCTCGCGCCCGTCGCAGCAGCTGTTCCTGGCCGAGTCGCTGTCCGTGCTGGAGCCTGCCCTGCGGCGCATGCGACCGCCGCTGCACCTGCCCAAGGCCGAACGTCCGCGAGTGGTGATCCTGATGCCCGGCTTCGGCACCCATCCCATCCGTATGCGCTATATGGCCGAGCGGCTGGAAGAGGCGGGGCACGTGGTCAAACGCTGGGGCACGGGGTTCAACTTCGGCGCGACGCCGGAAAACGTGGCGCTGGTGGCGCAGCGGGTGGTCGACGTGGCGCAGCGGCATGAGCAGCCGGTGATGCTGGTGGGGTGGAGCCTGGGCGGAATCTTCGCCCGCGAAGTGGCCAAGCTGCATCCCGAGGCGGTGGCGCGGGTGATCACCATGGGATCGCCGTTCAGTCACACGCCCTATTCGAACAATGTCTGGCGGCTGTACCAGTTGATCACCGGCTATCCGGTGGACCAGCCACCGTTGCCGATCGACATGGCCGCCAAGCCGCCGGTGCAGACGATCGCCTTGTGGAGCCCGCGCGATGGGGTTGTGGCAGCGCGCAGCGCTTGCGGCCAGCCGGGCGAGCGCGACAAGGCGCGGGCCTTGCGCTGTTCGCACATGGGCTTTTCCAATTCGCCCGAAGCGATCCGCGCGGTGGCCGAGGAACTCGACGCCGACTGACCTCTTATAGGGCCCTTTCAGTCCCCTTCGACATCTTGTGTAATCAGGTCTTTGACACAGGTCATATTCGTGCCATGCTGCATTGCGGCAAGAATAGATGGCAATGAACGCAACCACGGCTGATAAATTTGACGAGATGCACGCGCCCGATGGCTCCGTGCGCCCTGCCTATCGCGAATACTGCCAGTGGCTCGACCAGCAAGATCCGACGCTGTTGCGCCGCAAGGGTGCCGAGGCTGAAAGCGTGTTCCGCCGCACCGGCATCACCTTCAATGTCTATGGCCAGGACGATGCCGAGGAACGGTTGATCCCGTTCGACATGGTCCCACGGATCATCTCGGGAGCTGAGTGGCGGCGGGTGTCGCGCGGGATCGAGCAGCGGGTGCGCGCGCTCAACGCTTTCATCCACGATCTGTACCATCGGCAGGAGATCATCCGCTCGGGCACGCTGCCGCTGCGGCTGCTGCGTAACAACACCACGTGGCTGCCGCAGATGGTCGGCTTCACGCCGCCGGGCGGGGTCTATACCCACATCGTCGGGGTTGACCTGGTGCGAACCGGGCCTGACGAATTCATGGTGCTGGAAGACAATGCCCGCACCCCCTCCGGCGTCTCCTATATGCTGGAGAACCGCGAGACGATGATGGCCATGTTCCCGGAACTGTTCACCCGGGCCAAGGTGCGGCCGATCTCGGACTATCCGCGTCAACTTGCGGCCAGCCTGGCAGCCTGCGCGCCCGATTGCGCGGGGCCGCGCCCGACGATCGCCGTGCTGACGCCGGGGATCTTCAATTCGGCCTATTTCGAGCATGCCTTCCTGGCCGACCAGATGGGCGCCGAACTGGTCGAAGGCAGCGATCTGCGCGTGATCGATGGACGGGTGCAGATGCGCACCACCGACGGCTTCCGCCCGATAGATGTGCTCTATCGCCGGGTCGACGACGATTACCTCGATCCGCTGACCTTCAATCCCAAGTCAGTACTGGGTGTGCCGGGCATATTCGATGTCTACCGCGCGGGCCGCATCACCATTGCCAATGCGCCGGGCACCGGGGTGGCGGACGACAAGGCGATCTATTCGTTCATGCCCGAGATCGTCCAGTTCTACACTGGCGAGAAGCCGTTACTGCCCAATGTGCAGACCTGGCGCTGCGCCGAGAAGGACAGCCTGGCCTATGTGCTCGACAACCTGGCCGAGCTGGTGGTCAAGGAAGTCCACGGATCGGGCGGCTATGGCATGCTGATCGGCCCGACCAGTTCGAAGAAGGAGCTGGAGACGTTCCGCGCCAAGCTGGTGGCCAAGCCCGACAACTACATCGCCCAGCCAACGCTGGCGCTGAGCACCTGCCCGATCTTCACCAGCAAAGGCCTCGCCCCGCGCCATGTGGACTTGCGGCCCTTCGTGCTGTGCTCGCCCGACGGGGTGGAGATCACCCCCGGCGGCTTGACGCGGGTGGCGTTGAAGAACGGCTCGCTGGTGGTCAATTCCAGCCAGGGTGGTGGCACCAAGGACAGTTGGGTGCTCGATGACTGAGGTCCATCGCCCGATGCTCAGCCGCGTCGCCAACGGCATCTTCTGGCTTTACCGCTATCTCGAGCGGGCGGAGAACACCGCGCGCCTGCTGGCCGCCGGGCACCGCATGGCGCTGACCCGCGGTACTGACGAAGCGACGCAGGAATGGCGCTCGGTTCTGAAAACGCTCGGGCTGATCCAGGCCTATGACACGCATTACAGCAATTACAGCGGGGCGCAGGTATGCGACTTCGTGTTGCGGGCCAAGACCAATCCGCGCAGCGTGCTGTCGATGTTCGAGAAGGCGCGCACCAATGCCCGCATTTGCCGCTCGGCGATCACCCGCGAGGTGTGGGAATCGATCAACGAAGGCTGGATGAACCTCAACGAGCTGCTCAGCCGCCCGGTGCGCGAAGGCAATCTGGACAACGTGCTGGGCGCCATCCGTCGCGAATCGACACTGGCGCGCGGGGCGACCCACGGGTCGATGCTGCGCAACGAGATCTATGCGTTCTCGCGTTGCGGCACCTTCATGGAGCGCGCTGACAACACCGCGCGCATCCTCGATGTGAAATACTTCCTGCTGCTGCCCAGCCTGTCTTATGTCGGCACTGCGCTCGACACCGGCCAATGGGACAACGTGCTGCGCTCGCTGTCGGGTGAGCGGGCCTATTCGTGGCTTAATGCCGGGCGAATGGATGCGCGCTCGATTGCCGAGTTCCTGATTCTTGATGAGCGGTTTCCGCGCAGCTTGCAGTTCTGCCGTCTGGCAATGCACGAGAACCTGTCCGCACTGGCGCGGTTGCGTGGCCGCACGGGTCTGGCGCACGAGGCGCTGGCCAAGGTGGACGAGTTGCTGGAGAACCGCACCGTGGAGCAGATATTCGAGCACGGACTGCACGAATTCATCGTCAAGTTCATCGGCCTCAACGCCACGCTTGCCGATGCCATCGCCCGCGAATACCGTTTCCTCGCCTGACAGCAGCGGAGCCGACACCGACCATGCGCCTCGCCATCAGCCACACCACCAGTTATCGCTTTTCCGACGCCGTCATGCACGGCGTGCAGCGCTTGCGGCTGACGCCCAAGGCCACTCAGGGTCAGAAGATCCTCGACTGGCGCATGGAATACCAGGGCGCGGTGGAGGAGCTGGCTTACGACGACCAGAACCACAACCACGTCACGCTGATAGCGGTCGAGCCGGGCGCGCTGGACGTGGTGGTGACTTGCGCTGGCACGGTCGAGACCGAGGACAAGGCCGGCATCATCGGCCAGCACGCCGGGCATCTGCCGCTGTGGTCATTCCTCAACCACACGCAACTGACCCGCCCCGGCGCGCGGGTGCGTCAGTTGCTGGGCCAGGTTGACCGGCGCGGCGGCGATGCGTTGGCGGCCATGCACCAGTTGTCTGCCGCAGTGCGCGAGCAGGTCGATTATATCACTGGCACGACCAAGGTGGATACCACGGCGGAAGAGGCGCTGGCCAATGGATCGGGCGTATGCCAGGACCATGCCCACGTGTTCATCGCCGCCGCCCGCGCGATGGAGGTGCCCGCGCGGTACGTCAGCGGTTACCTGATGATGGACGACCGGGTGGACCAGGAAGCCACCCACGCCTGGGCGGAAGCCTTCGTCGAAGGTCTGGGCTGGGTCGGGTTCGATATCTCCAACCAGATCTGCCCCGATCCGCGCTATGTGCGCGTTGCCACCGGCCGCGATTACCGTGATGCGGCGCCCGTCACCGGCATCAGTTTTGGCGGGGTGGTGGAAAGCTTGCATGTTGTGCTGGCGGTGCAACAGCAATTCATGGAACAATAGGGGGAGCGGCTGTACGGGTCGGCCAACGGATACGGGGCAGGGCAATGACCTATTGTGTGGGAATGATCCTCGACAAGGGGCTGGTGTTGATGAGCGACACCCGCACCAATTCGGGCGTCGACAACATCTCGGTATTCCGCAAGATGTTCCGCTGGAGCGTGCCGGGTGAGCGGGTGATCGCGCTGATGACGGCGGGTAATCTCGCCACCACGCAAGCGGTAATCAGCAAGCTGGCCGAGCGCTCGAAGCTGCCCGCCCAGCGGCAAAACTCGCTGCTGGAACTGCCAACCATGTTCCAGGTGGCGGTTGAAGTGGGCAAGCTGCTGCGCGAAACGGTGCAGCAGAGCCAGACCGTCAACGGCCCCTCTGCCACCGGACGCTTCACCGCCAGTGTCATCCTCGCCGGCCAGATCGCCGGAATGGAGCCGCGGCTGTTCCTGATCTATCCGGAAGGCAACTTCATCGAGGCGAGCTTTGACACGCCGTTCTTCCAGATCGGCGAGACCAAGTACGGCCGCCCGATCCTGATCCGCGGCTATGATCGCGACATGAGCTTCGAGGACGCAGTGAAGCTGCTGATGGTCAGCTTCGATTCGACGCTGAAGGCCAACCTTTCCGTCGGTCTGCCGCTCGATTCGCTGGTGCTGGAGCGCGACAATTTCGACCCGGTGCACGAGCGGCGGATCGAGGCCGACGATCCCTATTTCGTGGCCATTTCGAACGGCTGGAGCAACGCGCTGAAGAACGCCTTCCACTCGCTGCCGGATTACAGCTTTACCGACACGAAGGTGTGATCCGCCTTGGCTGTGTGGCCGCAGTCGAGGTGCCTGCCGGCTCCCAGCTCGCACGCTACCGGGAGCAGGGGGCCTACACCGATTGTTTCGTCGCGCTTGTCGATCGGCCGGTCACGCTGAGCCAGTATCTGGCGGCATTCTACAATTCACGCGCTTTTCGGCCTGAGCGGTGGGTGATCGGCGCTTTGCTGCACCGTCCAGCTGGCAGCGACGAAGTGGCGGCGCTGGCCGAGGGTCGCACGCAGGCCTTTTCCGCATGGACGGTGGAGGCGCGGGCCAAGCACGAAATCCTGCTGTGCGATTTTAAACAACGCACACGGTCGTGGCTGATGGTCGTGCCAATGGGCAACGGCACTCAGCTGCGGTTTGGATCGGCGGTGATGCCTCAGGCGAGCCGTCTCGATCGAATGATATTTGCCGCGCTGACCGGAGTGCATCGCTGCTATTCGCGATGCCTCCTGCGATCGGCGGCGGCATCGCTTGCCGCAGAGCTGCGATAGCGCGCGGTGGAGCAAGCTAGGTATTTGCCCTTATTTCCAGCGGATTAAGTATTCGCAACATGCGGGGTTATCCTGAATTCCACTCCGATATGGATGGAATTTCGCCATGGATTTCTGCGCCTTTCACTCGTCCGACCCCGTAATTTTGCTTGGTTCTGGTGGCACCTGTGCGCGCCAGGCCGCCCGGTTGAGCGCATTGCCGTTAACCATGGAACAGCGCCTCAAACTTCATATCACCGGCGGCGACAGCCGGCTGCGTGCCGAACATTCCCGCCTCGCTTTCGAGCTGGGCCACCACGCGGAAGTCTATTCCGATCTCGCGGAACTGATCGACAGCCATCCGCGCGACGGGGTGATCATCGCTTGCCAGAACGTGCTGGTCGGCGGGGTCGATCGCCTGCTCGACCGGCTGGGAGAGGCGGGCATCTGGCTGTCGGTGATTGCCGCCAGCAACGATCCCGACGTGGACGATGTGGTCCAGGCAATCCGCGCCGGGGCTCTCGATTACCTGCGCCTGCCGCTGACCCGCGAGGAATTCGCCCGCATGGCTGCCCACGTTGCATCGGACGGGGGTCGTCACGGCGAAGCGCGCCGCCGCCTGATCGAAGCGCGCCAGCGTCTTGGCATGCTCTCCCGCCGCGAGCGCGAGGTGCTCGACTGGTTGAGCGAGGGATGCTCGAACAAGGCCATTGCCCGGGCGCTGGAAATCAGCCCGCGCACCGTGGAAATCCACCGCGCCAACATGATGGACAAGCTCGGCGCAACGCATGCAGCCGATGCCGTGCGCTTGCGGTTGGAAGCCCGTATCGAGGGCGACGCGACCGCGCGTTCGCCCGTTCCACCGGCAGAGATCCCGGTGATGCGCATCGCCGAATAAGTGTCAGGCCGGATGGCGGTGCCTTAGCGGCAGAACGAGTTGCCCTCGATCACACCCTCCAGGTGCAGGTGATCGTGGTGCGCCGCGTTGTATTCGGGGCCCAGTACGGTATCGAACCGGCGGCACGCGCTGCGCTGAACGGCGCGCAGGAATTCTTTTGCCTCCGCCGACCCGCTCTGCCAGTCGCCCGCCACGGTGATCCGTCGACCATCGGCCAGCACGAAAGCGGAAATGTCGATCGCGCCCGCCGTCGCATGGGCCGAGCGGCGCTGCGATCCGGCGACGTTGCGGCACGAATAGGACCCGAACGTCTCGATCCTTTGCAATGGCGAGCCGAGCAACTGGCGTGCGGCGCGGTCAACCCCGAAGCGGGCCCAGGCGGCCAGCGCGCTGCCCACGGCGCACTGCACCGGGCCGATGTTGCCCAGCGACATATGGCCGCTGTCGCTGGTCAATGCTGCCAGCTGGACGGTACCGACAGTGCTGCAGCCGTTGCCGAAATAGTTGTCCACCACCGGGGTGAATTGCGCGCCGGCGTGGTTCAATTCGGCGAGGCATTGACCTTGTTGGGGCGCAACCGCCACCGGACGCTGCGTCATGGCGGGGGCCCGCGCGGCAACCACTGCGCCGCCCGGCGAGCTGGTGCGGCTCGATCCTCCCTGCGCCACGCTGGCCGGAACCACGGAACAGGCCGACAGCAGGCTGCAGGCGGCGAGGAGGGTGACGATCTGCTTCATATTGGCGTCATTGCTTATGCGTGGTTAAACTTGCTCGAAGCCTTGTGGTTAACAGCGCGGCAACATCTTGCCGGTGCGGCAAAATCTTGCCTTGCAGCCAGTACTGATGGCGGAATGCCAATTCACACGAGCATCCTTAATCGCGCTTGACTAAACCCCGCACGTCTCTAGAGCCGCCGCCGGGCCACGCGGTCCCAACGCCGCGCGAGCTCTCTGCAAGGAGAGAATACAGTATGAGTACCGAACCCACGCTCCGTCCGGAGCGCCCGTTCTTTTCTTCCGGTCCCACTGCCAAGTTTCCTGGCTGGTCGCTGGACAAGATCAACACCCAAAGCCTCGGCCGTTCACACCGCGCGTCCTATCCCAAAGGCCGCCTGAAGTACGCCATCGACCTGAGCAAGGAATTGCTGGGCGTGCCCGACGATTACCTCGTTGGCATCATGCCGGGTTCGGACACCGGCGCGCTCGAATGTGCGATGTGGACCATGCTGGGTCAGCGCCCGGCCACTGTCGCCGCGTGGGAAAGCTTCGGCAACGTGTGGATTCAGGACGCCGCCAAGCAGCTGAAGCTGCCCGACCTGCAGGTGCTCGAAGCCGGTTACGGCGAAATTCCCGATCTCTCGCAGATCCCGCAAGACAACGACGTTGTCTTCACCTGGAACGGCACCACCAGCGGCGCCAAGATCCCCAACACCGACTGGCTGGCCCCCGGCCGCAGCGGGCTGGCGATCAACGATGCCACCAGCGCCGTCTTCGCGATGGAAATGGACTGGGCCAAGCTCGATGCCACCACCTATTCGTGGCAGAAGGTGATGGGCAGCGAAGCGCAGCACGGCATGCTGATCCTCAGCCCCAAGGCGATCGAGCGAATCGAAAGCTACGATCCCGAGTGGCCGCTGCCCAAGCTGTTCCGCGTGAAGAAGAAGGGCAAGCTTGACCGCGCCATCTTCGAAGGCAGCACGATCAACACCCCGTCGCTGCTGGCGACCGAGGACTATATCGCTGCGCTGGAATGGGCCAAGTCCATTGGTGGCCGGCAGGCGCTGTTCGCCCGCTCCAATGCCAATGCCCAGGCGGTGTTCGATTTCATCGAATCGAAGGACTACCTGCGCAACATGGTGGCCGATCCCGCGATGCGGACCAACACCGGCGTGTGCATGGTGTTCCAGGGTGAGTGGTACGAGAGCCTCTCGGCTGAAGACCAGACCAACGTGCCCAAGAAGATCGCCGGCACGCTCGAGAAAATGGGCATCGGCTATGACTTCAACGGCTACCGCGATGCCCCGCCTTCGCTGCGCATCTGGTGCGGCGCGACCGTGGAGCAGGAGGACGTAAAGCGTCTGCTGCCGTGGATCGACTGGGCCTATCACCAGCTCAAGGCTGGCCAGCTCTGATCCGCTGAACTGGCAGGCCCCGCGCGGTGCGGGGCCTGCCACCCCTCATTTTTGCCATTTATCGCCAGTCCGCGCCCGAAAACCGTTGGCGCAACCGGCACATACGGAGGTCACCATGACCAAGCCCAGAGTCCTCATTTCCGACAAGATGGATCCCAACGCCGCCCGCATCTTTCAGGAGCGCGGCTGCGATGTGGACGTGAAGCCCGGCATGACCAAGGACGAGCTGATCGCCTGCATCGGCCAGTACGATGGTCTCGCGATCCGCTCGGCCACCAAGGCGACTGCCGACGTGCTCGATGCCGCGACCAGCCTCAAGGTCATCGGTCGCGCCGGCATCGGTGTCGACAATGTCGATATCCCGCATGCCAGCTCCAAGGGCATTGTGGTGATGAACACCCCGTTCGGCAACTCGATCACCACCGCCGAGCACGCCATCGCGATGATCATGGCGCTCGCCCGCCAGATTCCCGCCGCCGACCGCCGCACCCAAGCGGGCGAATGGCCGAAGAACGATTTCATGGGCGTGGAAGTGACCAGCAAGGTGCTCGGCCTTGTCGGCGCGGGCAACATCGGCTCGATCGTCGCCAGCCGCGCGCTGGGCCTGAAGATGAAGGTCATCGCCTATGACCCGTTCCTGACGCCCGAGCGCGCCGTGGAAATGGGCGTGGAGAAGGTGGACCTTGGCGCGCTGATCGAGCGGGCCGACTTCATTACGTTGCACACCCCGCTGACCGACGAGACGCGCAACATCATCAGCCGTGAACGGCTGGCGCAGTGCAAGAAGGGCGTGCGCATCGTCAACTGTGCGCGCGGCGGGCTGATCGACGAAGTGGCGCTGAAGGAGGCGCTCGATTCGGGGCAGGTCGCAGGCGCCGCGCTCGACGTGTTTGCCGAGGAGCCGCCGGCCAAGGACCACCCGCTGTTCGGCACCCCCAACTTCATCTGCACCCCGCACCTGGGCGCTTCGACCAACGAAGCGCAGGTCAACGTGGCCTTGCAGGTGGCCGAACAGATGGCCGATTTCCTCGTCAACGGCGGCGTCACCAACGCGCTTAACATGCCGTCGCTCAGCGCCGAGGAAGCGCCCAAGCTGCGCCCCTATATGGCGCTGGCCGAAAAGCTCGGCTCGCTGGTGGGCCAGCTGGCGCATGGAGACCTGGCGAAGATCTCCATCGAGACCGAAGGCGCGGCGGCCCAGCTTAACAACAAGCCGATCGTGGGTGCGGTGCTGGCGGGCCTGATGAAGCGCTATTCGTCCACGGTGAACATGGTCAACGCGCCGTTCCTGGCCAAGGAGCGCGGCATGCAGGTGCGCGAGATCCGCAACGAGCGCGAGGGCATTTACCACACGCTGCTGCGCGTCACGGTCGAGACCAGCCAGGGCAGCCGTTCGGTCGCCGGCACGCTGTTCTCCAACGGTGCCCCGCGGCTGGTGGAGATGTTCGGCATCTCGATCGAGGCCGATCTCGAAGGGCAGATGCTGTACATCTCGAACACGGACATGCCGGGCTTCATCGGCTCGGTCGGCGCGATCCTGGGCGAGGCCGACATCAATATCGGCACCTTCCACCTGGGTCGCCGCGAAGCCGGTGGCGAGGCGATCCTGCTGCTCAGCGTCGACACCAAGGTCCCGCAGGACCTGATCGACAAAATCTGCCAGGTGCGCAACGTCAAGCGGGTGCAGCCGCTGAGTTTCTGAGGGACCCACCCAAAAAACCTCGCCATTCCCGCTTTCGCGGGGATGACGAGGGGGGTTTCATGCATTTGCCGAGGCGGGTAGGGACAGGCTCACCATGAACGATCCAACGTCAGACCTGCTCCCGGAGGGCCTTGAAGACCGCCTGCCGCAAAGCGCCGCCGCTGCCGCGCGGATCGAGCGCGATGCCATGGCGGTAATGCGCGCCCACGGCTATGACCGCGTGCGCCCGCCGCTGATCGAGTTCGAGAAGAGCATGGCGGCGCGGATGGATGGGCTGCTCACGCGGCACATGTTCCGCTTCGTCGATCCCAAGAGCCTGCGCACGCTCGCCTTGCGCAGCGACATGACCGCGCAGGTCAGCCGCATTGCCGCCACCGCCTTGTCGCAAACGGCGCGACCCCTGCGGCTGTGTTACGCCGGGCAAGTGGTCAAGATCGCCGGCGATCAACTGGAGCCGCGCCGCGAGAATCTGCAGATCGGCGCCGAGCTGATCGGCAACGACAGCGCGGCGGCAGCGGGCGAGGTGGTCGAACTGGCCATCGCCGCACTCGAAGCGGCAGGCGCGACGGGCATTTCGGTCGATTTTACTCTGCCCGACCTTGTCGATACGCTGGCGGCGGGGCAATTCCCGCTCGACCCCGACCAGCGCGAGGCGGTCCGGCGTGAGCTCGATGCCAAGGACGCGGGCGGACTGAAGGATGCTGGCGGCGCGGCTTACCTGCCCTTGCTCTATGCCACCGGCGAATTCGAGAGCGCGGTCGCCCAGCTGGCCGCGCTCGACTCCGGCGGCTCGCTGGCCGACCTGATCAAGGGCCTGCGCCAGATCGCCGCACGCGTCAGCGGCCGGGCGCGGCTCACGCTCGATCCCACCGAGCGGCATGGCTTCGAATACCAGACCTGGTTCGGCTTCACGCTGTTTGCCGATGGCGTGCGCGGCACGCTGGGACGGGGTGGCACTTACCGCATCGGTGGCAGCAGCGAAGTGGCCACCGGCTTCTCGCTCTATCCCGAAGAACTGGTCGAAGCGGTCAAGGCCGACGAGAACCTGGGCCACAAGGTGTTTCTGCCGTTGGGGCATGACCGGCACCTTGCTGCCATGCTGCGCGGCGAGGGCTGGCGCACCGTGGAAGCGCTGGGCGAGGCCGACGAGGCTCGCGCGCTTGGCTGCGACCACGTGCTGCGCGATGGCGGGGTTCAGGCGCTGTAACAGCAGCAGCGTTCGTTACTTCGCAACCTTCTCCCCGACGATCTCCTCTCCGCGTTTGCGGGCCAGCTCCATCTGCCGCTGGCGTTCGGCATAGCGGGCGCGCTGGTCGTCGGTCCGGGTGGCGTAGCAATGGGGGCAGGATACGCCTTCCGCGAACAGGGGTGAGGTGCGGTCTGCTTCGGAGATCGGACAGCGGCAGGCGCGGCACAATTGTAGATCGCCCGTCGCCAGCCCGTGGCCCAGCGTCACCCGATCATCGAACACGAAACAGCCGCCGCGCCACAGGCTTTCCTCCTCGGGAACATCCTCCAGGTATTTGAGCACGCCGCCCTTCAGGTGGAACACCTGCTCGACGCCCTCGGCCTTGAGAAAAGCGGTCGCCTTTTCGCAGCGGATGCCGCCGGTGCAGTACATGGCAACGCGCGGGGTCTCGCCCAACTGGTCGCGGTTCGCGCGGAACCATGCGGGGAAATCGCGGAAGCTGGCGGTCCGCGGATCGATGGCGCCTTCGAACTGGCCTAGCGCGACCTCGTAATCGTTGCGGGTGTCGATCACCACCGTGCCGGGATCGGCGATCAGCGCGTTCCAGTCGGCCGGATCGACGTAGGTGCCCGCCAGCGCGATCGGGTCCACGTCGGGCACGCCCATGGTGACGATTTCGCGCTTCAGCTTCACCAACATCTTGCCGAACGGCATGGCGCTGGCGCTGGACCATTTTACGGCAATATCCGCGCAGCCGGGCAGTGTGCGGATGTGCGCGATGACCGTTTCGAGCCCTTGCGCGCTGCCCGCGATGGTCCCGTTCAGCCCCTCGTGTGCCACCAGTAGAGTGCCTTTGACGCCGTTCTCCACGCACAACGCGAGCAGCGGCTCGCGCACCGCCTCGCGAACGGGAAAGCGCGTGAACTGATACAGCGCGGCAACGTGGATGAGCGGCGTCTCCATGCGCGCGCCCTTATCGCAGATCAGCCCACTTGGCACGCTCCCAATCGGGCACGCGCCTGCCCTTGGTGCGGCTGGTCAGGTGATAGCCGAAGCACCGCTCGCAGCGATAGGCGCGCAGCACCAGTCCGGAAGCCTGCGCCGCCGCCATCGCCTCAGTCGGGGAACTATAGCGCGCCTTGCGTTGGCAAATGCTCAGACGGGTTTTCATGCTTTCCGGGGTTAGCGGAAAATCCGCGCCAGGAAAGCGTCGACCACTGGCGTTGCCGGGTATTCGGGGTCGCCCAGCTGACGATTGATCTGCATGTGCCCGCGCAAGCCGCGTCCGGCAAAGCCCTGCACCGTGGCGGGAGTTCCGGCAGCTGACAACGCCGCGCCAAGCGCCTGGCTTTGCCGCGCTCCGTCCTCGCGCTGCACGTGCAGGATCAGGAAGGCGGGCGCATTTGGCGCGGCGGAGTGAAGCGTGGGCGACAAGGCCCGTTGCCGGGTCGGATCGGTGCCGAAGGCCTGTTCATAGGTATTGCCCATCAGCCGCGCGTTCTCGCCCATCTGGTCGGCCACGTCATAAGCCGCACCGTCCAATGGCACGATCCCGCGCACGTCATCCAGCGACAGCCCAGCGGCGCGAAAGTACTGCGGATCGGTGCCGACCAAAGCCACCAGATGCGCGCCCGCGCTGTGGCCGACCAGCGCGATGCGACCGCGGTCGAAGCCCAGACGCGCGGCATTGGTCCGCAGGTAAGCGACCGCGTTGGCCACGTCGGCACCCTGTTGTTCCACCGTGGCATCGGGCACCAGCCGGTAGTCGATCGAGGCGACCGCATAGCCAAGTGAGCGCCAATGCTCCAGCTTGTCTGACCCGCGCATCATGGTCTTGTCGCCGCGTTTCCACCCGCCACCGTGGACGAATACCACCAGCGGCGCATTGGCCGTCTCGCCCGCCCAGTAATCGAGCGACTGCAACCGGTCGTTGCCGTAAGCCAGCGTCTGCATGGCCGGATCGGCCCGCGCGGCGCGGCGCGATTGGGCAATGGTGCTGACCGGGTGGACCGTCACCGCCAGCACGGCGCTGACAGCCAGCAGGGCAATGGCGAACTTGCGCATGGTCATTCTCCGTCGGCGCGACCCGGCGGCCGCTGTGCCGACATTCGGTTTTCACCAACCTGAACCACAGTGCTTAACGCAGGCGGACCGGTCCGCCGGTTGACTTTAAGCCCCATGCCGTTAGGTGCCCGCCGGTGCTTTCAGGCGCAAAGGGGAACGTCCCTTGCGCTGACACGTCCGCTTGCCGAGTCCTGTCGAAGGGCAAGCCGGACTCATCGGGCAGGTGAGGACTTTCATCCATGGCCAATGTGACCGTGATCGGTGCCCAGTGGGGCGACGAGGGCAAAGGCAAGATCGTCGACTGGCTGGCCGCGCGGGCCGATCTGGTGGTCCGCTTCCAGGGCGGGCACAACGCCGGGCACACGCTGGTTGTCGGCAATACGACTTACAAACTTTCGCTGCTCCCCAGCGGCATCGTCACCGGCACGCTGAGCCTGATCGGCAACGGCGTGGTGCTCGATCCGTGGGCGCTGAAGGCCGAGATCGAGCGGCTCGAGGGGCAGGGCGTGGCGATCACCCCGGCAAACTTCGGCATCGCCGACAATTGCCCGCTGATCCTCCCCGTCCACCGCGATCTCGACGGTATGCGCGAGGCGGCTGCGGGGTCGGGCAAGATCGGCACCACCGGACGCGGCATCGGCCCAGCCTATGAGGACAAGGTCGGCCGCCGCGCCATCCGGGTGTGCGATCTGGCGCATCTCGACGAGCTCGATCCGCAACTGGACCGGCTGTGCGCGCACCACGATGCGTTGCGTGCCGGGTTCGGCGAGGCGCCGGTCGATCGCGCGGCCTTGCTCGAGGAACTGCGCGGGATTGCCCCGTTCGTGTTGCAATATGCCCAGCCGGTGTGGCGGCGGCTGCACACGGCCAAGAGGGACGGCAAGCGCATCCTGTTCGAAGGTGCGCAGGGGGTTTTGCTCGACGTCGATCACGGCACCTATCCGTTTGTCACCAGCTCCAACACCGTCAGCGGCACCGTCGCCAGCGGTTCTGGCATGGGTCCGGGCGCTGCGGGGTTCGTGCTCGGCATCGTCAAGGCCTATACCACCCGCGTCGGGTCTGGCCCGTTCCCCAGCGAGTTGGAGGACGAGGTGGGGGAGATGCTCGGCCGCAAGGGCCACGAGTTCGGCACTGTAACTGCCAGGAAGCGTCGCTGCGGCTGGTTCGATGCCGTGCTGGTGCGCCAGACCTGCGCGCTTTCAGGCGTCACCGGCATTGCGTTGACCAAGATCGACGTGCTCGATGGGTTCGAGACGATCAAGATCTGCACCGGCTACAAGCTGCGCGGAAAAGTGATCGATTACCTGCCCGCGAGCGCGCAGGACCAGGCCGCGTGCGAGCCGGTGTATGAGGAAATCGACGGCTGGGAAGGCTCCACCGTTGGCGCGCGATCGTGGGCCGATCTGCCTGCACAGGCGATCAAGTACATTCGCCGGATCGAGGAATTGATCGAGTGCCCGGTGGCGTCGGTTTCGACCAGCCCGGAGCGCGATGACACGATTCTGGTGCGCGATCCGTTTGCGGATTGAGATTGCGCTCTAGTCTCAGGACCTGTTGAATCGTTTGCCTGAGGGATGATTGGTTGATTCAATGGCGGCGTTGAGGAGGCGCTGTCGATGGATGTACCGTTTTTGCTAAGCGAGGCTCAGATGCGCCGGATCGAGCCGTTTTTCCCATTGCCGCATGGAGTTCCCAGGGTTGATGATCGGCGGATTGTTTCGGCGGTCATCTACGTGATCAAGCACGGCCTGATGTGGCGCGATGCGCCCAAGGATTACGGGCCGCACAAGACAATCTACAGCCGTTTCATCGGTTGGAGCCGGTTGGGGGTGTTCAACCGCATCTTCGCTGAGATTGCTGGAAAGGTAGGCGAGCCCGAGCGGATCATGATCGACGCGACCCACCTCAAGGCGCACCGGACTGCCGCCAGCCTGTTAAAAGGGGGGCTCTTCCCCGACGTATCGGGCGAACCAAAGGGGGCCTGAACTCCAAGTTGCACGCCGTGTGTGACGGTGAAGGCAGGCCTATCATGCTGCT
The DNA here is from genome assembly GCA_039927835.1 of Alteraurantiacibacter sp. Lineage (GTDB taxonomy): Bacteria > Pseudomonadota > Alphaproteobacteria > Sphingomonadales > Sphingomonadaceae > Alteraurantiacibacter. The sequence continues at coordinate 298,127 of JBDSUF010000035.1, forward strand.
GCTCACCGAAGGCCAGATGAGCGACCATAAAGGCGCTTTCCTGCTGCTCGACGCGCTACCCAACGCCAAGGAACTGCTCGGCGACAAAGGTTACGACAGCGACTGGTTCCGCGCGGCACTCTGCGAACGCGGCATCACCCCCTGCATCCCGCAACGGTCAAATCGCAAGGTCCAGTACCACTACGACAAAATCCTCTACCGGCAGCGCCACAAAATCGAGAACGTCTTCGCCCGGATCAAGGACTGGTGCCGCGTCGCCACACGCTACGACCGCTGTGCACACACCTTCCTGTCCGCCATCTCTATCGCCGCAACCGTCTGCTACTGGCTGTGATCAATGAGTCCTGACCCTAGCCTTCTGACTGCCGCATCCGCAGCCGCCAAGACATTGAGCTATTCGAGATGAGAACCCGCAAGAGCGGATTTTTGTTACGCTTTGAGCATTACGCTCTCTGGGATTTCGGCCACGCGATCGCTCCAGCCAGCCACCAGTTTGTCTACACTATCGAGCGCAGCCTCGCGGAAGTCGACAAATTGGGTCAACCGTGAAGAGTGCGGCGCGTGAGCGAATAGCGACCAGCCAGTTACCACAGCCTGCACGGCCGACTGCACGAACAGCAGGCGATCTTGATCGGCGTCGAAGCGGCCCAGTTCGAGCCCAATGCGCGCCACAGTCCGACCATGGTGTTCTTCATCGATCCTGGTGCTCAGGATAAGTTGGGGGGTGAAAGGTGCCTCTTCCTGCACTTCCCAAATTGCGCGGCCAAAATTGCGCATCCATTCCTGCCACGTGGCACACGGGCCAATCCGGTCGAAACAGCTTTCGAACAGGGTTGTCTGAACCTCGTTGAGCAGAGCCGATTTGTCCGGGATGTGATAGTACAGCGTCGGAGCCTGGACCCGAAGTCGGGTAGCAAGGGCACGCATGCTCAATCCCTCAAGTCCGCTTTCCTTGAGCAGCTGGATTGCCTCGTGAACGATGATCTCTCTGGTCAGCGTTCGCCTGGCCATCATGCGGTCTCCCTATAGACGCGTTCTCGCACCATCACCGCGGAAAACAAGTCGCTTGTGATAAAATTCTAACTGCGTTAGATAAATTCGAACGGCGTTAGATTCTCGTGACGGGGGCGTGTCCCGCTGTGAGATAATGTCCGCGGCTAAGGCCCCCGCAGATGGGGTCGTCTGGGAGGATCACAAATATGGCTCATTTCGTTCGCTCCAGCCTTGCATCGACAGCAAGCCTGATCGCGCTTTCGCTTGGCTTTGCAGCACCGGCCATCGCGCAGGAGCAGGCATCAAGCGCAGCGCAGGATGACACCCAATCGGATGGCTTAATCGTTGTCACCGCGCAGTTCCGAGAACAGCGCCTGCAGGATACCCCGCTTGCCATCTCGGCCATTTCCGCCGAGACCCTCGACGCGCGCAGTCAGACCAACATCGCCGAAGTCGGACAATACGTCCCCAACGTGAATCTGTCGCAGTCGAGTGCTATCAATTCCAATTCGCTGGCTGCCTATATCCGTGGCATCGGGCAAGACGATTCCAGCTTCGCCCTCGAACCGGGCGTCGGCATCTATATCGACGATGTGTACTTCGGCACCACCTTTGGCGCCGTGCTCGACCTGGTTGATCTGGAGCGGGTCGAAGTCTTGCGCGGACCTCAAGGGACACTCGCGGGCAAGAATTCGCTCGGTGGTGCGGTCAAGCTTTTTACCCGCCGGCCTGACGAAGATGGCGGTGGGTTTATCGAAGCCGGAGTCGGCAGTCTCGACCGGTTTACGCTGCGCGGCAGTGGTGGCCTTACTCTTGCCGACGGACTCTATGCCCGCGTGTCGGGCTCCTATGACCAGCGCGACGGCTATTTCGACCTGCTCGATTATGGCTGCGTCAATCCAGGGGGCGGCGTTGCCGCCACGGTAACGACAGACGACTGCGTGACCGGGCACCAGGGCGGCGTCGACGTGCTCGCGCTGCGCGGTGCGGTCCGCTACGCGCCGACCGGCTCACGGGTGGAAGTCATGCTGAGCGGCGACTATGCCCGCAACAACAGCCAGCAGCCTGCGACCAAACTGACCTATGCCAACCTCGCGGGGCTTGCTCCTGCGCTTTCCGCCCAGCAGTTCCGCACTTATGTGGCGGGCAATCCATTTGCCGGGGTACTCTTCGGCCCGCAGTTCCTGACGGGAGCGCGCGACTATACCAGTTACGAGAACTATTCGGGCAGCGGCAACTTTACCGATATCTTCGGCATTCCGCAGCAGGTAGCCCCTGGTGTCTTCCCCGATCCGCAGGAAAATTCCACCGAAGCCTGGGGTCTGACGGGCACGATCGACATAGAGTTGGCCGACAATCTGGCGCTGAAGTCGATCACTGCCTACCGCGCGGCCGATGGCATTTCGGTACTCGATATCGACGGCGCGCCCATTTCGATCCTGAAGCAACGGCTCGACAACTCGCATGCGCAATTCACGCAGGAACTTCGGCTGACCGGCAATGTGGGCAATATCGCCGATTTCACCGTCGGCGCCTATTATTACGACGCTGATGACCGCGGCCTGTTCCGCGTTGTGATTCCGACGTTTGAATATGATTTCATCGCCGATGACCGGTCAAGCAACCGCAGCATTGCCGGGTTTGCCAACCTGGAACTGCACCCGACCGACAAGCTGAACATCATCGGCGGCCTGCGCCATACCGATGATCGGAAGACCTACACCTTCTTCAGATCCAACGCCGATGGATCAGCCATTTCAGGTATTCCGTTCACCACCAACTGGTTGGTGGCTGGACTGACAGGGCTGTCCGATACCTTCAAGGATGGTCGCTGGGACTTCCGCCTTGGTGCGAATTACCGCTTCAGCCCGGACCTGATGGTCTATGCTCAGGTCTCCACCGGCTTCAAAGGCGGCGGCGTCAATCCGCGACCTTTTGTGCCCGATCAGGTCCAGCCGTTCGGCGCCGAAACCGTGACCACTTATGAGGCCGGCTTCCGCGCTGGAACAGGCCGCCTGTTCTCTCTCAACGGGACCTACTTCTACAACGAGTACAGCGATATCCAACGCTTGCTGCAATTCTGCCCAACCAGCGCAAGTGCAACTTGCAGCCAAACTGCCAACGCGGGTGACGGCACGTCACAGGGTATCGAGCTGGAGGCTTTCCTGCGACCAGCGACGGGACTGACTCTGACGGGGTCGCTCGGCTGGCTCGATTTCCAGTATGACCGGGTGGATCCGTTGACCTTCATCACGCTGGATATGGTCGCGCCGTTCAACAGCGAATGGAATGCCTCAGCCAGCGCACAATACGAAATTGATCTGGGTGACTCCGGATTGATCACCCCGCGCCTCGACTGGACATATCAATCCAGCTTCTTCTACGGTTCGGTCAACAGCCCGTTCAACCAGGTGCCAGGTCGGAGCCTGTTCAATGCGCGCATCAGCTACGAGACAGCGGATGAAAACTGGCAGGTGAGTGCAGCGGTTACCAACCTCACCGACAAATTCTATTACGTTGCTGCCAGTGAGAACATCGTCAATTTCGGGCTGTCGTCCAGTGTGGTTGGCCGCCCGCGGGAATGGTCGCTCAGCCTGCGTCGCCGGTTCTGAGCGGAACGAACAATAAGGATTAGTCGCCCATGTATCCGTTCACTCCAGGCAGCTACGCGCCGCGCAATGGCTGGTATGTAGCCGCTTTCTGCAATGAGATTGGCGAGGACCTGCTTAGCCGCTGGATCCTCAACCAACCGGTTGTGATGTACCGCAAGGCCGATGGCACTGCGGTGGCCGTGCAGGGGCGGTGTCCGCATCGCCATTATCCGCTGGGTGCCAGCAAGCGGGTGGGGGATGCGATCCAGTGCGGCTATCACGGGATCACGTTCGATTTTGCGGGCAAGTGCACGTTTGTACCCAGCCAGCAGGCAATTCCCGGTGTCTACACGATCCAGGCCTATCCCCTGGTCGAACGCGGTTTGTGGGCGTGGATCTGGCCAGGCGACCCGGCCATGGCGGACGAAAGCCTGATCCCAACGCTTGAGGAAATCGGGCTGGAAATCGAGGGTCTTTATGCCAAGCCGTTCTATGCCCACCATGTTGAGGGGCGTTATCAGCTGCTCAATGACAACCTCCTCGACCTGACGCACCTCGGCTATTTGCATTCATCCAGCATCGGCACTCCTGACGATGCCGCAACTACCGAGCAGCGGGATGTCAATGACCGGCGGATCAGCAGCCGCCGGATCATGCGCAACACGCCGGCACCGCCCGTTTCGCAGCACCGGTTCAACTTCGATGGTTCGGTAGACCGCATTTCAGGAATGGATTTCTTCTTTCCCGGCTTTCACGCTGGCATCGGTGACACCTACGTTGCCCAGGGGCACGAACGCGCTGGCGAGGTGCTCAACAGCTCGCGCGTGTGGCACGCGGTAACTCCAGCCAAGACCTTCACCACCAACTACTTTTTCGCCATGGGCTCGCCCGACAGCGAAGGGGTGGAGTTCATGGTCGACTATCTGAAGCCGGTACTTGAGGAAGACATCTTCGCCACCGTCGAGATCGAGAAGATTATCCAGACGCTGGATGAGTTGCCGCAGGAGCTAATGCTCAAGAGCGACGGTACGGCCGTGCTGGGGCGGCGTAAGCTGCAGCAGATGATGGACATCGAAAAAACGGCGGAACTAGCAGGACTGCCTACCTGACCTGCGTTGATGATCCAGTTGCCCACGTGCAGCGGATCGCCGAGCACAAGTTGACCGAGGGGCTGACCATGTACGCCAAGAACGCCTGGTACGTCGCCGCATGGAGTAGCGATCTCGCGCAGGCCAAGCCTTATGCCATGCAGGTCCTGGGCGAACCGATCGTACTCTATCGCCCGGCAAGCGGGGGAGTGGTAGCATTGGCCGATCGCTGTGTGCACCGCATGGCACCGCTCTCACTCGGTCGCTGCGAAGGCGACAAGTTGCGCTGCATGTATCACGGACTGCTGTTCGCACCGGATGGCAGCGTGGTGGAGGTCCCCGGTCAGGACAAGATCCCGCCGCAAGCCCGCGTCCGCTCGTATCCAGTAGTTGAACAGGCCAGCTGGATATGGGTCTGGATGGGCGATGCTGATCAAGCCGATGTCGCCCTAATCCCCCCGGCGATCGGTCCCGATCATCCCGATTACATCATGGGGCATGGATATCTGGATTATGCCGCCGAAGCGCGGTTAATCAACGACAACCTGCTTGATTTCAGCCACTTGAGCTATGTTCACGCGAACAGCTTCCAGGCCGGGCCGGAATTCGCGCAGAGCTTGCCGAAGCTGGAAACATTGGCGCGCGGAGTCCGCGTATCGCGCTGGATGCCTGGGGCCGCCGCTCCCGTCGGGCGTGAAGCCGAAGGCCCGCGCGATGTTTACATGAGTTATGATTTCCTCGTGCCCGGCGTGCTGTTGATGTGGAATGGCAGCTTCCCCGAAGGCACGGCTGCGGCTTGCAATTTCGGCGCCCCGGATTTTGCCACGGCCACCAGCGGCGTCACATTCACCAGCCAGGCGGTCACACCGATGACGGCGGAAACATCGCGCTATTTCTTCTGCTGGGGCCCGCACCGCGACCACGGCGACGAAACGCTGCGCGATCAATTGATGGGATTGGCAGGCATGGCCTTTGGCGAAGACAAGGTCATGATCGAAGCCCAGCACAAGGTGATAGCTAACGCCGCCAATCCCTCGATCATGCCGACCGCGCACGACAAGGGCGTGACTATCTTCAATCGCCTGGTGGAGCGCATGGCGCGCGATGATTGAAGCGCCATCGTCCTCCCTGGCTCAAGTGACCGGCCATCATGTTATCATCGTCGGTGCCGGTCATGGCGGGGCTGCCGCAGCGATTGCCTTGCGGCAGAACGGCTTTGCCGGTGCGATCCTGCTGATCGGACGCGAGACGGAACCGTCATACGAGCGCCCGCCCTTATCCAAAGAGTACCTGGCACGGAAAAAGCCGTTTGATCGCCAGCTGATCCGCCCGGTGCAGTTCTGGGCTGACAAGGGCATCGACCTGCGCTTGGGTACCGAGGTGCTGCCGGTCGATGCGTAGGCGCGAAGCCTGTCGCTCAGCAATGGGGACACCGTTACTTACACCAAGCTCATCTGGGCGACGGGCGGCGATGACCGCCATCTGACTTGCACCGGTGCCGAACTGGCAGGTGTCCATACGATCCGCACCCGCGCCGATGTCGACCGCCTGGCTGCCGAGATCGCTTCGGGGCGCCGTAATGTGGTGATGATTGGCGGGGGCTACATCGGGCTTGAGGCGGCAGCAGTGCTCGTCAAGCTGGGCTCCCAGGTTACCTTGGTCGAGCCGCTGGACCGGGTTCTCGCCCGTGTTGCCGGCCCGCAGTTGTCGGCCTTCTATGAAACAGAACACCGTGCGCATGGCATAGACCTGCGGACCAATGCCACGGTTGATTGCCTCCTCGGTGCTAACGGACAGGTGAGCTCAGTTCGTCTCGTCTCGGGAGAGATCTTGCCGGCCGATATGGTGATTGTCGGAATTGGTATCATTCCGGCCACCAACGCTTTGGAAGAGGCAGGAGCCAGCTCCTCCAACGGGGTTGCCGTGGATGACTTGTGCCGCACTTCGCTGCCAGACATCTACGCCATCGGTGATTGTGCTGTCTTTCGATGCCGCCATGCTGACGGAGCAAGCGTGCGGATCGAAAGTGTGCAAAATGCCAATGACATGGCGACCACGGTGGCCCGCTCCATTTGCGGGATCGAGCGGCCGTACGATGCCCTGCCGTGGTTTGGTCCGACCAGTATGATCTTAAGCTGCAGACAGTCGGATTGAGCACAGGTTACGATCACGCTGTACTACGCGGGCGCATTGAGGATCGCAGCTTCTCCATCATCTACCTTAAGGATGGCGTGGTCCTCGCCCTCGACTGCGTCAATGCGGTCAAGGATTACGTACAGGGCAGGAATCTTATCGTATCCGGCATAGCAGTTGATCTGGTCAGTCTTGCAGATCCAACCTTACCTTTGAAGGCGTTGGCAAAGTGAGTGCCGCATCACATGAGCTTTCAAGCTGAGTAGGTTGCTGCCGCCGGCCCCGCCAGGAACGAATGGCAGCTTTCAGGATTACATCGCGATTGGCCGAATGTCCGAGATGCAGGCGCAAAGCGACCAATTCCCGCGAACCCCTGCTGAGGACAGTTCTACGATGTTTTCGCTGAGACCATCGGGATACACCGCGGATACACAGACTGTCGGCCTGTGCCGCCCAAACTCCGTCCAGTGCCTGAAAACCGCGCTTTTCTGCGGTGGAAAATGGTGGGCGGTAACGGGCTCGAACCGCTGACCCTCTCGGTGTAAACGAGATGCTCTACCAACTGAGCTAACCGCCCCGACGCATGGATTTGGCCATGCCGAGGCCGCTGCATCTAGTTGCTTTTGCTCCGGCGTCAACCGCACTTGCCAGAGCGTGGAATTGGCCTATTCGGTTGCACGACAATTTGCTGCGGCGCAACAATACCAGCCATGAAGATCGCCATTATCGACAACAGCGCCGCCCGCGCCTCGATTATCGAGGAAGGGCTGGCTGGCTTCGACGAGGCGGAGATCCATGTGCTGACCGGGCGCGACGGCCTGCTCTCGCGGATCGACGACATCGCGCCCGACATCGTGCTGATGGACCTGGGCAACCCGTCGCGCGACGTGCTGGAGGAATACTTCGCCGTCAGCCGCGCGCTCGCCCGGCCGATTGCCATGTTCGTCGATGAAAGCGACGACGATTCGATCGCCGCCTCGATCGATGCCGGGGTCTCGGCCTATGTCGTCGATGGCCTGGCCGCCAATCGCATCCGCCCGCTGCTCGACCTGGCGGTCATGCGCTTCAACGCCTTTGCCCGGTTGCAGGCGGACCTGGCCGAAGCCAAGGGCAAGCTGGCCGAGCGCGACACCATCGACCGGGCCAAGCGGATACTGATGGACTCCAAGCGCATCACCGAGCCGGAGGCCTATGCCGAGCTGCGCAAGAAGGCGATGAGCTCCAGCCGCCGGATCGGCGACATCGCCGAAGCGGTGGTGACCGCGCATGACTTGATGGGAGGAAGCTGAGCCTTGACTACCCGCAACTTGACAATCGGTTTCCTGCCGCTGGTCGATGCGTGCCTGCCGATCCTCGCGCACGAGCATGGCTTTGCCGAGGAAGAGGGCTTGTCGCTGTCGTTCGTGCGCGATGAAAGCTGGGCCACCGTGCTCGACCGTATGCTGTATGGTCATACCGATGCCGCGCACATGGTTGCCCCGTTGGCGATTGCCACCACACTGGGGTTGGGCCGACCTGCGCAATCGCTGGTCGCGCCGTTCGTGCTGGGGCTCAATGGCAACGGCGTGACCTTGCGCAAGGACCTGGCCGCGCGCGTGGCGCAGCCGGGCACGTTCGGCGATCCTGTTGTGGTGGGCGCGGCCCTGAAGATTGCGGCCGACGAGGCGCTGGCGGCTGGCCGGAGGCTGCGGTTCGGCGTGGTCCACCGCTATTCGGGCCACAACTACAAGCTGCGCTACTGGCTGGCGGCGTGCGGCATCCGGCCCGACGAAGACGTCGAGATCATCACCGTCGCGCCGCCATTCGTGGCCGATTCGCTGGCCAGCGGCGAGATCGACGGCGCCTGCGTGGGCGAGCCGTGGAACAGCGTGTGCGTCGAACGCGACGTGGGCACGATCGTGCTCGCGACAGCGCAGATCTGGCGGCGCGGCGTGGAAAAAGTGCTGGCGATGCGCCAGACCACGCTCGATTCGCGCCGCGACGAGACCGAACGGCTGATTCGCGCGATGCGCCGGGCGGGGCGGCACTTCGTCGATCCGGCGAACTGGGCTGCCAACGCCGCCATCCTCGCCCGGCCGGAATATTTGGCGGCGGATCAGCGCCTGATCGCCGGCGCCATATCCGACCGGCTGGTGCTGGGTCACGGCGGCGCACCCGTTCATTTCGCCGATTTCATGTTTCAATACAGCGAGGCGGCCAACTTTCCGTGGAACAGCCAGGCGGCGTGGCTCTACTCACAGATGGTTCGCTGGGACCAGCTTGCCTACTGTGACGAGGACGCCCGCACGGCAGCGGCGGTGTTCCGCCCCGATGTATACCGCAGTGCACTACGATCGACTGCAGATGACCTGCCAGCGGCCAATTCCAAGGTCGAGGGCAGCGTTACCCAGCTGACCCAGGTGGGCACGCAGCAAGGGTCTATCACCTTGTCGGAAAACAGATTTTTTGATGGGCGCACGT
>JBDSUF010000036.1:0-9482 GCA_039927835.1 Alteraurantiacibacter sp.
CCTGCGCCGAGTGTCTCGACTTCGCTCGACACGAACGGAAAGCGGGGTTCATGATTGCGGGCCACATGGAACACAAATCGCCGTTTTCGCGCACTGTGACCTTTCCAGCCGCCGACCCTTGCGCCGCAGCTCCGCCCGCCCCTCGCGCCCCGCCCGGTCAAGCTGCGCCAGCCAGCCCAGCAGGGCGAAATTGTCCTCCTGCCGCACGCTGCCGCAATATGTGCCCTTGCGAAGGATGACCCGCCAGCGCCCACCCAGAATGGCCCGCCACGGCTCGCTCGGTGTGACCTTTCGCGGACCATGTGTTCCGCCGGTTTGGGCGGAAAGCGAAAGGCGCCGCACCCCCGCCACGCACAAGGCCGCATCCCACGCAGCGTTGAAACTCTCCGCGCCGGACTTGCCGCGCAACCGATAGGCCGTCTCCCGCGCCATGCCGACAAACGCGGCGGCTTCGGCCACCGATCCGGTCTGCGCGAGCATCCCGATAAACTCGGCCTGCTTGAGCGGGGTCCAGCCATCAGCGCGGGCGCGCGTGGGGACGGGATGGAAGGGCGGAATGCGTGGAGGCGGGGGTGTGGGGCGGGTCATCCCGTGGGGATGGACGGGGTTTGGGCGTGTAGGAAAGGGGGCAAGGAACCTACCTCTTCACCCCTCGGGCGGCCAATACTGTCTTAGCCAATCTCGATTTGATTGGACCATGACACTCGCTGCCCAAGTTCGAGGCTCTATTTCCACAACTATGGTACGAGCGCCGGGCGCAACTTGAAGGATCTGATCGCGAAGCACGATTGCGGTCGTAGAATCCTGCTCATCTCTCAGAAGCCAAAAACCAGGAATGGCGTGCCACCAACCGTAGGATTTCCAGAGATGTGCGAGTGCACGCTCTTGCTGTTCGGTCAGACCGTTAACGGCAATCGAATAGAATTTAGCCATTGGCCGGCGTCTCCGAAGATGGTGAGACGTCTATCAACTTTGTTTGCTCCGGCATCTCATCAAGCTTTCTAAGGCCCATGAGACTGTCGCCAACCAAACCTTGCTCAATAGCCATTTTATGCAGTTTGTATTTTTCAGATCTCAGTGCATCTGGATCTTTAACTGCGAAAAAGACATACGCACTTCCATAGAGCCCCATAAACAGGCAAAATACAATCACAAGGGTCATCAATATCCAGTCGTCGGCATCGGCAGAAATCGCGGCGACGAGCCCCATAAGCAATCCAGCATTCGGCCAAATTAGAGATCGCAGAACATCCGAACGTGTCATTTCCGCGTCCATTTGTTCTCGAAACTGGGTCAAAAAGCGCAAAACCTGAGGCATAGCGCCACCCCCCATTCGTGAACTTGGTCTAGCCGAGAACGACTTAATAGCCCCGCCATGCGATCATGCAACCTGCCAGAGAACCGCCATATGCGGCTAACGGTCGATCCTCGCTTCAAACTTCATGGCCAACGTCGGTATTCCAGCCATCAACCACCAAACAAAAAAGGCCGGCAGGGTCACCCCCGCCGGCCTCATTTGTCTCTATCCCGAAGGAAGCGCTGTTAAGCGCCCTCAACCTCGGCCAGGTCCAGCTTCAGGCCCGGGCCCATGCTCGAGGTGATGGTCACCTTCTGCACGTACTTGCCCTTGGCGCCGGTCGGCTTGGACTTCACCACGGCGCTGGTCAGCGCCTTGAAGTTGGCCATCAACGCGGCGTCGTCGAAGCTCAGCTTGCCGATGCCCGAATGGATGATGCCCTGCTTTTCCACGCGGTATTCCACCTGGCCGCCCTTGGCTGCCTTCACGGCTTCGGCCACGTTGGGGGTGACGGTGCCCAGCTTGGGGTTCGGCATCAGGCCCTTGGGCCCGAGGATCTTGCCCAGGCGGCCGACCACGCCCATCATGTCCGGCGAGGCGATCACGCGGTCATAATCGAGGTTGCCGTTCTGCATGTCTTCCAGCAGGTCTTCGGCACCGACCTTGTCGGCGCCTGCATCCAGCGCCTTCTGGACGTTGTCACCGCGGGCGAACACGGCGACCTTCACGTCCTTGCCGGTGCCCGAAGGCAGCGACACCATGCCGCGGACCATCTGGTCGGCGTGGCGCGGATCGACGCCCAGGTTCATCGCCACTTCGACGGTCTCGTCGAACTTGCGCGCGTGGGTGCGCAGCAGGGTGATGGCTTCGTTTACGGTGTACAGCTTCTCACGGTCGAGGCCGGAGATAACCTTCTGCATCTTGGTCTGCTTGGCCATGATCTTAGCCCTCCACCACGTCGAGGCCCATCGAACGGGCGGTGCCCTCGATGATCTTCATGGCCTGATCGATATTGTTCGCGTTGAGATTGGCCATCTTGGTCTCGGCAATCTCACGCACCTGCGCCCGGGTCACCTTGCCGGCAGTGATCTTGCTCGGCTCCTTCGACCCGCTCTTCAGGCCGGCTGCCTTCTTCAGCAGGTAGCTGGCGGGCGGGGTCTTGGTGATGAAGGTGAAGCTGCGGTCACCGAACACGGTGATCTTCACCGGGATCGGCATGCCCTTTTCCATCTCGCTGGTGGCAGCGTTGAAGGCCTTGCAGAATTCCATGATGTTCACGCCGCGCTGGCCCAATGCGGGGCCGATCGGCGGCGAGGGGGTTGCAGAGCCCGCGGGCACCTGCAGGTTGATATAACCTTCGATCTTCTTGGCCATCGGGCCAACTCCTTTTCTCACTGTCCCCCGGATCAGGTCCGGGGTCATGGTAAGCGGTACAAACGGCCGGTTGCCCGGTCTCCCGCATGGATTCCCTTTCAGGAAGGCGCGCGCCTAGGGGAAAAGGCGGAACAAGGCAAGCCGCGAACTCTTTGCAGACGGGCCAGAGCGACTCTAGCGAGCACGCTCTTCCGCATCGACCGCTCCGTCGTGGTGCAGCAGGATCAGTTCAAGCTGCCAGTTGCCAGCCTCGGCCGCCTCGTGAAATGCCCGTATGCTGGCGGCGTCGCGATAGCTCGCCTGAATGTGCTCGCGCGCCACAAGGTTGTCTCCCGAGACGATGAAGAACAGGATGGGGTCCGTGCTGTTGGACCAGATCAAAGCGTGGCGCACGCCGCCCGCACTGCCGGTATCCTCCTCGTCGCCGGCCTTGATGTCGCTCACTGCCGCAACGTGCTGCAGCCCGTCGTTGGCATCGATGGCAAAGAGTTCCGCATTGGCCGGAAAGTCGCTGGTGAACACGCGCACATCATAGATCACCTGGGTATCGGGCGGAAGCTTGCCCGCGAGGTCAGCCGCGGCATCGGATGCAAGCGTGCGGACCAGTTCGGCACGCGGCACGCCAGTGTACTTGTATTGCGCCGCCGCCTCGACGAAACCGCATTCGAGTTCGGGAATCGTGATCACCCCCGCCACATCAACCTCGAGATCGCCCGCCACCTTGTCCGCCAGCGCGCCCAGCACCAACTCGCTCACCCGCTCGGGCAAGAGGTTGGTATAGCCGCCAACCCGGGACACCAGTCGCGACGGGGTTTCTTCAAGCGGCTGCGCGACCAGCCATGAACAGGGCACAGCGGCCACCGTGCGGTCGAGCACGCTTTGCGGCGAATCGGCCCAAGGCTGGAGCAACGCAAGCCCCGCGATCACGGCAGCCAGCAGCACGCCGCCGCCAATCGCCAGACGCCGTGTGCGAGTAGCAGCGGCCTGGCTCGCCTGCCGCGCGGTCATGCTGACAGTCGCGGTAGAGTAATCGCCCGCGCCGCTTGGATCGTACAGATAGACGCGGATCGGCGTCTCGATATTCTTCAACTGCTGCACGCCCAGATCGCGAAAGTCGACCTTGCGCTGGCGTAGGTCGCTCCAGGCGCGTTCGGATATGCAGATCCCGTTGTGCAAGGCCAGGCTTTCAAGTCGGCAGGCGATGTTCACGCTGTCGCCGAAAACATCGCCGTGGTCGGCGATCACATCGCCCAGATGGATGCCGATGCGCAGCGATGCCTCGCCTCCAGCGATCACCTGGGCGATTATCCGCTCCGCCGCCTCGAAGGCATCGTGCACGCTGTCAAACCGTGCCAGCACGCCATCGCCCGTATGCTTGAAGATCGTGCCGCTGAACGCTGCGATGCAGGGGGCAAAGATTTCGCTCCCCAAGCGCCGCACCAAGGCGAAGGCAGCCGCGTCGTCAGCATGCATGAGCTTGGAAAATCCGACTACGTCCAGCGCCAGGATAGCCGCCAGCTTTCGCCTGATCCGATCTTCCACCATGGCCCGTCCCCCAGTGGCCATATTCGCGGGATCGACCATAATTTGCAACCAGCTGCGCGCGGACTGGTGAAAGGCAAGAGGTCAGGGGGCATGCAGGCTTTCCAAGCGGCCCCGGCCAAGCCATGGTAGCGCAAACATGGTGCGGAAGAGGAGCAGGGCATGGGCAAGCTGATCGCAGGTATTTTGGCCGTGGCGTTGCTAGCGCTGGGCGCGCCCGCCCTCGCGCAAACGCCCTTGCCGCGGTTCGAGCAAGGCGAGGTGCGGCCCGTGCTGCTGGTCGATGGCCAACCGTTCATCGCGCTGGCGGTGCAGGCGAACAACTCGTCCGGCTATCCCGCCGTGCTGACGCAGGTCTGGCCGAGGGCGCGGCGGCTTGGCGCCAACACGGTGATGCTGCCGGTGGCGTGGGAACAGGTCGAGCCGGTGGAGGGCACGTTCGATTTCAGCGCGGTCGATGCCATGCTGGCCGGCGCGCGTGAGAACGACCTCAGGCTGGTGCTGCTGTGGTACGGCACCTGGAAGAACACCGGCCTCAGCTACACCCCTGCCTGGGTCAAGCGCGATGGGCTGCGCTTCCCGCGCATGCGCCATCCCGATGGCGTGGCGCACAACACCCTAAGTCCCCATGGCGGGGCGACGATGGCGGCCGACGCGCGGGCCTTCGCGGCGCTGATGCGCCACCTTGCCCGCCACGATCCGCAGCACACGGTGATCATGATGCAGGTGGAAAACGAGGCGGGTAGCTGGCGTCTGCCGCGCGACCATTCGCCCGCAGCAGACGCGCTGTTCGCCGGGCCGATCCCGCAGGAGCTGGCGACCGCGCTCGACGTGCCCCGGCGCACCTGGCTCGAGGCTTTCGGCCCGCGTGCAGAGCAGTTCTTCAACTCGTGGTACGTCGCCCGCTATATCGACCACGTTGCCCGCGCCGGGCAGGCCGAGCTGGCCCTGCCGATGATCGTCAATGCCGCGCTGGGCGATGCCTTTACCGACGAGGGGGGCGAAGTGGGGCCATCGGGCGGACCCAACTGGAACGCGTTCCCGATCTGGCGGGCCGCCGCGCCCTCGCTGGCGGGACTCGGCCCGGACATCTACAACCGCGACGCGGCGCAGGTGGAGCGGTTCCTCGACCGCTATGCCGCCAACGGTCCGCTGCTGGTGACCGAGATCGGCAATGCCGCCGAATATGCCCGCTTCGCCTGGCCGAGCTTCGGGCGCGGAGCGTTGATCTTCTCACCGTTCGGCATGGATGACACCGGCTATGTCAACTACCCGCTGGGCGCCAAGGTGCTCGACGAGGCGACGCTCGATGCCTTCGCCGCGCCTTACCGCCTGCTTGGTTCGGCCATGTCCGGCTGGCCGCGCATTGCCGCCGACCATCCGCTGTGGGGTACCGCGCGCGGCACCGACGGGGCCGACCAGTCGACGGTGATGGGCCGCTGGCGGCTGACCGCAGCCTATGGCCGCTGGGCTTTCGGCGAGGATGACTGGACCTGGATCGCGACCGACCCGCACCCGCTGGCCGATGTGCCAACCGGCGGGCTGTTGGTCGCGCAGCTTGACGCGGACACCTTCCTCGTCGGCGGCCAGCACGCGCGCCTGCGCCTGTCGCTGGCCGATCCCACCCCGGGCGAGAGCGCGCAAGTGATCGAGGCGCAGGAGGGCACCTTCGTGAACGGCGAATGGGTGATGCGCCGCCGCTGGAACGGCGACCAGATCGACTACGGCTTCAGTTTCGGCGCCGAGCCGGTGTGGCTGCGGATCGTAATGGACAGCTACCGGTGAGCGGAAACGCGCTCAAGCAGCGAAGCGGTAGCGCGAAAAAAGCCCCCTACTTGGTCAGCTCGACCTCGTCGAAGCCCATTTCCACCTGGGTGGCGCGACCGAAGATCGATACGGCCACCTTGACGCGGCTCTTCTCGAAATCGAGTTCTTCGACCGTGCCGTTGAAGCTGGCGAACGGGCCGGCATTGACCTTGACGCTGTCGCCGATCTCGTAATCGATGGTGATTTCGCGCTTGGGGGCGGCCTGTGCCGCTGCCACGCCGCCGAAATAGCGCGCGGCTTCCTTTTCGGAAATCGGCTGCGGCTTGCTGCCCGATCCCAGAAAGCCGGTGACCTTGGGGGTGTTCTTGACCAGGTGATAGACGTCATCTGTCAGTTGCAGCTTGGCCAGCACATAGCCAGGCATGAACTTGCGCTCGACCTGCACCTTCTTGCCACGCTTGATCTCGGTCACGGTCTCGGTCGGCACTTCGACCGCTTCGACGCCGTCCGACAGGCCCAGCCGCTCGGCTTCCGACAGAATCGAATCGCGGACCTTGTTCTCGAAGCCGGAATAAGCGTGGATGATGTACCAGCGGGCCATTTGGGTGGTCTCTCTTGTAAGTCTGGATCAGATGATGCGCGGATCAGGCGAGCGACAGCAGCCAGCGCACCACCGCGCCGAACAGCGTGTCCACGCCCAGGAAGAACAACGACAGGATCAGCATCAGGATGAACACGAAGATCGCCGTGCGCACCGTTTCCTCGCGGCTGGGCCATACGATCTTGCGACCTTCGGCCTGCACCTGCTTGAAGAAAACAGCGGGGCTGGTGCGCGGGGTCTTGCCATCCTCGGCCATGATACTTGCCTTCTGCCTGCACGCACCCGAATCGAGCGCGGCGTTGAATTCAAATCGTCTTTCCCCATAGGACCATCGCCGCCCCGGTCGCTGACCGGGAGGGGCTTGATTGTTCCGATGTCGGAAGACGGCTGGCTATTTAGGAGGGTGGCGCCAGCTTGGCAAGAGAGGCGAGCGATTGGCCTCGCCGCCTCACCAGCCACACCAGCACGGCAGCCGCCAGCGGCATCAGGTTGACCCCCAGCGGCAGCGCCGCCGCCCGAGTCGCATAAGGGGCCAGCCACAGCGCCACCAGCAGCAGTTTTTCATATCGCCCGAAGCCGCGCGCCAGGCCCTGCTGCACCAGCCACAGCAGCGGCAGGATCAGGAACGGCAGGTCGTAATTGAACAGGTAGGGCGAAGCGAGCGCGGTCGCCGCCAGTGCCAATGCGCCGGTTGCCACACCGTCGTTGCCGAACGCTTTCCATGATCGCATGACCAGCCAGACCATGCCCAGCGCCAGCAGCGCATTGACCGCCAGCGCGGGCGTGGCGGGCATGACCAGCCGCAACTGGCCATAGAGCGTCGCCATACGCAGGTGGAAGGCGTGATCGCCGTTCTGGATGATCTGCGCGCTCGCGTCCCAGCTGGTGGTGTAGGCGAGCAAGGTCGCCGTGCCGAAAACCGCCCACGACAGCAGCAGCAGCGCGGTCCCGCTGGTCGCAGCTGCTGCGATGGTGCTCCAGCGGCGGCCGGCGAGCAGCCAGAACGGCAGCAACAGCGCCAGATGCGGCTTGATGATCAGCGCGCCGATCAAGGCGCCCGAAAGCACGGGTCGCCGGTCGACCAGCGCCACAGCCGCCACCAGCAAGGCGCCGGTGACAAACCCCGTCTGCGCGTGCCCCGCCGCCACCAGGGCTCCGGGAAACACCAGCACGATCGGCCACAGTCGGGGAAAGGCACGAACCGCCGCCCAGGCCCAGGCGGCATAGCCAAGGATCACCCACGCCAGCCACGCGAGCGGATAGGGCAGCGCGCCAAACGGTGCGGTGACAAACAGGAACGGCGGCGGATTGACGAAGGCGAAGAAGCCGCTTGCGCCAGTACCGGTCTGCACCCGCTCCTGCACCGCCAGATCGTAAGCCAAGGCCGGATCGCCCGCCACGGTGACATGCCCCGCGCCCCAGAAGGCGAGAAAATCGCTGCCCGTCGGGGTCATGGCCTTGATGTAGGAATTGGCCAGCAGCGCCAGACTCGCCAGCCCGAGCAACACCGCATAGCCGCGCACGCGCTGGCCATCGAGCCATGCCGCTTCGCGCAAATGGGTGAGGAAAGTCATCCGACCGAGCTAACGGATCATGGTTAAATTATAGTTGGAAACGCTCACCTGGAGCAACCATCGGGCCAGCAGGCCCGCAAGGCCAACTGGCCGCCCGCAGCGCAGGTCAGCTTGCTGACCGGGAGCGAGGAAGCGAAGGGCCCGATGGCCCTTCGCCAAAACAAAATGGCAGGGGCGGGGGGACTCGAACCCACGACCCTCGGTTTTGGAGACCGATGCTCTACCAACTGAGCTACACCCCTGCAGGGAAGCGCGCCCCTAAACCGCCTTGGACCCAATGGCAAGTGACGACCGTTGGCGACGAGCGTGGGGCAATCTGCTATGATCGGGGCGATGCACGCCAAGCCATCAATCGAGGACCCTGCACGGCTCAGTACCGAACTGCTGCTGATGGCCTATCGCGGCGGCGTGTTCCCGATGGCCGATTCGCGCGACGACGATGAGATCTTCTGGGTCGAGCCACGCGAACGTGCGATCATCCCGTTGAATGGCTTCCGGCTCAGCCGCAGCCTGGCCAAGGTCGTGCGGCAGGATCGTTTCCGGGTGACCTGCAACGCCGCCTTTGCGGAAGTGATCCGCGCCTGCGCCGCCCCGCGCACCGATCATCCCGACACCTGGATCAACCAGCGCATCGAGGCGAGCTATGTCGCGCTGCACGAGGCGGGCCATGCCCATTCGATCGAATGCTGGCTCGATGGCGCGCTTGTCGGCGGGCTCTATGGCGTCAGTTTCGAGCGGGTGTTCTGCGGCGAATCGATGTTCAGCTGCACGGACAACGCCAGCAAGGTGGCGCTGGCCTGGCTGGTCGCGCTGATGCGCATGGCGGGCTATCGGTTGCTCGATTGCCAGTTCCTCACCGATCACCTCGCCAGCATGGGCGCGGTGACGGTGACACGCCTAGGCTATCTGGAACTGCTCGCCGCCGCGCGCAGCGATGGGGTTCAGGCGAGTTTGCCTGGCGCCTGGGCTCAGTTCTCGGGGGAGCTGGTCTCTGCCGCCGGAGCCGGGGCCTCGGGCTCGGCCGCAGCTGGCGCGGCAGCGGTGCGCGCGGGCGCATTGCCCGAGCCGCCACCACCGGCATTGGATTCGCGCGTCACCGGCGATTCCTCGCCCGGAAAGCTCATCGCGCAGTCTTTCACCCACACGTCATAGATCGGATGCTCGACCACGTTGACGGCGGGCGCTTCCTTGTACAGCCAGCCGGAGAAGACGCGCAGCCACTGCGGATCGCCGCCATCATCGCTGCGCGTGAGCACCGAGAGCTGCACGAAAGCGCCGGTCAGCGGCGGGTCTTCCCACGGCGCGGTGCGCTCGCAGGCGGCGAGGC
>JBDSUF010000037.1:0-52543 GCA_039927835.1 Alteraurantiacibacter sp.
ATCGTGAACCGCTCGCGGCTGTGCGCGTGGTTCTCCACCTCGTCGACCATGGCGATGGCATAGTCGGCGAAGGTGATGCGGCTGTCGCCGCTCGCGTCCTTGATCAGGTGTTCCTTGCCCAGCCGGAACTCGCCGGTGCGCGGGCCTTCGACGAAGTTGAACGCCGGGCTGAAGAACACCCAGTCCAGTGTCGGGTCTTCCTTAAGCGCATAGTAGAAATCGATCCCGCCCTGCGCGCCGCCGCGCCACATGTCGGGAAAGTCCGGCCGGTCGATATAGCGCACATCGTTCTCGTCCTTCAGACTGGCCGCGCCGCCGGTGACGAGGAGGCGCGAAACGCCCGCCTGGTGCATGGCGGCCATCACCGTCTCGGCCTTGACCGCAAACGGCAGCGCGCTGACCACCACGTCATGCCCGGCGACGGTCTTGGCAATAGCCGCCGCCTCGTCCGCGTCGGCGGCGATGGCGGTGACATGGGGCAGGGCGGCAATGCCCTCGGGCTTGCGCGCAATGGCGGTGACGGTGTGCCCGCGCGCGGACAACTCCTTGACGATTTCGGAACCGGCCCGGCCGGATGCTCCGAGGACTGCTACTTTCATGGTGTTCTCTCCCGATTTGTTTGGAAGGTGTAGCGGGTGGGGTGAGGGAGGGGAAGGTGGGGGTGTTGGTACAAAGTCGCAGGTTCTCACTGTAGCTACGGAGTCCCTCTAAGAATGACATCGCAGACCATTTCCGCTCCGAGATAGTCGATTAGCATGTCCGAATTTTCCATTCCGTCCATTGACAACGCACCGATCGCTTGACCCACCACAACCTCCCAAGGCTTCTTGCACCCGAGAATCGCACCGACGAGATTACGGACGCTCTTGATTTTTTTGTGCCGCAGCCGATCAGTCGATCCAGCAAGTTCTTCAACTAGTGCAATGTCTTTATGCTTCGGATTTTCGTCGATCCACTTCTTTGCGGCAGCGAAGAAATCCCCCCAATTCGAGCCCATTGCGGCAAGGCATTGATCAGTAAGTAATGCATTCTCAATCGCGTAGCATTGTAATCGATAACGCTTGAGAGGAGGGCGGTGTTCGAGCTGCTGGTCCTCCACGCCGTCGCCGTCTCGAAGCGAGAAGGCAATTGGGTCATCGTAGAGCGTGCCAAGCAGGTTGACGCAGAAGTTTTCAAGTTCGGTTTGCTGATCGATGCTGCCTGCCAGCACGGGGAAGACCTTGATGCGGCCCTGTGATGTTCGTGCAGCTTGCTGCCAGACGTGTTCATCGTCCTCGCCTTCTAGGATAAGCGCCGCATCGTCACTTAGCGAAAGCGAAAGGGGGTGGCCAAAGAATGGGGCAACCTTACGAAGCTCAGCAGTGGCGGGTTTCAACTCGACTTTATCGACCCCAAAACTCTTGGTGCCAAGCGACACATATTGCGAATCTGCGAGGGAACAAACCAGAGGGGTGCTGTGTGTGGAGATGCAGATCGCGATATTGTCTGCCTGCTCTTCAAATTCGTCGAGCATGGCAATGATGAGCTTGCCGAGCCGTGCCTGCAAATCTGGGTGAAGGTGGACGTCTGGCTCGTCAAGAAGGAGAACGTTAAATTTTACCGGGTCGATTGTGTCGAAAAAATAAAGAATCTCGGAAGCCAGTGAAACGGCTTCAGATTCGCCGCTGCTGATCTGTTCTGGACTTATTATTTCACCGTTACCAATCGAACGAAACTCGAAATCGGTGTGACCCAACTCAAGCGAGATATTAGTGAGTAGCTGATTGACCTTAGCAAGACGGTCCGTTTCGAAATTGCGCGTCGGATCCAATCTAATTTCCGGCGTTCGGGCGAGGCGACGAAGGTAAATTGCCTCCGCTTCACGGAAAAGCATGGCCGACGCAGCTTTGAAGTCACGGACTTGATTAAGTGCTCTCGAATTGGGTAGCCATTGGGGGTCATTGCTCATATTTGTGATGACGCTGCCGTCGCGCTTGAACGATCCCGCGCGCTCTGGGCTGACATAGCGGACATAGTAAAGGTCGCTTCGCCTAGTCTTGACTTCGATGTCTCGAAGGAAGCGACTCTTTCCCGCACCGTTACGGCCCAGGATAATATTGATGTTGTTCAGGTTCTTCAGTTGGGCCGTTTGCCCGTCGAGTTCGTATATTTTCAACGTCGCCCCCGTGCTTCAGGACCTTATGACGGTAAGGCAAAAACCGGATAGTGCGGATTAACGGGAAAGTGCGCATTCTTGAGGTGAAGAATGATCAACCTATTGAAAGTGCCGCAAGCGGTCGCAGCTCCCCCTCAAGCCGCCCGCAACAGCTCCAGCTCCATCCGGTCCCAGATCTCCACCAGCGCTTGCGCCAGTTCTTCCATCATCTCGACCGTATGTGCCGGGCCGGGGGTAAAGCGCAGGCGCTCTGTTCCGCGGGGGACGGTGGGGAAGTTGATCGGCTGCACGTAGACGCCGTATTCGGCCAGCAGGATGTCGCTGATCTTCTTGGCGCGCACCGGGTCGCCCACCATCAGCGGGACGATGTGGGTGGTGCTGTCCATCACCGGCAGGCCGGCATCGCGGAACAGGCGTTTCAGCGTGGCGGCGGCGGCTTGCTGGGCCTCGCGCTCCACGCTCGATGCCTTGAGGTGCCGCACCGATGCGAGCACGCCCGCCACCAGCACGGGGCTGAGTGAGGTGGTGAAGATGAAGCCGGGGGCATAGGAGCGGATGCAGTCGATCACCTTGCGGCTGGCGGCGACATAGCCGCCCATCACGCCGAACGCCTTGCCCAGCGTGCCCTCGATCAGATCGATCCGGTCGGCCGCCTCGTCTCGTTCCGAAATGCCGCCGCCGCGCGGGCCGTACATGCCGACGGCGTGAACCTCGTCGATATAGGTCAGCGCGTTGTATTGCTCGGCCAGGTCGCAGATGGCATGGATCGGGGCCACGTCGCCGTCCATCGAATAGACGCTTTCGAACGCGATCAGCTTGGGCACGGCGGGGTCTTCGGCGGCCAGCAGTTCTTCCAGATGCTCGGTATCGTTGTGCCGCCAGATGCGCTTTTCGCAGCCCGAATTGCGGATCCCGGCGATCATGCTGGCGTGGTTCAACTCGTCCGAAAAGATCACGCAACCGGGCAGCAGGCGGGCCAGCGTGCTGAGCGTGGCATCGTTGGAGACATAGCCGCTGGTGAACAGCAGCGCGGCTTCCTTGCCGTGCAGGTCGGCCAGCTCTTCCTCCAGCTGGATGTGGTAATGGGTGTTGCCGCCGATGTTGCGCGTGCCGCCGCTGCCGGCGCCGACATCGTGCAGCGCTTCTTCCATCGCCGCGATCACCTTGGGGTGCTGGCCCATGGCGAGATAATCGTTGCTGCACCACACGGTGATCGGCTTGGGGCCGTTGTGCCCGGCAAAGCAGCGCGCGTTGGGATAGGCGCCCTTGTTGCGCAGGATATCGATGAACACGCGGTAGCGGCCCTCGGCGTGCAGCCGGTCGATCGCCTGGTCGAAGATCTGATCGTAGTTCAGCGTCTGTATCCGGCTGCGGCTGCGAGAGGAATCGCGGCCATCTTTCGCGGCGGATTTAGTCAATTGCTCGTCCGGTTGAAAGCATTGTCTTTGCGAACGATTCTCATCAGAGAGGCTCGATTCGGGTGATCCCATAGGGCTGCAATGCGCCAAGGAGAGCGGGGTTGTCGGTGGCATCGCCGGTCGCAATCGCAAAGGTCTGATCCCCATTCGCATCTGGGCCAGCGCCCGGATCATTCCAAGCCTGGCCTGCCGTCAGATAGGCTATCCGGCGGGCGATACCTTGCGCTCCATCAATAAACTGCACGTTGTCGCCAAACCCTGCGGCTAACTCGTAGGTCAGCAGCGGGAAGTGGGTGCAGGCGAGGACGACGGTGTCGATGTGCTCGCCATCGGGCTGGTCGCGCAGGCCGGCGACGGCGCGGGCGAACACGGCGGGATCGGGGGTGCCACCGCGCAGCTTGAGCTCGGCGGCGGCGACCAGTTCGGGCGCGGCGTGGCGGATCAGGCGCTTGTCGGCGGCGAATTCGGCCTCGAGGTTGTCGACATAGGTTTGCCGGATCGTCGCCTTGGTGCCGAGCAGGCCGATCACGCCGGTTTTGGTCAGTGCGGCAGCGGGCTTGATCGCGGGGACGGTGCCGACCACCGGCACTTCGAGCACCTCGCGCACCATGCCCAGCGCGATCGTGCTGGCGGTGTTGCAGGCGATGCAGATCAGCCGCGGGTGATAGCGCTCGGCCAACCGCCCCAGCAGCCCGCAGACGCGCGCGGCGATCTCGGCCTCGGTCTTGTCGCCATAGGGCAGGGCGGCGCGGTCGGCGACGTAGATATACGAGGCTTGCGGCAGGAGCTTGCGCGCTTCGGCCAGCACGGTGAGCCCGCCGACGCCGGAATCGAAGATCAGGATGGGGGAATCGGGCTGCACGTCCAAGTACCATCTCCGTTCGCCCTCCCGCTTGTCGAAGGGCTGTCTTTGCTGCAAACGCTCGCTTGAAGAAAAAGCAGTCCTTCGACAAGCTCAGGACGAACGGAACTCGGTATTGGATCACGTTTTCGCCTTGGCTCTCGGTTACCTGCTCGGCTCGATCCCGTTCGGACTGCTGCTGGCGCGCGCGGCGGGGCTGGGGGATATCCGCCAGATCGGCAGCGGCAACATCGGCGCCACCAACGTGCTGCGGACGGGCAACAAGGGTGTGGCGGCGGCGACGCTGGTGCTCGACGGGGCGAAGGGTTTTGTGGCGGTGATTGCGGCGCGCCACCTGTTTGGTGATGATGCAACATGGACCTCACCCGTCGCAGCCGCCGCGCTGGGTGCGGTGCTGGGCCATTGCTTCCCGCTGTGGCTGAAGTTCCGGGGCGGCAAGGGCGTGGCGACCAACCTGGGCGTGTCGTTCGGCATCGGCTGGCCCATCGGGCTGGCCTACGCGGCGGTGTGGCTGGTGATGCTGGGCCTGTTCCGCATCAGTTCGGTCGCGGGGATGAGCGCGGTGGCGGCGGCCCTGATCGCCGCAGCACTGCTCGGTTTCCAGCCGTTCGTCCCGGTGCTGGCGCTGATCGCCGCGCTGGTGATCTGGCTCCACCGCGCCAACCTTGCCCGCCTGCGAGCCGGGACCGAGCCCAGAGTCGGCTCAGGTGTGGGCCGGGCGAAGGGATGACCGAGCCCCTCAGCCAGCAGGAGGCGTTCGATCGCATCCGCCTGCTGCGCAGCCCCAATATCGGCCCGGTCAGCTATCGCCAGCTCCTGCGCCGCTTCGGCACGGCGGGCGCGGCGCTGGCGGCGCTGCCTGATCTCGCCGCGCGCGGCACCCGCTCCTATCGCGCCGCCAGCAAGTCGCGGGTGGAGGACGAGGCCCAGGCCGTGCGCAAGGCCGGCGCGCGCTATGTGTTCCACGACATGCCCGACTATCCCGCGCTGCTGGCGCAGATGGACACGCCGCCGCCGATCCTGACCCTGCGCGGCGATCTGGCGCTGGCCTCGCGGCCGTGCGTGGCCATGGTCGGCGCGCGCAATGCCAGCGCGGCGGCGGTCAAGCTGGCGCGCGACTTTGCGGCGGCGCTGGCCGAGCAGGGCTTCACCGTCGTCTCGGGCCTCGCCAAAGGCATCGACGGCGCGGCGCATGAGGGCGCGCTGGGCGTGAGCGGCGGCACCGTGGGCGTGATCGCCAGCGGCATCGACATCACCTATCCCCCCGGCCACGAGAAGCTGCAGGAGCGCGTCGCCACGCAAGGCCTGCTGCTGGCCGAGGAACCGCCGGGTACCGAGCCGCGCGGGCAATTGTTCCCCAAGCGCAACCGCATCATCGCGGGCCTGTCGCTGGGCACGCTGGTGGTCGAGGCAGCGCCCAAATCGGGCAGCCTGATCACCGCGCGGCTGGCGGGCGAGGCGGGGCGCGAGGTCATGGCCATACCCGGCAGCCCGCTCGAACCGCGCTCGGAAGGCTGCAACAAGCTGATCCGCGAAGGCGCCGTGCTGATCCACTCGCCCGCCGACGTGGCCGAACTGCTGAGCAGCTTCGACGGCACCCCGCGCTCCACTTTCCGGGATAGCGGAACGGGCGGCTACGACGCGTGGGACGAGGAACTGGCCGACGAACCCGCCGACATCGCCATGCTGCTCACCACCGCGCCCGTGCCGGTCGACGAACTCGTCCGCCAGAGCGGCGAGGCGCCCGGCGCGGTGCAGATGGCGCTGCTGGAACTGGAATTGGGCGGACGGCTAGTGCGCCATGCGGGCGGGCGGGTGAGTTTGGTGGGATGAGCGACGCTGCCACCCCCTCCTTCGCGGCGAGGCTCAGCACCGAGCAACTGGCCCTGCTGCGCGCAGGCAAGCGCTGGTTGCTGCTTTACGTCGCGGCGACCAGCCTGCCGTTCATCGGGATCGACTACGCTTACCCCAGCGTTGATCCCGGATACGTGTTCCTGACCTCGGTGTTCTTCTTCGCCGCCGGGTACGGGCTCATGTGGAAACTGCTCGATCTTGTCGGGGTCAGGGTGGTGACCGGCATCGGCACCTACTTCATGATCGGGTGCGTCACTGGGGTTGCCGTGGTCGTCGGGCTGATCGTGTTCGTCGTGCCGGGTCTCTACCTGATCCTGCGCTGGCTGGCGGCCTATCCGCGCGCCATGGCCAGCGATAACGGGGTGGGCAGCGCCATGTTCTGGAGCTGGGACAAGACCCAGCCTCACCAGCAAGCACTGGCGCTGGCGCTGGTGCCGCCGGTCGTGGTGCTGGCAGCAACTTATCTGCCAGCCTTGATCTGGACCGAGTACGAACCGGTGTCGGACCTGACCTTCGGAGCCGTCCTGGCGTTCGTCTACCTGGCCTCGGCCATCGGCTATGCCTGGCTGACGCTATTGATGGTGGCGACCTATCGCGCCCTCGTCGGGGCATATCCCGAAGGCTGATCCACCGCGCTTGCAACCACGCCTGATCGGCGTATTCTCGCCCCCCGCAGAGGGCCGGGCAAGGGGAACGCTCACGCCGATGCACCGGGGGACCAACGCGATGGCCACTTTGCCCACTCCGCAAGCAATCACCTTCAGCCAGATCCAGGGCGGGACTACCGCCCGGCTCGAAGCGAACCGCAAGGACGTGATGACGTATCTTGCCATCTTCATTCCGGCGACGGCCATTGCCAGTTACCTCGACACCAGTCTCGGGCTGATCAGTTCGTCTGGTGACCAACTGATCCAGCGGCAGAACGGCCCCATCGGGCTGCTCGTGCTGATCGCCAGCGTGATCTTCCAGTGCCGACTGTTCGCCGCGATGCTGGGCAAGCCGGATGATTCTGGCCGCTATCTCGGGTTCATCGGCCTCGCCATCCTCAGCGCGCTGGGCGTGGGTTTCAGCGCGATCCTGCTCATCGTCCCCGGCCTCATCGTCGGCGCGCGGTGGCTGATGTCGCCAGCGATCTTCGTGGGCGAGGGGCTGGGCGTGACCGATGCGCTGAGTGCCAGCTGGCAGCGGACCAAGGGCAACACCGCGCCGGTGGTGTGGGCGGTGCTGGCACTGTTCGGCGTGCTGATCGTGCTGTCGATCGTGGCGGGCGTGCTGATCGGTCTGCTCAGCTTCATCCCGTTCCTGGCCGAACTGGTCGATGCGGTCGCGGGCGAGGTTTTCACCGTGGTGCTCGTCGCCATGTCGGTATCGGTCTACGGGCTGCTCAGCGGCCACCGCGAGGAGCTGCAGAACGTGTTTGCCTGATTGGTGAGGCTGGGTGCTTGACGAACCCCGCAAGACCCCGCCACCCTCGCGTACACGTATACGCGTAGGGAATGTCACCGGATCATCATGCAGCTTGTCATCGTAGAATCACCCGCCAAGGCCAAGACCATCGAGAAGTACCTGGGAGGGGACTACAAGGTCCTCGCCTCGTACGGACACATCCGCGACCTGCCGCCCAAGGATGGCAGCGTGCGGCCCGACGAGGACTTCGCGATGGACTGGGAGGTCCCGTCCGAAAAGCGCAACCGCGATCAGGTGAAGGCCATCGCCGATGCCGCCAAGAAGGCCGACCGGCTCATCCTGGCGACCGACCCTGACCGCGAGGGTGAGGCGATCTCGTGGCATGTCATGGATATGCTGCAAATCAAGAAGGCCCTGCCCAAGGAGGTCGAGCGGGTCACCTTCAACGCCATCACCAAGCAGGCGGTGACCGATGCCATGAAAGCGCCGCGCGCGCTGGATATGGATCTGATCGACGCGTATTTGGCGCGTCGCGCGCTCGATTATCTGTTCGGCTTTACGCTCAGCCCGGTGCTGTGGCGCAAGCTGCCAGGCGCCAAAAGCGCGGGCCGCGTGCAGAGTGTGGCGCTGCGCCTGATTGTCGAGCGCGAGCGCGAGATCGAGGCTTTCGTGCCGCAGGAATACTGGTCGGTCACCGCGCAGATGGAGCACGATGGCACGGCGTTTGCGGCGCGGCTGGTGCGCTTCGATGGCGACAAGGTGGATCGGCTGTCGATCGGCAATGGCACCACTGCGCAAGCCGCCAAGGCGGCGGTCGAGGCCGGGCGCTTCACCGTGGAGGAGGTCGAGACCAAGCCGCTGAAGCGCAACCCCGCGCCGCCGTTCACCACCTCGACGCTGCAACAGGAAGCCGCGCGCAAGCTTGGCTATTCGGCCAGCCACACGATGCGGTGCGCGCAGAACCTGTATGAAGCGGGCGCGATCACCTACATGCGGACCGACGGCGTGCAGATGGACCACAGCGCCATCTCCGCCTGCCGCAAGGCCATCGCCGACCGCTTTGACGGACACTATCTGCCCGATCAGCCGCGCCTCTACACCACCAAGGCCAAGAACGCGCAGGAAGCGCACGAGGCGATCCGGCCGACCGACTTTACCCGCGACCGCGCCGGTGCGGGTGACGAGGCCAAGCTCTATGATCTGATCTTCAAGCGCGCCATGGCCAGCCAGATGGCGGGCGCGCAACTGGAACGCACAACGGTGACGCTGCGCGAGGCGACCGGGCAGCACGAACTGCGCGCCACCGGGCAGGTGGTCAAGTTCCCCGGCTTCCTGGCGGTCTATGAGGAAGGCCGCGATGCCAAGGCTGACGACGACGAGGACGGCCCGCTGCTGCCCTCGATGCGCAGCGGCGATTGTCCGGCCAAGAAGGCGGTCGACGCCGTGCAGCACTTCACCCAGCCGTTGCCGCGCTTTTCCGAGGCGAGCCTGGTCAAGCGGCTGGAGGAGCTGGGCATCGGCCGCCCGTCCACCTACGCCTCGACCATCCAGACGCTGCGCGACCGGACCTATGTGCGGATGGAGAAAAACCGTTTCTTCGCAGAGGATTCGGGGCGGTTGCTGACAGCCTTTCTCGAACGGTTCTTTCCGCGCTATGTGGGCTACGATTTCACCGCCGGGATGGAGGACGAGTTGGACGAGGTCTCCGCCGGTCACGCCAGGTGGAAGACCGTGCTCGAAAACTTCTGGCGCGATTTCAAGCCCAAGAGCGACGAGGTGATGGAGTTCAAGCCCTCGGAAGTGACCGAGGCGCTGGACCTGTTCCTCGACGATTACCTGTTCCCGCCGCAGGCCGACGGCCACGATCCGCGGACATGCCAGAAATGCATCGCCGAGGGCCGTGCCGAAGGCCGCCTGGCCTTGCGCGGCGGACGCTTCGGGGCCTTCATCGGCTGCTCGAACTATCCCGAATGCACCTTCCGCCGCAAGTTCGGCCAGCCGGGTGAGGGCGACGGCTCGGACGATGCCGGCATGGGCGTCGATCCGGTCAGCGGCCTGCCTGTGCAGCGGCGCAGCGGGCGCTTCGGGCCTTATGTGCAGCTCGGCGAGGGCAAGGACGCCAAGCGCGCCTCGATCCCCAAGGACATCCCGGAATTTGACCTCGAGTGGGCGCTGAAGCTGCTCGCCCTGCCGCGCGTGATCGGCGATCACCCGGAGACCGGCCTGCCGATCGAGGCGAACATCGGCCGCTATGGTCCGTACCTGAAGCACGACGGCAAGTACGCCAAGCTGGGCGGCACGCGCGAAGTGCTCGAAACGGGCATGAATACT
Source organism: Alteraurantiacibacter sp. (assembly GCA_039927835.1). Classification (GTDB taxonomy): domain Bacteria; phylum Pseudomonadota; class Alphaproteobacteria; order Sphingomonadales; family Sphingomonadaceae; genus Alteraurantiacibacter. The sequence continues at coordinate 10,028 of JBDSUF010000037.1, forward strand.
GCGGTCACCCTGCTGGCCGAAGCCGCCAACCGCGGCCCCGGCGCGCGCACGGCCTCGTCCCAACCCATCGCCACGCTGGGCGCACATCCCACGAGTGGCGGCGAGATGAAGGTCATGCCCGGCCGCTATGGCCCCTACGTCACCGATGGCACCACCAACGCCACGCTGCCCAAGGAAATGAAGCCCGAGGATTGCACGGCAGAAGAAGCCGTGGCCCTGATCGACGCCCGCGCCGCCAAGGGTCCGCCCGCGAAGAAGAAGGGCGCGCGCAAGGCTCCGGCCAAGAAGGCAGCGGTGAAGAAGGCTCCGGCGAAGAAGAAGGACGCTGGCTGATGGCCGAACGGTTCGAACGTCACCGCCAGCCGTGGACCGGCGAGGAAGCGGGCAAGTTGCGCACGCTGGCGAGCAAGGGCAAGGGCCTGAAGGAAATCGCCAAGGCGCTGAACCGCAGCGAGGAATCGACCAGGGATTTCGCCAAGGACAATTCCATCGCGATTGCCAAGAAGCGCTAGCTGGCGGCTTGCAGCGGGCGGGCTATGCGGGCATTGACGGGCCGTGCCGTCGACCTCTGCTCCCAGTCCTGCGCCGATAGACCAACACCCCGGCCTGCCTCTGCCGCGCCGGTGGTGGGCGATTGCGGCGATCAGTTTTGGCACGGCTTTGCTGGTGCTCGACGGGGCCATCGCCAACGTCGCCCTGCCGACCATTGCTACCGACTTGGGCGTCAGCAACTCGGTCGTCACCAATGTCGTGACGATTTACCAATTGGTGCTGGTGATGCTGCTGCTGCCGTTCTCCAGCCTGGGAGACCGCATCGGCCACCGCAAGATGTATCAGTACGGGCAGGGCTTGTTCATGCTGGCCTCGGCGCTGTGCCTGCTGGCGGGCAACCTGCCGGTGCTGCTGGCACTGCGCGCGTTGCAGGCAATCGGCGCGGCGATGGCGCTGAGCGTGTCGGCCGGCATGCTGCGACAGATCTACCCCGCCAGTCGGCTGGGGACGGGGCTGGGGGTCAACAGCGTGATCGTCGCCTCATCATCGGCGCTGGCGCCCACGCTGGGCGGCTACATCGTCAGCCATGCGCCGTGGGAATGGGTCTTCGTCGCCGCCGCGCCGCTGGCCATTGTCAGCCTGCTGCTGGGCCAGGCGCTGCCCGATCCCAAGCCGCAGGACCGCAAGACCGATTGGCTCAGTTCGGGCTGGAGCGCGCTGACCATGCTGCTGCTCGTCGGCGGCATCCAGATCGGCACGCATGGCAGCGTGGCGACGGGCGTGGTGCTGAGCCTGCTCGGGGTCGTTTCGGTGGTCTATCTCGTGAAGCGCGAGCGGCAGGTCGCCAATCCGGTGCTGCCGGTCGACCTGCTGGCGCGCCCGGTGATCGGCCTGTCGGTGCTGGCGGGCATGGCCAGTTTCATCGCGGCGGGCACGCTGATGCTGAGCCTGCCGTTCCACCTGCAGGTTGGCCTCGGCTACGATCCGCAGGAAGTGGGTTTGTTGCTGCTGCCGTTCCCGCTGACCATGCTGGTGATCTCGCCGCTGGCGGGCTGGCTGAGCGACCGGGTGGCCCCCACCAAGCTGGGCGTGGCGGGCATGGCGGTGGCGATCACCGGGCTGCTGCTGCTGGCCTTCATGCCCGAGCGTCCGAGCGAGTGGGGCATCGCCGCACGGCTGGGCTTCACCGCGTTGGGCTTCGGGCTGTTCTTCGCCCCCAACACCCGCCTGCTGATCAGCCGCGCCCCGCATGACCGGGCAGCGGCGGCGGGCGGCCTGATGAGCACCTCGCGCCTGTTCGGCCAGACGCTGGCAGCGGTGACCGTCGGCGTGCTGCTGGCGGGCGGCATGGGTATGGGCCCGGTGCCGATGGTGGTGGCAGCCACGTTGTGCGTGGTGGCGGCAGGATGCAGTGTTACGCGGTATCGGTTGCGGGACGTGGCGGGGGCCTAACCCGCGAGCAGCCGCTCCAGCATATCGGCAATCGCCGCATGCCCCGCCGCGGTGGGGTGCCAGGGGGCGCCCTCTGCGCCTGAGTAGCCGGTGACGAGCCCGCGCGTCCAAGGCTGTGCCGAGCAGGCGGTGTGGTCTTGCGAGGCCACGTCCGATTGCAGAACTTCGGCGCCGCTGCGCTGGGCGGCGCGGGCGGTGGCGGTGGCGAGGTTGGCGGCCAGGCGGCGCACCAGGGCGGCATCTGCTTCGGGGAGTGGTGCGGCAGCGCAGGGCGCTTCGCCCACAAGCGTCAGATATTGCACCAGCACCACCCGGGCCGCCGGAGCGCGGGCGTGCACTTGCTCGACCACGGCGGCGAGCCGGTCCTCGACGCGGGCATAGTCTGCCGCGCCGGGCTCGGGCACCGTGGGGCAGGCTTCGCCCGCCGCGCGCCGGGGATCGGTCACGCCCGCCCGGCACGATCCGGCGAACACCGCGCCCATATAATTGAGATCGTTGCCGCCCACGCTGATCGTGACGAGGCGGGTAGCGGGCGTCACGGCGTCGATTTGCGCCGGAAGTTCGTTCCACGGCGCTAGCAATTGGACCGTGGTCGCCCCGCCGCAAGTGGCGTCGGTCAGATCGAGGTTGAGGCGGCTGGCGAGCAGGCGCGCATAGCTGACCTGGGAAGCACCGCAACGCGTCGGCCGTCCGGTGGCAAGCGGCGGAATGTTGGCTCCGGCGGCATTGGAGCTGCCGAGCGCGACATAGTGCGATCCGGCAGGAAGGGCCGCGTCGGTCGCGAGCAGGGCAGGGCTGGCAGCGGGCAGGGTGGCGCAACCTGCCAGTGTTAACGCGGCGAGTGCGACGAAAGGCCTCACCGGACCCATTCCAGCCCCATTTCTTCGTACATCTCGCGGCTTTCGGACCAGTTCTCATCAACCTTGACGTGCAGATACAAGTGCACCTCGACACCCAGGATCGCCGTCAGTTCGATCCGTGCGGCCTCGCCGATGGCTTTCAGGCGGCTGCCCTGCTTGCCCACCACGATGCCCTTCTGGCTGTCGCGCGCGATGACGATCTGCTGGTGAATCTCGACGCTGCCATCCTTGCGGGTCAGGTACTGCTCGTGCCGGACCGCGCTGTCATAGGGCAATTCGTCGTGCAGCTGGCGGTAAAGCTGTTCGCGCGTGACCTCGGCGGCCAGCAGCCGCTCGCTGGCATCGCTCACCTGGTCCTCGGGGTAGTGCCACGGCCCCTCGGGCATCTGCGCGGCGAGGTGCGCCTTCAGCTGCGGCACGCCGTCGCCGGTCAGCGCGGAAACGAAGAACACCTCGGCAAAATCGGTCAGCGCGGCGAATTCCTGCGCCAGCTTCAGCAGCTTTTCCTTGGGGCTGGCGTCGACCTTGTTGAGCACCAGCAGCTTCTTCTCGGGGCGGCCCTGCAGCGCTTCGATCAGCGGCATCAGCTCGTGCCGCCGCTGCTTGATCGGATCGACCAGCACAACCACCGCATCGGCCGCCTGTGTGCCTTCCCACGCGGCGCTGACCATCGCGCGGTCAAGCCGCCGCTTGGGCTCGAAAATGCCGGGGGTGTCGACCAGGATGATCTGCGTCGCGTCCGCCCCGTCCTTGGCGAGCGCAATGCCCATAACCCGCGCGCGCGTGGTCTGTGCCTTGGCGCTGGTGATGGCGACCTTCTGGCCGACCAGCTGGTTGACCAGCGTGGACTTGCCCGCATTGGGCGCGCCGATCACGGCGACGACGCCGCACCGGGTCTTGCTATCATCAGTCATCCGAATTTCTCCATGAACAGCCGCGCGGCCTCGGCTTCGGCATCGCGCTTGCTGTTGGCGCTGGCTTCCACCGCGCCGACATTGTGAACCGATACGCGCACGGTGAAACACGCGGCGTGATCGGGGCCGCTGCGGTCGGTCACTTCGTACAGCGGCGGGCGGCGCTGGCTTCCCGCGGCCCATTCCTGCAGCGCGCTTTTGGGATGCTTGGAGCGGCCGGTGTGGCCCTCCACCGCATCGGCCCAGAAGCTGCGCACCAGATCGCGCGTCGGCGTAAACCCCATGTCGATGAAGGCCGCGCCGAGCAGCGATTCCATGATGTCGCCCAGCACGTTGTCGCTGTCGTTGGCGCCGTCGTCGCGCGCCTGCTTGCCCAGCCGCACATGCGCGGGCACATCGAGTTGCCGCGCCACTGCCGCGCACGACTGGCCCGAGACGAGCGCATTCAGCCGCTGCGCCAGCGTTCCCTCGGCGGCGTCAACGTGGTGGTACAGCCAGTCGGCGATCGTCAGCCCCAGCACCCGGTCGCCCAGAAACTCCAGCCGGTCATAATCGCGCGCGTCGCCGGTGCTGCCGTGGGTCAGCGCCTCGAACCACAGTGCTTCGGTAGTGATGGTGAAGCCGATGCTCTCCAGCCAGGCGCGTGTGGCCGGATTCAATCGCGGATCAGATGCCACGGAACATCCTGCTCCAGCGGGCGGCGGTGAACCAGGTCCACGGCTTCAACCACTCGGCATTGCCGTCGGTGGAGAAGTACATGAAGCTGGCGCGGGCGATGACGTTTTCCTCGGGCACCAGGCCGATACCTTGCCCGGCGACGGCCGGGAAGCGGCTGTCCATCGAGTTGTCGCGGTTGTCGCCCATCAGGAACAGGCGACCTTCGGGCACTATGATGGCAGGCGTGTTGTCCTGCGGCTCAAGCCCGAAATCGAGCACGTTGAAGGTCACCCCGTTGGGCAAGGTCTCGCGCGCCTGCGGATAGCGGCAGGCATAGGTGCCGTCGGGCAGTTCCTCGACAAAGCGGGCGCGGGCGCAGTTGTCTTTAGGGCGCACGGGAATGACCAGATCGGCCACGTCAATATGTTGCACCGCCACGCCGTTGATGTGCGGCACGCCGTTGACCAGCTGCACGGTGTCGCCCGGCAGTCCGATCACGCGCTTGATGTAATCGGCACCGTCCACCGGGTGCTCGAAAATCACCACGTCGCCGCGTTCGGGTGTGGAGGCGAAGATGCGGCCGGGAATCAGCGGGGCGTCGAGCGGCAGGCTGCGGCTGGAATAGCCATAGGGCCACTTGGCGGCGAACAGGTAATCGCCCACCAGCAGGCGCGGCATCATGCTTTCGCTGGGGATGTTGAAGCTGGTGAAACCAAAGCTGCGGAACGCCAGCACGATCAGCACCAGCTTGATCAGGAACCACAGGAAGCTGCCTTCCTCCTTCTCCTTGCGCGCGGCGGGCGCGGCGGCGGATGCGGCCGGAAGCGGCATTGCGGGGTCGAGTTCGCGGATGTTCGGGTCCATGGCGGGGTCTTGTTGCGCAGGCCTGCCAAGGTCAAGAGAAATGCCGCCAAAGCCCCTCCTGGATCGACAACCCCTTTGCTTTGATCGACCAAGGCCCTAGCCATATCGCATTGCACAATGGGGATTCGACACGTGAGCAGCCCGCGAGACGCCGCCTGGCAAGCACTGGAGGCGCTGCCAAGAGAGACGCTGGCCGACCTGTTCGCAGCCGATCCGGCGCGGCTCGCCATGCTTTCCAGCCGCCTTGAGCTGGGCGAGAGCGGAGCGCTGTTCGACTGGTCGAAGACGCATTTGTCCGGCGTGTTGCTCGACGGGTTCGAGGCGCTGGCCGAGGCCGCCGACTTCACCGAAATGCGCCGCCGCCTGTTCGCGGGCGAAGTGGTCAACCCCACCGAGGGGCGCGCAGCCGAGCACACCGCTCTGCGCGGCGTCGGCAAGGACAGCAGTGTCGAGGAAGCCATGGCGCTGCTCCAGCGCATGAAACTGCTGGTCGAGGCGATCCACGATGGCGTGCTGGGCGATGTCAGGCACTTGATCCACATCGGCATCGGCGGTTCCGCGCTGGGCCCCGCGCTGGCGGTGGACGCGCTGGCGCGTGATTTTGCCAAGGTCGACGTGCACGTTGTGTCGAACATCGATGGCGTTGCATTGGAAGCAGCCTTTGCCCGGTGCGACCCGGCCACCACGCTGATTGCGGTGGCGAGCAAGACCTTCACCACGATCGAGACGATGACCAATGCCGCCAGCGCCTTGCAGTGGCTGGCCGACAACGGCGTCGCCGACCCCACCGGCCGGGTCATCGCGCTGACCGCTGCGCCCGAAAAGGCGGTCGAGTGGGGGGTGGACGAAACCCGCGTGCTACCGTTCGCGACAAGTGTCGGCGGGCGCTATTCCTTGTGGTCTTCCATTGGCTTCCCGATCGCTGTTGCCATCGGGTGGGAGGAATTCGAGGCATTCCTGGCCGGGGCCGCAGCGATGGACGTCCACTTCCGCGACACTGATGGCCGCGCGAACCTTCCCTTACGCGCCGCCTTTGCCGACCAGCTCTATACCCGCCTGATGGGCTGCCAGACGCGGGCGGTGTTCTGTTATGACCAGCGGCTGGGCCTGCTGCCCGATTACCTGCAGCAGCTCGAGATGGAATCGAACGGCAAAAGCGTGACGGCGCAAGGCCAGCCGGTCGATTTCCCGACCGCACCGATCACCTGGGGCGGCGTGGGCACCGACGCGCAGCATGCGGTGTTCCAGCTGCTCCACCAGGGGACCAGGCTCGTACCGGTGGATTTCATCGCCTCGATCGCGCCGGGTGACGCGCTCGATCCCGCGCACCACCGCATCCTGCTGATGAACTGCTTTGCGCAAGGCGCCGCGTTGATGGCGGGCAAGGCGGCGGCCGATCCGGCGCGCTCCTATCCGGGCAACCGCCCCTCGGCCACGATCCTCGTCGATGACCTCGATCCCGCAACGCTGGGCGCGCTGATCGCTTTCCACGAACACCGCACTTTCGCCAATGCGGTGCTGATGGGGATCAACCCCTTCGACCAGTTCGGCGTGGAGTTGGGCAAGGATATTGCCCGGCAGATCGAGAAGGGTGGGACCAGGTTCGATCCGAGCACCGAGGCATTGCTCGCTGCGGCTGGTTTGGGCGGCTGAGTGTTAACCCGGCGCTAGGTAGATCTTAACCATATGGTCGTACCTCCCATATCCGTCGACAAGTCCGGGATGGGAACACCATTTCAATATGATACGCAGCAAGACCACCCTGGTCATCGGACCGGGTGCGGGGCTCGAAATCGAGCTGCCGGACAAGCGCGAGCTGCTCACCAAGATGGCGGGCGGCTTCGATTTCGCGCGGCTGGGCAGCGAGCTGCAGACGCGCGACATGGTCCTGCTGGCGCGTCACTTCGAAAAATTTGCTCGCCGCATCAGCACCACCGAGGACAAGCTGCGCGAGGCCGGGCAGCGCATCCGCACTTCGGCGCGCGTGGGCCATTCGGTCGATGCGGTGCTCGAACAGCACAGCGACGACAACTTGGCGATGGCGGCGGGCAAGCTGGCGCTGATCCATTACATCCTCCAATCCGAGGCGGCGAGCTCGAAGAAGATCGTCTTCCTGGGCTTCGACTTCGATCCGCAGACGGTCGATTTCTTGTTCGACTATACCTACAGCCACGACCCCGATGTGATCGCCGCGGTGCAGGGGATGAACGAGCCGACGATGAAGGCGGTGCTGCGTCTGATGCGCCGGCGGACCGGCATTGAGGACGAAGCACTGGTGACGCTGCTCGACATGCGCTGCTTCCAGTTCATGCGCGATTACTCGCTGTTCCTCGAGAGCTGATCGGCTGACGCCTGCGCGCGGTGGATGACAAGCCGCCTCGGCATCGCCATATGGCGCACCAGACCAGCCGGGGACCGCACTTATGGCCGAAGCCGAAGCCACCTATGATTATGACCTGTTCGTCATCGGCGCCGGATCGGGCGGGGTGCGCGCCAGCCGCATCGCCGCCAGCCACGGCGCGAAGGTGGCGGTGGCCGAGGAGTACCGCGTCGGCGGAACCTGCGTGATCCGCGGCTGCGTGCCCAAGAAGATGCTCGTATATGGCGCCATGTTCGCCGAGGAACTGAGCCATCCCGGCAACTATGGCTGGACGGTTGACGGCGCCCGCTTCGACTGGGCCAGGTTGCGCGATTTCGTCAACGCCGATGTCGACCGGCTCGAGGGTCTTTATGGCAACACGCTGGCGAGCCACGAAGTCGAGGTGATCCCCGAACGGGCGACGATCACCGGTGCCAACGCGGTAAAGCTGGCGAGCGGGCGCGAGATCACCGCCAAAATCATTCTGGTCGCCACCGGCGGCTGGCCGATGATGCCCGATTTCCCCGGTGCCCAGCACTGCATCACCTCCAACGAGATGTTCCATCTGGCCGAGCAGCCCAAGCGGCTGATGGTGGTCGGCGGCGGCTATATCGCGATGGAATTCGCCGGCGTGTTCAACGCACTGGGCAGCGAGGTGGTGCTGGTCAACCGCACCGACCGCATCCTGCGCAGCTATGATGCGCAGATCGTTGACCGGATGCTGGCCATCGCCATGGGGCGCGGCATCCAGATGCGCATGCACAGCAAGATCCTGTCGGTCGAAAAGGACGACACCGGCTGCCTGCACGTCGATCTGGGCGATACCGACAAGGTGGTGGTCGACCAGGTGCTGATCGCCATCGGCCGCCAGCCGAACACCGCCGGATTGGGACTGGAGCAGGTTGGCGTCCAGCTTGGTCCCAAGGGCGAGATCCCGGTCGATGAATACAACCGCACCAGCTGCGAGAGCATCTATGCCGTGGGCGATGTGACCGACCGCGTGCAACTGACCCCGGTAGCGATCCGCGAGGGGCATGCCTTTGCCGATACCGTGTTCGGCAACAATCCGCGCACGATCGATTATTCGTCCATTCCCAGCGCGGTGTTCAGCCAGCCGCCGCTGGCGGGGGTTGGCCTCACCGAGCAACAGGCGCGCGAGCAGTTCGGGCGAGTGAAAATCTACAGCTCGGACTTCCGGCCGATGAAGAACATATTCTCGCCGCACCCGGAGCGGGGGCTGTACAAGATGATCGTCGAGGAGACGACCGAGAAGATCCTCGGCATTCATATGATCGGCCCCGAAGCGCCCGAAATCCTCCAGATCGCCGCCGTGGCGCTGAAGGCGGGCCTGTCCAAGCAGGCGTTCGACGATACCGTGGCGCTGCATCCCAGCATGGCCGAGGAGCTGGTGCTGCTACGCTGAACGCCAGCCAGTCCGCGCATTCAGGCCTGTTTCAGTGAGTGCCCGGCATAGGGCAGGGCGATGCACAAGCTCGCGCTCCTTTCTGCCGTCCTGCTCGCCTCGTGCGGCAGCAGCGCGCCGCTGCCCGAACCGGTGGGTCTGGCGACACAGGAGGTGGCCCCGGCGCCCGATTATCGCGCGCTGATCCTGCCGCCTGAACGCCTGCACACCGATGACGAGATGGAGCGGCCTGCCACCGCCTCCGCACCTGCCGACGCCAAGGAGGTGGGTGACGTGTGGATTGGGCGGCTGGAAGCGCGTCACGCGCTGATGGGCTCGGGGCTGGCGGGCAAGGGAGAGCACGACCCGGTCGCCATGATCGACACGCTGCTGACCGCGCGAGAATTCGATGCCTGGGTGGCGGCCAACGGCTGGCAGGTGCCGCGCCACATCGACTGGCGTTTCCAGCAGGAACTGCGTCACCCGGCCCTGGCGCCGGACAGCAGCGGTGCCGTGCGCCTGTGGCCCGCGTTCTCGATCCGCACCGGCTGGCGGCTCGAAGCCGCCTTCACCGGGCGCATCAGCTTGCGCGATGGCTGTGTGTTCGTCAGCCAGCCGGGCGAGGGCGAGGCGCTCGCATGGTTCCATGCCGAAACCGGGTTAGGACGCGATGGCGAGGGCTTTTACACGCTGGTCAACCGCGTCACCGGCGAAACGATGGCGCGGCTGGGCGAGGAAATGCAGTGGGCCGGGCCCAATACTGTCGATCCCGCGCAGCCTGCCGTGGCGGCCCTGCGCGCGGCTTGCGGCGAGCTTGAGGTGGTTGGCGTGGGCAATCCCGAAGCGCTCGAGCGGATTTATGTCCGCTACCCCCACCTGCGGCAGGTAACGATCCCGTCACCCCCGCCGCCGGCCGACAGCGGCGACTGACGGCTTACCGCGTCGCCGAGGTCAGGTTCACCAGCACTTCCTCGTATGGCATCCCGTCGCCGCCACGGTTGACCACGATGTGCTGGTAACCGCTGCCCGAGTGGCCGCGCGCGGTATCGTACCAGTCGCTTTCCAGCGGTTCGCTGAGCGCGATGCGGTAGAAGGTGGTGCGCATGAATTCGGACAGTTCGCCCGCCGTGATCGTGGTGTCGCCGTTGGCATCGGCCTGGCCTTCCATCGCCAGCTGCAGGATGTGGCTGATATAGCCGCCCGCCTCGAACTTGTCGGCCACCAGGCTGGTCAGGTCGCTGTCCGAGCTGAACACGCCCATCCGGCCCACGCGGTTGTTGATCACATCGTCGAACCCGCCCGAGAAGCAGCTATCGAGCACCAGCAGCGTGCGCGCGTGGATCGGCTCGAGCATGGCACCCAACTCGTAATCGGCGATGGCGATGTCGAACATCTCGATCGATTCGCTGACCCCGTCGCGTTCGACCGAGCTGTCGACCGCGTTCTTGCTGCCGTGGCCGGAGAAGAACACCAGGAACAAGTCATCGGGCCCGATGGCGCGCGAGATATCGGCTACCGCCTCCTCGAAATTGGCGCGCGTCGCCTGCGCGTTGACCAAGGTCACGCTCGCGCCGCCCAGCATCCCGCCGCGCTGCATCGTCTCGGCCAGCTTGGTGGCGTCCTCATCGGTCCGGTCGAGCTGGTTCATCCGCTCATAGTCGGACACGCCCACGCTCAGCAGGAACACCCGGCTGGACCCGACGCGCGGATCGAGCGTGCCATCGGCCACCGAGGGTTCACTCATACTGATCTGGTAGCTGCCCGCTTCGCCCGGCTGGTAGCTGGTCGCCATCAGGCGGTAATCGCCATCTTCGGGCAGGGTGATGACAAGGCGGCTGTTGGTGGTGTCGCCGCCGGCACGGTCGTCGTTGTCCTCCTGCCCGCCGCTCGGATAGTGCAGCGACAGGTAAGTGTCGAAATCGGCCGAGGTCATGTCGAACACCAGTCGCTCGCCCCGGCGGCCCGCGAAGTTGTAGAAATCGGTGAACTCGCCGCTGGAGATGGTTTCGTCGCCCTCGGCCAGGCTGGCGGTCAATTGCTGGCCGAGCGCGAGATCGCCCGACGCCGCCGCCGCTGCGGCATTGCCGCCGTTGCTCGCCTGTCCGGTGCCGGTGCCCGATTGCAGGCGGTAGGACCCCATGCCATCGGCGGCATAGCTGGCCACCACGACGCGGTAGCTTCCCGTGGCGGGCAGCGTGGTATCGAGCAGCGCGTTGAGCGTGCCGCCAGCGGGATCGTCGTCATTCTCGGCGACGAAACCGTCCGGCCCCTCCACCCGCACCAGCGGATCGAACGCGCTGGATGACAGCGCCAGTCGGAGCGCCTGCCCGGCCTGGCCTTCGATGGTGTAGACATCGGTCACACTGCGGTCGCCGCGCGGATCGGCTTGCTCCAGCGCGCCGTTGATCGTCCCGCTCCACGCCATCGACTGTGCGGGAGCGGCGCGCTGGTCGCGGGCGCTCGCTCCGGCATAGCTGGCGCTGAGACGATAGGGGCCGGTCTCGCCGCCCGCATAGCTGGTGGCGGCCACGGTCAAGGTGCCGGTTTCGGGCACGGTCACTTCCAGCCGGCTGTTGGTGCCGTTGCTGCCCGTTGCAGCGTCATCGTTCGACACCTGGTAATCGCCTGCGCCGAATGCGGCAAGGTAGGTGTCCACGGCGGTCGAGGTCATCTCGAGCACCAGTTGCGTGCCGGGCTCGGCGTCGAGCGTGTAGGTGTCGAAGAATTCCCCGCTGTCGAGCGTTGCGTCGCCGCTGGCCAGCTGGCCCGACACGCTGCCGCCGGGGCGCAGGTCGGCAGACGCCGTGGCCGCGCCGATGCTCGATCCGCCCGAGCGCCCGCTGGCCCGCCCGCCCGCTGCCGCGACGATCGGCGGCCCGTTGGTGGTCAGCGAATAACCGCCCGTCTCACCCGAGCGATACGAGGTGACCAGCAGCCGGTAGGTGCCATTGGCGGGCAAGGTGACGTCGAGCGCCGAGTTGGTGCCATCGGCATCGTCGTTGTCGAACGTGGTGCCATCGGGACCGCGCACCATCAGATAGGTGTCAAAGGCGGTCGAGCTGAGCGTTACCCGCAGTTGCTGCCCGGCGCGCCCGTCGATCTGGAAGCTGTCGACATATTCGCCCGAGTTGAGCTGTTCGTCTCCCGCCGCCAGCGTGCCTTGCTGCGCCCTGCTGCCCTGGGAACTGCCGCGCTGGCTGTTGGCGTTTTGGGCATTGGTGTTCTGGGCCGGTCGGCCTGCTACCGGGGTGGAGGCGGGTACCGGAGCGGAGCTAGATACCGGTGCGCCGGTTTGCCGGTTGGCTCCGCCGCGCACCTGGTAATTGCCGCCCTCGCGGGGCTGGTAGCTGGTCACCAGCACGCGATAGCGCCCGCCGACAGGAGCGGTTTCGTTGACGCGCGACTGGACCGAGCCTTCGCCCTCGTCGTCGTTGTCCCACCGCACGTCGTCTGTCGGGCCGCGCACGATCAGGTATGGATCGAACTCGGTCGACATGGCGCGCACGTCGACCTGGTCACCCGCGCGTACGTCCACCGTGTAGCTGTCGTACCATTCGCCGGAGTCGAGCGTGGAGTCGCCGCGCTGCAGGCTGCCGCTTGCGTCGATCCGCTCCTGCGCTGCCGCAGGGTGCGACAAGGCGATGCCCAGCGCGGCGAGGCCACAGGTGTGCAACAGGATTCGACGCATCATTACCCCCCAAAGGTTTTGCGATGGCGCGGATCCCTGCGCGCTTGTCCCTCAATCCCGCCGAAAGCGGTTCAGATCAAGTGACATTCACTGTGAGTTCCGCACTAAGGAACGCGGCCACGTCGTCCAGCGCCACCTGCTTGTCGAGGAACGCCTCACCGATGCTGCGCAGCAGGACAAAGGGCAGCGTGCCCGCGTCCATCTTTTTGTCGTGCAGCATGTGCGCGGCCAGCTGCTGGCCCGAGCAGTTGAGACCCAGCGACGATATCTCCGTGGCCAGGCCCGCATCACCGATTGCTGCGGCGATACGTGCGGCATCATGTTGCGAAATATAGCCTTTTCGTGCCGAGTAGCGCGCCGCCAATACCATGCCCAGGGCAACCGCCTCGCCGTGCAGCAGCCGCTCGCCGAAACCGGTTTGCGCTTCCAGTGCGTGGCCGAAGGTGTGCCCCAGGTTGAGCAGCGCGCGGCTGCCGGTGGTCTCGCGCTCGTCCTCGGCCACGATCCGCGCCTTGGCGGCCACACTGGCGCTGACGGCATATTCCAGCGCCGCGCCATCACCCGCCATCAGCGTCGCCCCGTTGGCCTCGCACCAGGCGAAGAACGCGGCATTGCCGAGGATGCCGTACTTGATGATTTCGGCATAACCGGCGCCCATTTCCCGCTGCGGGAGCGTCTCCAGCACATCGAGGTCAGCCAGCACCAGCGAGGGCTGATGGAACGCGCCGACCAGGTTCTTGCCCGCCGCCGTGTTGATCGCGGTCTTGCCGCCGACGCTGGAATCGACCTGTGCGAGCAGCGTGGTCGGCAGCTGGATGAAGCCGCAACCGCGCTTGACCACGCTGGCGGCAAACCCGGTAAGATCGCCGATCACGCCGCCGCCCAAAGCGATAATGTGGTCGCCGCGCTCCACTTCCTCGGCGAGCAGCCAGTCGACCAGCTGTTCGAGACTGGCCCAGCTCTTGGTGCTCTCGCCCGCAGGCAATACGAACCAGCGCGCCGCAAAGCCGCCCGTCGCCAGCGCTTGCTCGACCGTTTTGCCCCACAGGCGATGGACCGTCTCATCGGTCACCACCGGCACCTGCGGCTTGCGCAGCAGCTTGCCGCACAAGGCCGGCAGATCGGCCAGCAGCCCGGTGCCCACGCGCACCTCGTATGAGCGGCCGGCGAGCGAGACGGGAATTACAGGCATTGCTCGAGCGACTCCAAGATGCGGTTGACGGTGGTGCTGTGCGGGGCGCTGACGCTCATCACATGGATCGGGGCGAGGGCATAGGCCGGCTCGCGCTCGGCTTTCATGCGGCTGATAATCTCGCGCACGTTGCCGCCGCGCAGCAGCGGACGCTTGCTGTTGCGACCGACCCGCTCGACCAGTGTGTCGACATCGCAATCGAGCCACACCGCCGTGCCGCGCGTCGCGATCAGAGCGCGCGTTTCCGGCTGCACGAAGGCGCCGCCGCCGGTGGCAATCACTCGGCGGCCGCCATCGAGGAGGCGGGCGATCACCCTGCGTTCGCCGTCGCGGAAGCTGGCCTCGCCGTGCTGATCGAACACGTCGGCAATCGACATCTTGGCCGCCTCGACGATGGCCTCGTCGGCGTCGACGAACGGCAGGCCCAACGTGAGCGCCAGCTTCTTGCCCACCGTGCTCTTGCCCACGCCCATCATCCCGACCAGCACGATCGGCCGATCGATCCGCGCGACCAGCGCCGCCAGCCGAACGCGGTCGCCCGCGATGCCTGCCTGGTCGCCGTCGCGCGGAAGAGATGTCTTGTTCATTGCCGTTGGCCCTATAATTGGGCTAACCGCGCTTGCAAACCTTACAAGGGTGCGGAAGTGGTGGCGAAACGCCGGAAGATTGTGGCAACGGTCGTGATCGCCCTGCTGGCGAGTCTGCTGGCTCTGGCTTGGTACGATGGCGGGCGCGAGGAACAACGGATGATTGTCCAGCCGGTCGACCTGCCAGCCGGAAATATGGAGTCGGGTGCATGAAGCGGGCAATTTGGCTGATCGGCGGCGGCGCATTGGCGCTGACCTCGTCGCTGGCATTAGCCCAGCCGGAAGACCTGCTGCCCGACATTTTCAACGATCCGCCTGCGCAACCCGCCCCTGCACCGGGTCCGCGCGCCACGCAGGCACCCACCCCGCGCCAGACCGCTGGGCCGCGCCCCACGGCGCCCGCAGCGGTGCAGCCCGGATCGTCGCCAGTGGTGCAGCCGCTGCCGGGCGGCCCGGCGCAGGGGACCGACCCTTCTGCGGTGATCGCCGGACTGCCGGCCAATTTCCCCACGCTCGCCGAATTGGAAGCGATGGACGAGGATGAGCTCGACGAGCTGCTCGGCCTCAAGCCGAAGTTCGACGTGCCGCCCGGCGCGCGCCGGGCGCTGGAACGGATCGGCGTGATCGCCAGCAACGAGGGTGGGTTTGCCTACAATTCGCTGGCCGGACAGCCCGCCGCGCTGGTGCGCGCTGCGCTGGCGGGAACGCGCGGGCCGATGGTTTCGCGTTGGGGTCATATCCTGGTGCGCCGCGCGCTCGCCAGCCGCCTCAACGCGCCTGCTGGGATGAGCCCGGTGGAGTTTGCCGCCCTGCGCGCCAAGGTCTTGAACGGCATGGGCGAGATGCAGGTCGCCCGCGCACTGGTGCAAGACGTGGAGGGCAGCAATTACGACCGCGCGCTGACCGATGCGGCATTCGATGCCTATGTCGGCACGGGCGATTTCCTCGGCATCTGCGCGGTCAGCCAGTTGCAGCCGACGATCCGCGACGATGCCGAGTGGACCATGGCAAAGGCCATGTGCGACGCTTACGAAGGCGATACCCGCGATGCCTATCGCCGCCTGCAAAGCGTGCTGGGGGCCGAAGGGACCGCCGAAATCGACGTGCGCCTGGCGCAACGCTTTGCCGGGGCGGCGGGCGAGGGTGATAGGGCGGTCAACATCGAGTGGGACGGGATAGACGACCTGACCCCGTGGCGCTTCTCGCTCGCCAATGCGCTGGGGGTGGACGTGCCCGAAGGCCTCGCCAACGGCGTCCCGGCGCGGCTGGCGCTCTCGTCAGCGGTCACGCCAGCAGTCCCGCTGCTGCGCCGCCTGCGCTCGGCTGACGTCGCCGCTGCTCGCGGGGTGTTCTCGACCGGCGCGATGGTCGATCTCTACGGCCAGCTTTATGCCAGCGACGGGATCGACGATGGCGACAAGCAGCCGGCGATCTTCTTGCGCAACGCCTATGTCGCCGATCCGGCCGGGCGCGTGGCTGCCATGCGCCGCTTGTGGGATGGCGACACCAATTATGGCCGCCGGGTGTTGACCGCCTATGCCGCCGCCCGCGTTCCGGTGGACGCCGCGCTGGCCGACGATGCCGGAGAACTGATCGCCTCGATGCTCGCCGCCGGGCTCGATCGCAACGCCGCGCGGTGGGGCAACGTGGTCGAGGACGGCAGCCTGGGGTGGGCGCTGCTCGCGCTGAGCAATCCCGCAGGCGAGCAGGTCAGTTCTGGCGACGTGTCGACATTCTACGGCGACGACACCAGCGACGGCTCGCGCAAGTCGGCCTTCCTGCTCGCTGGCCTTGCCGGGTTGGGCCGCCTGGACAGCGGCGCGGTGAGCGGGCTGGCCAGCGACATGGGCGTGAGCCTGACGAGCAACAGCGCATGGAGCCAGCGGATCGACCGTGCCGGAGAACTGCGCAATCCGGCGCTGGTGGCCTTGCTCGCGGGAGTGGGCATGCAGGGCGACAGCTGGCAGCGGATGACCCCGCGCCACCTGTTTCATATCGTGCGCGCACTCAATGCCGCCGGGCTCAATGCGGAAGCACGCATGATCGCGGCGGAGGCCGTCGCGCGAGGATAGCGTCATCAGCGGCGCGATCGACAGCTTCCTCGCCATGCTCGCCGCCGAACGCGGCGCGGCGCCCAACACGCTGGCCGCTTACCGACGTGACCTGAGCGGAGCTGCGGATCTGGTGGGCGATCTGGTATTCGCCGACCGCAAGGCGCTGGCCTCGCTCGGCGCAAAGTGGGCCACATTGGCTCCCAGCAGCGTGGCGCGCAAAAGCTCGGCCTTGCGCCAGTTCTACGGTTTCCTGGTCGACGATGGCTGGCGCAAGGACGATCCGAGCGCGTCCCTGCCGCGTCCTGCCACTCGTCGGCCGCTGCCCAGGATCCTCAGCCATGAGGATATCGCGCGCCTTTTCACTACCGCCGAGGACGAGGCGCTGGGCGACCGACCCGAAGCCGTGCGTCTGCTGACCCTGCTCGAACTGCTCTATGGTTCGGGCCTGCGCGCGACCGAAGTGGTCGGCCTGCCGATCGCCGCCGTGCCGCGCGATGCGCCGTTCCTGACCGTGACCGGCAAGGGCTCGGCGCAGCGGATGGTTCCGGTCTCGCGAAGAGCGCAGGCCGCGCTGGGGCGCTGGCTGGCGGTGCGCGCCGAACCGGGCACCACGCCAGCGTTCCTGTTTCCGTCTGGCGGCAAGCACCTCTCGCGCGTGCGTCTGTTCCAGCTGCTGAAGGACCTTGCCGCTCGCGCCGGGCTCGATCCCGCGCGCGTCTCGCCGCATGTGCTGCGCCATGCCTTTGCCACCCATCTGCTGGAGGGCGGAGCGGACCTGCGCGTGCTGCAGACCTTGCTCGGCCACGCCGATATCGCCACCACGCAGATTTACACCCACGTCGATGCCGCAAGGCTGGTCGCACTGGTAAATGAGCGACATCCCCTTGCAGGCCGCGCCCCTTCAAGTTAGCGCACCCGCCATGATTACCTATCTCGAGTTTGAAAAGCCCGTTGCCGCTATCGAGGCGAAGATCGCCGAACTGCGAAACGCGGCGGGCGATGACGGCGCGGTCGACATCACGCGTGAGCTGGTGCGGCTGGAGAAGAAGAGCGCGGAACTGCTCACCACTACCTATGCCGCGCTGTCGCCGTGGCAGAAGACGCAGGTGGCCCGCCATCCCGCGCGACCGCATTTCAAGGACTACGTGGGCTTTTGCTTCAGCGATTTCCTGCCCTTGGGCGGCGACCGGCTGTATGGCGAAGACGAGGCGATCATGGGCGGTCTCGCCACGCTGGACGGGCGCAAGGTCGTGCTGATCGGGCACGAGAAGGGCTCCGACACCGAAAGCCGCATCCGCCACAACTTCGGCATGGGCAAGCCCGAGGGCTATCGCAAGGCGATCCGTCTGATGGAACTGGCCGACCGCTTCGGCCTGCCGGTGGTGACGCTGGTCGATACCTCGGGCGCTTTCCCCGGCATCGAAGCCGAGGAACGCGGCCAGGCCGAAGCTATCGCCCGCAGTACCGAGGCGTGCCTGGCGCTGGGCGTGCCGATGGTCGCCGCGATCGTGGGCGAAGGCGGCTCGGGCGGCGCGGTGGCGCTCGCCAGTGCTGAACGCGTGCTGATGTTCGAGCACGCGGTCTATTCGGTGATATCGCCCGAAGGCTGCGCCTCGATCCTGTGGCGCACAGCCGAGAAAGCCCCGCAGGCCGCCGAAGCCATGCGCATGACCGCGCAGGAATTGCTCGGCCTGGGCGTGATCGACCGTATCGTGCCCGAACCCAGGGGCGGCGCGCATCGTGACCCAGCTGCTGCCGCCGCATCGCTGGCGACGGCGATCGGTACCGAGCTGGATGCGCTTGCGGGTCAATCGCCCGATGCGCTGCGCCGCCGCCGTGAGGAACGTTTTCTGGCCATCGGGACCAGCCTCTGACGGTACGTGTCCGGGAACCCTCACGTAAGGCAATGGTTGCGTTGGTAGCCCTTCCGCGCCAACTGCCGGATAACAAGACTTCGGGGAGCCTGCACATGTCCGCCTTCAAACGCCATTTCGGCAACCGCCATCTCGGCAAGCGCCTGGCGCTGGCTGGAACTGCCGCGCTGGCACTGTCCGCCTGTGCGACCACCTCGGCGACCGCCCAGCGCGTACGTCCCGGCGATCCGATCAGTCCAGCTGAAGCGCAGGTCGGCGCCCAGAGCCACGAGGCTTTTCTGCAGGAATTCGGCGGCGCGATGAGTGGGCCGCAATCCGATTACGTTGTGCGCGTGGGGCAGGGCATTGCGGTGCAAAGCGGCCTCGCGACGCGGCCCGATGCCTTCCGCGTCACGCTGCTCAATTCGTCGATCAACAACGCTTTCGCGGTGCCGGGCGGCTATGTCTACATCACCCGCCAACTGGTCGGGCTGATGAACAACGAGGCGGAGTTGGCTGCCGTGCTGGGCCATGAGGTTGGCCACGTCGCCGCGCGCCACTCGGCCCGGCGTCAGTCGCGCGCGCAACGCAACGGCTTGCTTGGCGCCGGTGCCGCGATCCTGTCGAGCGTGCTGCTGGGCGGCAACAACCCGCTGGGCCAGCAGATCAGCCAGGCCGCGCTGCAAGGCTCTCAGCTGCTCACCTTGAAATTCTCGCGCACGCAGGAGCTGGAGGCCGATAACCTTGGCGTCCAGTACCTGACCGGCGCGGGTTATGATCCGCACGCGATGGCCACCTTGCTTAGCAGTCTGGCGGCGCAAAACACGCTCGATGCGCAATTGCTGGGGCAGGGCGGTGCCACGATGCCGGCCTGGGCATCCACGCACCCCGATCCTGCCAGTCGCGTGCGCAACGCCATGACGCGCGCGGGCACCGCCACGGGCATCACCAACCGCGAAACCTTCCTTCAGCGCGTTGACGGGCTGATGTATGGCGACGATCCGGCGCAAGGTGCGATCGAGGGCAGCCAGTTCATCCATCCTGAATTGCGGCTGTCGTTTACCGCGCCGACCGGGTTCTACATGGTCAATTCCACCCGTGCGGTGTCGATCACCGGCGATGCCGGGCGGGCGCAGTTCACCACAGCGGCGTTTGACGGCAATCTGGAAAACTATGTCCGCGCCCAGTTCCGCGCGCTGGGCGGGGAGCAGCAGCAGCTCGCCCCGCAGAGCCTCCAGCGCAGCACGGTCAACGGTCTGCAAGTGATGACTGGCGGCGCGCGTGTGAACAACGGCCAGCAGCAGGTGGACGTCACCGTGGTGGCTTACGATTTCGGCGGCGGCAAGGCCTACCACTTCGCGGCGATCACGCCCGCTGGCCAGGCCACGGTGTTCAATCCGCTGTTCAATTCGATGCGCCGCATCACCGCGCAGGAAGCCGCGCAAGTGGTGCCGCGGGCCATCGATGTGGTGACCGCGGCGCGCAGCGACACCGTGCAGACGCTGGCCCGGCGCATGGCCTATACCGATGGCCAGGAAGCGCGCTTCCGCGTGCTCAACGGCCTGAACAGCACGGCAACCGTAGTGCCCGGGCAGCAATACAAGATCGTCGTCCGCTCACGCTGATCGGATCGCGCAAACGAGAACGGGCGGCAGGTTTCCCCGCCGCCCGTTGCTGCGTGACGTTACGTCGCGGCGATTAGTTCGCCGAATCGAGCTGCGAGTCCACAGTCGAGAAGGTCGTGCTCAGCTCGTCGCCCAGGTTATCGAGGGCGGTGATGGCGGCAACGGCAACCAGAGCGGCGATCAGGCCATATTCGATGGCAGTGGCACCGGCTTCGTCACGGATCATGTTCTTGAAGAAAGTCATTGGTAGTTCCTTCTGTTGTTTATCTGGTTGGAGGAGCGACCCCCGTCGTGAATTGTCAGTGATTGCCCAGATTGTCCGAAACGGCAGTTTCAACCCGGCCGTACATGCCGGTAATCCCCCCGTTGAGAGCATCGAGAGATCCGACAATGGCGATCCCGATAAGCGCCGCGATCAAGCCATATTCAATGGCCGTCGCACCGTGATCGTCAGTCAGTAGTTGGTTCACAATGGGCGGCGCTTGCATCGGCCTGGCTTTCTTGCAGGAGCTGATGCTTAAATATCTGCCACCAAAATCCTAACGATTGGTTTATGAGGGGTCGGCGAGTGGAAACGGGATCGACATGGATGCTGGTGGTGGCGCTGGCCTTGCACGACGCGGCGGGGCGTTTCCTGTTGCAGCAGAGGCCCCTTGAAAAGCACCATGGCGGCCTGTGGGAATTCCCCGGCGGCAAGGTGGAAATTGGGGAAATTCCGCGACTTGCGTTGTGTCGCGAGATCCGTGAGGAGCTCGACATCACGATCTCGCCAGACGACCTTCTGCCTGCCTTTATGGAGGATGAAGGGGCAGGTGGGGGGATCGTCATGATTCTTTACACTGCACGGTGCTGGACGGGGTCGATCGCTGGTCTGGAAGGGCAGCAATGGGGCTGGTTCAGCCTGGCCGAGATGGCGGGCCTGCCGATGCCGCCAATGGACCGATCGTTCGCCGCCAGGCTGGACCGATAGGGCCTTGCCAAGCATAGGAGGCCCCCCTATGTGGCGCCCTCCAATGTGCGCCCGTAGCTCAGCTGGATAGAGCACCAGACTACGAATCTGGGGGCCGGAGGTTCGAATCCTTCCGGGCGCACCACTTACAAAAGCCCGTCTCCACCGGAGGCGGGCTTTTGTGCATCTGGCGCTCCGCCTTCAGCGGAACCGCCTCCGCTCTGGCTGGTTTCCCGTGCACACCAGAGGGAGCAGCCTTATGGCAAGTCACGACATTTTCGCGCGCTTGATTGAAGACCACGACAAGCATCGCGACCTCCTCGCCCGACTGGACAACCTGAAGGGCGCCAGCGACGAACGCGCGCAGCTGTTCGAGCAATTCACCAAGGAAGTGAAGGGTCATGCCGCAGCCGAGGAGCAGGCGCTCTATTCGACGATGATGCGCAAGCCCGAGACCACGGCCGACACCCGCCACTCGGTGGCCGAGCACCACGAGATCGAGGAAGCGCTCAACGACCTGGCGGCGACAGACATGCAACGGAGCGAGTGGCTGGACAAGTTCGCCGCGCTACGCGACCGCTACCTCCACCATATCGACGAGGAAGAGGAAGAGAACTTCCCCGAGTTCTCGAACTATCTCACCAGCGAGGACGAAGCCTATATGAAGGACGTCTTCGAGCGGCGGAAGAAGGCCGAGAAGGCTGCCGCTGAAGTCACCCCCGAAAAGATGGAAGACGCCAAGGCGTAGCCTGGATACAAACACGGATGGAATCGAGGGACGTGTCCGCGATCAGTGCCGATGCCATGAACTCCTCGGTCGAGGAAGGCGTCTGGCGCTATGCCCGCGCCACCAGGGCGAGCCTGATCGTCGACGGCGAGGAGTACTTCGCGCTGATCCAGCAAGCCATGCTGAAGGCGCACCAGCGGGTGTTCCTGATCGGCTGGGACTTCGATACCCGCATCCATCTGACGCTTGGCCGCCGCTGGTGGCAGAAGGGCAGCAAGCCGGGCTATCCGCGTCGGCTGGGCAGTTTCATTCCGTGGCTGGCGCGGCATAATCGCCAGCTCGAGATACGCATTCTCAAGTGGAGCTTCGGGGTGCTCGCGTTCGCCACGCGGGGGACCATGGTGTTCGACCTCATTCGTTGGGCGCCGCACAAGCGGATCGACTTCAAGTTCGATTCCGCGCACCCGGTAGGCTGCAGTCATCATCAGAAGCTGGTGGTGATCGACGAGCGGTTTGCGGTGTGCGGCGGCATCGACATGACCGCCGGTCGCTGGGATACGCCCGAGCACTTGCCCGAAGACAAGCGTCGCCGCGGGCCGGGGCGCGCCATGCACGGCCCATGGCACGATATGTCGATGATGATGGAGGGCGAGATTGCCGTGGCTCTCGCCGACCTCGGCCATGCCCGCTGGGAACACGCCGGCGGCAAGAAATTGCCACGGTGCGTGCCCCAAAACGAAACCGCATGGCCGGATGAGTTGGAGGCCCAGTTCACCGACGTCGAGATCGGCGTGGCCCGCACCCGCGCCGAACACGGCGACAGTCCGCAGATATGCGAGATCGAGCAGCTCTATGCCCGCCAGATCGCGGGAGCCCGGCAGTTCATCTACATCGAGAACCAGTACTTCGCCTCTCGCGCCGTATGCGAGGCATTGGCGAAGCGGCTGGCCGAGCCCGATCCGCCCGAAATCGTCATCGTCCATCCTGCCAACGCCGACGGCTTCCTCGAGATGCTGGCGATGGACACCGCCCGCGCCGAATTGGTGACAGCGATCAAGGCCCTCGACACCGACGGACGGTTTAACATTTACGCGCCCTTTGCCGGTGAGGTGCCGATCTACGTTCATGCCAAGATGATGATCGTCGATGACCAGATGATCCGCGTCGGCTCGGCCAACATCAACAACCGGTCGATGGGACTCGACAGCGAGTGCGACGTGTTCATCGACTGTGCGCGGCCGGGCAACGCTCACGCGTGCGATGCTATCCGCGCCATCCGCCTGTCGTTGCTGTCCGAACACTGCGGTATCGCGGCGGAGGAAGTGGCCGCACGGATCGAGCAAGCCGGCACGATGGCGGCGATGATCGATGCGTTGCAGGGCCAGCCCGGCTGCCGCCTGCGGCCGTTCCATCCGACCGAACTGAGCGGGATCGAACGCGTGCTCGCCATGCGCAGGACACTCGACCCCGAGCGGCCCGACGAGATATTTTCTCCCACTCCGCAGAACCGTGGCCTTTTCCGTCGCGGCGGCCTATTGGCTTGGGCCAGGCGTCGGGCTGAGAGGAAAGCGGCGAAGAAAAATGAGTTGCGATCACGATGACGACGTTCCCGCCAAGCCGCCGGTCCCCGAAGATGTGCAGGATGCGATCCGCACACTGATCCGCTGGGCGGGTGACGATCCCGCCCGCGAAGGCCTGCTCGATACGCCCGCACGGGTGGCGCGGGCGTGGAAGGAATACTGCCAGGGCTACAACGAAGACCCGGCGCACCACCTCAACCGCGTGTTCGAGGAAGTGGGCGGCTACGACGAGATCGTGCTGCTCAAGGACATTCCGTTCCAGAGTCATTGCGAGCATCACATGGCGCCGATCATCGGCAAGGCAGCGATTGCTTATCTGCCGACCAACCGCGTGGTTGGCATCAGTAAACTCGCCCGCGTTCTGCATGGCTACGCCCGGCGGCTGCAGATCCAGGAGCGCCTGACCGCCGAGGTGGCCGAGTGCATCTGGCAGCACCTCGAGCCGCGCGGAGTGGCCGTGGTGATCGAGGCGAGCCATGCCTGCATGACCGCGCGCGGCGTCCGCACGCCGGGGGTCAACATGGTCACCAGCCGCGTGATGGGCCTGTTCCGCAGCGACGAGCGGAGCCGCACCGAGGTCCTCAAGCTGATGGGCTACTGACAAATTCCACAGGGTCGCACGCAGGAATGAAAGGCTTACAATGACGGCACTCTACGTGCGCGGCGGGCAACCGCTCAGGGGCAGGATCGAACCATCCGCCAACAAGAACGCGGTGCTGCCTGTGCTGTGCGCCACGCTGCTGACCGACGCGCCGATCACCCTGCGCAATGTGCCCGAGATCACCGATGTCACGCGCATCCACGCGTTTTTCTCGGAACTGGGCAGCACGGTTGCATGGGACAAGGCCGCCAAGACGCTGCACATCGACCATTCGACCATCTCGCCCGGCGCGCGCGCCACCTTGCCTCAGGCCATGCGCGCCAGCATCATGATGATCCCCGGCCTGCTCGCCCGGCTGGGAGAAGCGCGGCTGGAGAACGAGGTCAAGGGCTGCACGCTGGGTGCGCGCGAGATTGATCCGCACGTCGCGGTGTTCAAGGCCTTCGGCGCCGAGGTGACGTTCGAGAGCAAGAACATCGTCATCCGCCAGCGCGGCAAGGGCGAGGGGACGCGCATGTGGCTGGAATATGCCAGCGTCACCACCACCGAAAACTTCATCATCAGCGCGCTGACCGCCAAGGGCACCAGCCAGATCGTCAACGCGGCGTGCGAACCGCATGTGCAGGAGATGTGCGCCTTCCTCGAACTGCTGGGCGCGACCATCAAGGGCAAGGGCACCTCGATGGTCTCGATCGAGGGCGGGGTGGAACTGCACGGTTGCGACTACACCTTCGTCGAGGATTTCCACGAGGTGGCGACCTTCCTGGCGCTGGCGGCGGTGACCGGCGGCGACATTTCGGTGCGCAACAGCCAGCCTGAAAACTTCATGCTGATCGACCGCACGTTCGAGAAATTCGGCGCGAGTGTCGAACACAAGGACGGCTGGTCGCGCTTGCAGGCGCCCGAGGAACTGAAGGTCCAGGCCAATTTCACCAGCCACCTGATCACCAAGGTGGAAGCTGCGCCGTGGCCCTATATCCCGGCCGACTTGCTGCCGATCTTCATCGCGCTGGGGGTGAAGGCCAAAGGCCAGACGATGTTCTGGAACAAGGTCTACGAAGGCGGCCTCACCTGGCACACCGAATTGAGCCTGTTCGGCGCGCACACGCTGCTGTGCGATCCGCACCGCCTGATCACTTTCGGCGGAAGCCGGCTGGTGCCAGCCACGGTGACCAGCCCCTATATCATCCGCGTGGCGATCGCGATGCTGATGGTGGCGGCCAGCATCGACGGCGAAAGCAAGATCCTCGACGCCGACCCGATCAAGCGTGCGCACCCCAACTTCGTGCCCAATATCGACAGCCTGGGCGTGAATGTGGAGTGGGAGGCCTGAGGGCACTGACGCGCCGCTGCCCCGGCCAGCTGTAACGCTGCCTGGTAGGCATGGGGGAACTGACGACCGGCGCGGGGTTGCCGCATTTTGTGCCCGGACTCGACGACGCTTTGGTAGTGTTACTGCATTCGCGTCGAGATTTGTGCCGCCGGCCGCAGTATCCCCTCCAGCGAAACGCGACGGAGGTTCTTGCATAGCGTGGCGACTGCCTGGTGCGAACGTTCGACATGCTGCCGGGACGCCCGCGCCGGTCATCTCCCCTGCGTTTTGCAACCAGAGGATGGCCCATCCGCTGCGCTGGCCAGCCACATCGGACGCGAATCGGGCTGCACCAGTTTGGAGGCTGTAGGAAAGTGTTTTTTGGCTTCCTCTGCGCTCTCTGCGAGAACCACTTGAAAAACCCAGCCTATCGCAACCACACTCCCCAAATGAAGAAGGGCGGCCAAAACGGCCGCCCTTCTTCGTTACGATTGAAGCGAAGGCTTACAGCTGACCCAGCAGGTAATCCGCGCTGGAAACCTTGAATTCGCCCGGGCCTTCCACGTTCACGTGCTCCACCACGCCATCGTTGATGATCAGCGAATAGCGCTGGCTGCGCGTGCCCATGCCGAAGCCGGAGAAATCGGCATCGAGACCCAGCGCCTTGGCGAAATCGGCATTGCCGTCGGCCAGCATGGTGATGTCGTCCGATCCGCCGCTCTTGTTCCACGCGCCCAGCACGAAGGCATCGTTGACCGAGGTGCAGGCGATCTCGTCCACGCCCTTGGCCTTCAGCTCAGCCGCCTTTTCGACGAAGCCGGGCAAGTGCTTGGCCGAACAGGTGGGGGTGAAGGCACCGGGCACGGCGAACAGCGCCACCTTCTTGCCGGCGAAGTAATCGGCGCTCTGCACCTTGTCGGGGCCTTCGCTGGTTACTTTCACCAGCGTCACGTCGGGCAGCTTGTCGCCTTTGGCAATGGTCATCGCTTCTGATCCTTTGGTGAATGCAGCCCCTCAGATAGGCCAAGGATGCGTCAGTGCAAGGCAGATTGACGCGGTAAGCGAAGGGCTTGTGGCCGGGCGAGTCGAGCTCTATGTGCACTTGCGAACGCGTTTTGCATGGAGCCCCGGCGACGCCTCACCCCAGCCAACTGACCGGAGAAGTGACCGTGGCCACTATTGCTGCCGAAAAAGACTATATCGTCAAGGACATCGCGCTCGCCGAATTCGGCCGTGATGAGATCAACATTGCCGAAACCGAAATGCCCGGCCTGATGGCGCTGCGCGAGGAATTCGGTGCCGCCAAGCCATTGCGCGGTGCGCGCATCACCGGCTCGCTGCACATGACGATCCAGACCGCCGTGCTGATCGAGACGCTGACCGCGCTGGGTGCCGACGTGCGCTGGGCCACCTGCAACATCTTCTCGACGCAGGACCATGCCGCCGCCGCGATCGCCGCGACAGGCGTGCCGGTGTTCGCCATCAAGGGCGAGAGCCTGGCCGAATACTGGGACTATGTCGGCTCGATCTTCGACTGGGGCGACGACGAGACCTGCAACATGATCCTGGATGATGGTGGCGATGCCACCATGTTCGCGCTGTGGGGCGCGCGTGTGGAAGCGGGCGAGGACCTGTTCGAGCCGAGCAATGCCGAAGAAATCGAGTTCGTCCGCGCGCTGAAGGAATTCCTGGCGAAGAAGCCGGGCTACCTGACCGCCAGCGTCAAGGCGATCAAGGGCGTCTCGGAAGAGACCACCACCGGCGTCCACCGGCTGTACCAGATTGCCAAGAACGGCAAGCTGCCGTTCCCGGCGATCAACGTGAACGACAGCGTGACCAAGTCGAAGTTCGACAACCTGTATGGCTGCAAGGAATCGCTGGTCGATGCGATCCGCCGCGCGACCGACGTGATGCTGGCCGGCAAGATCGCCTGTGTTGCCGGGTTCGGCGATGTGGGCAAGGGCAGCGCCGATTCGCTGCGCCAGGGCGGCGCGCGCGTGATGGTGACCGAGATCGACCCGATCTGTGCATTGCAGGCGGCGATGGAGGGCTACGAAGTCGTGACGATGGAAGAAGCCGTCAAGCGCTGCGACATCTTCGTCACCGCCACCGGTAATGAGGACGTGATCACCGCCGACCACATGATGGCGATGAAGCCGATGAGCATCGTGTGCAACATCGGCCACTTCGACAGCGAGATCCAGATCGCCGCCTTGTCGAACTACACCTGGAAGGAAGTGAAGTCGGGCACCGATCTGGTGACCTTCCCGGATGGTAAGAGCATCATCATCCTGGCACAGGGCCGCCTGGTCAACCTGGGCTGCGCCACCGGCCACCCCAGCTTTGTGATGAGCTGTTCGTTCACCAATCAGGTGCTGGCGCAGCTGGAACTGTGGCAGCGCGGGCATGATTACACCAACGAGGTCCACATCCTGCCCAAGCATCTGGACGAGAAGGTGGCCGCGCTCCACCTCGACAAGCTGGGCGTGCACCTGACCCAGTTGAGCAAGAAGCAGGCCGACTATATCGGCGTGCCGCTGACTGGTCCCTTTAAGCCCGATCATTATCGCTACTAAGCGGAACAGGAATCCTCCGCTATTTCAAAGCCCTTCCCCTTGGGGAAGGGTTGGGATTGGGGTTCGAGGCTGGTCAAGAACGTTGACGTCGAACCCCCACCCCCGGCCCCTCCCCACGGGGAGGGGAGGAACTTGGCGGTAAACGCTGCATCGGTCATTGCATCGGCGCGCGTGTGGCCATAGCTGACGATGATGGAATTTACCCCCTCCGCCCTGGCGCTGCTCGGCCTGCTGCTGGCCGGGTGGACGCTCGGCGCAGTGTGGATGGTGCTGGCGGCGCAGAAGCGCCAGCGGCAGGCCAAGACCGCGCGGCTGGCCAGCCGGCGATTGGCGCGGATGATCGACGATTCTCCGGCGATTCCGTTGGTGGTGCGCGGCGACGGACGGCTCGAAGGGCCTGACCGGCTGGCGGCATGGCTCGGCCTGCCCAAGATGCCGAGCTTCCTGTCCGAACTCGATGGCTCGATCCTCGGCGGCACCGCCGGGCTTGAGGCGGACGATGTCGAGCATTTGCGCGAGGCGGTACGGCGCACGCAGAAGACCGCCGCCCCGTTCCGCATGGTCGTCACCCCGCGCGGCTCGGGCAAGAGCCTGGCGGTTCGCGGGCAGCAGGCCGATCCGGCGGTCGCTTCACCCGGCTCGGCGCTGTTGTGGTGGTTCGATTTCTCAGAAAGCCAGGGCGAACTGGCGCGACTGCGCTCGGAAGCCGGCCGCGCGCGCAAGGATTTCCACGCGCTGGTCGGCCTGATCGAGGCCGCGCCGATGCCGATGTGGTTTCGTGGCCCTGATCTGAAGCTGACCTTGGTCAACAGCGCATATGTCCGCGCGGTCGAAGCCGCCGATGCCGCCAGCGTGGTGCGCGACCAGGTGGAATTGATCGAGGCGGTCGACGGCCTCACCGCCGCGCAGGTCGCCGGGCAGTCGCGTGACAAGAACCTTCCGATCGAGCGCATCGTGCAGGCCACCCTCGCCAACCAGCGCCGCTCCTTGCGGGTCAGCGACCTGCCGCTGGGTGATGACGGGATCGCCGGCTATGCGGTCGATATCGAGGAGATGGAGGAGCAGGGCCGCGCCTTCCGCGCATTCCAGGATGCGCAGCGCTCGATGCTCGACCTGTTCTCGATGGGGGTGGCGCAATTCGATGCCGACCGTCGCTTGTCGTTCGCCAACCAGCCCTTCCTGCGCATTTTTGGGCTGCCCGCAGCGGTGCAGGTCGACTTGCCCGATTTCGACCGCTTCCTCGATATCGCGCGCGACCGGGCGCGGCTGCCCGAAGTGCGCGATTTCCCTGCTTGGCGGCGCGAGCTGGCCGGGTGGTTCGCCAAGGATGCGCCGGTGGAAGAATCGTGGAGCCTGCCCGACAGCACGCACTTGCGCATCGTCGCCCAGCCGATGCCCGATGGCGGGCTGGTGCTGGTGGCCGAGGATCGCAGCGAGCAACTGGCCCTCTCCGCCACGCGCGATACGCTGCTGCGCACCCGCACGGCCACGTTCGACAGTCTGTTCGAATCGCTCGCAGTGTTCGCCCCCGATGGCCGGATGCAGCTGTGGAACCGCCGCTTCCCTGAGATCTGGGGGATCGAGGCTGAGTTCCTCGATGAACATCCGCACGTCGATACGCTGCTCGACCGGATCACGCAGGCGCTCGCTCGCCCCGGTCAGCGCGCGGCCATTGGCGAAGTCGTGCGGCTCGCGACGTTGGAGCGCAAGCAGCGCGGTGGGCGGGTGATGATGTCCGACGGGCGGACACTGGAATTTGCCGGGGTGCCGCTGCCCGATGGCAACGGCCTGCTGACCGTGCTCGACGTGACCGACAGCACCAAGGCCGAAGCCGCGCTGCGCGAACGCAATACGGCGCTGGAAGAGGCCGACGCGGTCAAGACCCGCTTCCTTGCCAACATGAGCTATGAATTCCGCACTCCGCTGACCTCCATCGGCGGGTTTGCCGAGCTGCTGCAATCGGGCGTGGCGGGGGAGCTGAGCGCGCAGGGCAAGGACTATGTCGGCGCGATCCTGTCATCGGTCCAGCGGCTGACCAGCCAGATCGAGAGCGTGCTCGACCTGACGCAGAGCGAGGCCGGGCTGCTGCCGATGGCGACCGAAGCGATCGATCTGCTGCCGTTCGTCACCCGCATCGTGCGCGAGCGCGAGGATGCCATCGAGGCGAAAAAGGTGACGCTGGCCCTACGCGGCGACAAGGGTGCGGGCACGGTGATGGCCGACCGCCGCCAGCTGGGCCGGGCGATCGGCAACATCCTCGACAACGCGATCACCGCCGTGCCCGTTGGGTCGGGCCGTATTCTGGTGGCGTTGGCCCGGCGCAAGCACAGCGTCAAGGTGGTCATCTCCGACAATGGCCCCGGCATGCGTCCTGGCGATCTGGCCCGCGCGCTGGAAGGCTATGCGCTGGCCACCGACGGCAGCGGCAAGGAACAGCGTGGGCTGGGCCTGCCGCTGGCCCGGCAATTGGTCGAAGCGCACGGCGGGCGGCTCGACATCCAGTCCGAGCGCGGCGCGGGCACCACTGCCACTATTACCTTACCGTGATCACCGACCTGCCCGATCTTGCCGCGATGGAGGCCTATGGCGCGCGCATCGCCGCCTGCTTGCGTCCGGGTGACGTCGTGGCGCTGAGCGGCGGTCTGGGCGCGGGCAAGACCACGCTGGCCCGCGCGGTGATTGCCGCGCTGGGCTATACGGGTGAGGTGCCGTCGCCCACTTTCACCATCATCGAAACTTACGACCAGCTCCACCCTCCGCTAGTCCACGCCGATTTCTACCGCCTGAAGTCTCCCGCCGAAGTGGAAGAACTGGGCCTTGACGATTATCGCGAAGGCGCCGCACTGCTGGCCGAATGGCCCGAGATGGCCGGCGGCTTTGATCACGCACCCGGCTGCCTCTCGATCACGCTTGAATCCACCGCTAATGGCCGCTTGGCGATTGCCCATGGCGGGGCCGATTGGCTAGGGCGCATGCCATGAGTGCAGACCTGCCCGCGGGCATCACATCGTTCCTCGAACAGGCCGGCTGGGCGGGGGCAGAGGTGCAGCCGCTGCCGGGCGATGCCAGCTTCCGGCGCTATTTCCGTATCGTGCGGAATGGAACCAGCGCCATGCTGATGCATGCCCCGCCGCCGCACGAGGATCCGGGTCCGTTCGTGCACGTCGGCAAGTGGCTGCTGGGGCAAGGTCTGCGCGCGCCTGCGATCATGGCCGAGGACCTGTCGGACGGCCTGGTGCTGATCGAGGACTTCGGCAACGACCGGATGCGCGACTGGCTGGACGACAATCCCACTGCCGAGGACGCGACCTATCGCACGGCTATCGATGCGCTGGTGGCCCTGCACAAGTGTCCGCCTGGACCATTCCCGCCCTACGACATGGCGACTTACCTGCGCGAAGTGCGGCTGTTCACCGAGTGGTTCTGCCCCGCCGCTGGGCTCACGGTGGACGAAGCGGCGCACGATACGGCGTGGGAGGAAGTGCTCGCCCCGATGGTCGCCCGCCAGCCTCCGGGCGTGACCGTGCTGCGCGATTACCATGCCGAGAACATCATGCTGCTGGCCGATGGAGCCCAGGGGATCATCGATTTCCAGGACGCATTGGTCGGCCACCCGACATATGACCTTGTCTCGCTGCTGCAGGACGCCCGGCGTGACGTGTCGGAGGAGTTGGAGCAGGACATGCTCTACCATTATATCGCTCGCGCCGGGGCGGATGAAGACTTCCACGCCGATTACGCGCTGCTGGGTGTGCAGCGCAACGCCAAGATCGTCGGCATTTTCACCCGCCTGTGGCAGCGCGATGGCAAGCCGCGTTATCTCGCCATGATCCCGCGCGTGTGGGCCGCGATGGAGCGCGATCTGGCGCATCCCGCGCTGGCCCCGGTCGCCCGCTGGTTCGACGCGAACGTGCCGCAAGAATGGCGCGAGCGGCAGGGTGCGGGCTTGGCATGACCAAGCTCGCGTCCGATACCGCGATGGTCCTGGCCGCCGGCCTCGGCAAGCGCATGCGTCCGCTCACCGCCACGCAGCCCAAGCCGATGGTGCGCGTGGCCGGCAAGCCGCTGATCGACCATGCACTCGACAAGCTGGCCGAGGCCGGCGTTACCCGCGCGGTGGTCAACGTGCATTATATGGCCGATGTGCTCGAAGATCACCTGAACAAGCGCAAGGCTCCCACGGTCACCGTCTCCGATGAGCGCGACCTGCTGCTGGAAACCGGCGGCGGGCTGCTCAAGGCGCAAGGCCTGCTGCCCGATCCGTTCTTCTGCGTGAACAGCGACAACCTGTGGCTCGACGGTCCGAAGAACGCGCTGGCCGACCTGTCCGAACGGTGGAACCCCGACGAGATGGACGCGCTGCTGCTGCTGGTGCCGCATAAGGGCGCGCTCAACTTCCCGGGCAAGGGTGATTTCCACATGAGCTCGCTGGGTCAGCTGGCCCGCCGCCGTTCGGGCCGGATCGCGCCTTACATTTACACCGGCATCCAGCTCGCCTCAAAGCGGCTGCTGCGCGATGCGCCGGAGGGGCCGTTTTCCACCAACCTTCTGTGGGACAGGGCGATCGAGGAAGGCCGCCTGTTTGGGGTCGCGTTCACCGGTCGCTGGTTCGAGGTCGGCACGCCGGAATCGATCAAGCCCACCGAGGCCGCGCTAGCCGAGGGTAGCTGAGCAGCATGGGGAAGGAGCGGCCAGACGTTTATTCGATTGCCGCTCACCGGGGGTTCGCCGATGCCCTGGTGGCGGGGCTGGTGCCGCGTTATGCGGAAGGTGGTTTCGGCCTCGCCCGACTGACGCTGCTGCTGCCCAGCACCCGCTCCGCCCGCACGATGCAGGAGGCCTTTATCCGCCACTATGGCGGCATGGGCCAGTCCGGCCTGCTGATGCCGCGCATGGTGGTGGTGGGCGATCTCGACCTCGACGAAACGCTGGGGCCGCTAATCGATTCGATGGGCGGGGCGCTCGATGTGCCGCCTGCGGTCGATCCGATCTATCGCTGGCTGCGGCTGGCCGATCTGGTGCGACAGGCTCGGGGCGAGCGGGCGCCCAGAGGCAGCGCGCTGCTCAACCTCGCATGGCAGACCGGGCAAGTGATGGACCGCCTGCTGGCAGAGGAGGTAGCGCCCGAATCGCTGGTTCAGCCCGAAGTGCTCGACCTGCTGCCCGATATGGCCGGACACTGGCTCGAGAGCCTCAAGTCGTTCATTGCGGTGCAGGATGCCTGGCTGGGCGAACTGAAGGCTGCCGGGCAGGTCGATGCCGCCACGCGCCGCAACATGCTGTTCCGCGCAGCAGCCAAGCGGTTGCGCGCCAACCCGCCGCCTGGTCCCATTGTGGCCGCTGGCGTCACCAGCGCCGCGCCTGCCCTGGCCCACCTGCTGCGCACCATAGCCGATCTGCCGCAAGGCGCGGTGATCGTGCCCGATCTCGATCTGACGCTGGCCGATTCCGTGTGGGACGAGTTGGGCGCTGCTGGCGATCCGGGCGAAGATGGCCCGTTCGGCAAGAGCGATGCGGTGACCCATCCGCAGTATCACCTCAAGGTTCTGCTTAATCGCATGGGGGTGGCGCGCGGCGAGGTGCGGCCGTGGCACCGCGCTGGCCTCGCCGCCGCCCCGCCCGAGCGCAGCCACGCCATCGCCAGCCTGTTCCTGCCGCCGTTGGCCAGTCGCGGATGGGCCGGTCTGCCGTCCGACAAGCGCCGCCTCGCCGGCGTGCGGCTGATGGAATGCGCCCACCCGGAGGAGGAGGCGCAGGCCATCGCGCTGCTGATCCGCGAGGCGCTGGCCGAGCCCGAGAAGCGCGTCGCGCTGATCACGCCCGATCGTGGTCTGGCGGGCCGCGTGGTGCAGCACTTGCGGCGGTGGCACGTGGAGGTGGACGATTCCGCCGGTCGTCCGCTGGCGCAGACCGCTGCTGGCCGGGTGCTGCTGCTACTGGCCGAGGTCTCGGCGCAACAGGCCGCGCCGGTGCCGCTGATGGCGCTGCTGGGTCATCCGCTGGTGCGGCGCGGAGAGGAGCGCGAGGACTGGCTCAAGGCCGTGCGCAAGCTGGAACTGCGGTTGCGCGGCCCGCGTCCGCGTCCCGGTCTCGCGCCTGTGGCGGAACTGGCGGACCATGCCGGCTTGGCCGAATGGTGGGCGGGGGTGACTCCTGTGCTCGATCCTCTGCTGGTCGGCGATGACGAAGTGCCGCTGGCCGAGGCGCTGGACCTGCTCGTGGTGGCGGGCGAGGCGTTGTGCGGCGAGGGCCTGTGGGCCGAAGCCGATGGCCGCGCGCTCGCCCGATTTGTTGAAGTCCTGCGTGACAACGCCCGCCTCACCGGCATTGCCTTGTCGCGCGAGGATCTGCCCACCGCGCTGCGCGATGCGATGGACCGTGAGGCCGTGCGCCCGCCTTACGGCGGCCATCCGCGCGTGGCGATCTACGGCCTGCTCGAAGCGCGCATGACGCGGGCCGATCTGGTGATTTGCGGCAGCCTCAACGAAGGTACCTGGCCCGCCGCGCCAGCGACCGATCCGGTGCTCGCCCCGGCAATCCTGCGCGCGCTGGGCGTGCCGGGGGCGGACTTCCGCATCGGCCTGGCCGCGCACGATCTGGCGGGAGCGCTGGGCGCGCCGCAAGTGGTCCTGTCGCGGGCTCGGCGCGAGGTGAGCGGGCCTGCCATCGCCAGCCGCTTCTGGTTGCGGGTGGCGGCCTTGCTGGGTGACGATCTGCTCGAAAAGCATCAGGAAACGGCCACGGTCGAGCTTGCCCGCGCGCTCGACTCCGGCCCGGCGGTTCCGCCGCATCCGCGCCCGTCGCCGCGCCCGTCGGCCGAACAGCGGCGCGAGGAATTGTCGGTCACCGCGCTCGATCGGCTGCGTTCCGATCCGTACCAGTTTTACGCCCAGAAGGTGCTGCGGCTCAAGCAGCTCGACCTGCTCGATGCCGAGCCGACGCCTGCGTGGCAGGGCACGCTGGCGCACCTGATCCTGGAGGATTGGCACGATGGGAAGGGCTCGCTGGCAGAGCTGGCCGACCATCATCTAACGGCGATGGATGCCCACCCGCTGATGCGTGCGCTGTGGCGGCCACGGCTGCTGAAAGCGCTCGAATGGGTTGCCGCCGAAGTGGCGCGCGATCCTTTCCGCGTGCCGGTGGTGTGGGAGGAGGACGGCAAGCTGGAATACCGCAGCGTGACGATCAAGGGCAAGGCCGACCGGATTGACCGGCTGGCCGACGGCTCGCTGGCGATCGTCGATTACAAGACCGGCACCGCGCCGACCGACAAGCAGGGAGAGATGGGCTTTTCGATGCAGCTGGGCACGCTCGCGCTGCTGGCCTTGCGCGGCGCTTTCGAGGGCGTGGCGGGCAAGCCGACCTTGTTCGAATACTGGTCGCTGGGCAAAAATGCCGACAGCGAGACCGGCTTCGGCAAGATCACCACCCCGCTGAAGACCGGCAACAAGCGCGGCGGGATTTTGCCCGAGGAGTTCCTCCCCAAGGCGCAGCGCTATCTGGATGAGGCGCTCGACAAGTGGATCCTGGGCACCGACGGTTTCACCGCCCGGCTGAACCCCGACGCCAAGGTCTACGCTGAATTCGACCACCTGATGCGGCTGGATGAATGGCTCGGCCGCGAGGATGAGCAGGCGTGAGCGGTAAGGTCTATCCGCTGAGCGATCCGCAAGCCAAGGCGGTCGATCCGCGTGACAGCGTG
Source organism: Alteraurantiacibacter sp. (assembly GCA_039927835.1). Lineage (GTDB taxonomy): Bacteria > Pseudomonadota > Alphaproteobacteria > Sphingomonadales > Sphingomonadaceae > Alteraurantiacibacter. Next base: position 45,474 of record JBDSUF010000037.1, read on the forward strand.
TGGCTGTCGGCTTCCGCCGGCACCGGCAAGACGCAGGTCCTGTCCGCCCGCGTGCTGCGGCTGTTGCTGACGCCTGGCGTGCGGCCCGACCAGATCCTGTGCCTCACCTTCACCAAGGCTGGCGCGGCGGAAATGGCCAACCGGGTCAACGCGGTGCTCGCCAGCTGGGTGCGGATGGGTGGGACTGACTTGTTCAGGCAGCTCGATGACATTGGCGCCCCCATCGACGATCACACCAAGGCTTACGCACGCACGCTGTTCGCCAGCGTGCTCGATTGCCCCGGCGGGGGCCTGCGCATCGATACCATCCACGCCTTTGCCCAGTGGCTGCTCGCGGCTTTCCCGGAAGAAGCGGGGCTGGAGCCCGGCACACGCCCGATGGAGGATCGCGACCGCGCGCTGCTGAGCCAACGGGTGCTGGTCGACTTGCTGGCACAGTGGGAAACTACCGGCGACAAGGCGGCGCTGGCGCAACTGGAAACGCTGTCGCTGCGGCTCGGCCCCGATGCCACGCGCAAGTGGCTCGACCGTTGCGCGGGTGCGCGCGCAGCATGGTTCGGTCCCGGATCGTGGCAACCGCCGATGGCCGAGCGCACGCGGCGGCTGATCGGTCTGAGCGCGGACGACACTCGCGGAACGCTGGTCGACTGGTGCGGCGAGGACATGTTCGATGCCTCGGCGCTGCGGCAGGTGGCCGATGCCTATCATGCGTGGGGCGCGGCCAGCGGTGTGCCCTATCAGCAGGCGGCGGCAGACTGGCTGGCTGCGAGCGCCGAGGAGCGGCTGGAGCAATGCGGCGGGCTGATCGCCGCGCTGTTCAACAAGGAGGGTCAGCTCAAGTACCTCAAGAACATCAGCAAAGCCGCACCCGATATCGGTGCGACGGGCGATGACTTGCTCATGTCGCTGTCGTTCATCGCCGATCGCAAGGCGCTGTTCGACCTCGCCGATTTCCTCACTCCCGCGCTCGAAGTGGGCCGCCGCTACGCGCTCGCGTGGGACGAGGCCAAGGCGCGCGAGGGGCTGGTCGATTTCGACGACCTGATCCGCCAGGCCGCCGCGCTGCTCGACACAGCCGGGCTGGGTGAGTGGATCCGCTACAAGCTCGACCGCCAGTTCGACCACATCCTGATCGACGAGGCGCAGGATACCAATGCGGCGCAATGGTCTATCGTCAACGCGCTGACCGCCGATTTCTTCGCCGGGCAGGGCCAGCGCGATGACCGGATGCGCACCGTTTTCGTGGTCGGCGATTACAAGCAGGCGATCTTCCGCTTCCAGGGCACCAGTCCGGAGAATTTCGCCAATGCCAAGGCGCGCTACAAGGACCTGCTGCGGCTTCGCGCCGACAATGCCGCCGAGGCGCGAGCGGCAGTGGACGCGCGCGATCTGGTCGAAGTGGCGCTCGGCCAGTCCTACCGCACCGCGCAGGACGTGCTCGACTTCGTCAACGAGGCGATCGAGGCCATCGGTTACGAAACGTTTGGCCTCGACGAGCCGCCCGAAAGGCACGTCGGCGCGGCGGAGCGTCCGGGCCTCGTCACGCTGTGGCAGCCGGTGCTGGCGATCGAGGAGGAGGATGAACCCTCGGACACTGACGAGGGTGGCGAAACGTGGATCTCCGCGCCCGAACGGCGGATGGCAGACCGCATCGCGCGGCAGGTCAAACGGTGGATGGTCGAGGGTTTCCCGCTAGTGAAGGGCACCCACCGCAACGCCGGGCCGGGCGATGTCATGGTGCTGGTGCGCAAGCGCAAGGAGCTGGCCGGGCTGATCGTCGCGCGGCTCCACGCGGCTGGCGTGCCGGTGGCGGGCGTGGATCGCTTGCGACTGGGCGCGCCATTGGCGGTGAAGGACCTGATGGCCGCGCTGCGCTTTGCCGCGCAACCGGGCGACAGTCTCAGCCTTGCCGCGCTGCTCGTGTCGCCGATATTCGGGTGGAGTCAGCAGGATCTGCTTGACCACGGCTATCGCCCGAAGATCGCACAGGCGGGCAGCCTGTGGGATCACTTGCGCCGGTCGGATGAGCCGCTGGTCGCCGCCACCGTGGCGCAATTGCGCGACCTGCTCGCCATCGCCGATTTCGAGCCGCCGCAAGCGCTGCTGCACTGGATGCTGGTGGGGCCGTGGCGCGCGCGGGCCAAGCTGACCGCGCGTCTTGGGCGCGAAGCGAACGATCCGCTGGACGAACTGCTTAACGCCGCGCTCGCCTATGCTGCGGGTTATACGCCCTCGCTGGCGGGGTTCATCCAATGGTTCGATGCGGGCGACGGGGAATTGAAGCGCGAGGCGGGCGAGGGCGGCGGGCAGGTGCGGGTGATGACCGTTCATGGCTCCAAGGGCCTGCAGGCACCGATTGTGATCCTCGCCGATGCCACCGGCGATCCCACGCAAGGTCGCGGTTCTTCGCTGGAGCTGCAGGAGGATGTCCCCGGCGAAGGCCAGCTGAAGATCCCGCTGCCCAGCCTGCGCAAGGAGGAGAAGCAGGGCCGCATCGCCGATGAGGAGGCGCAGGCCACCGCCGAGGAGATGGAGGAGCACTGGCGCCTGCTGTATGTCGCGATGACCCGCGCCGAGGAAGCGCTGTTCATCGGCGGGGCACTCGGCAAGCGCGAGAAGGAACCGGCGCAGCTGAGCTGGTACGCGCAGCTGGCGCCGCTGTTTCCGCCCGATGCGCTGCACGACCCGGATTTTCTGGCGCGGCGTGAGCGGGGCGGGCGGGCGGCTCGTTTGCCGGTGGCGCGGGGCCAAACCGCAGTCGAACAGGCTGCGTTGCCTGCATGGGCGACCACGCCAATCGGCCCCGAGCCGCGCCCGCCGCGTCCGCTGGCACCGTCCTCGGCGGGCGAGGAGCAGGGTTCCGATCCGCCGTTGCCGCCCGAACTCGCCGCCACGGCAGCCCGGCGCGGGGTGCTGTTGCACAGCCTGCTCGAACGCTTGCCCGATGTGGCGCTGAACCAGCGCGAGGAGGCCGGACGCGCGTGGCTGGCCCGACAAGCGCCGGAAATCGCGCCCGCCGAACGGGGCGACATGCTCGCGCGCGCGCTCGCCGTGCTGGCCGAACCCGAGTGGGCGGCGCTGTTCGGTCCCGACGCTCTGGCTGAAGTACCGCTGGCGGCGACGGTCGACGGACAAGTCATCGCCGGAACTGCCGACCGCCTGCTGGTCGAGGAAACCCGTGTGCTGGTCGCCGATTTCAAGACCGCCCGCCGTCCGCCGCGTGCCTTGGAGGATATGCCAGACACGGTGCTGAAACAAATGGCCGCCTATGCCGCCGCGCTGGCGGTGATCTTCCCCGGCAAGCGGGTGGAAGCGGCGGTGCTCTACACCCAAACCCCGCAACTGATCGCGATTCCGGGGGATATTCTGACGGCGATGAAGCCGCGCTTGGCGGTGCAGCAGGAATCCTAAGGTCGCGGGGCATTGCCGATTGGCAACTGCGGCCTAGATTGCTCACAACACCTTCGGAGTCTTTCAGATCATGGCCACCAAATCCGTTACCGACGCCAGCTTTGCCGCCGACGTGCTCGCTTCCGACAAGCCCGTACTGGTCGATTTCTGGGCCGACTGGTGCGGTCCGTGTAAGATGATCGCCCCCGCGCTCGAGGAAATCAGCGAAGAACTGGGTGACCGGCTGACTATCGTGAAGATGGACATCATGGAAAGCACCGAGGTCCCCGGCCAGATCGGCGTCCAGTCAATCCCGCTGCTGGTGCTGTTCAAGGACGGCAAGCCCGTGGCCCAGAAGCTGGGTGCCGCGCCCAAGAGCCAGCTCAAGGGCTGGATCGAGAGCGTCCTCTAAAGACCGGCCATCCGCGCCGCCATCTGGTCCCACAAGGCCGGGCTGGCGGCGCCGATCAGGCCGCCGTGGATATCGCCATCGACGCGATAGGGTGAGCCGTCGGGCCTTGCCGCCTTGCCGCCAGCTTCGTTGAGCCACAGCACACCCGCGGCATGGTCCCACGCGAGCGTGCGCTCGAACAGCGACACGTCGTTTGTCCCCAGCGCCAGCCGGGGATATTGCTCGGCTGCGCAATAGGGCACGTCGACCAGCCGGTATTGCGGGGCAATGTGGTCCAGCACCTGCGCGCGCTTTGCGGGGTCCATGAACAGCAGCGAGATCGCCGCGACGGGCAATGCTTCCCCGGTGGTGCGCGCCTGCACTTTCTCACCGCCGATGAAAGCGCCCTTGCCGCGATGGGCGATGCACAGGCGGCGGGTCAGGCAATCGTAAATCCACCCGGTGTGCGCCACGCCGCCGCTGGCCATCGCCACCAAGATACCGAACGGCGGGTTGCCGGTGGCGAAGTTGCGCGTGCCGTCCAGCGGATCGACGATCCAGCAATCGCCGGACAGGAGATCAGCCATGGCCGAATCGGCATGGACACCTTCCTCACCCACGAAGGCGAGGCCGGGGATGATCTTCTCCAATCCCTCGGCCAGCATGGCTTCAGCATCGCGGTCAGCCACCGTGACCGGATCATTGCCGCCCTTGTCCTCCACTTCGCCTTCCTTGAGTTGCTGGTAGCGCGGCATGATCGCTTTTTGCGTCACATCACGCATCAGCGCCTCGACCGCAGCGTGGAAGGCGATGATATCGGTCACGAACGATAATCCGCGTTGATGGCGATGTAGCCGTGCGTCAGGTCGCAGGTCCACACGGTGGCGCGGCCGGTGCCCAGGCCGAGGTCGACGGTGATGTCGATTTCGCGGCCTTCCAGATGCTTGGCGACCGGCGTCTCGTCGTAATCAGCCAGTGGCAGGCCATCCCTCGCCGCCCACACACCGCCGAATGCAATTGACAGCTTGTCGCGATCGGCTGGCTGGCCCGCCTTACCCACCGCCATGACCACGCGGCCCCAGTTGGCATCACCGCCCGCGATGGCGGTCTTGACCAAGGGCGAATTGGCAATAGCCAGGCCGACGATCCGCGCGCTGTCGTCGCTCACCGCGCCGGTGACGCTCACGGCGATGAATTTCTGCGCCCCTTCGCCATCGCGGACGACGAGCTGGGCGAGCTGGCGGCAGATATCGTGCAGCGCCGCCATGAAAGCATCGGCGCCGGGGCTGTCGAACCCGGCCAGCGGCACATTGCCCGCCGCGCCGGTGGCGAAAGCCAGCACCGTGTCGCTGGTCGAGGTGTCACTATCCACGGTGATGCAGTTGAAGGTGGAAGCGTTGGCGGCGGACAGGCATGCCTGCAGGAATGCCGGCTCCACCGCAGCATCGGTAAAGATATAGCCGAGCATCGTCGCCATGTCGGGCGCGATCATGCCGCTGCCCTTGATGAGGCCGTTGAGGGTCACGCGGGTCTCGCCCAGCATCGCCGAGACGGTCACGCCCTTAGCAAAAGTGTCCGTTGTCCCGATGGTTAGCGCGGCTTCCTCCCACGAACACGGAATTGCGCCTATCGCCGCAGCCACGCCCGCTTCGGCCTTGTCGATCGGCAGCGGCACGCCGATTACGCCGGTGGAGGAAACCAGCACCTCGCCCGGATCGCAGCCGAGACTGGCCGAGACTTGCGCCATGATCCGCTCCACCGCCTCGCGCCCACGATAGCCGGTGAAGGCGTTGGAATTGCCGGCATTGACCACCAAGGCCCGCGCCCGGCCCTGCGCCACACTCTCACGGCCCATCTCGACCTCGGTCGAACTGCACACATTGCGCGTGAACACGCCCGCCAGCGCAGTAGCGGGGGCCAGCTCGACATAGGTCAGGTCGCACCGGTCCCACGCCTTGTACCGCGCTCGAGCAATGCGCAGCGTGACGCCGCCGATGGGGGGCATGGCGGGGAAGGGCACGGCGAGGGGGGATTGGGCAAGGTCCATGAAAGCGCCGATAATCGTCTGGAGGGCTGCCGACAATCGCCGAATGTTCAGCCCAAAGTAACGCGCACAAAGTAGACACGCGCGAATAGATCGCTATTTGGGTCACCGATGCTTCGCCGTTTGCTCACCTTGCTCGCCGTTCTCACGGGTTTGACCGCCACCGTCGCGCCGGTGCAGGCGCTCGATCTGGCGGCGCGGGCGGTGCATGTCACCGACCAGGTCGGGGTGGTCACCACACAGGCGCGGCAGGTTGCCGTCACGCTGCCGGCTCCGCAACGCCGGGCCGACAATCGCGAGCCTGCCCTGCCGCGCCCGGTGATCGTGATCCAGACTCCCACGGTAATGCTGCAGGCTGACCGCGCGCACGAATAGCGCCCCGTTTCGCTGCCCATTCCCCGCTTATCAGCGCCGCGCCCATGCTCGCGGCGCGACCCTCACATCATGACAGGATTCGCCCCATGTGGCAGAAAATCGCCAAGACCATTCTCGGGTCGTCGAATGACCGTTACGTCCGCAGCCTCGACAAGATCATCGCCCGCATCGCCGCGATGGAAGAGCAGTTGGAGGATTTCTCCGACGCCGAGCTGCAGGCGCAGACCGCCAAGTTCCGCATAAAGCTGGCCGAAGGACAGACGCTCGACGACCTGCTGCCCGAAGCCTTCGCCACCGTGCGCGAAGCATCGAGGCGCGTGCTGGGCATGCGTCACTTCGACGTGCAGATGGTCGGCGGCATCGTCCTCCACCGCGGCGAGATTGCCGAGATGAAGACCGGCGAAGGCAAGACGCTGGTGGCGACGCTGGCGTGCTACCTCAACGCGCTCGAAGGCAAGGGCGTCCACGTGGTGACGGTGAACGATTACCTCGCCCGCCGCGACGCCGAATGGATGGGCCAGTTGCACAAGTGGCTTGGCCTGAGCGTTGGCGTGGTGGTGCCCAACATGTCCGAGCCGGACCGGCGCGACGCCTATGCGGCGGATATCACCTACGGTACCAACAGCGAGTTCGGCTTCGATTACCTGCGCGACAACATGAAGAGCGAGCGCGACCGCATGGTCCAGCGCGCCTTCAACTATGCCATCGTCGACGAGGTCGATTCGATCCTGGTCGACGAAGCCCGCACCCCGCTGATCATCTCCGGCCCGACCGACGACAAGAGCGACCTGTACCTGGCGCTCGACACCGTGGTGAAGGCGCTGGAGGAAGAGTACTACGAGGTCGACGAGAAGGCCCGCAACGTCCAGC
>JBDSUF010000038.1:0-62793 GCA_039927835.1 Alteraurantiacibacter sp.
ACGCCGCAGTTCGCTTGCCGCCATTGAAGCGCGCCAGCGCCTCGCCGCGCTCGCTGCGGGCAGCGTCGCCAGCCGCGAGGCCGAGCGCGCGCTGGCGCTGGCCGAACAGGCGCGCGACCTCGATGCGCTGATCGGCGAAATGGAGAGCGCCGCCACGCTGCGCGCCCGCCTTGCCGCCTTGCCCGGCCCAGTGCTGCGTCCGGGGTCGGGGTCGGGGCCCGGGTCGGCTCGGGGGGCAGAGGTGATCGCCACCGCCTCGGCCAGTGCCAGCCCGGCCACCGCCACGCCGTCGCCCTATATCCTCCCCGTTACCGGACGCACGCTGGCGGGGTTCGGTGCCGAACAGGACGGCACGCTGACGCAAGGGCTGACGCTGGCTCCGGCGGCCAATGCGCAGGTCGTATCTCCCGCAGCGGGGCGCGTGGCCTATGCCGGGGCCTATCGCGGCTATGGCCAGATCGTGATTATCGAGCATCCCGGCGGCTGGACCAGCCTCGTCACCGGCCTCGCGCGCAGCGACGTGACGGTGGGCGAGGAGCTGGTCGGCGGCGCCCCGCTGGGGGTGGCCGGGCCGGGCCGCCCGACGATCACGCTTGAACTGCGCCACAACGGCAGCCCGGTAAACCCGCTCGACCTGGCGCGCTAGGCTCCTCCCATTTCCTCATCTGGCGTTAACCCGGCGGCTGCGATACAACGGCGCAATTCCACAGCTTCGGGACAGGCCCCCAAGGAACATTGTTCGCATGAAATTTGCCCCCATCCTGCGCGCCGCCGCCTTATGCAGCGCGGTCGCCCTGCTCCCCCTGACCACCGCCGCTTTCGCCCAGGTTGAAGGTAGCGCCTCGCCGCAGTTCGCGCGGCTCTATGCGGTCTACCAGCGGATTAAGGCGAGCTACGTTGAGCCGGTCGACGACGAGACGCTGTTTCGCGGTGCGATCGACGGCATGCTCGCCTCGCTCGATCCGCACAGCGCCTATCTCGACGGTCCTTCGCTCGAGCGCATGGAAACGATGATCGACGGCAATTACCAGGGCCTCGGCATTTCGATCCAGATGGAGGACGGCGCGGTCAAGGTCGTGTCGCCGTTCCGCGGCAGCCCGGCGGACAATGCCGGGATCAAGGCGGGTGACTTCATCACCCATATCGAAGGGCACCTGATCTACGGGCTCGACATCAACGATGCCGTGGCCCAGATGCGCGGCCCCGCCGGTACAACAGTGGCGTTGACAATCTTCCGCCCGGGCCGCGAGGAGCCGGTGGAAGTCTCGGTAACGCGCGGCGTGATCGAGCTGGAGCCGGTCACCTCCGAGCTGATGGACGGCGGCATCGGCCACATCAGCGTGAACGAATTCTCCGCCGACGTGGGCGAGGACGTGAACAACGCCCTGCGCGACTTGCGCGTGGCGGCGGGCGGGCGGCTCAACGGCCTGGTGCTCGACTTGCGGCGCAATCCCGGCGGCTCGCTCGACGAGGCCGTGGCGTTGTCGGACCTGTTCCTCAGCCAGGGCCAGATCGTCTCGCAGCGCGGCCGCACCCAGCGCGACACGATCTACTACGATTCCGAAACGGTCTATCGCGGCGACGCTGCGCAGGGCCTTCCGATGATCGTGCTGATCGACGAAGGTTCCGCCTCGGCCAGCGAGATCGTCGCCGGCGCCTTGCAGGATCACAACCGCGCGCTGGTGATGGGCGAGCGCAGCTTCGGCAAGGGCAGCGTGCAATCGCTGCTTCCGCTGGGCCGCGACGCCGCGCTGAAGCTGACCACGGCGCGCTATTTCACGCCCTCGGGCCGCAGCGTGCAGGAAGGCGGGATCGAACCCGATATCCGCGTGCCGCAGTTGAGCGATCCCGATGCCGCTCGCCGCCAGCGTTATGCCTTGCGCGAAAGTGACCTGCGCGGCCACCTGGTCAACGAACTGAACCGCGAGGATGAGGCGCTCGAGCGCGATGCACTGGACGACCCGCGCTTCATGCTCACCGCCGCGCAACTGGAGGAGCAGGGGATCGACGATTTCCAGCTCGACTACGCGCTGCGCACGCTGCGCCGCACCACGCGCGCCACCGTGGCGCTCAACAGCGTCGGGCGCGAGTGAGCGCATGACGGGGGCAGCTTCCGAACGGCAGGCCCAGCTTGTGGCGCTGGCGATCCCGGCGCTGCTGCTGGCGGGAGCCTATCTGTCGCAATACGGCTTTGGGCTTTATCCGTGCGAGATGTGCTGGTGGCAGCGCTATCCGCATTTCGCCGCCGTGCTGCTGGCGCTGGCTTCGTTCGCGATCAGTCCACGCCGTTTGTGGATACAGCTGGCGGCGCTGGCGATCCTCGTTTCCGGCCTGATCGGCGCCTATCACGCGGGCGTCGAGTACAAGTGGTGGGAGGGCCTGTCGGCCTGCACGCTGCCACCCTCGACCAGCGACGATCCACTCGCCGCCGTGCTCGCCCAGCCGATCACGCGCTGCGATGAGGCGGCGTGGACGCTCGCGGGCATTTCGCTCGCCGGGTTCAACGCGCTGTTCTCCATCGGCGGCGCGCTGGCGGTCTTTGCCCTGTTGCGGCGGAAAGCGGCATGAGCAGCGACCGCTCGCGCATGATCCGCGTCGACCAGGCGGGCGAATTCGGCGCCACGCGCATTTATGCCGGGCAACTGGCGGTGATGGGCGACCGCGCGCCGCACTCGGCGGCGATCAGGGCCATGGCCGGGCAGGAGGAAGTACACCGCGCGCAATTCGACGCGCTGATGGCGCGGCGCGGCGTGCGGCCAACGCTGCTGCAGCCGTTCTGGCACGTGGCGGGTTTCGCGCTGGGCGCGGGAACTGCCCTGCTCGGGCCCGAAGCGGCGATGGCCTGCACCGCCGCGATCGAAACCGAGATCGACGAGCATTACACCCGCCAGCTGGACGAGCTTGAAGCGGGCGGCGACGATCCCGAACTGGCCGGCATGGTTGCCAAGTTCCGCGAGGAGGAGCGCGAGCACAAGGATGCCGCCTTTGCCGCCGGGGCCGAGAAAGCGCCCGGCTATCCGCTGTTGAGCGCGGCGATCCGCCTGGGTTGCCGCGCGGCGATACGCCTGTCGGAACGCATTTGAGGATCCGATCGGATCTGGCCGCGAGGCGCTTCACTGGTGGTTCAGGCCGATGCATGCCTATATAGGCGGATAACCCGTAAGGACCGTTCGATGACCCGCCAGTTGCTGCTCGCCACCTCTGCCTTGCTTGCCAGTCTGGCTACCGCGCCTGCCGCCGCGCAGGACGCTGGGGGCGAGCGGGTGATGATGGTCAACATCCGTCCGGGTGAAGCCTGCCCCGCCAGCACCGATCCCGACACCATTGTGGTGTGCGACGAGATCGAGGACCCCTATCGCATTCCCACCGCCCTGCGCCAGGGCGACAGTCCTCAGAACCGTAGCTGGGCCGACCGCGTGCGCGACATGGAGAATGTCGGCGCCACCGGGCCGGGCTCGTGCAGCAATGTCGGCGGCGGTTCGGAACTGGGCTGCACCGCGCAGTTCATCGCCGACAATGTCGAGGAGCGCGAGAACGGCCCCAACGTGCGCTTCAGCGAGCAGATCGCCGCCGCGCGCGCCGAACGCCTCGCCACCATCGATGCCGATGCGGCGATGACGCAGGCGCGGGTGGAAGTGCTCGAGCGCGCCTATATGGAACGGCTGGAAGCCGAGCGCGAGGCCCTGTTGCCGGGCGACGAGGTCGCGCCGGCCGAAGTGGTCGATCCCGCTGCCATTCCAGCGCGCCCGTTGACCACGCCTCGCTCATAGGGGCCGCGCTCATAGAACCGCTAGTTTAAGCTTAACCCCTGAAGCGCTAAGGCGGGGCCATGACTGGCACCCCCAAGACTGGCACCCGGCGCATCCTCACCATCTTCGGCACGCGGCCCGAAGCGATCAAGCTGTTCCCGCTGTGCCACGCCCTTGAAGCTGACAGCCGTTTCGATTCGCGCGTGTGCGTCTCGGGCCAGCATCGCGGTATGCTCGATCAGGTGCTGGAGATATCGGGCGTGGTGCCGCACCACGATCTGGACCTGATGCAACCCGACCAGTCGCTCGACCAGCTGACCGCGCGGTTGATCACCGGGCTGGGTACGGTGATGGATGTCGAGCAGCCCGACTGGGTGGTGGTGCAGGGCGATACCGCGACCGCTATGTGCGGCGCACTGGCCGCCTATTACCGCAAGGTGCCGGTGGCGCATGTGGAAGCGGGCTTGCGCAGCGGCAACATCTATCACCCGTGGCCCGAGGAGGTGAACCGCAAGGTCATCGGCGGGATCGCCGCGCTGCATTGCGCGCCGACCGAGGTGAGCCGCGCCGCCCTGCTAAAGGAAAACGTCGATCCCGCCACGGTCCACGTCACCGGCAACACGGTGATCGACGCGCTGCACTGGATCACCGCGCGCATCGCTGCCGAACCGGCGCTGGCGGGTGGGCTGGCCGAACTGGAGACGCGTTTTGCCGGCAAGCGGATTATCGGCGTGACCAGCCACCGGCGCGAGAACTTCGGCGGCGGGATGCAAGGCATTGCCGATGCCGTGCGCCGCCTGGCCGCGCGGCCCGACGTGGCGGTGATCTTCCCCGTGCACCTGAACCCCAACGTGCGTGCAGTGATGGACGGCGCACTCGGCGGGATCGCCAACGTGGCGATGATCGAGCCGCTCGATTACCCGCACTTCGCCCGCCTGCTCTCCATCGCCGACCTGATGCTGACCGATTCGGGCGGCGTGCAGGAAGAAGCCCCCGCGCTGGGCAAGCCGGTGCTGGTGATGCGCGAAACCACCGAGCGGCCTGAAGGGGTCGATGCCGGAACCGCCATGCTGGTGGGCACCGATGCCGACCGGATCGTGGCTGAGGCGGAGCGTTTGCTGGATGACCGCGCGGCTTATGAGGCGATGGCGCGGGCGCACAATCCGTTCGGCGATGGGCATAGCTCACAGCGGATTTGCGATTTGCTGGCGGGGTGAGCCTTGGGCATTCTACAGCCGGAAAAGTAGGCTAGTTGCCGCATTGCTTGCCCAAACGAATGCTCCAAACGCGATCGTTTCTGCGCCTGCCTGCAAGTAGGTCGGCTGCCACCTGATAAGACGACTTCCAGCGAAGCAAGCCGTGGCAAAGATAGCTTGGGGAAAGAGCGGAAGCTGCTCCATCTCGTGCGAGGGGATGTAAGGCAGCGTGAAGAACAGGCCCGCAAGGAGCAGTAGCGCTTCGGCAATGTTGAAACTGACTTTCCTCACGCCTTAGCTGGACCCTTCATTACCCGATTATCAACCAATTTCCGCCAAAGTCCTTCGCACACACACGCGAAAGGCATCTGAATGCGCGGCGAGAACCTGCCCACTGTCTCTGTAATCGGCCTTGGTTATATCGGCCTGCCCACGGCGGCGGTGATCGCGCGGGCCGGGATGCACGTGCGTGGCGTGGACGTGACCCCCAGCGTGGTCGACACGATCAACCGGGGCGAAATCCATATCGAGGAGGTCGATCTCGACGGGCTGGTGCAGGGCGTGGTCGCGCGCGGGCTGCTCAAGGCTTCGCTGGAGGTGGCCCCGGCGGACGTGTTCGTGATCGCGGTGCCGACGCCGTTCCACAAGGATGGGCGGCATACGCCGGATATCTCCTATGTGCTGGAGGCTGCGAAGAGCGTGGCCCGCGTGCTGAAAGCTGGCGACACCGTGATCCTCGAATCGACTTCGCCCGTCGGCACGACCGAAGAAATGCGTGACATGATCGCCGCGCAGCGCCCGGACCTGAAGATGCCCGGCCTCACCAGCGGCACGCCCGATGTCTCGATCGCCTATTGCCCCGAACGCGTGCTGCCCGGCCGCATCCTCGAGGAGCTGACCAACAACGACCGCTCGATCGGCGGCATAACCCCGCGTTGTGCGAGGAAGGCGCTGGCGTTCTACAAGCGCTTCGTGCGCGGCACCTGCGTCACCACCGATGCCCGCAGCGCCGAGATGACCAAGCTGGTCGAAAACTCGTTCCGCGACGTCAACATCGCCTTCGCCAACGAACTGAGCATGGTCTGCGACCGGCTGGGCATGGACGTGTGGGAAGTGATCCGCCTCGCCAATCGCCATCCGCGCGTCAACGTGCTGACCCCCGGTCCCGGCGTGGGCGGGCACTGTATCGCGGTTGATCCGTGGTTCATCGTCGCCGCCGCGCCCGAAGAGACCCCGCTGATCCGCACCGCGCGCGGGGTGAACGATGGCAAGATCCATCACGTGATCGCGCAGGCCTCGGCGCTGGTTGAAGCCAATCCGGGCGCGCGGATTGCCTGCCTCGGCCTCGCCTTCAAGGCCAACATCGATGATTTTCGCGAAAGCCCCGCCCGCCTCGTCGCCGCCACGCTGGCGCGCCGCTATGGTAGCCGGGTCAGCATCGTCGAACCCTATGCCACTGAATTACCGCGCGAATTCGTCGAAACAGGCGCCATCCACACCGATATCGATACCGCGCTGGAGACTTGCGACGTGCTCGTGTTGCTGGTCGACCACGATGTGTTCAGGTCGGTCCCGCTGGCCGAGCGGGCGGACAAGCAGGTTTACGACACGCGCGGGGTCTGGCCGGACCAGCCGCGCGCGATGACGGGATGCGATGAGGGTGAGTTGCGCAAGGCCAGCTAATCAGGCCCCCGGCCAGCGCTCAAACGCGGGCAGGGCCTCCACCCCTTCCATCCATTTGCGCCGTTCGGCCACCTGGATATGCGCGCTGGGAGCGCTGGCGTCGGGCTCGTCGAGCGTGACCGACTGCACGTCAACGATGCCGGGCAGCATGTCCTCGTTGATGAAATAGACCGGGGTGCCGCAGGTGCTGCAGAAATAGCGCTTCGACGCGCCCGCGCCATTGTAGCACGAGGCCTCACCCTTGGTGACGCGAAACGCATCCGCCTTGAAGGCCATCCAGGCCACCATCGGCGCGCCCGTGCTCATCTGGCAATCGCGGCAATGACACAGCGCATGATGCGCCGCCTCGCCCGACACCTCGTACCGCACCGTGCCGCAACGGCAGCCACCTTCAGCCATGTTCAATCCTCTCCAAGCAGCGAATCGGGTGCGAACATAGCATGAACAACTGTTTCACGCCAAGGCGATGTCGGGCGCGTCTTCCTGCTTCATGCCGACCAGGTGATAGCCGGCGTCGACGTGGTGAACTTCGCCGGTGACGCCGCTCGCCAGGTCGGACAGGAAGTACAACCCCGAGCCGCCGACATCCTCGATGGTGACGTTGCGGCGCATGGGGGAATTGAGCTCGTTCCACTTGAGGATATAGCGGAAATCGCCGATCCCGCTCGCTGCCAGCGTCTTGATCGGGCCTGCCGAAATCGCATTCACGCGGATGTTCTCCGGCCCCAGGTCATTGGCGAGATACTTGACGCTCGCTTCGAGCGCTGCCTTGGCCACGCCCATCACGTTGTAATGTGGCACGACCTTCTCGGCGCCGTAATAGGTCAGCGTGACGATCGACCCGCCGTCTTTCATCAGCGGCCGCGCGCGCTTGGTTACGGCGACAAGCGAATAGGCACTGATGTTCATCGTCATCAGGAAGTTCTCGAGGCTGGTATCGACATACTTGCCGCGCAGCTCATTCTTGTCCGAAAAGCCGATCGCATGGACGAGGAAATCGAGCCTGCCCCAACGCTGCTCGATCTGCGCGAAGGCAGCGTCGAGCGCGGCCATGTCGGACACGTCGCAATCGATCAGAAAATCGCTGCCGACTTGGCTTGCCAGCGGCCCGACGCGTTTTTTCAGCGCATCGCCCTGGTACGAAAAGGCCATCTCGGCGCCATGTTGGTGCAGTTTCTGGGCGATCCCCCAAGCGAGCGACTTGTCGTTGGCGAGGCCCATGATCAGCCCCCGTTTGCCCGCCATCAGCGCTGTCATACCCGATCCTCCAAAACCACTAACCCGTCCTTCGCCCCGTCTTCCGCCGCGACCACTTCCGGCTCACGCCCGATGCGGCTGCGGGTCTGCGGGCCGGCCAGCGCGGCATTGAGCTCCGCGCCGGCCACCATCCCTAAGCCGACCAGCCAGAAAAAGAAAAGCGCGATCATGATGCCGGCCAGCGAACCGTAGGTCAGGTCATAGGCGAACAGCATGCGGATCGCCCACGGCAAGCCCATGGATACCAGCACCCACCACGCGGTCACCAGCAGCGCGCCGGGCCATTTGGGATAGCGCCGGTGCCGATAGCGCGCCGGGGTCAGCGTGTAGAACAGCAGGTAGATCGACCCGAACAGACCCAGCCCCGAGATGATCTGCGTCCACGCCAGTTGCGAGACGGCATCTGTCAGTTGCGGGAAATAGGCCGCGATCACCGTTTGCGCGGCGGTTATGGTGACTTGGGCGAACAGCGACAGGATCAGCAGCAGCACGGCGGCGATAATGATCGCGGTGGACAATAGCCGGTATTGCCAGAAGGCGCGGGTCGCCTGCGTGCCATAAGCCCGGCGCAGGATATCGCGGATCGTCTCGATCAGGCTGCCTACCGTCCACAGGCCGATGATCCCGCCGACCCACAGGACCCAGCCGCTGCGTGCCTCGATCACATGCACCGCAACCGGCTCGATCACTTCGTCCACAATGGGCGGCAAGGCAGAAAGCAGTGCGCGCACCGCTGCGGCACGGTCCCCCTCGTCGCCAAGCAGGGTCACTGCCGCCGCGCCCGTGACGAAGAACGGGAAGATCGCCAGCAGCGACATGTAAGCGAGGTTACCCGCGTGGATCAGGCCATCTTCATAGCAGCCGACCATGACGCGCCTGACAATCGAGCAGCCGCGCGAATGGTAGAAGCGGTGCCACAGCGCGAGCGCGCCTTTGGCTGGCGGGCCTTGGGGCGGTTCGGGAGCGGAAGCTTGCGGACCATCCATCATTGTCAGCCTATCAGGATGGAGCGCCAAGTCGAGAACCGCCTGGGCATTCAGCCGCTAAACGCCCAGCCGCGCGCGCGGGTTCCCCTGGTCGTGCCAGCCTTCCAGCCGCTTGGCGAGGTCGGCCAGGTCATCGGGCAGCTGGATCTCCAGCGCGACCAGTTGATCGCCCCGCCCACCACTCTTTTTCGAGAAGCCCTTGCCTTTCAGCCGCAGGACCTTGCCCGAGCCAGAGCCGGCGGAGACCTTGAGCATCACCGGGCCATCGACGGTGGGCACCTTGACCTGCGCGCCCGCCACTGCCTCGTCCAACGTCACTGGCAGGTCGAGCCGGATATCGTCGCCTTCGCGGCGGAAGAAGGCGTGGTTGTCGACATGGATCGTCACCAGCGCATCGCCCGCACCGCCCGGCCCGGGCTGGCCCTTGCCCTTAAGGCGCATTTGCGTGCCGTCCTCGACCCCGGCGGGCAGGCTGAGGTCAATCGTCTTGCCATCGCCGAGCGTGATCCGCTGCGGCTTCAACGTCGCGGCATCTGCAAGCGGCACGGTCAGGCGATAGCTGGCATTGGCCCCACGCTGCGGCGGTGGTCGGCGACCAAAGCCCGCCTGACCGCCAGCGCGAGCACCGGCGCGTCCGCCGAACAGGCCCTCGAACAAGTCGCCCAGGTCCACGTTTTCGGTGCCGAAGCCGGCAAAGTCCTCGGGTCCGGGCTGGCGTCCGCCACCAAATCCACCGCCAAATCCCCCGGGCATCCGCGGATTGCCGTCGGCATCGATCTCGCCGCGGTCGAAGCGGGCGCGCTTGTCCTTGTCGGACAGCAGATCATACGCGTGGGTCACTTCGGAGAAGCGCTCGGACGCCTTGGGGTTGTCGGTGTTGCGGTCCGGGTGCAGCTCCTTGGCCAGCTTGCGATAGGCCGATTTGACCTCCGCCTCGGTGGCGCTGCGGGACACGCCCAAGGTGGCATAGGGATCGCTCATGGTGTATTAGTTAGGTAAGGCAATGACGGCTGGCAAGCGTCTCGACCTTGCGCTAGGCGGTTGGCTATGGACGACACCGCCAACGCCATCCCCGCCGCCAACCCCTTCGACCTGTTCGAGGCCTGGTTTGCCGAGGCGCAGGCGGCTGAGCCGAACGATGCCAATGCCATGGCGCTGGCCACGGCCACGCCGCAAGCGCTGCCTTCGGTCCGCATGGTGCTGCTGAAGGGCCACGACCGGGCGGGCTTCGTATTCTATACCAATGCGCAAAGCCGCAAGGGGGCTGAGATCGTGGCCAATCCGCACGCCGCGCTGCTGTTCCACTGGAAGAGCCTGCGCCGCCAGATCCGCATCGAAGGGCCGCTGAGCGAGGTGACCCCGGCGGAGGCCGATGCCTACTTCCACTCGCGGCCGCTGAAATCACAAATCGGCAGCGCCGCCAGCGACCAGTCGCGTCCGCTTGACCGCCGCCAGACCTATGTCGACCGGGTCGAGCAGCTGGCCGCCGAACACACCAGCGAAGTGCCGCGCCCGGCGCACTGGACCGGGTTCCGGCTCAACCCGCGGCGAATCGAGTTCTGGCTTGACCGGCCCAACCGGTTGCACGAGCGGCGCCAGTTCGAGCGCGGCGCGGATGGCGGCCAAGGGGCGAGCTGGACCAGCACGCTGCTCTACCCGTGAGCGAGACCGCAGCCCGGCGCGGCGAGCTGAACCGCAGCGCGGCCTATGCCTCGATCACGATGGCGCTGTTCCTCGTTGCCACCAAGCTGTGGGCCGTGTGGCGCACCGATTCGACCGCCATGCTCGGCAGCCTGGCCGATACGTCGCTCGATCTGGTCGCCAGCCTCGCCACGCTGGCGGGGGTTTGGATCGCCGCGCAGCCGGCCGACGCCGAGCACCGCTTCGGGCACGGCAAGGCGGAAGCGCTGGCCGCCATGTTCCAGGTGGTGTTGATCTCGATCTCGGCGGTCGGTCTGGCGTGGCGCGGCGGGGTGCAACTGACCGCGGGCGAACGGGTCGCGGCGGCGGACGAGGGGATTATCGTCTCGGTCGTGGCGCTGGCGGCCACACTGGCGCTGCTGTGGTGGCAGCGGCGAGTGATTGCGCAGACCGGCTCGATCGCCATCAGTACCGACCACCTGCATTACCAGAGCGATCTGGCGCTGAACCTGGCGGTGATCGCGGCCTTGGTACTCGATCGCTATGTCAACGTGGCGGGGGCCGATCCGCTGTTTGGCCTCGCCATCGCGGCGTGGCTTGGCTGGGGCGCGTGGCGTGCGGCGGGCAATGCCATCGATCACCTGATGGACCGCGAATGGCCCGAACAGCGCCGCGAGGCCTTCCTCGCCGTGCTCGCCCGCCATCCCGAGCTGCGCGGGGTGCATGACCTGCGCACCCGCACCAGCGGTGCCGACGACTTCGTGCAGTTCCACGCCTCGGTCGACGGGCAGATGACCGTGGCCGATGCCCACCGGCTGATGGACGAGCTGGAAGCCCGTATCGAGGCCGAGTTTCCGGGGGTTGAAGTGCTGATCCATCCCGATCCCGACGGGCTGGTGAACGAGGAGGGCGCGGCAGCGGAAGAGCTGCTAACTCAGCGTGACGGGTAAAGCGCCACCAGTTCGGCCAAGGCGGCGAGCATTGCGCCTTGGTCCTCGTCGCTGCCCTGACCCAGCCGCACTACCGTCAGCCGCTGGTCGGGGGAGACGAACAGCACCTGCCCGCCGTGGCCCAGCGCGGCAAAAGCGGTGTCCGGCCCCTGTTCGGCAAACAACACGTTGCGGTCGGTGCCCGAGCTCCGGTTGAGCCACAGCTGCGCGCCATAGTCAGGCGCCCGCGAGCTGGCGCTGGTCATGAACTCCACCCACCCGCGCGGCACCAGTTGCACCCCGCGCGCCGAGCCGCCGTTGCGCAACAGATCGCCGAAGCGCGCCCAGTCGCGGGCACTGGCCCACAAGGCGCTGCCCGCCAGCATGGTGCCCGCAGCATCGTACTCGGCTACCATCGAGGTCAGGCCCAGTGGCACCGCCAGTCGTGCATCGAGGAACTGCGCAACCGCTTGCTGGCGCTCGTCCGCCTCGCCCTCAGGGGCGAGGAGCCGGGCCAGAACGTCGCCCAGGATCACGCTGGTGGCGGTGGAATAGCGGAACACCGCGCCCGGCGCATGGTCCATCGGCTGCGCTTCGGCCCAGGCGGCCATGTTGTCGCGCCCGTCGAGGTACATCATCCGCACTTCGGACGAGGCGTAAGGCGGATTGGCCCCTTCCTCGTGGCGCAGGCCGCTGCGCATCTGCAACAGTTGGCGCAAGGTGATCTCGCCGCGCGGATCGCCCGCTCGCCGCCAAGAATCGATCGGCGGCGAGCTGTCGAGCGCCAGCCGCCCGTCAGCGACCATCATGCCGATCAGCACGGCGGTGACCGACTTCGACATCGACCAGCCGATGAAGCGGGTGTCCTCGTCGAACCCTTCCGCATAACGCTCGGCCACAACGCGGCCGCCGTGCATGACGATCACCGCGCGGGTTTCGCCAATGCCTTCGCGGGTGAACAGCGCGTCGATCGCGCGCGCTAGTTCCTCACGCGGGACGCCGGGCTCGGTCGAGACCGCCTCCAGCGCGCCTTCGGGCAGCGGCGGCAAGGGCGGCGGGCCGGGCTCGCCGCAGCTGGCCAGGAACGCGAGCGCGAACAGGCTTGGCGTCAGGCGCGAGGCAAGGCTAGGGAGAGTCCGAGGCGTCATGGCGGCGCACTAATCAGGCAGGCGATAGCGAATGGCAACCGCAAAGACAGGCAGCCCCCAGCGGCGCCGGAGCTGGCTCTCGATCGCGTTCGTCGCGGTGTTGGCGCTTGGCGGCGCTTACTGGATGTGGCGCGAACCGATCGATGGCTATGCCGTGGCGGGGACCAGCTTTGGCGCCCATTCGGTGTGCTCGTGCCGCTATATCGGTGGGCGCGACATGGGCAGCTGCAAGGAAGACTTTGAGCCGGGCATGCAAGCCGTGTTTATCTCCGAGGACGAGGACGACCGCGCCGTAACCGCCTGGGTGCCGCTGTTGTCGATGCAGACTGCGCGCTATCGCGAAGGTTACGGCTGCGTCTTGGACGGCTGGCAGGGCTAGATCCGCTCGGTCCCGTCAATCCAGCCGCCGCCGACCACCCGCTCGCCGCAATAGAGCACCGCCGCCTGTCCCGGCGCGACGCCGAACTCGGGTGTGGCAAAACGGATCGTGGTGGCCGTGCCGTCACCCAGAGCGCCATCCAGCGTCACCGGCACCGGCTTGGCGAGCGAGCGGACCTTTGCGGTCAGGCGCGACGCGGGCAGCGGGCCGATGCGGTTGGTTTCAATCAGGTGCGCCGCGCTCACCGCCAGCATGGCGCGCGGACCCACGCGGACCTCGGCGCTCAGCGCATCGAGCGCCACAACATACAATGGCTCGGCCTGTCCGCCCAGTTCGAGCCCACGCCGCTGGCCCACGGTGAAATGGACGATGCCCTGATGCTCGCCCAACACCTCGCCGCTTGCCGCATGGACGATGCGCCCCGGCGCCACGCCCGCCGGGCGCAGCTTCTTGACGAGCGCGGCATAGTCGCCATCGGGCACGAAGCAGATATCCTGGCTGTCGGGCTTGGCCGCCACCGCCAGCCCGAACTGGCTGGCGACCTCGCGCACCTGCGCCTTGGGTAAACCGCCAAGGGGAAAGCGCAGGAAATCGAGCTGCGGCTCGGTCGTACCATAAAGGAAATACGACTGGTCGCGTGCCGGATCCAGCGCGCGGTGAAGCTCGGGCCCGGCCGCCCCGGTCACGCGGCGGACATAATGGCCGGTGGCCAGGCAATCAGCACCCAGTTCGCGCGCCATCCGCAGCAGGTCGGTGAACTTGGGCCCCATGTTGCAGCGGATGCACGGGATTGGCGTGCGTCCGGCAAGGTAATCATCGGCGAACTTGTCGACCACATCCTCGCGGAAGGCGCTTTCGTGGTCGAACACATAGTGGGCCACGCCGAGCCGATCGGCCACCGTCCGCGCGTCGCGGATGTCGTCGCCCGCGCAGCAGGCGCCCTTGCGTGCCGTGGCGGCACCGTAATCGTACAGCTGCAGCGTGATGCCGACGACCTCGGCTCCCGTCGCGGCAGCGAGCGCGGCGACCACCGAACTGTCGACCCCGCCGGACATGGCCACCACGATGCGGCAATCGGGCGCAGGACGTGGCAGGTCGAACAAGGCAGCGGCGTTAACGCTGTTGGCAAGGCTTAAGGCGGCAGTCATTGCCCGCGCCCATACACTTCGCGCGGGCGAAGGCCAACCGACCCCTTCTCGCGCTGGCGGGGCAATAACGTGCGGTTAAGGCGTGCTTTACCTCTTTTTGACGGTTGCCGGTCTAGGACGGGGGCATGTTCGAAGCAAAACTTACCACACCGCCCGCCGAACCGGGTCCCCAGGCCTCGTCGGCCGACAGCGATTCGCTGCGCGAATTGAGCTGGAGCGACCTGCGCGCCCGGCTGAATGCGGCGCGCGACCTGCGCGTGTCGCTGGCGCGGGGCTTGGCGCAGGACCTCGCCAGCTTCGACGCTCCGGCAGCGCGCCACGTGGCCGCGCTCGCCAATGGCAAAGATGCCGTTAACCCTACTGATTTAGCCAATCGCAAAGGAACTGGTTCCATTACGCTTGCATCGCACGATGCCAGTGATGGCCGGCCCTGAGGATTTAAATGATCGAGAACCAGAACATCCGCCCCGCGCAAGTCATCGGACCGCTTGGCGAGCCGTTGACGATCGCCGACCTGCCGCCGCCGTCCACGCGGCGCTGGGTGGTGCGCCGCAAGGCCGAAGTGGTGGCCGCGGTCAACGGCGGCCTGCTGACGATCGACGAGGTGCTTGAGCGTTACGACCTGACGCTGGAGGAATTCGCCGGTTGGCAACGCGCTGTCGACCGGTCGGGCATGCAGGGCCTGCGGGTGACCCGTATCCAGCATTACCGCGATCTCTACGAGCGCCAGCTGAAGTACTGACGCGAGGCCGCGCCCGCTTACGGCAATACTTTTCGACTCCGCGCGTCTTTCGGCGCATCAACTCTCCTGACCCCGTTCGACCGCCTGTCGGAACGCCTTGGCGCAACCAGCGTTGAGGCAACCGCAGGCAATGTCGCCGGGGCTAGGTAAGGAGAAGTGTCATGGGGTGGATTATTGCAATTATTGTGGGCGGCGTCGCCGGCTGGCTGGCCAGCATGCTCATGAGGCGCGATGCATCGATGGGAATTGTCATGAATGTTATCGTCGGCATTGTCGGCGCGTTACTTGGCAATCTCCTGCTCGCGCCGCTCCTCGGGTTTGGCGGAAGCATACAGACCTTCGATCTTGGCTCCTTCGCGATTGCGATTCTTGGAGCCGTGATCCTGCTGGCGATCATCAATCTGGTGCAGCGCGGCCGCCTCCGCTAAATTTGTCGGCTCAGCCGCGTCTGATCCGGCGCGGCTGACAAAATGTTACATTTGCCGTAAAAAGGCCGGGAACCCGCGGGTTTCCGGCCTTTTTCGTGTCCTGGTGCAGAACGCCCGTCGCGCTGGGTCATGACTTGGCCGATGGTCTGATTGCGGGCGCCGCGACAAGCGGCTATGGGCGGCGAATACGGCAGAAAAGCCCCGTCGCCAGCGTTCGCAACCTGTGCAAGTGCCGGACACCGTCTGGCAGCAGGCGCGACACAGGCATGAATCTAGGCAGTAGCGGCGCATGAACTACGAAACGCGACTTGATGTAACCCAAGGTTCGCTCGCGGGCGAAGAGGTGGATGACGCCGAGCGCAGCCGCCGCAAAAAGCGCATCCTGATCGCCCTTGCCGTGCTGGTGGTCGCCGCGATCATTGCCGCCATCCTGCTCAACGGCAGCAAGGCAGAGCAGCCGTTCACCGGTCAGGACGGCGCGACCATCCCCGCCGTTACCGTGATCGTCCCGGGCCAGGGCAACTATGCAGGCTTCATCAACGCCACCGGCACGCTGGCTGCCCGCCGCGAAATGCCCGTCGGCGTGGTCGGCGAGGGCGGCCGCGTGGTCTCCGTCCCGGTCGAGCCGGGCCAGTGGGTCCGCGCCGGCCAGGTGCTGGCGGTGATCGACCGTTCGGTACAGACCCAGCAGACCGCCAGCACCGCCGCGCAGATCCAGGTCGCCCGGGCCGATGCCCAGCTGGCCGAAGCCAATCTGCAACGCGCGCTGCAACTGGTCGAGCGTGGCTTTATCAGCCAGGCCGATGTCGACCGGCTGACCGCCACCCGCGATGCCGCCAATGCCCGCGTCCGCGTGGCCGAGGCGCAACTGGGCGAACGGCAGGCGCGCAATGCCCAGCTCAACATCCTCGCCCCCGCCGCCGGCCTGTTGCTGACCCGTGCGGTCGAGCCGGGTCAGGTGGTGAGCCCCGGCTCGGGCGTGCTGTTCTCGATCGCCCGCGGCGGCGAGATGGAAGTGCTGGCCAACGTCGGCGAAGCGGAACTCAGCCAGATCCCGCTCGGCGCTACCGGCACGGTCACTCCGGTCGGGACCGAGCAGCAGCTGACCTGCCAGGTGTGGCAGAAGAGCCCGGTGATCAACGAACAGACCCGCCAGGGCACCGCGCGCTGCGCCATGGCCTACAACTCCGCGCTGCGGCCCGGCGGTTTCGCCACGGTGCGGCTGAGCAGCGGGGCCGTGGTCGCCGCGCGCCTGCCCGAAAGCGCCGTGCTGTCGGATGACCAGGGCAGCTATGTCTTTATCGTCGGCGCCGACAACAAGGTCGTCCGGCGGAACATCGAACTGGGCACCATCAGCAACGATGGCATCACCATCTCGTCCGGGCTGCAGGGCAACGAACGCGTGGTGGCCCGCGCGGGCGGCTTCCTGACGGCGGGCGAAACGATCCGTCCGGTCCTCGACAACGCGTCGCCCGAAACCCGGGCCCAGTGAGGCGGCGGACATGAACTTCCGCAACATTTCCGCGTGGTCGATCCGCAACCCGATCGTCCCGCTGCTGGCGTTCCTCGGCCTGATGCTGGCCGGCATCATGTCGTTCCAGAACATGAAGATCCAGGACAGGCCGGATATCGAGTTCCCGCAGGTCAACGTGCTGATCTCGCAGCCCGGCGCCGCGCCGAGCGAGATCGAGAACCAGATCACCCAGCGCGTCGAAGCGGCGGTGCAGACGCTCGACGGGATCGAGAACATCCGTTCGACCGCCAGCGAGGGTAGTTCGAACACCTCGATCGAATTTGCGCTGGGCACCGACATCGCCGAGGCGGTCAACGAGGTGAAGAGCGCGGTCGACCAGATCCGCAGCGAACTGCCCGACGGCATCCTCGAGCCGCGCGTGTTCAAGAACCAGACCAGCTCGCAGCCGATCGTCTACTTCGGCGTCACCGCCGATGACATGACGTTGGAAGAGCTGAGCTGGTTCATCGACGATACCATCACCAAGGCGCTGCTGACCGTGCCGGGCCTGGCCGAAGTCAGCCGCAATGGCGGCGTTGATCGCGAAATCCTGGTGATCCTCGATCCGGGCAAGATGCAATCGCTCGGCGTCACCGCTGCGGCGGTCAACTCGACGCTGCGCCAGACCAACGTCAACGCCGCCGGAGGGCAGGCCGAGATCGCCGGTTCGCGCCAGTCGGTGCGCGTGCTGGGCAATGCCGACACCGCATACCAGATGTCGCAGACGCAGATTTCGCTGGGCGGGGGACGCACGGTCAAGCTGTCCGACATTGCCGAGGTGCGCGACGCCTTTGGCGAAATCACCAGCCTCGCCAAGATCGACGGCAAGCCGATCGTCACCTTCGCCGTAACCCGCGCGCGCGGCGAATCCGACGTCTCGGTTTATGACGGCGCGATCGAAGTGCTTGAGCAGCTTGAGGCTGAGAACCCCGGCATCCACTTCACCCGCCTGTTCACCGAGGTGGACTATACCAAGCAGCAATACGAAAGCAGCATGGCGGCCATGGTCGAGGGCGCCATCCTCGCGGTCATCGTGGTGTTCCTGTTCCTGCGTGACTGGCGGGCGACGATCATTGCCGCGCTGGCCATTCCGCTGTCGGCCATCCCCACGTTCTATTTCATGGAATGGCTGGGCTTCTCGCTCAACACGCTGTCATTGCTGGCGCTGGGGCTGGTCGCCGGTGTGCTGGTCGACGATGCGATCGTGGAGATCGAGAACATCGTCCGACACATGCGCATGGGCAAAAGCGCCTACCAGGCCTCGATCGACGCCGCCGACGAGATCGGCCTGGCGGTGGTGGCGACCACCTTCTCGATTGTCGCGGTGTTCTTGCCGGTGGGCCTGATGCCGGGTGTTTCGGGCCAGTTCTTCAAGAACTTTGGCTTCACCGTGGTGGTATCGGTGCTGATGAGCCTGGCCGTGGCGCGCATGATCACGCCGATGGTCGCGGCCTATTTCCTTAAAGCCCACGGCGAGGAAACGCACGGCGAGGGGCGCATGATGGACCGCTATATGCGCGTCCTGCGCTGGTCGCTGGACGAGAGCAGGTTCCGCGCCATGCGCGAGCGCTACGGCAAGGTCGGCTCGCGCTGGTACTTCCACGTACTGGCCGTGGTCACCGGCGGGCTGGTGTTGCTGGGTGTCCGCATGTGGATGGGCGGCGAGACTGGCGGCGGCGAGACTGGCGGCGGGCCCGGCGTGTGGATGGTGCTCGGCGTGCTGCTGCTGGCCTACCTGATCGGCGGCCTGGTCAACTTCCTGATCGGCCTGCTGGTCGGCCTGGTCAGCGGCTATGACAGTTCGGCCTTCACCGCGCGGGCGCGCTATCTGGGCGCACGGTTCCTCGATCACCGGGTGTGGATGATGCTGGTGGGCATTTTCGCGCTGGGGCTGACGGGGTTCGTCGGCAGCAAGGTGCCGATGCAGTTCTTCCCCAATTCGGACAGCGATTTTGCGATGATCCGCGTGGCCATGGTGCCGGGCACCACGCTGGAACAGACCGATGCGGTGGTCCAGCGGGTGGCAGCGCGCATGCAGCAGGAACAGGAAGTTCAGCTGGCTTTGGGCATCGCCAACCCGGGCAGCGGCATGGTGCGCCTCGTGTTCCGCCCCGATCGCGAGCGGACCAGCCTCGAATTTACCCGCGAGATGGCACCGACCCTGCAGTCCATCCCCGATGCGCGGGTCAACTTCCAGGACCAGGACGGCGGCGGCCCCGGCGGTGGCGGCTCGGGCCGCGCGATCACCGTGATGCTGTCGGGCTCCAATCCCGAAGCGCTGACCCGCGGGGCAGCGACGCTGGCGGAGCAGATGCAGGGCGTGCCCGGCGCGGTCGGCCCGCGCGTGGAAGTGGACCTGCAGCGCCCCGAATTGCTGATCAAGCCGCGCGAGGATCTCGCCGCCAGCCTGGGCGTAACCACGCAGGCGCTGAGCCAGGCAATCCGCATCGCGACGCTGGGCGACATCGACCAGAACGCCGCCAAGTTCTCGCTGTCCGACCGGCAAATTCCCATCCGCGTGCGGTTGGCCGAGAACGACCGGCGCGACTTGTCGGTGATCCGCAACCTGCCCGTGCCAAGCTCAACCGGTGGCTCGGTGCCGCTGGAACGGGTGGCCGAAATCGGCCTTGGCATGGGGCCGACCAGCATCGAACGCTATAACCAGAACCGCCGCGTATTCGTCAGCGCTGACCTCGCTCCCGGAACGGCGCGCGGCGATGTCACCTCGGCCATTCAGGCGCTGCCGATCATGCGCAACCTGCCCGCAGGCGTGACCAATACACCCGTCGGGCAGGACGAGTGGCAGAGCCAGCTGATCGACAGCTTCGGCGTGGCGCTGCTGACCGGCATCCTGCTGGTGTTCTCGGTGCTGGTGCTGCTCTACCGCCGGCTGGTATCGCCGCTGGTCAATATGGGTTCGCTGTTCCTCGCCCCGCTGGGCGGGCTGCTGCTGCTGCTGCTGCTGGGCCAGCCGCTGTCGCTGCCGGTGGTTATCGGCATCCTGATGCTGTTCGGCATCGTCGCCAAGAACTCGATCCTGCTGATCGATTTCGCGCTGGAGGAAATGCACACCGGCAAGGACAAGCACGCCGCGATCATGGAAGCCGGGCACAAGCGCGCCCAGCCGATCGTGATGACCACGGTGGCGATGGTCGCGGGCATGATTCCCACCGCTCTGGCGCTGACCGGCGATTCGGCCTGGCGTCAGCCGATGGGCACGGTGGTGATCGGCGGGCTGGCGCTGTCGACCCTGCTCACCCTGCTGATCGTGCCGGCGGGGTTCAGCTTGGCCGATGGCGTCGAGAAGCGGCTCGGCCCGTGGCTGCGGGACAGCCTACTGTCGTACAAGCCGGGCGATAACCACGCCGACAGGCTGGGAACCGCCCCGGCCGAGTGACGGGGCAGAAGGTCGTGACCACGCGCCCCCGGCTCCCCTCCGCTCTGGCCGATGACGGCCTGCCGCCTGATCGCGGACGGCGCATGCGGCTGACCGCGACCCTTCTGCTGGTCGTTATGGCGGGCCTGTTCGCGGCGGCGTTGCGGCTGGAAGACAGCCATCCCGCGTGGCCGTGGGTGCGCGCCTTTGCCGAAGCGGCCATGGTTGGCGGACTGGCCGACTGGTTCGCGGTGACCGCGCTGTTCCGCCATCCGCTCGGCATTCCGATCCCGCACACGGCGATCATCCCCAACAACAAGGACCGCATCGCCGATACGATGGCGGGGTTCCTGCGGCGCAACTTCCTCACCCCGCTGGTGGTGGCGCGGCGCATGCGCGAAGTGAACGTGGCACAGGCCGCGGGCGAATTTCTCGTGCAAAGGCGCGAAGGTGAGATTGGCCGCATCCGTGCAGGCGTGATCCAGCTGCTGGTCGACCTGCTGCAGTCGCTCGACCCGGACCGGCTGGGCAACCAGGTCAAGGCGGGGCTCGCGCGGCAGATCGACAAGGTCGAGGTCTCGCCGCTGCTCGGCAAGATGCTCGGCGCGGCGATTGCCGACAACCGCCATCGCCCGCTGGTCGATGGCATGATCCGCTGGACCGGGCAGACGCTCGAGGCGAACGAGGACACCGTGCGCCAGATGATCCACGCCCGCGCCAACGCCGTGCTGCGCTGGACCGGGCTCGACGAGCGGCTGGCCAACTCGGTGCTCGACGGGCTCTACCGCCTGCTGGCCGAGGTGCTGGTCAACCCCGAGCATCCGCTGCGCGGCAAGCTGGAGGAGGGGCTTGCGGGCCTCGCAGCAGACTTGCAAAGCGATCCGGCCATGCGCGCCAAGGTCGAGCAACTGAAGTCCGAGCTCCTCGCCAACCCGGCGCTGGGTGACTGGTGGATGGGCTTGTGGGAAAGACTGCGGCTGGGCCTGATCGCCATGGCGCACGATCCGGACAAGGCTCTCGATGGCCAGTTCGGCGCTGCCCTGCGTGAGCTGGGAGAAACGCTGAAGGCCGATCCTGCCTTGCAGTTACAGGTCAACCGGCTGGTCCGGCGGACGGTAGTGGGCGTCGCCAGCCGCCACGGCGAGCAGATCGTCCGGCTGGTGTCCGAGACCGTCAAGCGGTGGGACGGCCGCACCATCACCACCCGCATAGAACGCGCGGTGGGCCGCGACCTGCAGTTCATCCGCATCAACGGCACGCTGGTGGGCGGGCTGGTCGGCGTGACGATCCATGGGATTACGCTGTTGGTGTGACCGCGCACGAGACGAGCTCGAGGTCAGGCGCGGCCCCCGGGCCCCCTTCGGTGTGGCAAACCGTTCACGCCGCCTGCTTCACCTCGGCCACGATCTTGCGTGCGGCATCGCCCAGATCGTCCGCCGGGACGATGGCGAGGCCCGAATTGGCGAGGATCGCCTTGCCCGCGTCCACATTGGTCCCTTCGAGGCGCACCACCAGCGGCACCGACAGGTTCACTTCCTTGGCCGCCGCCACGATGCCCTCGGCGATCGTATCGCACCGCATGATGCCGCCGAAGATGTTGACCAGGATGCCCTTGACCGCCGGATCGGAGAGGATGATCTTGAACGCCGCGGTCACCTTCTCCTTGTTGGCGCCGCCGCCCACGTCGAGGAAGTTGGCCGGGAACATGCCGTTCAGCTTGATGATATCCATCGTCGCCATGGCCAGGCCCGCGCCGTTGACCATGCAGCCGATGTCGCCATCGAGCTTGATGTAGGCGAGGTCATAGCGCGAGGCCTCGACCTCCATCGGGTCTTCCTCGGTCTCGTCGCGCAGCGCTTCCACGTCCTTGTGGCGGAACATGGCGTTGCCATCGAAGCTCATCTTGGTGTCGAGAACGAGCAGCTGACCATCCTTGGTTTCGACCAGCGGGTTGATCTCGAGCATCTCGCAATCGAGGCTGGTGAAGGCGGTGTACAGCTGGCCGGCCACCTTCTGCGCCTGCTTGGCGAGGTCACCCGACAGCTTCAGCGCAAAGGCCACGGCGCGGCCATGGTGCGGCATGAAGCCGGTGGCGGGATCGATGGTGATGGTGCTGATCAGCTCGGGCGTATCGTGCGCCACGGTCTCGATATCCATGCCGCCTTCGGTCGAGACGATCATGGCGACGCGGCCGGAAGCGCGGTCGACCACCATCGACAGGTAGTATTCGCGGGCGATATCGACGCCGTCGGTCACGTAGAGGCGGTTGACCTGCTTGCCCGCATCGCCGGTCTGGATCGTCACCAGCGTGTTGCCGAGCATCTCGCGGGCATTGGCCTCGACCTCATCAAGCGAAAAGGCCAGCCGCACGCCGCCCTTGGCATCGGCGGGCAGTTCCTTGAACTTGCCCTTGCCGCGCCCACCGGCATGGATCTGCGCCTTCACCACGTAAAGCGGGCCGGGCAGCGTCCTGGCGGCGGCGACGGCCTCCTCCACGGTCAGCGCAGCAACGCCTGCCGGAATGCCGATGCCGAACTTCGCCAGCAGTTCCTTGCCCTGATATTCGTGGATGTTCATGCGCGCGGGATCCTTGGTGCAGTGCAAAATGGACTCGCGGGTGCCTAAAGCACCTTCGCGCCGCGCTTGCAATGCACGAACGGCCATCCCAAGTTGCGCCGCAATGATCGATCGGTTTCGCCTGAGGGATATCTGCGTGGAGGCAGGCCAGATCGCCCGCCGCATGTGGCCGGGCGATGGGCACCGGGTGAAGACCTGGGGCAAAAGCGACGACAGCCCGGTATGCGCGGCGGACCTGGCGGTGGACACTTTCCTCAAGACCGAGCTCGGCCGCCTGCTGCCTAGCGCCGGGTGGCTGTCCGAAGAGACGGCGGACGATCCCGCGCGGCTCGATCGCGGGCTGATCTGGGTGGTCGATCCGGTCGACGGCACGCGCGATTTCATTCGCGGACGGACAGGCTGGGCGGTGTCGGTCGCGCTGGTCAGTTCCGGGCGACCGCTGCTGGGCCTGCTGGTGGCCCCGGCGCGCGGCGAGGTGTGGACCGCCACGGCGGGCGCGGGGGCGCGGCTCAACGGGGTGGACATCAGCGCCAGCAAGCGCCGCGTGTTCCCCGGCGCGCGGGTGCCGACCGATTCGCTGCCGCGCGAGGACCAGGACCTGACCACGGTCGACAAGCCCAACTCGATCGCGCTGAGGATTGCCATGGTCGCCGACGACCGCGCCGACCTGATCGCCACCCTGCGCTGGGGCTACGAATGGGACGTCGCCGCCGCCGCCCTGATCGCCCGCGAGGCGGGGGCGCGGGTAAGCGACGCATTTGGCGAGCCGTTGGCGTACAACAAGCGCGATCCAAGGGCCTTCGGGCTGCTGGTCAGCGCACCCGCAATCCACGAGGCGGCGGTGGAGCGACTGGCTGACCGCGCGAAACTCTTGTCTTGAGTGACCCCATCCGGGGCCACATCCTCGGTGCTGTTCCCTCCGCTTCGCTGCGGGGCACCTGCGGGCGGGCGGTCGCCCTTGCGGTCCGCTGGTCGCGGACCGGGCCAGCGCTCGCCCGCAACGACAGGGTCACCTCGGGACAAGTCCGGGCTGACAATGGGGACAAGTGATTGTCAATGCCGCAGATAGACACTGCAACGGGCCGCGGGCCCGCAAGCCCGAACGGGCGCCCGCAGCGCAGGTCAGCTTGCTGACCGAGAGCGAGGAAGCGAGGGGCCGGAGGGCCCCTCGCTCCTATCAATAGGCCGCCTGGACGTCCTGCTGCGTCACCGGGGTGATGCGGATTTCCACGCGGCGGTTCTGCGCGCGGCCGCTCTCGGTGGTGTTGTCGGCCACCGGGTACTGCTCGCCGTAACCGACGCTCTCGAGGCGAGCCCGGGCGACCCCGCGCGAGACAAGGAAGTTGCTCACCGCTTCGGCGCGGCGGCGCGACAGATCCAGGTTGTACTGGTCGCTGCCGGTCGAATCGGTGTGGCCCATCACGTCGATCAGCGAGTTGGGATACTGGATCATGCTCTGCGCCACGCGGTCGAGCACGTCGCGCATGGCGGGGCTGATGGTGGTCGAATCGACCGCGAAGGTCACCTCGGGCAGGTTGACGAGGATGCCGTCACCGTTCGGCGTCTGGCTCACGTCGACACCGGTGCCGGCGGTGACTTCGTCGAGCTCGCGAATCTGCTCGTCCATGCGATAGCCGACATAGCCGCCCGCCGCGCCGCCAATGCCCGCGCCGACGATGCGCGCGGTCTTGCCACCGATCAGGCCGCCGAGCAGATAGCCCAAGCCAGCGCCGCCGACGCCGCCGATGGCGGTGCGCGAAACGGTTCGTTCGCCGGTGTTGGGATCGGTGACGCAGCCGCCCAGCGCGATCAGCGAGGCGGCGGCAACAGCGGAAATCAGATAGCGGGACTTGGTCATGAGGTGTCCTCTCAAGGTAAGGTGCGACCCTGTGAAGCCGTTGTAACGTGCCGCAGGCTTGTCCGTTCCTGAACGAGCCCGCAATCCCCCTTCGACTTGCCCGGCGAATCTGCTAGCTGTGCGGGCCTCATGGACCCCTTCCCCTGGCATTACCTGGCGGCTCTCGCCGGCCTGATCGTTATCAATGGCGTGTTCGCCATGTCCGAACTGGCGATTGTCTCGGCCCGCGCCGCGCAGTTGCGGGTGGCGGCTCAGAACGGCAGCAAAAGCGCCGAGATCGCGCTCAAGCTGGCCGAGGAGCCGGGCAAGTTCCTTTCCACCGTGCAGATCGGCATCACGCTGATCGGCATTATCGCCGGTGCCGTCTCGGGCGCCACTCTGGGCGAACCGCTGGGCCAGCAACTGGCGGTGTGGGGGGTGGAGGCCGATCTGGCCGACAACCTCGGCTTTATCATCATGATCGGGCTGACGACCTATTTCAGCTTGGTGGTGGGCGAACTGGTGCCCAAGCAACTGGCCTTGCGCGCGGCAATGCCGATTGCCCTCGTCATGGCGCGGCCGATGGCGATGCTGGCGCGCATCACCGCTCCGATCGTGTGGCTCCTCGATACCTCGTCCAACGCGATCATGCGGCTCATCGGCCTCAGCCATCGCGGCGAGCATGGGATGAGCGCGGAGGAGCTGCACATGGTCTTCGCCGATGCCAGCCGCAGCGGCGTTATCGCCGAGCAGGAGCGGGACATGCTCTCGGGCATCATGCGGCTGGCCGACAAACCGGTGCGCGAGCTGATGACCCCGCGCACCGAGCTCGACTGGATCGATGCCGCCGCCGACGAGGACGAGCTGTGGGCCGAGATCGAGGCGACCCCGCACTCGCTGCTGCCGGTCGCCGATGGCTCGCCCGACAAGGTGCTCGGCGTGGTCAAGGTGCGCGACATCCTCGCCGCGCGGCTGGCGGGCCAGCTGACCGGGAAGCCGGTCGTGCTGGCCGACCTGATCAAGAAGGCCGAAGTCGTGCCAGACCAGCTCGATGCGCTCGATGCGCTGCGGTTGCTGCAGCAATCGGGCATTTCGATGGCCATGGTGCACGACGAATACGGCCACCTCGACGGCGTGGTGACCACCGCCGACATCCTCGCCGCCATCGCCGGCAGCTTCGCCAGCCATCAGGACGACGATGACGAACCCAAGGTGGTGCGGCGCGACGACGGCAGCATGCTGGTCGCCGGCAGCCTGCCGGCCGATGCTTTGGCGGAATGCCTGGAAATCAGCCTGCCCGAACAGCGCGAGTACGCCACCGCCGCGGGTTTCGTGCTGTTCCAGATGAAAAAGCTGCCGGGGACAGGCGAGTGGTTCGAACACCAGGGCTGGCGCTTCGAGGTCGTCGACCTTGACGGCAGGCGGATCGATAAATTGCTAGTCAGCAAAGCTGACTAGCTTGCCCTTGTTTTGCGAGGGCGCATCCGCGCCCTCGTAATCAAATTACAGCCCGCGCCGCCTGGCCGTCGCCTTCGGGGGCAGCGATGATCGTGCGGGTGGTGCTGCCCTTGTCGACCGTGAAGGTCAGCGGATCGCCGACGGTGCTGCGGATCGACACTTCGGCCGTGCCCGCGCGGCCCAGCGCATTGGTTTCCACCGCGCTGCGGGCCTGCGGCGGGAACAGCGCGTCGAGCGCCTGCTGCGAGGCGGTCGAATCGCCCGGACGCGGCGCGCCGGGAGCGGGCGGGACCAGCGCAAAATCGGGCGGAACCACCAGCGGCGACTGACGCTGCACGGCGAATTCATCGGGCCGGTCGCGGTTGGCGATCAGGCCGGAGCTGCATGCGGGCAGCAAGGCCAGCAGGCCGGTGCCGAGGATGATTGTCTTCGAAATGCGCATCTGTCAGTCTCCGGTAGCCTGATCGGCACCTGTGGTTTCGTCCTGCTCTGTGGCCGGTTTCTCGCCGATGAACAAGGCGCGG
Organism: Alteraurantiacibacter sp.; assembly: GCA_039927835.1. GTDB lineage: Bacteria > Pseudomonadota > Alphaproteobacteria > Sphingomonadales > Sphingomonadaceae > Alteraurantiacibacter. The sequence continues at coordinate 26,572 of JBDSUF010000038.1, forward strand.
GCAAGGAGAATTACCACGCCCACGGTGATCGCCGCGTCGGCCAGGTTGAAGATCAGGAACGGACGGAACTCGCCAATGTGGAAATCGGCGAAGTCCACCACATAGCCCAGGCGATAGCGATCAAGGATATTGCCCAGCGCGCCGCCCAGGATCATGGCCAGCGCGTAAATGTCCCACCGCCGCGTCTCGCGCATGATCCACACCATCACGCCAATGGCGATTGCGCCGGTCACCGCGATCAGAACATAGCGCATTTCCATGGAATTGGCTTCGAACATGCCCAGCGAAACACCGAAGTTGTTGGTGCGGGTGAAATCGAAGAACCGCGACAGGTCGTGGTGATCGCCCACGCTTCTGAGGCCGAGCGTCCCGATCACGAACTGCTTGAGCCGCTGGTCGGCCACAAACAGCACGAGCGCCAGCGCGAAGGCGAGCAGGCGATCACGGGTGAAGCGCGGGCGGGTCATTGTGCAGCGTCCAGCCGGGTCACGACATCGTCGCAGCGGGCGCAGAGGTCGCCATCTTCGGTCACTTCGGGGAGGTGACGCCAGCAGCGGCCGCATTTGTGGTGGGTGGTGGGCCGCGCAATGACAGAGTCTTCGTCGCCATCGGCAATGATGCATTCAGAGACGATGCAAATCTCGGCCAGATTGACCGACCGACAGTGCTCTCGCGCCGTCTTGTCTCGGATCGTCAGAATGACTTCGGCTTCAAGGCTGGAACGGATTGTCTTGTCGCGACGGTAAGGTTCGATCGCTTCGTTGACGAGCGTTCGGGCGGTACGAATATCATTCCACTTCACCATCAATGCAAATTCGTCATCCCCGCGAACGCGGGGATCCAGGGCGGCATTGCGCTCCCCTTCGACTGGATTCCCGCCTTCGCGGGAATGACGAAGGAGGGTGGCAAAATCCGGCCACTCCAGCAAATGCACAGACCCCCCATCCGGATACCGCGTCCCCCACACCTCTTCCGCCGTAAACACCAGCACCGGCGCGGCGTAGCGGATCAGGGCGTGGAACATGGTGTCCAGCACCGTGCGATAGGCGCGGCGTTTCATGTCCGCCGGATGGTCGCAATAGAGCGAATCCTTGCGGATATCGAAGAAGAAGGCCGACAGGTCCTCGTTGCAGAAGTCGATCAGCGAACGGGTGTAGCTGTTGAAATCGAAGGCATCGACCGCAGCGCGCATCTTGCCGTCGAGCTCGCCCAGCAGCGCCAGCATGTAGCGCTCCAGTTCGGGCATGTCGGCCACGTCCACGGCTTCGGCGGGCGTGTAGCCATCCAGCGCGCCCAGCAGGTAGCGCAAGGTGTTGCGCAGCTTGCGGTACTGGTCGGCCACGCCCTTGAGGATTTCCGGTCCGATCCGGTGGTCCTCGGTGTAGTCGACGCTGAGCGCCCAAAGGCGGATGATGTCCGCGCCGTAATCGCGCATCACATCGAGCGGGCTGACAGTGTTGCCGAGGCTCTTGGACATCTTCATGCCCTTGGCATCCATCGTGAAGCCGTGGGTCAGCACCGTCTTGTACGGCGCGCGGCCCCGGGTGGCGCAGCTCTCCAGCAGCGAGGACTGGAACCAGCCGCGATGCTGGTCGCTGCCTTCGAGGTAGAGGTCCGCCGGGCTTTGCAGTTCGGGCCAAACGCCGCTTTCAAGCACGAAGGCGTGGGTGGAGCCGCTATCGAACCACACGTCGAGGATGTCGACGATCCGTTCGTAATCCGCGACGTCGTAGTCGGGGCCGAGCAGCGCGGGTGCTGCCTCATCGCTCCACGCATCGACGCCCTTGGCGCGAACAGCTTCCACGATGCGGGCGTTCACGGCGGGATCGACGAGGTATTCGCCGCTCCTGCGGTTGACGAACAAGGTGATCGGCACGCCCCAGGCGCGCTGGCGGCTGAGCACCCAGTCCGGGCGGCCCTCGACCATACTGCGGATGCGGTTCTCGCCCTTTTCGGGCACCCAGCGGGTATCGGCGATGGCCTGCATCGCGGTCTGGCGCAGGGTGGTGCCGGAAGTCGAGACACTGGCCACCGCCCGGTCCATCGGCACGAACCACTGCGGCGTGCAGCGGAAAATCACCTTGGCCTTGGAGCGCCAGCTGTGTGGATAGCTGTGTTGATAGTCTGTGGACGCCGCCAGCAGCCCGCCTGCTTCGCGCAAGTCCGAACAGATCGGCCCGTCGGGCGCGTTGAACTTGGGGTTGATGACCGAGCCCTGCCCGCCCAGCCACAGCCAGTCCGCGCGATACTTGCCATCGCCCTCAACCGCGAACACCGGGTTGATGCCGTGCGCCTTGCACAGGTCAAAGTCGTCCTCGCCATGATCGGGCGCCATGTGGACGAGGCCGGTGCCGCTCTCGGTGGTGACGAAGTCGCCGGGGAGCATCGGGCGGGGCGCGGCGTAGAACCCGCCGAGATGGTGCATCGGGTGGCGGCAGATGGTTCCGGCGAGGTCGGAGCCGAAGCAAGTTCGCTCAAGTTGCCACAAATCCTCGAACTTAACTCGCCCCTTGAATGCTTCGAGAAGGTTGCTCGCCACGAGGTATTTGCGTCCGGCGGGTAAGGTGGTTTCGGCTGTGACTGCGCCTGCCGATCTAGTTTCAAACCCGATTGTGGCACCAGAAGTGACGCTCACCAACACATACTCAACCTCCGGCCCATAAGCCAAAGCCTGATTGACCGGGATAGTCCACGGCGTGGTCGTCCAGATCACCGCATAGGCACCCTTGAGCGCTTCAATCGGCGAGTCCACAATCTCGAACGCCACATCCACCTGCGTCGATTTGATATCCTCGTATTCCACCTCAGCCTCAGCCAGCGCGGTCTTTTCGACCGGCGACCACATCACCGGCTTGGCCCCGCGATAGAGCTGGCCGGATTCGGCAAACTTCAGAAGCTCGGCCACGATCCGCGCCTCGGCCTCGGGGTCCATCGTCAGGTACGGCTGGTCCCACTTGCCGGAAATGCCGAGCCGCTGGAACTGCGCCTTCTGCACTTCCACCCACTGCGCGGCATAGGCGCGGCATTCGGCGCGGAACTCCTCGACCGGAACCTCGTCCTTATTCAGCTTCTTCTTGCGGTAGGCTTCCTCCACCTTCCACTCGATCGGCAGGCCGTGGCAATCCCAGCCGGGCACATAGGGCGCGTCCTTGCCGAGCAGCGTCTGGGTGCGGACCACGGCGTCCTTGAGCACCTTGTTGAGCGCGTGACCGATATGGATATCGCCATTGGCATAGGGCGGGCCATCGTGGAGGATGAATTTCGGGGCGCCCGCGCGGTTCTCGCGCAACTGGCCATAGAGGTCCGCCTCCTGCCACCGGGCAAGGATGTGCGGCTCCTTCTCGGGCAGCCCGGCCTTCATCGGAAAGTCGGTGGCCGGGAGGAATACGGTGTCTCTGTAATCGCGCTTTTCGGTCATTGCTGGCGGGCCTTAGCGGGGGGGCGGGCGTTGCGCAATAAATGGGCGCTCGCAGAGGCGCAGAGGCGCAGAGATTGAAAGATGGCTGCGCCGCAGGCAGAATTTCTCTCCGCGCCTCTGCGCCTCTGCGAGCGCCATCTAGCCAAGCAAGGCCCGCGCCGTGTCACAATCCCGCTGCATCTGCTCAACCAGCGCGTCCATGCTGTCAAACTTCGCTTCGGGCCGCAGGAAGTGGCGCAGTTCCACCTCGATCTCCTGCCCATAGAGATCGCCCGCAAAGTCGAAGAAGTACGGTTCGAGCAGTTCCTTGGGCGGATCGAAGGTGGGCCGCACGCCCAGGTTGGCGGCACCGTGGAGCATCGCGCCGCTCGCCAGTACCCGCGCGGTCACCGCGTAAATGCCGAAGCGCGGGCGCAGGTAGGCGCCCATGTCCATGTTGGCGGTGGGGTAGCCGATTGTGCGGCCGCGCTTGTCGCCGTGGATCACCTCGCCCCGGATGGCGAAGGGGCGGGTCAGCAGTGCCTCGGCCCCGGCGCAGTCGCCCGCCTTCAGCAGATCGCGAATGCGGCTTGACGAGACGGTCTGCCCGTCCACCTTGACCGGGCCGACCGCCCGCGTGGCCATGCCGACCGTGGCGCCAACCTCGCGCAACACCGCGACATTGCCGCCACGCTGCGCGCCGAAGCTGAAGTCCTCGCCCGTCACCACGCCCGCCGCGCCGATGCGCTTGCCGAGCAGGTCGGCGACGAAGCTTTCCGCGCTCATCCCCGCAAGCTCACCGTCGAAATGGAACACCAGCATGGCGTCGGCCCCGGCCTTGGCGAACAGCTCCTCCCGCTGGTCGAGCGTGGTCAGGCGGAACGGCGGGACATGTGGGGCAAAGTGGCGCACCGGGTGCGGATCGAAGGTGGCGACGATCGCCGGTCGGCCCTCGGCGCGCGCCCAGTTCACCGCCTCGGCCACCACGGCCTGATGGCCAAGATGGAAGCCATCGAAGTTGCCCAACGCCAGCACCGCGCCGCGCAGCACTTCGGGGGTGGGATCGCGGTGATCGAGGCGGATCATGCTTGTGGCCCCATCGGCACAAGCCCCGCAGCAATCACCCGCAGCGCATTCCCGCCCAATACGGCGCGAATCTCGGCCTCGGAAAAGCCCGCTTGCATCAGCGCCTGCGTAATCTGCGCCAGCTGGCTGGTATCGAACCGCGTGGTGACGGTGCCATCGAAATCGCTGCCCAGCGCGACGTATTCGATGCCCACCAGGTCGCGCACATGAGCCATTGCGCGGACGATCCCGGCGGGCGAGATGTCGCACACGGCGCTGTCCCAATAGCCGATGCCGATCACCCCGCCGGTGGCCGCGACGCCGCGAATTTCCTCATCGGTCAGGTTGCGGTTGCCGGGGCAGGTCGCCTGTACGCCGCCGTGGCTCGAGACCACCGGTCGGCGCGCCAAGGCGAGCACGTCGGCCACGCATTGGTGGCTGCAATGCGCCAGGTCGACGATCATGCCGCGCTGCTCCATCGCCCGCACCACCTGCCGTCCGAACGGGGTGAGCCCGCCCTTGGCCTCGCCGTGCATCGATCCGGCCAGCTGGTTGTCGAAGAAATGCGTCAGACCCGCCATGCGCACGCCTGCATCATAGAGGCGCGGGAGGTTGGCGATATCGCCTTCAAGGTCGTGCAGTCCCTCGACTGAAAGCATCACGCCGACCGGGCGAGGGGGAGTGGCGCGGGCGGTGAGGACCTGGGCGAGGTCGGCATTGTCGGTCACGCGCAACAGCGCGCCATGCGATGCAGCCACCGCGCGGCGCAGCTTCTCGCCATGCCACAGCGTCCGTTCGAGCAGCGAAGTCCACGTCCGCAAGGGCTGCAACTGGCCAATCGCCAGCAGCGTAATGTCATCGCGCGCATTGGCTGAATTGCGCTCGTTGTTTAGCCCGGCGGGCGACTTGGTGACGCTGGACAGCACCTGCAGCGCCACGTTGCCATCCCTCAGGCGCGGCAGATCGACATGGCCGCGGGTCCCGCGGTCGAGCAGGTTGCGCTGCCACAGCAGGGTATCGGCGTGCAGGTCGACCACGGTCAGGCTGGCGTGAAGCGCACGCGCCTCGTCCGACACTTCCGGCAGCGGCCCGCCATCGACCATGTTCATCCGCCGCTCGGCAATGCCCGGGGCGAAGATGAAGAAGGCCGCCAGCAGCGCCAGCACCAAGGCGAGCGACCAGGCGGCGACCCTGCGCTTCCTTGGGCGTTTCACCGCGCGCGCCGCCGGTAGGTAACGAAGTCATAGGCCGGCCAGCCGTCGGCGGCAGGTCGGGGCTCGCGCGCCACTTCCTCCCACTCGGCGTGATCGGGCAGCGGCATGAACACGTCGCCGGGGGTATCCTCGTGCACCTCGGTGATTTCCCAGCGGGTGGCGAGGTGGCCCAGCATGGCGAAGATCTCCGCCCCGCCGATGACGCTGAAATCGTCCCGAGAAGCGTTAGACCCGACGAGCGCCAGCACGCCCGCCTCGTCGTTCGCCACTTCGGCGCCGGGCGCGTTCCAGCCGGGGTTGCGGGTGACGACGATGTGGCGGCGGCCCGGCAGCAGGCCCGGCAGGCTCTCGAAGGTCTTGCGGCCCATGACCATCGGCTTGCCTATGGTGTGCGCCTTGAACCGCTTGAGGTCCTCGCGGATCTTCCACGGCACGTCGCCGCCCGCCGCAATGCAGCCGTTGGTCGCGCGCGCGACGACAAAGGGCACGTCGCGCCTGCCTGAGCTGTCAGCCGACACGCGTGACATGGCCCATCTTGCGGCCGGGTCGCGCCTCGGCCTTGCCATAGAGGTGCAGGTGCGCGGCGGGATCGGTCAGGTGCCTGCCCATGTCGAGCGCGTCGGCCCCGATCAGGTTGTCCATCACGATCCGTGTCGCGACGCTCGAACAATCGCCCAGCGGCAGCCCGCAGATTGCGCGGACGTGGTTCTCGAACTGGCTGGTGACCGCGCCCTCGATGGTCCAGTGGCCCGAGTTGTGGACCCGCGGGGCCATCTCGTTGAACACCGGACCGGCGCTGGTGGCGAAGAATTCAGCTGTCAGCACGCCGACATAGTCGAGCGCTTCGGCTATTTTGGCAGCCAGCGCGCGCGCCTCGGCCACTTGCCGGGCGACAATGGCGGGCGCGGGCAGCACGCTGTGCGCCAGAACACCGTGTTCATGCGTGTTGTGCGGGCTGTCCCAGAAGCGCACTTCGCCTGTTCGGGCGCGCACCAGGATGACCGAGAATTCGGCATCGAAATGAACCAGTCCTTCGTAGACCAGCCCGCTTTCCGGAACCCGCAGGCCCTGCGCCTCACCGGGCGAGGCGATCTTCCACTGGCCCTTGCCGTCGTAGCCGTCGCGGCGGGTCTTGAGGATGCCGGGGGTGCCCACCTTGCGCACGGCTTCGTCCAGTTCGCTCTCGTGGTCGATCGGCGCATAGGGCGCGGGGCGACCGCCGAGCTGTTCGACGAAGCGCTTTTCGCGATACCGGTCCTGCGCCACTTCCAGCGCCTGGGTGCCGGGTGCCAACTGGCCACCCGAGAAGGCGGAGAGCGGAGCCACGGGGACATTCTCGAACTCGTAAGTCACCACGTCGCAGGCCGCGGCGAAAGCGGCCAAGGCGACCTTGTCGTGCCACCCGGCGCAGGTGAATTGCGCGACGACTTCGGCGGCCACGCTGTCCCTTTCGGGCGCATAGACGTGGCAGTGATAGCCGAGTTGCGCGGCGGCCACGGCAATCATCCGCCCCAGCTGTCCGCCGCCGAGGATGCCGATGGTGCTGCCTGCGGGCAGAGGCGGATTGCTCATGAACTGGTCAGCCGTCCGCCGGACGCTCGGCCACGGCGGCGGTCTGTGCGGCGCGGAAGGCCTTGAGCCGTATCGCCAGCGCGGGGTCGTTCAATGCCAGGATGCTCGCGGCGAGGATCCCGGCATTGGTGGCGCCAGCCTCGCCGATAGCCAGCGTGCCGACCGGAATGCCGGCGGGCATCTGCACGATCGAAAGCAGACTGTCCTGCCCGGACAGCGCCTTTGACTGCACCGGCACGCCCAGCACCGGCAGATGCGTCAGGCTGGCGACCATGCCCGGCAAGTGCGCCGCGCCGCCTGCCCCGGCGATGATCACCTGAAACCCCTCGTCCGCCGCGCCTTTGCCGAACGCGTGCAGCCGGTCGGGCGTGCGGTGGGCCGACACGATGCGGTCATCGTGGGCAATGCCGAGCTGGTCGAGCACCTGCGCGGCGCGGCTCATGGTCGGCCAGTCGGACTGGCTGCCCATGACGATAGCTACTGGTGCTCCCCCGCTCTTTGGCATCAGTCTTACCGATCCTTCAGGTAGTGTCGCTCGCCCGGAACCAAGGCCTGATCGAAGTCATAGACGATCGGCTGCCCGGTGGGAATTTCCAGCTCGGCGATATCCTCGTCCGAGATGCCCGACAGGTGTTTGACCAGTGCGCGCAGGCTGTTGCCGTGCGCTGCCACGATGACCGTCTCGCCCTTCGCCAGCTGCGGCCGGATGGCGCTTTCCCAGTAGGGCAGTACGCGCTCGATGGTCAGCTTGAGGCTTTCGGTGGCGGGGATGGCGATCCCGTCATAGCGCGCGTCGCTGGCCAGATCGAACGGTCCGTTCGCCTCCAGCGGCGGCGGCGGAATGTCGAAGCTGCGGCGCCACACCTTGACCTGTTCGTCGCCGTGCTTGGCGGCGGTCTCGGCCTTGTCGAGCCCGGTCAGCCCGCCATAGTGCCGCTCGTTCAGCCGCCAGTCCTTGGTCTCGGGAATCCACAGCCGCCCGCAGGCTTCCAGCGCCAGGTGCAGCGTCTTGATCGCGCGTTTCTGCACGCTGGTGAAGGCGACGGTGGGGAGCAGGTCCTTGTCAGCCAGCAGCGTCCCGGCGGCAGTGGCTTCGGCCACGCCCTTGTCGGTCAGGTCGACGTCCCACCAGCCGGTGAAGCGGTTTTCAAGGTTCCACTGGCTCTGGCCGTGACGGACCAAAATGAGCTTGGGGATCAGGCTGGGCAAGGCATTGGCTTTCGGTAATTGCGTGATCGGCGGCGGAGGTGTGCCGTTAGCCGTTCGGTTCGCCATTGGGAAGGGCGCCATTGGGAAGGGCGGGGGTATCCGGCGCGGAATGTTCGCCCGCAGCGGAGCCGGATTGCGCGCGCGCCTGCTGCTTGCGCCGCCTGAGGTTCTCGCGCAGCTTGGCGGCCAGTCTTTCCTCGCGGCCAGGTTTTTCCTCACGGCTGGGTTTTTGATCACTTGGCGACATGGCGGCGATCCTTGCCGTTAATCGCCGCGCGGCTCAAGCTTGGCTTGACATCTGCGCCCCTCCCGCCAATAGCGCGCGCCTGTTCGCCGCCCGGCATCACGGGTGGCCGTGGTCCTGCTGCTGTAGCTCAGTGGTAGAGCGCACCCTTGGTAAGGGTGAGGTCGGGAGTTCAATCCTCCCCAGCAGCACCATTTTTTTGATTAGCACAAGCCCATCCGGGCTTGTGCTTCCTCGCTTTCGGTCAGCGGAGCTGACCTTCGCTGCGGGCGACTGCCCGCCCGCAGGTGCCCCGCAGCGGAGCGGAGGGGAACAGCACCGGAGGATCGCCCGCCCGGACGGGTGGGCGGAAAGCCTAACGAAAGTCCCGCGATTTTGGCATGATCCGGACATTACGCGGATGGTGTGGGCGCGGCTGGTGTGGGTGCGGATGGGCGGGCGGCATGGTGCCAGCCGGATCGGTCATCTGGCCCAGCATGGCTGTGCGATCGACGATCCGGCTGGCCATCAGGTGCACCACACCTTCCGTGCTGCGCTGGATTTCGCCTGCCACCAGCATCAGCCGCGCCGCCATCACCGCGCGCCGCTGCCGTTCCATATGGCGCGCCCAGAGCAGCACGTTGACGATGCCGGTTTCATCCTCGATCGTGATAAATACGGCATTGCCCTTGCCGGGGCGCTGGCGAATGAGGACGACGCCTGCAACATGGACCCTGCGCCCATCGGGTGCAGCATCGGCATCGGCGCAAGTGAGCACGCCTTCCTGCGCGAAGGCGGCGCGCAGGAACTGCATCGGGTGTCCTTTAAGCGACAGGCGCGTGGTCTGGTAATCGGCGACCACTTCTTCGGCCAAGGGCATGGCGCGCAGGCGGGCATCGGGCTCGGGGGCCAGTTCGCTGGCCTCGAAAGCGGCGAACAGGGGTAATTGCCGCGGGGGCACACGGCGCACTTCCCATCCTGCCTGCCTGCGGTTCTGGCCGAGCGAGCCGAGCGCATCGGCATCGGCCAGCAGGCCCAGCGCGTGCGGCGGCAACTGCGCGCGGCGGGCGAGATCCTCTGCCGAGGCGAACGGCGCAGGTTGGCCCGCCACGGTCCCCGCCACGGCAAGGGCATCGGCCCATTCTTGCCTGAAGCCGCCGATCCGCGAAAAGCCCAGCCGCAGGGCGAGCGCGCCATCGGCGCTGCGTTCCAGCGAACTGTCCCACGCGCTGGCGTTCACATCGGCGGCGCGCACTTCCACCCCGTGTTCCTGGGCATCGCGGACGAGTTGCGCGGGGGCATAAAACCCCATCGGCTGGCTGTTGAGCAGCGCGCAGGTGAAAATGGCCGGGTGGCGGCATTTCAGCCACGAGGACACATAAGCCAGCCAGCCGAACGCCTGCGCATGGCTTTCGGGGAAGCCATATTCGCCAAAACCCTTGATCTGGAGGAAACATCGCTCGGCAAAATCGCGTTGATATCCGCGCGCCACCATCCCCTCGACCAGCGCATCCTGGTAATTGCCAACCGTGCCGTGATTGCGGAAAGTCGCCATCGCCCGGCGCAGACCATCGGCTTGCGCCGGGGTGAATTCAGCCGCGACGATGACCAGCTTCATCGCCTGTTCCTGAAACAGCGGGATGCCCAGCGTTTTGCCCAGGACTTCGTGCAGTTCATGTGGATCATGCGGCGGGGCCGGGCTGGGCAGGAAGGCCGCCTCCTCGCCATTGCGGCGGCGCAGATAGGGGTGGACCATGCCGCCCTGGATCGGGCCGGGGCGCACCAGCGCCACTTGGATGACAAGGTCATACAGGCAGGCAGGCTTCATGCGCGGCAGCATGTTGATCTGCGCCCGGCTTTCGACCTGAAACGTGCCGATGCTGTCACCGCGCCGCAGCATGGCGTAGGTTTCCGGGTCTTCCAGCGGCACGTTCTGCAAGGTGTAATCGCCCAGCCCCTGCGCGCGCAGCAGGTCGAAGCTTTTGCGGATGCAGGTGAGCATTCCCAGCGCCAGCACATCCACCTTCATCAGCCCCAGCGCGTCGATATCGTCCTTGTCCCATTCGATGAAGGTGCGGTCCTTCATCGCGCCATTATGGATCGGCACCAGTTCATCCAGACGCCCTTCGGTGAGCACGAAGCCGCCGACATGCTGCGACAGGTGGCGGGGGAACTGGAGCAGCCGGTCGACCAGCACTTTCAGCCGCGCGACCGCGGGATTGTTAATGTCCATGCCCGCTTCTGCCACCTGGGCTTCGGGCACATCGTCGCCCCAGTTGCCCCAGATGGTGGCGGCCAGCCGCGCGGTCACATCCTCGGTCATGCCCAGCGCCTTGCCCACTTCGCGCAAGGTGCTGCGCGGGCGGTAATGGATGACCGTGGCGGCAATGCCCGCCCGTTCGCGGCCATAGCGGGCATAGATATACTGCATCACCTCCTCGCGCCGCTCGTGCTCGAAATCCACGTCGATATCGGGGGGCTCCTTGCGCTCGTCCGACAGGAAGCGGCTGAACAGCAGCTTTTCGCGCACCGGATCGACATGGGTGATGCCGAGGAAATAGCACACCAGCGAATTGGCCGCGCTGCCGCGCCCCTGGCACAGGATCGGCGGATCAAGGCTGCGGGCATAGCGCACGATGTCGTGCACGGTGAGGAAGTAGCAGGCGTACTTGTGGCTGCGGATGAGGGCGAATTCCTCGTCCAGCACCGCCCGGTATGCTGGCGTCAAACCGTCCGGAAAGTACGCCCGCCCCCCTTCCAGCGCCAGCTGTTCAAGCCAGCCTTGCGGCTCCCACCCCGCGGGCACCGGTTCGTGCGGATATTCGTATTTCAGGTCGTCCAGCGTAAAAGTGATGCGCGAGAGCAAATCGGCGGTGGCGGCAATCGCGGCGGGGCAGGCGCGTAGCAGGCGGGCCATTTCGGCGGGCGGCTTCAGGTGGCGTTCGGCATTGGCGAGCAGGCGGCGGCCCGCGCTGTGGATAGTGGTCCCCTCGCGGATGCAGGTGACAATATCGTGCAGCATCCGCGCATCGGGGTGGGCATAAAGCGCATCGTTGGTGGCGATCAGCGGCACGCCGGTGGCCGCGCTGAGCGCCTGCAAGCCCGCCAGCTGTCGCGCATCCTTGCCCGCCCGGTGCATCGTCGCAGCCAGCCAGACCGCGCCGGGGCGGGCAGCGGCGAGCTGGCGGAGCAGCGCTTCATCGCCCGCGCGCGCGATCATTAGCAGATCATCCGCGTGGTCCAGCAGATCGGCCAGATGGAGGATGCAATCGCCCTTCTGCGCGCGGCGGTTGCCCAGTGTCAGCAGCCGGGTGAGCCGCCCCCAGCCGTGGCGCGTGGCGGGATAGGCGATAATATCGGGTGTGCTGTCGGCAAACACCAGCCGCGCGCCCACCACTAGCCGGAACGGGCCGTCCCGCCCGCCCACTTCCCGCCACGCCATATGCGCGCGCACCACGCCGGCCACGGTATTGCGGTCGGCAATGCCGATGCCGCGCATTCCCAGCGCGAAGGCGCGGTTGACCATGTCCGCCGGATGCGAGGCGCCGTGCAGGAAGCTGTAATTGGTGGCGGCGACCAATTCGGCAAATTCGGGCGCGCGGTTCATGCAAACAGCCCGTGCAGATACCATTTCGGTCCTTGGCGCGGGTCGGGCTTTTCCTCGTACAGCCCATGCCGGAAAATCCAGAACCGCCGCCCGCGCACATCTTCAACGCGGTAATAGTCGCGCGTCAGCCCGCCCTTGCCGGGGTGTTCGCCGCCCTTTCTCCGCCACCATTCCCCGGCGATCCGTTCGGGCCCTTCGAACAGTCGCACCTCGTGCAGATTGCGCCGCCAGCGGAAGCGGTGGGGCGGGCCATCGGGCACTTCGGCGATCACTTCCACCGGTTGCGGCGGATCGAACAGGAATAGCGGGCGCATCGGCGGTTCGCCCGGAGGCGGCGCGGGCCAGCGGATCGGCTCGCGGTATTCGGTTGCGGGCAAGGCAAGCTGTGCCTGTTCGGGGATATGGCTGTCACCCGGGACAAGGCGGCGCAGGCTGCCGCGGCCGAGGCGGGTGCTCAACCGGTCAATCAGTTCCGCCAATTGCGCGGTGGTCTGCTCGTCACCGCCAAACGCGGGCTGGCTGGCGCCGAGCGGCTGGGTGACGGGCAGGAACAGGTCTATGCTGTCATAGCCGAACCCGGGATCGAGCGGATCGGCCAGCGCGGCGATCCGTTCGTCGAACAAGCGCAGCACCAGTGCCGGATCGCGCGTGGGCTGGCCGGTTTCGATATCCAGCCGGTGGCGCGCGCCGTCGCTGCGAGCCAAGGTGAGGGCAAAGCGCCTGCCGCCCAGATCACGCTGCGCCAAGACCTCGGCGGCTTCGCGCAGCAGATCGGCAAAGCAATGGGCAATGGCCGTCTGATGGGTGATCGGTTCGGCAAAGCGGCGCTGAAAATGCAGCACCGCCGGTTGGAGCAAGGGAGCCATCGGCGCGTCTTCTTCGCCCGTCAGGCGGCGCAGCGCGGTGATGGCACCCGCGCCGAACCGTGCCGCGATGCTGGCCGTCGGGCGCGCCGCGACATCGCCGATCCGTTTCAGCCCCGCCCGGCGCAGCGCCAGCGTGGCGTCATCATCCAGTTCCAGCGCGGCGATGGGCAGCGCGCGGATGGCGCTGCGTTCGTCGTCTGACGCCTGCCCGCCATAACGTACCAGCGCCCGCGCCGCTTCGGGGGTGGAGGCGGCGGCGTGGCGCAACTCCATACCGATGGCGGCGAAATCATCCTCCACCGCGCTGGCCAGCCCGGCCTCGCCGCCGCACAGATGCGCGCAACCGGCAATGTCGATGGTGATGCCGTCAGGCGGGGTGACGGCGACGCGCGGCGACCACTTGTGACACCGCCGCGCCAACAGCGCGAGCCAGTGCCGATCGGCCGCTTCGTCCATCTCGGCCACGATCAGGTTTGGTTGCAGGGCGCGGGCATCGGCCAGCGTCTGCCCGGGCGCGATCCCTTGCGCCTGCGCCTGGGCATCGACCGCCGCCAGCCTCAGCGCACCGCGAACCTTGGCGACAAATACCAGCGGCGCGTCAGGCGGCGAATCGGCTGTTCTGGTGAACCTGTCCGGTTCCTGCAGGCGCAGCCGGTTGGCCGGCAGGAACGGCAGAAACAGCGCCAGATAGCGCTTGTTCGCGGAATTTGCGTCGGTCACGGTCCCACTCCAGCCGCCAGGCGAGGCCGCTGGGACCGGATCGCTGGCGGAGCAATTCGATGTCAAAAGTCGGCCTGCCGGGCGCGCGGCCCGGCATGGCTGTCGAAGGGGCGGCGGCGACCTGCCAGCGGGTCTGCGCGGCGCTGGCCACCGGGGCGGCATTGGTTCGCAGCAGGAACAGCGGCACCCCGGATTTTTCCGCCGCCAGCGCCATGCGGCGGCTGGCAGTCAGATCCAGCTCGCGCATTGGCCCGCAATCTTCCGCCACCACCGCCCCCAGCGCGCCCGAGCGCAAGGCATCGGTGACAGTGCGCAGCAGCGTTATCGTATCGGGCACGACCGCCAGCAGGCCATTGCCGGGCACGCCGCCCAGTTCAGCCCAGCCATTGGCCTGCAAAATACCCCCCCGACCGAGGCAACGGCGCGAGCGCACCCACAGGATGCTGCGACCTGCTTCCGCCATTCCGGTTGCGGCAATCAAGGCGAAACCGCTGATGGCGGCAGCATCGTTTGCCCCATCACTTACTGGGCCACTTACTGACGCAGCATAGATTTCATGCACCCGTCCGTGGCTCAGCCCCCCGCCAAGCGCGGCATCCAGCGAAGCCACGCCGCTGGCCCACCGGCGCGCCCCGGCCGGAGCCCCTTGGGCGACAGATGGACTCGAAGCGATTCTCATATGTTCTTATTATGTTCCCAGCCAGGGCCGGTCAAGCGGTGGGATTCCTTCTTCCCTTACCCCTTCACGTCGACCCACTCGGGGTGTCGGCCGAAAGCGGACACCACATAAGGGCATTGGGGCACGATCTTGAAGCCGTGCTCGCGCGCGTCGGCCACTACGGCTTCGACCAGTTTGGCGGCTAATCCCTGGCCGCGCGCCTGGGGCGGGGTGAAGGTGTGGTCGATCAGGCGCACCGGTACGCCGTCTTTCTCGCGCCGCTGCCAGGTCAGCACGGCGGGGAGGTCAGCGCCCGCGACCATGATCGAATATTCGCCGCCTTCGGTGGTTTCCACCCGCTTGATGTCATCCTGTCCCGCCATCCCGCTCTCTCCTTATGTGCCGCCGATCAGCGTATTGCCAGAAACGGACCATGCCGCCATGGCGTTCCCGAGGGCTATACCTGACCCGAAGGTCAATTCAGATGCAGTTTCTCTCCGACAATGCGGCGCGGGTCCACCCGCGGGTATGGCAGGCGATGCAAGCCGCCAATGCGCCCGATGCGGCCTATGACAACGATGTGCTGTCCCAGCGGCTGGACGAGACCTTTACCGCGCTGTTCGGCCGTGCCTGCGCGGTGGTCTGGACCAGCACCGGCACGGCGGCCAATTGCCTGGCGCTGGCGACCATGGTCCAGCCGCACGGCGGGGTGATCTGCCACCGCGAGGCGCATATCGAGACCGACGAGTGCGGCGCCCCCGGCTTCTTCCTCCACGGCGCCAAGTTGCTGCTGGCTGACGGCGCCGGGGCCAAGCTGGACGTGGCCGAGGTGGAGCGCGTGCTTGGCGGCATCACGCGCGGCATTCACCAGGTGCAGGCGCACGCGATCAGCATTACCCAGGCGAGCGAATACGGGCAGAGCTACAGCCCGGCCGAACTGGTCGCGCTGGGCGAATGCGCGCGGGCGCACGGGTTGGGCCTGCACATGGATGGCGCCCGGTTTGCTAATGCCACCGCGTTCCTCGCTTGCTCGCCCGCCGAGGCTGCCGGCCCGGTCGACGCGCTCAGCTTCGGCTGCACCAAGAATGGCGGCATGGACGCCGATGCGATTGTGCTGTTCGATCCCGCCGCCGCCGATCTGGTGCGCTGGCGGCGCAAACGTGCCGGGCATCTCCATTCGAAGGGCCGCTTCATGGCGGCGCAGATTCTTGCGCTGGTGGCAGGCGACTTGTGGCTCGAGCTGGCGCGGCATGCCAATGCCTTGGCGGCTGAAGTGGCTGCGGGCGCGGGCGAGCGGCTGCTATATGCCCCGCAAGCCAACGAGGTGTTCGTGCGCCTGTCCGCCGCCGAGCGTGCCGCGCTGCGCGGGCAGGGGTTCGCCTTCTACGACTGGGACGATTGCACTGCCCGGCTGGTCACAGCGTGGGACACCCGGCCCGAACACGCCAAGGCGCTCGCCCGCGCGCTGGCGGCCCTGTGAACAAGCTGTGAGCGAGCACTCCCCACCGCACGCCCTGCTGCGGCCCGCCATAGCCGTCCCGTTCGTGCTGGTGGCGCTGATCTGGGGGTCGACGTGGTTCGTCATCAAGGGCCAGATCGGCGAGGTGTCAGCCCATTGGTCGGTGGCTTACCGCTTCGCGTTGGCGACGCCGGGCATGTTCGCGCTGGCGCTCGCCATGCGCCTGCCGCTGGCCATGCCACGCCCGGCGCAGAGGCTGGCGCTGGCGATGGGGCTGTTCCAGTTCTGCGGCAATTACAGCTTCGTCTATGTGGCCGAGCTGGACCTGACTTCGGGCATTGTCGCGCTTTTGATCGGGCTGATGCTGGTGCCCAATGCGCTGCTCGGGCGGCTGCTGCTGGGCCAGCCGATCACCCGCCGTTTCGTGATTGGCAGCGCCGTGGCCATCGCCGGGATCGCGCTGCTGCTGGTGAACGAGGCACAAGTCGCCCCACTCGACGGTAACGTGGCGCGCGGCGCAGCCTTGGCGCTGGCGGCGATGCTGGCCGCCTCGATCGCCAATGTCATCCAAGCGGGACCTTCGGGCAAGGACGTGCCGCTGGTGACCCTGCTCGCCTGGGCCATGCTCTATGGCACACTGCTCGACGGCGCGGTCGCCTGGCTGATCGACGGACCACCGCTGCTGCCGCGCGACGCTGCCTACTGGCTGGGCACCGCATGGCTGGCGGTGGTCGGCTCGGTGGTGACTTTCCCGCTCTATTACGGCCTTGTGCGCCAGCTGGGCGCCGGGCGCGCGGCGTACAACGGCGTACTGGTCGTGGTGGTGGCGATGGTCATCTCGACCCTGCTCGAAGGATACCGGTGGACGCCGCTGGCGATTGGCGGGGCGGCGCTGGCCTTGAGCGGGCTGGTGGTGGCCTTGCGGGCGCGTCAGGTGCCGGTGAGCAACCCGGTGACGAGCGACGCCAACCCCTCGCGAAAGGTCGGATAGCGCGGCTGCCAGCCGAGCAGGCGCTTGGCCTTGCCGTTCGCCACGCGGCGGTTCTCGGCATAGAAGCGCCGCGCGATCGGGCTGAGATTCGCCTCCTCCAGCGACAACAGCGGCGGCAGCGGCAGGCCAGCCAGACGGCAGGCGTGTTCGATCACCGCGTTCTGGCTGCACGGCAGGTCATCCGCCAGGTTGTAGGCTCCCGGCGGCGCAGCGCCCGTCAGCGCCAGCATGGTGCCGCTGGCGATATCGTCGACATGCACCCGACTGAACACCTGCTGGGCCACGTCGATCCGCTGCGCGCGGCCATCGGCCAGTCGTTCGAACACGCTTCTGCCGGGGCCGTAGATTCCCGGCAGCCGCAACACATGCGCGCCCAGCGCCAGCCAGCGCGCATCGGCAGTGGCACGCGCGGTGCGGCGGCCGGTGCCGGTGGGCGAATATTCATCCACCCAGGCCCCGCCGACATCGCCATAGACCCCGGTGGCAGAGAGATAGGCCAGCCGCTTGCCCGCCAGCGTTCCGGCATATGTGGCCAGCACGGGATCGCCCGCGTCTTCAAGCGGCGGGATCGAGGACAGCACGTGTGTGGCTTCCGCCAGCGCCGCGCGCACCTGCTCGCCATCGGCAAAGGTCATGTCGCCCGCTGATCCGGTGGAACTGACCTGCCAGCCGCTCGCCAGCGCGATCGCCGCGATCCGCGCCGCGCTGTAGCCGAGGCCGAAAATGAACAGGTGAGGCATGGTCCAAGCCTTAGCGGCTGGACGCGCGCAGGAAAGGACCTAAATCAGCCTGATGGACCTTGCTCGCACCCCCTCCACGCCCGATGGCAACCCCGAGATGGCTGATGCCGCCATTCCGCCAACCGCGCCCGCGCTGATCCGCCGCGCCGATTACCAGCCGTTTGCGTGGCACGTGCCCAGGCTGGATCTGGACTTCACACTGGGCCTTGTCGCCACGCGCGTCGCCAGCACGCTGCACGTGGAGCGCAATCCCAAGGCGGCGGCGTCCGACCGGATCAGGCTCAACGGCGAAGGCCTCACCGCGCTCGAGGTCACGGTTGATGGCGTGCCCACCAACGACTGGCAGATGGACGGCGAGGACCTGTTGGTGACGCTGCCGGGAGATGCCCATACCATCGGCGTGGTCACGCAGATCGACCCGTCGGCCAATACCCAGCTCTCGGGCCTCTACGCCTCGGGCGGGATGCTGTGCACCCAGTGCGAGGCCGAGGGCTTCCGCCGCATCACCTTCTTCCCCGACCGGCCCGACGTGCTCAGCGTCTACACCGTGCGGATGAGCGGATCGGTCGAGGACTTCCCGGTGCTCCTCGCCAACGGCAACCACACGGCGAGCGGGGAAAGTGCGGACGGCACCCATTGGGCGCAATGGCACGATCCGTGGCCCAAGCCGTGCTACCTGTTCGCGCTGGTCGCCGGGCGGCTGGTGGCCAACCGCGACAGCTTCACCACGCGCAGCGGCCGGCATGTCGATCTCGCCATCTATGTCCGCGAAGCGGGCGCTGCCGAGGAGGACGAACTGCCGCGTACCGCGCACGCGATGGCCAGCCTCCAGCGCTCGATGAGGTGGGACGAGGAGCAGTTCGGCCGCGAGTACGATCTCGACACGTTCAACATCGTCGCGGTGAGTGATTTCAACGCCGGGGCGATGGAGAACAAGGGCCTCAACGTGTTCAACACCAAGTATGTGCTGGCCGACGAGGAGACCGCCACCGATGGCGATTTCGACGGTATCGAAGGGGTCATCGCGCACGAATACTTCCACAACTGGTCGGGCAACCGGGTGACCTGTCGTGACTGGTTCCAGCTGTCCTTGAAGGAAGGCTTCACGGTTTTGCGTGACCAGCTGTTCAGCCAGGACATGGGGTCTGCGCCGGTCAAGCGGATCGAGGACGTGCGCGTGTTGCGCGGGGCGCAGTTCCCCGAGGATTCGGGCCCCTTGGCCCACCCGATCCGGCCCGACGAATACCGCGAGATTTCCAACTTCTACACCGCCACGGTCTATAACAAGGGCGCCGAGGTGATCCGCATGATGCGGGTCATGGCGGGCGAGCAGGCCTTCCGCGCCGGGTGCGACCTCTATTTCGACCGCCACGACGGCGAGGCGGCGACCTGCGAGGATTTCATCCGCGCGATGGAGGACGGCGCCGGGCTGGACCTGAAGCAGTTCCGCTTGTGGTATGCGCAAGCCGGCACCCCGCGCGTGACCGTGCGGCTGGAGCACGATGGCGACACGGCGGTGTTGCACCTCGCCCAAGCCGTGCCCGCCACGCCCGGCCAGCCCGACAAGCAGCCGATGCCGATCCCCTTGAAGATTGCGCTGTTCGACCGCGCCACCGGCCAGCACGACGGCGAGCGGCTGCTGGTGCTCGACAGCGAGGCGCAGAGCTTCACCTTCGACGGGTTCGCAGCTGCGCCGGTGCTCTCGCTCAACCGGGGCTTTACCGCGCCGGTGGCGATCGAGCACAGTCCGCCCGCCGAAGACCTGGTGTTCCTCGCCGCGCGCGATGATGATCCGTTCGCCCGCTACGAAGCGATGCAGGAGCTGGTGGTCGGCCACTTGAAGGACGTGGTCGATGGCAAGCTGTCCGCCGCCCAGCGCGATGCCGGTCGCGCCGCGATTGGTGAGGCGCTCGTGGCGGTGATCGCCGATCCCGCGCTCGATGACCTGATGCGCGGCGAGCTGCTGATCATGCCCAGCCAGACCTATATCGCCGAACAGATGCTGATCGCCGATCCGGGCACGATCCACGCCGAGCGGCAGGCGCTGCGCGGATGGCTCGGCGCGACGCTGGAGAGCGGGATCGTCGCGCTGCACCAGCGGGCGAGCGCGGTCCCCGGCGGGCTCGATGCCGCCGCTCGCGGGGCGCGCAAGGTCAAGACGCAGGCGCTGGTCTATCTGGCCGAGGGCAACCCCGAGCTGGCCGAGCAGATGGCCGCCGCGCAATACGATGCCGCGACCACCATGACCGACCGGCAGGGCGCGCTGATGGTGCTGGCGGGGCTGAAGGGTCCGCAGCGGACGCACAAGCTGCTCGACTTCTACACCCGCTATCGCAGCAACCCGCTGGTGATCGACAAGTGGTTCGCGCTGCAGGCGGGCTCGCTCCATCCGCACGCGATCGAGCATGTCAAGGCGCTGGCCGAGCACCCGGACTTTACGCTCAAGAATCCCAACCGCGCGCGCTCGCTGTACATGGCGTTTGCGGCCAACGCGGCGGCTTTCCACGCGATTGACGGCGAGGGCTACCGGCTGCTGGCTGACCTGATCGTGGCGCTCGATCCGGTCAACCCGCAGACCGCCGCGCGGTTCGTTCCGCCGCTGGGGCGCTGGCGGCGGATCGAGCCGGTTCGCGCCGGGCTGATGCGCGCCGAGCTGGAGCGGATTCTCGCTGCGCCCGGCCTGTCGCGCGACACGCAGGAGCAAGTGAGCCGCAGTCTTGGCCAATGAAGTCTTGGCCAATGACCGCAATGGCGTGATTCGCAGCGCGGTGCTGGAAGGCGTCGCGCACGGCTTCCTCGATGCCGCGCAAAGCGATGCGGAAGCCTTCGCGCTGGTGCCGCACGGCGCGGGTCCGGTGTTCGTCAGGCAGGTCCATTCCGCGCAGGTGCTGACGGTGGCCGCGCCGTTCGCGGGCGAGCTGCCCGAAGCCGACGCGCTGGTCACCGCCACCCCCGGCCTGGCACTTGCGATCCGCACCGCCGATTGCGCGCCGGTGCTGCTGGCCGACAGCGAAGCCGGCGTGATCGGCGCGGCGCACGCGGGCTGGCGCGGCGCGTTCGGCGGGGTGCTCGAAGCGACGGTGCAGGCGATGGTGGCCCTCGGCGCGCGTCCGCCGGCAATCGTCGCCGCTATCGGGCCGACCATTGCCCAGCCGAGTTACGAGGTCGACGAGGGTTTCCACGTGGCGCTGCTCGATCACGACCGCGCCAGCGAGCGGTTTTTCATCGTCGGACAGCCGGGTCACTGGCAATTCGACCTGCCCGCCTATGCCGCCGCGCGCCTGTACGCGGCCGGCGTCGGTACGGCCGAAGACCTTGGCCTCGATACCTATGCCGACGAAGCGCGCTTCCACTCGTTCCGCCGCGCCACGCATCGCGGCGAGCCGACCTACGGGCGGCAAGTGTCGCTGATCGCGCTGTAGTTTTCGCTGTTATTTTCCGGGTCATTTTACCTGACAGCCGATGGTCATTATCCGCCGCTGGGTCTATGCCCGAAAAGGCGGGTTGGCAGGGGCGTTCGGCTCGTCTATCAGCCGCGCCAAGTCGCCGCCGTAACGGGTCTGCCAAGGGGCAATCTCGCGGGCAGAATACGGTGTTGCGGCTTGTCGTAGTCTTTTTCCGTTGCGCCCGGGCACTCGTTGCCGCAGGCGCTCCGGCAGATCGAAGGCCAGGTAAGGCAGGATAATGGCAAGCACCACTGATACCGCACATCCGGAACAGGTGGCCGAAGGCGGCGTCCGCCGCCGCGACTTCATCGAAATTGCCGCCACCGCAGTGGCTGGCACCGGGGCAATCTTCACCCTGCTGCCGCTGATCAGCCAGATGGCCCCATCAAAGGACGTGTTGGCCGACAGCACGACCGAGCTCGATATTTCCGCGATCATGCCGGGTCAGGCGGTCAAGGCGGTGTTCCGCAAGCAACCGCTGTTCGTGCGCAATCTGACGCCCGCCGAGATCAACGATGCCAATTCGGTCGACGTGGGCGACCTGCGCGACCCGCAGACGCTGGCCGAGCGCACCAAGCCGGGCAAGGAAAACTGGCTCATCACCATGGGCGTTTGTACCCACCTGGGCTGCGTGCCGCTGGGTGCGGCCGAGGGCGAGGTGAAGGGCGAATTCGGCGGCTATTTCTGCCCGTGCCACGGGTCGAGCTATGATACCGCCGCCCGCATCCGCAAGGGTCCGGCGCCGCAGAACCTGGTCGTTCCGGATTATGAATTCACTTCCGACACCACCATTGTGGTCGGTTGAGGCGAGAGACAGCAACCATGAGCTTTCCTTGGGCCAAGCATTACGAACCCAGCAACCCGCTGATGAAGTTCCTCGACGAGAAGCTGCCGCTGCCGCGCCTCGTCTATAACGCCATCGGTGCGGGCTACCCGGTGCCGCGCAACCTGTCGTACTTCTGGAACTTCGGCGTCCTGGCCGGCTTCTGCCTGGTGCTGCAGATCGTCACCGGGGTGGTCCTGGCGATGCATTATGCCGCCAATGCCGGCGTGGCGTTCGATTCGGTCGAGCACATCATGCGCGATGTCAACTGGGGCTGGCTGATGCGCTATGCCCACGCCAACGGCGCCTCGGCGTTCTTCGTGGTCATTTACCTGCACATCTTCCGCGGCTTCTTCTACTCGTCGTACAAGGCCCCGCGCGAGATGATCTGGCTGATCGGCGTGGTCATATTCCTGATGATGATGGCGACCGCCTTCATGGGCTATGTGCTGCCGTGGGGCCAGATGAGCTTCTGGGGCGCCAAGGTCATCACCGGCCTGTTCGGCGCGATCCCGCTGGTGGGTGAGCCGCTGCAGATCTGGCTGCTGGGCGGCTATGCGCCCGACAACGCCGCGCTCAACCGCTTCTTCTCGCTGCACTTCCTGCTGCCGTTCGTGATCGCCGGCCTGGTGATCCTGCACATCTGGGCGCTGCACCTGCCGGGGTCGTCGAACCCGACCGGGGTGGAAGTGAAGACCGAAAGCGATACCGTGCCGTTCCACCCGTACTACACGGCCAAGGACGGCTTTGGGCTGGCGGTGTTCCTGCTGATCTATTGCGCGTTCCTGTTCTTCGTGCCCAACGCGCTGGGTCATCCGGACAACTACATCCCGGCCAACTCGCTTTCCACCCCGGCACTGATCGTGCCCGAGTGGTACTTCTATCCGTTCTACGCCATCCTGCGCGCCTTCACGCACGATCTGGTGATCCCGTTCACCACCGTGGTGATCATGCCCGCCAAGCTGATCGGCGTGCTGGCCATGTTTAGTGCCATCCTGGTGTGGTTCTTCCTGCCGTGGCTGGACAAGAGCCCGGTGCGCAGCGGCCACTATCGCCCGCTGTTCCGCAAGTTCTTCTGGGTGCTGGTGATCGACATGGCGATGCTGTTCTGGCTGGGTGGCCAGCATGCGGAAGAACCGTTCATCATGCTGAGCCAGCTGGCGACAGCCTATTACTTCCTGCATTTCCTCGTCATCCTGCCGATCGTCTCATCGATCGAACGGCCGGAGCCGCTGCCCTTCTCGATTACCGAGGCGGTGCTGGGCAACGACGGGAAGGCCGTGCTGCCCGCTGCGTCGGCGGCTTGAGCGCGGGTTTAGGGGAAACAAGATCATGATCCGCCTTGTTGGAATTCTGGTTGGCCTGTTCTTCGCGGTCATGGCCGCGTGGGCCTTCTTCAGCGGCGCCTACACCTATTTCTCGGAGCCGACCGCCGAGACCGCCGAGCATGTCTTCCACGAAGAAGCGCACCTGCCGCAGGGTGGCTACTCGTTCGACGGGCTGGCCCCGCGGTGGGACGTGGCGCAGCTGCAGCGCGGCTACAAGGTGTACAAGGAAGTGTGCAGCGCCTGCCACTCGTTGAACCACGTCGCCTTCCGCGATCTGGAAGAGCTGGGCTACAGCGAAGCACAGGTAAAGGCCGAAGCCGCCAGCTGGATGGTGCCGGGAATCGACCCGAACACCGGCGAGGCGAACCTGCGCCCCGGCCTGCTGACCGACTATTTCCCCGCGCCCTATGCCAACCGCGTGGCCGCCGCTGCGGCCAACAACAACGCGGTTCCGCCCGATCTCTCGCTGATGACCAAGGCGCGCGAACACGGCACCGCCTATGTCTATTCGCTGCTGACCGGCTTCCGCGATCCCGCCACCTACACCAACGAGGACGGCGAGACGCTGGCGCAGGCCTTCCCCGATTCGATGCCGGGCACTGGCCTCCACTTCAACCCGTGGTTCGCCAACCTGAACCTGGCGATGGCGCCGCCGCTGCACACCGCCGGGCAGGTGACCTTCGACGATGGAACCGAGGCTTCGGTGAAGCAGATGTCGACTGACGTCGCCGCCTTCCTCACCTGGACCGCCGAGCCGTCGCTGGTCGACCGCATCCGGCTCGGCTGGATGGTGTTCGGCTTCCTGCTGTTCGCCACGGTGCTGGCTTACCTCGCCAAGAAGTCAGTCTGGTCGCAGCTCAAGTCGCGCCGGGACGATTGACCGGACCGGACCAGGCGCCCTGATGACCCGCCCCATGACGCGAGCGGATCTGAAGGCGCTGGTCCGCACGGTGCCAGACTTCCCGATTGCCGGGATCCAGTTCCGCGACATCACCACGCTGATCGCCGACAGCCGGGGCCTGGCCTCGGCTGTTGCGCATCTGGCCTCGCTCGCTCCCGCCGATACCGTGGCCGTAGCCGGGATCGAGGCGCGCGGGTTCATCTTCGGCGCGGCGCTGGCCATGCAGCTGGGCACCGGCTTTATTCCCGTACGCAAGGCGGGCAAGCTGCCGGTCGCCACCATCGGCGAGGACTATGCGCTCGAATATGGCCACGCGCGGATCGAGATCGACCCCACACTAGTCCCCGCAAGTGGCCGCGTGCTGCTGGTCGATGACCTGATCGCCACCGGCGGCACCGCGCTCGCCGCGGCCAACCTGCTGCGCCGCGCGGGCGGCTTGTGCGATACGGCGCTGTTCGTGATCGACCTGCCCGAACTGGGCGGCGCCGGGGCTTTGCGTAGCGTAGGCATTGCCAGCACGGCGCTGATCGAATTTAGCGGTCACTAAGGCGGCGCCCGTGCGGCATCCCGTCGCGCAACGGCTTGACGAGAGCCCCTGCCCGATGGCAAGCGCCGCTCAGCCGACGTCCGGTCATGGGCGGGTATAGCATAGTGGTAATGCACTAGCCTTCCAAGCTAGCTAGAGGGGTTCGATTCCCCTTACCCGCTCCAGGTTCCCACCTAAAACCCCAGCTCGGTCAGCCCCGGATGATCGTCGGGGCGGCGGCCCAGCGGCCAGCGCAGCAGGCGGCCCGCCTCGGCGATCGGGTGTTCGTTGATGCTGGCAAAGCGCTGTTCCATCAGCCCCTCGGCGTCGAACTGCCAGTTCTCGTTGCCGTGCGCGCGATACCAGGTGCCGCTGTCGTCGCGGTATTCGTAGATGAAGCGCACCGCGATGCGATTGCCCGCAAAGGTCCACAGCTCCTTGACCAGCCGGTAATCCAGCTCGCGCGCCCACTTGCGGGCAAGGAAAGCCTCGATGTCGGCGCGACCGCTGAGAAACTCGGCGCGGTTACGCCAGCGACTGTCCGGCGTATAGGCGAGTGCGACACGCGCCGGATCGCGGAGGTTCCAGCCGTCTTCAGCCGCGCGCACTTTCTGCGCGGCGGTTTCGGCAGTGAACGGCGGCAGCGGCGGGCGGCTCATGGCTTGAACCGCGCGCCGCGGATGTGGGTGAAGCGGTCGCCGCTGACTTCGTACATGGCGATGGTCTCGACCTCGCGGTGATCGCCTGCCCTCGTCGGCCAGATCTCGAAGTCGGGCCAGTCAGCAAAGGTGTCGAAGTTGGTGCGGCAGTGCATGGCCACGCGCGTGGGCGTGACGATCACATCCAATGGCGTGACCACTTCGGTGATGTGCGCCTTCACTTGCGCGTAGAAGGCGAGGATGTTGTCGCGCCCGACGATGCGCTTCATCGCGCCCAGTTCGAACACCACGTCATCGGCGTAGAACTTGCCGAACCCGGCAAAGTCGTCGGCGTTGAAAGCGGCGATATAGCTGCGGAAATCGTCCTCGGTCATGCGGCCATCTCCCTTAGCGGCATATTGTCGATCAGGCGGGTCTTGCCGAGCCGTGCGGCAACCAGCAGGCGGGCAGGGGCTTGCGTCGTCTGGCCCAGCGGCGCGAGGCTGGCGGCATCGGCCAAGGTGGCATAATCGACCGAGGTGAACCCGGCGGCAACGATTGCCTGCTCCACGTCGGCCAGCACGCCTGGCACCGCCTCGCCCATCTCGATCCGCGCCAGGGCCTGCCGCATCAACAGGTTAAGCTGCCCCGCCACCTGCCGCTGTTCGGCCGAGAGATAGGCGTTGCGGCTCGACATGGCCAAACCATCGGCCTCGCGCACGATCGGCACGCCGACGATGTTTTTCACACAAGGTGAAGTCAGGTTGAGGTCCTGGGCAAAACGGCGGATAACCGCCAGTTGTTGCCAGTCCTTCTCGCCGAACAGCGCCACATCGGGCTGCACCTGGTTGAACAGCTTGAGCACCACGGTGGCGACCCCGGTGAAGTGCCCCGGCCGCAAGGCACCGCACAGCCCCTCGCTCAAGCCCGCTACACTTACGCTGGTGGCGTAGCCTTGGGGGTACATGACCTCGACCGGCGGAGCCCACAGCAGCGCAACGCCTGCATCCGCCAGCCGCTGCTGATCGGCTGCCAGTTGGCGCGGATAGGCGGCCAGATCCTCACGCGGGCCGAACTGCCGCGGATTGACGAAGATCGACACGACCACGTGCCCGGCCCGCTCGCGCGCCGCGCGCACCAGCGTCATATGCCCGTCGTGCAGCGCGCCCATCGTGGGCACCAGCGCGACCGATCCTGTAAGCCGGAGATCATCCACAGCTTCGCGCAACGTGGTAAGGGTGTTGACGGTTTGCACGCGGGCCCGGCTCCGATACAGGTGGCTCTCGCCTCGCGCCTTAGCGCACATTCGCCAGCCAGAGAAAGCCCAGCCAGACGTGACCACATTCAACGCCCCCAAGGTTGCGCAACGCCCGAACGCTCAGCGCCCGAACGCTCAGCGCATCGTCTTCGCCAACGAGAAGGGCGGCACGGGCAAGTCCACCACTGCGGTCCACGTGGCGGTGGCGCTGGCTTACCAGGGGGCGCGGGTGGCGGCGATCGACCTCGACACGCGGCAGGCGACGATGCACCGCTATTGCGAGAACCGCGCCGAAACGCGCGCCCGCCGCCGCATCGACCTGCCCGGCCCCTTGTGCGAGGTGTTTCGCGGCTCGACCGTGGCAGAGATGGAAGAACAGGTGGCGCGCCTCTCGGCCCAAGCCGATTTCCTGATCTTCGATACGCCGGGGCGCGACGATCCGTTTGCCCGCCACGCGGCGACCGAGGCCGATACGCTGGTCACGCCGATGAACGACAGCTTCGTCGACTTCGACCTGATCGGTCAGGTCGATGCCGAGACGTTCAAGGTCCGCCGCCTCAGCTTCTATGCCGAGCTTATCTGGGAGGCGCGCCTCAAGCGCAGCCGCAGCGCGATCGAGCAGCAGCGGCGGCAAATGGACTGGGTGGTGGTCCGCAACCGCACCGGCCACACCGATGCGCGCAACCAGCGGCGGCTCGATGGCGCGCTGGGCGAGCTGTCCAAGCGGGTCGGCTTCCGCGTGGCGCAGGGCTTGTCCGAGCGGGTGATCTACCGCGAACTGTTCCCGTCAGGGCTGACGCTGCTCGACAAGGGGCAGCTGGGCGAACTGGGCACCAGCCAATTGGTTGCAAGGCAGGAACTGCGCAGCCTGGTGGCGCATTTGGGGCTGACACTGCCCGATCGCGCGCCGCAACTGGTCCTCGCAACCGAAGGAGCCGCCTGACCATGGGAATGAAGCTGCTGTTCTTCGTCGGTATCGGCGTGGTGCTGTTCAAGATGATCACCGGGCGCTGGCCGTGGCAGCCCAAGGTCTCCACCCGCAACCAGGCGCTGTTCCGCGCGCGGCGCCTGCTGGGCGTGAGCGAGCGGGCCAGTCGCGAGGAGATCCTCGTCGCGCACCGCCGGCTGGTGACGCTGGTCCATCCCGACAAGGGCGGCAGCAACAGCCAGGTGCATGAAGCCAACGCGGCGCGCGACATTCTGGTCGAACAATTGCCCGGAGGCGGCTGATCTCGCTGCCAGCTTACCGCGACCGCCTTCATGCCAAATACGACTGACAGGAACCTATGACTCATCAATTCAATGCCACCATCCTGCGTGAATACGACATCCGCGGCATTATCGGCCAGACGCTGGGGGCGGAGGATGCCCGCGCGATCGGGCGCGGTTTCGGCACGCTGGTGCGGCGGGCCCAGTCTGCAACGGGGGGCGGCAGCAAGGTGGCGGTGGGCTACGACGGGCGGCTCAGCTCGCCCATGCTCGAGCACGCGCTGGTCGAGGGGCTGACCTCTACCGGGGTGGACGTGCGCCGCATCGGGATGAGCGCCACGCCGATGCTCTATTATGCCGAGGCCTCAGCCGAAGATGTGCACGGCGGCATTCAGATAACCGGCAGCCACAATCCCCCCGATTATAATGGCTTCAAGATGGTATTTCAGGGGCGACCGTTCTTCGGCGCCGATATCGTCCGCTTGGGCGAGATGGCGGCGGCGGGCGATTGGGACAACGGCGTCGGCAGCACCGAGCAGGTAGACATCATCGATGCCTATGTCGACCGGCTGCTCGAGGGACTGGACGGCATCGACCTCGAGGTCCTGGCCCGTCTGAAGGTGGGCTGGGATGCGGGCAACGGAGCCGCCGGCCCCGCGCTGGAGAAACTGGCCGCGCGCCTGCCCGGCGAGCATCACCTGCTGTTTACCGAAGTCGATGGCAAATTTCCCAATCATCATCCTGATCCTACTGTCCCGGAAAACCTTGAGGATTTGGCCGCGCTCGTCTCCGTAAAGTCCCTCGATTTCGGAGTGGCTTTCGATGGCGACGGCGACCGGATCGGGGCGATCGACGGCGAGGGGCGGATCATCTGGGGCGACCAGCTGCTGATGATCTATGCCGAGGAACTGCTACGTAGAAGGCCCGGGTCGACGATCATCGCCGACGTGAAGGCCAGCGCTGCGCTGTTCGACTCTGTCGCCGAGCATGGCGGCAAGCCGCTGATGTGGAAGACAGGCCACTCGCTGATTAAGTCCAAAATGAAGGAGGTTGGCGCACCTCTGGCGGGCGAGATGAGCGGCCACGTGTTCTTTGCCGATGGCTATTACGGCTTCGACGATGCGCTCTACGCCGGTATTCGCCTGATCGCTGCCTCGGCCAGGCTGGGCAAGAGCGTGACCCAGCTGCGCGGCGAGATGAAGCCGATGCTCAACACGCCGGAACTGCGCTTCCAGGTCGACGAGAGCCGCAAGTTCGCCGCGATCGACGAAGTGACCGCGCGGCTGGCCAACAGCACCGACGACGTTAACGGCACCGATGGCGTGCGCGTGACCAGCAAGGATGGCTGGTGGCTGCTGCGCGCGTCCAACACGCAAGACGTGCTGGTGGCGCGGGCGGAAAGCGATACGCAGGAGGGGCTTGACCGCCTGCTGGCGCAGATCGACGCGCAACTGGAAGCCAGCGGGCTGGAGCGCGGGCCGCAAGCGGGGCATTGACGCCGCCGATTGCCGATAGACAATTCCTCCGCATCGTTCACATTGCTGTGAACCGTTTCGGGGGCACATCATGGCAAGCATTGCAGACGGCGTTTCTGGAGGCAAACCGTCGGGCCTGATCCTTACCCGCAGCGCGCCCTTGCGGTTGCTGACGCTGCTGGTGTTCTACTTCACCCAAGGCTTCCCCATCGGGCTGTTCGTCTATGCCATCCCGGCGTGGATGGCGGCCAATGGCGCCACCACGGTGCAGGTAGCGGCTGTGGTGGGCGCATCATCCTTGCCGTGGTCCTTGAAGCTGATGAACGGCTTCATCATCGATCGTTACACTTTCCTGCCGATGGGCCGTCGCCGGGTGTGGATCATCGGCGCACAAAGCCTGCTGGTGCTCTCGCTCTTGGTCGGCGCGCTGCTTTCGCCTGCGCCGGTCGATATTGCGCTGCTCTCGGTCATCGCCTTTTGCGCCAACGTGGCGGTGACGTTCCAAGATGTGGGCATCGACAGCCTGGCAATCGACATCATGCCCGAGGATGAGCGCGCCAAGGCCGGCGGCATCATGGGCGGGGCGCAATTGCTGGGCATGTCGGCGACGATGGCGGGCGGCGGCTATCTGCTCGACCTGTCGGGCATCACGCTGTGCCTGGTGCTGGGCGCTGTTGTCCCCGCCGCCGTCATGCTGTTCGGCGTGGCCTTGCGTGAGCGCGAGGGTGAGCGGCGATTGCCGTGGACCGCCGGGCAGACCCATCCGCACAACCGCAATGTGCAAGTCGCCGCCTGGTGGCCGTTGCTCAAGAACGCCGGCAAAGCCATCGCCGTGCCGCTCAGCCTGTGCCTGGTCCCGGTGCTGCTGGTCCGCTCGCTGCCCTCGGGCGCGTTCGAAAGCTTTCATCCAGTGATGGTGCAGGAGCGCGCCGGTTGGAGCGCCACCGATTACAGCAACTTCAGCTCCTTGCAGAGCCTGGCCTCGGGCCTGTTCGCCATGCTGATCGGCGGGCCACTGGTGGCCAGGGTGGGCGCGCAAAGGTCGCTGTTCATCGCCCTGGTGGGCGGCGCGGCGTTCCTGCTGGCGATGGCGCTGATGCCCGAACGGTGGAGCGATACCCGCTTCCTCCTCGCCATGTGGGTGCCGCTGGACCTGTTCGCCATGGTCTATTTCGTCTGCGGCATCACCTTGGCGATGCGGATGTGCGATCCGCGCGTGGCGGCCACGCAGTTCACCATTTACATGGCGCTGGGCAACTTTGGCCGACCGCTGGGCGCCAGCCTGGCGGCGGCTACGGCGGGTGCGGGCCATCCGCAGCTGATGTATGGTTCCATCGCTGCACTGTGGCTGGCCGTCGCGGTGCTGGTGGCGCTGGTGCGCTATCCACCAGAAAACCGCGCGCAGCATGAAGTGGCGCACGACCTGCCGCAAGGCGAGGCGCTGCCGCCCCGGATCGACTGATTGCCGCACAGGCGCAGGCTTCCTATCTTCAGGGCATGGTCGCCAGCGCACAGGTTCCGCCAGAAATTGGCGAGTGGTTCGACCGGCGCGGCTGGGCGATCCGGCGCCACCAGCTGGAGATGCTCGACGCCGCGCAAGCGGGCGGCCATGCGCTGCTGGTGGCCGATACCGGCGCGGGCAAGACGCTGGCGGGGTTCCTGCCCACGCTGGCCGCGTTCGGTCCCTCCACGTTGAATGGCGCGCCGCTGCCGGAAGGACTGCACACGCTCTACGTTTCGCCGCTGAAGGCACTGGCGACCGATGTGCAGCGCAACCTACTCACCCCGGTGGCGGAAATGGGCCTGCCGATCACCATCGAAACGCGCAGCGGCGATACGCCGTCTGACCGCAAGAAGCGCCAGCGCAGCCGCCCGCCCAATGTGCTGCTGACCACGCCTGAAAGCCTCAGCCTGCTGCTCAGTTTCCCCGACAGCCTGGAGCTATTCAAAGGCCTGCAGCGGGTGGTGATTGACGAGATCCACGCCTTCGCCACGCAGAAGCGGGGTGATCTGCTGGCGCTGTCGCTCAGCCGATTGCAGGCCATCGCGCCCGCGCTGCAACGCGTGGGCCTGTCCGCCAC
This sequence comes from Alteraurantiacibacter sp., assembly GCA_039927835.1. Taxonomy (GTDB): domain Bacteria; phylum Pseudomonadota; class Alphaproteobacteria; order Sphingomonadales; family Sphingomonadaceae; genus Alteraurantiacibacter. Next base: position 57,978 of record JBDSUF010000038.1, read on the forward strand.
GCTGGCCGATCCCGAGGCGTTCCAGGCGTGGCTGGCGCCGGACGGCGAGATCGATACCGTGACCATGGTGCAGGGCGAGCCCGGCGCCGCGCCGGAAGTGGAGATTCTCGTCGCCGAGGATGCGCGCGTGCCGTGGGGCGGCCATGCAGCCACCTGGGCGATTCCGCAGCTGTACCAGCGGATCAAGGCCAACAAGACCACGCTGGTGTTCACCAACACGCGCTTTCTGGCCGAATATGTGTTCCAGAACCTGTGGGACGTGAACGAGGACAAGCTGCCCATCGGCATCCACCACGGATCACTCAGCGTCGAAGGGCGGCGCAAGGTGGAGGGCGCGATGGCGCGCGGCGAACTGCGCGCGCTGGTGTGTACCGCCAGCCTCGATCTGGGGGTCGACTGGGGGGATATCGATCTGGTGGTGCAGATGGGCGCGCCCAAGGGGTCCAGCCGCCTGCTGCAACGCGTGGGCCGCGCCAACCACCGGCTCGATCAGGCCAGCCGCGCGCTGCTGGTGCCGGGCAACCGGTTTGAATTCCTCGAAGCGATGGCGGCCAAGGATGCGGTGGATGCAGGCCAACGCGATGGCGAGGATTTCCGCCCCGGCGCGCTGGACGTGCTGGCGCAGCACGTGATGGCCTGCGCTTGCGCCGCCCCGTTTGATGAAGCGACGCTGCTGGCCGAGGTCCGCTCGACGCTCGCCTATAGCTGGGTGGATCAGGCGGCGTGGGACCGCGTGCTCAATTTCGTGGCCACCGGCGGTTATGCGCTGAAGGCCTATGATCGTTTCCGCCGCATTGTGCGTGACAAGACGGGCGTGTGGCGGTTGGCGCACCCCGAACAGGCGACCCGCCACCGGATGAATGCCGGGATCATCGTCGATTCGGAGATGCTGACGGTGCGCTTCCGAAATGGGCGATCCTTGGGCAAGGTGGAGGAGCGTTTTGCCGCCAGCCTGCGTCCGGGTGATACGTTCCAGTTCTCCGGCCTCAACCTGGAGGTCGAGAGCTGCAAGGACATGGATCTGGTGGTGCGCGCCAGCACCAAGGCGGCGATGATCCCCAGTTACGGCGGGCTGCGGCTGCCGCTGACCACGCATCTGGCCCAGCGCGTGCGCGGGCTGCTGGTCGATCGTGCCGGATGGGGCCGCCTGCCCGACGAAGTGCGCGAGTGGCTGGAGATGCAGGACTGGCGCTCCAGCCTGCCGGGGCCGAACAACCTGCTGGTGGAGAGCTTCCCGCACGCGGCAAGGCACTACACGGTCTATTACACCTTCTGCGGGTGGAACGCGAACCAGTCGCTCGGCATGCTGATCACCAAGCGGATGGAGGACATGGGCCTGCTGCCCGGCGGCTTTGTGGCCAATGACTATTCGCTGGCGGTGTGGGGCCTCAAACCGGTCGACGACCCGCGCGTGTTGCTGTCGCCGACCATTCTGGCCGAAGAGTTCGTCGACTGGGTGCAGGATTCGCACCTGCTGCGCCGCGCGTTCCGCGAGGTGGCGGTGATCGGCGGGCTGGTCGAGCGGCAGCATCCAGGCAAGAAGAAGAGCGGCAAACAAGTGACCTTCAGCACCGACCTGATCTACGACGTGCTGCGCAAGTATGAGCCCGATCACGTGCTGATCGAGGCCGCCTGGGCCGATGCGCGCAGCAAGATGACCGATATCGCCCGGCTGGCCGAAGTTTTGGAGACTTCGGCAGAGCGGACCGAACACGTCGTGCTCGACCGGGTGAGCCCGCTGGCGGTGCCGGTGCTGGTGATGATCGGCCGCGAAGCGGTGCCGCAAGGCGCGGCGGATGAGGAGCTGTTGCTGGAGGCGGAGAGTTTGAGCGCGGCGGCGATGCGGGTGTGAGAGGGGGTGCCCCCTCTCCGGCGGGGATGCTGTGGCTTGCTCCCTCTCCCCTTGCGGGAGAGGGTTGCGGAGAAGGGCTCGGCGGATCGCTTTTGCAGAGCGACCAATCACCCCCCCACTTTGTCAGCCCGGACCTGTTCCGGGCCAGTGCTGGTTCTGTGCGACCTCGCCAAGGATAGCACCGCCGCGCAGCAAGTCCGGGGAGTTAAGCGATAGCCGGTCCCGGATGACGGATTGACCACACTTGCCCCCGGTTGCGGGCAAGGTGACTTAACGATGTCCGCTTCTTGGAAATGGTGATCTGTAGTGCGATGTCGGGAATGGAGGTGGTTAGCTGCCATCCATATCGTCGGCTATCTCGCCACGATATTTCACGTCGGAGTCGCAACCTGTCTGCTCGCTATCGCTCCACCGAAGCAAATCCGCGTCGACAACTTCGCCGCCCATGTGAGCTAGGAAAGATGCGAAAATTGCATCTTTTTGGCGATCAAACTTCGAATGGTTAGGATTGACGTTGTCTGCCAGCAGTAGCCACTCCACGAATTGCCTCGCATGCACGGGGCCGTCCGGTGGAATTAACTGCGTAACGTGAAGCGGCTCACCGCCTTTCACACATCCGCAAAAACCCCAAACCACGCAGGCGTCGTGCATCAGGGCGTCGAAACCTTGTTTGCTCATAGATCGACGTTAACGCGCTCCGCTGTCGTCCGCTATGGGGTCGTTTGCTGAAAGGCCGGTTCTATCCGCCCAACCACAAAAGCTGCCCTGCCACCATCCGCGCCAACGGTTCGCCGTGGCCGAACGGGCGGAGCTTGCGCAGACGGCGGCTGGGCACGGGTTTCACCGCCCGAAGGTACGGAACTGTTCGTTGCCGATAAAGGCGAAGTTTTCGATGTGCGCGTCGCCGGTCAGGGCGATCACTTGCGCGGCGGCATTGTAGCTGGCGAGCGGGTCGGGCTGGAAGCGGACCAGCGGCTGCTGCTCTTGCGCGGCGGCGGCCTCGAGGTGCTGAGTGAGGGTGGGGCGGTCGACCGGCGCGCCGTTCCAGAACACCTGGCCTTGCGGGTCGATGGTGAGGGCGACCTCGGGCGTTTCAACGCGGGGGGATCCCGGTCGCGGCAGGTCCACCGCAGTCCGGTGCATGGCCAAGGGCACGGTCATGATCAGCAGCGCGAGCAGCACCAGCATGACGTCGATCAGCGGCGTGACGTTGATCTCGGCGATCGGCCTGGTGGCGGAGGTCTGGTAGGCATTGACGCGGTACGATGGATAGGACCGGCGGTACCGGCGCACAGTGGTGGCACTCATGCTGACCTCTCCTTCGCGTTGCTTCCTTGTCGTCGTCCGATTGGGTATGTTACAGAATAACATCACAACAGCAAGGTGACGTCAAGCCCGATGTGCACCTAGGCTCCCTCGCGCAGGCCTATCTGCTCGTAAGGACCGGCTCGCGCTATCCGATGCGGCCTGCGGGCAAAGAAAAAGGGGCGGGAAAACCCGCCCCTCGATCTGGTGACTGCAAGCTGCTTTCGCGGCTTACTTGTCGAACTGGCGATACCGCTCGTTGCCCACGAAGCCGAACTTGGTGACGCCCGATGCCTTGATGATGTTCAGGACATTGGCCGACAGCTCATAGCTGGCCTGCGCCTCGGGCTCGAACTGCAGCTCGGGCTCGACCGGATAGGTCAGCGTCTGCTGCAACTGGTACACCAGCTCACCCTGGTTGACCGCGTTGCCGTTCCACAGGATCTGGTTCGTCGGGGTCAGCACGACCTTGTTGACGACCGGGTCCGGCGGCGGCACCAGCGGTGGCGGGGTGGGGGCCGGCAGATCGATGTTGATCGCATTGGTAGCAATGGGGATGGACATCATGAAGCAGATGAGGAGCACGAGCAGGACGTCGATCAACGGCGTCATGTTCATATCCATCATCGGCTCGCCGTCGTCGCTGCCGCCTGACATTGCCATGTCTTGTTACTCCTAAGTGTGATCGCGAAACCGGTACCGTCTGCTTTGGCCTGTCAGCCTCAGCCTTCGGGATCGATCGGGTTCGAGATGAAGCCGACGGTGGGATAGCCGGCCGCCTGGATGTTGTAGATCGTGCCGGCAACGCAGCGCCACGGGGCGTTGACGTCACCACGGATGTGGACCTGCGGGATCAGTTCCGGATTCGCCATCATCGCCTCGGCGCCGCCGGCGCGCTTGACCAACTGGTCGAGCCGCTGGAACGCCTTGTCGTAAAGCTCGGTGGAAGACACCGGCGTCACGTTGTTGAAGTAGACGCGGCACTGCCCGTTGCGCGAAGCGCCCGAATAGGCGGTGTCGGTGAAACCCGGCTCAAGCCCGGCATCGTCGGTGGTGGTGATGGTGATCAGCAGGTTCTCGACCTTGTTGTCCGAAGCGATCGAACGGATGATCGGAATGCGCAGTTCCTCCACCGTTTGGATCGCCACGGGCACGGCGATGATGAAGATGATCAGCAGCACCAGCATCACGTCCACCATCGGTGTGACGTTGATCTCGGCCAGCGGCTGGTAGCGCTTGCGGCGTCCGCCGCCATTGCCGGGCATCGAGAACGCCATGTCAGCGCGCCCGGGCGCCGGCGGGGCCGGCATCGGCCAGGCTCGCTTCGGACTGGCGCGACAGTATCGCGCCGAACTCGGTCGAGAACCCTTCGAGGCGGGAGGCGAAGCGCGACAGGTCGGTGCTGATCTTGTTGTAGGCGAGCACTGCCGGAATGGCTGCGATCAGGCCGACGGCGGTGGCGAACAGCGCCTCGGCGATGCCGGGGGCAACGACGGCCAGGTTGGTGTTCTGCATCTGCGCGATCGCCGAGAAGCTGTTCATGATGCCCCAGACCGTTCCGAACAGCCCGATGAACGGCGCCGTCGAGCCGACGGAGGCAAGGAAGATCATCCACTTCTCCATGGATTCCATCTCGCGCTGCACGGTCACGTTCATTGC
>JBDSUF010000039.1:0-7790 GCA_039927835.1 Alteraurantiacibacter sp.
ACTGTCCTTCTTCGGGCATTTGCGCGCGACCCTGGCAGAGAAAAGCGGTCCTTCGACAAGCTCAGGACGAACGGGCGGGGGTGCTGCCAGCGCAGCACACCACGCTCACTTCCCCACAAACATGAACGCCACCGCCGCCATGATGCAGGCAAAGGCCGCCGCGTGGCGCCAGTTGGCTGCTTCGCCCAGCACGAAGACCATGAACAGGCCGAACACCGTCAGCGCGATGGCTTCCTGCGCGTTCTTGAGCTGGCCAGGGCTCCATCCGCCCGCATAGCCGATGCGGTTGGCGGGGACGGCGAGCGAGTACTCGATCCCCGCCAGCAGCCAGCTGATCAGGATCACCCAGCCGAGCGGGCGGGCATTGGCCACCTCCGGCCCGCCTTTCAGGTGCCAGTACCAGGCGGCGGTCATGAACAGGTTGGACAGCGTGAGCAGGATCAGCGTGGGCATCCCGGCTGGTGCGCCGGGTTGGCTGCTGCGGTCAAGAGGGGGCTGTCCTACAAGGCGGCGCGGGTGGCAGGCGATGCGGATGGCCACGCTCCGCTTCCAACCCAACCCGCCCGCCGTTCCTTATGGAGCGGCCCAAGCTGACGCTTTTTCGCGCAAGCTGACACTTTTGGGCTGCAAGCTGACATTCAGCCCCTGGACTGTGTTCCATGTGTTCCAGGTTGTAGGGTTAGCACCAGCTTTGGCGCGCCTCCCCGCCGTAGGGACGCGCGCCGCCGTTGGCGATCATCCAGTCGGCCAGCCGCTCCTCGCGGCCATCGGGATGCACGCGCTTCACGAAGGCCAGCTCGCGGCCATAGCGGTCGACCGGCTCGTCCAGCCGCGCGGTGATGCGGAACGAGGCGCGGTTGAGCCAGGCCTGCAGCGCCGCAGTCGAGGCCTCGGCCTGCATGGCCTCGGCCGGGCAGCGGGCGTCGACCTCGGCGGTGTCGATGCCAATCACGCGCACCTTGCGCTGGCCGATGCGGAAGGTGTCGCCATCGATCACGCAGTAGTAACCGCGTCCGGGGCCGCAGCGGGTGAAGTGCCCGGCGATCGCCTGCGGCTCGGTCTGCATAAAGGCGGGTGGCTCGAAGGCCTCGGGGTTGCGGGCGATGAACCAGCCGGTGGCGATGAGGATCAGCACCAGCCACGGGCGCACCGCGCGGAAGGCCTGTCGCCAGGTCGAGCGGCGCGGAGGGCGCGGCGGGCGTCCCCACGGCGGCTTGCGCCCACCCTTGCGAGGCCTGAGGGGCACCACCTTGCCGCGTTCGACCGTCATCCCATCGCTTCTACAGCAAGGGCATCAGGGCGCAATGAACGGCAGGTCTTGCAAGCGGCAGCGCCGCTCCCCATAATGGCGGTGCGGACCGGGCCCCTCTGGCGGGCGTTGTCTCCTGACCACGCTCGTGATGTCGGACCGCATCGGACAGCCGATGCGTTCTCGACCCCGGGTAGCCCCCCTCCCCGGCTGACACACGCAAAGGCTGTCCGATTCCCCCCCTATTGGCATAGGCCCGGAGAATTGGGATGATCGAACTGCTATCCGCCGACTGGCTCGGAACCCCCGTGTGGTTCTGGGCCGCCTTCCTCGCCATCGTGGTCCTGCTGACCGCCTTCGACCTCGGCTTCCTGCACCGGCACGACAAGGAGATGGGCGTGGGCGAAAGCCTGAAGCTGAGCGCCTTCTACATCGCTGTCGCCATGCTGTTCGGCGTGTGGGTGTGGTTCGAGCGCGGGGCCGGGCCGGGCACCGAGTACTTCACCGGCTTCTTCATCGAAAAGGCGCTGTCGATCGACAACGTGTTCGTGATCAGCCTGATCTTCACGACCTTCGCCGTGCCGATGAAGTACCAGTATCGCGCGCTGCTGTGGGGCATCGTCGCGGTGATCGCGTTGCGCGGCCTGATGATCGCGGGTGGTGCTGCCTTGCTGGCAGAGGCCTATTGGGTGCTCTACCTGTTCGCCGCCTTCCTGATCCTCACCGGGATCAAGATGATGTTCGCAGGGGACAAGCCGATGGACGTGGCGGGCAACCCGGTGGTCCGCTGGATAGCCAAGCACATGCGCGTGACCAAGGAGCATCACGGACCCAAGTTCCTCGTCAAGGTGCCTGATGAGAAGACCGGCCAGATGGTCCGCGCGGCCACCCCGCTGTTGCTGGCGCTGGTGGTGATCAACCTGGCCGATCTGGTGTTCGCGGTGGACAGCGTGCCGGCGATCTTCGCCATCACCACCGATACCTTCATCGTCTACACCAGCAACATCTTCGCCATCCTGGGCCTGCGCGCGCTGTACTTCGCGCTGGCGGCGATGGTCCACCGCTTCCATTACCTCAAGTATGCGCTGGCGGCGGTGCTGGTGTTCATCGGATCGAAGATCTTCGTGGCCGATTTCCTGCTCGATGGCGGCAAGATCCCCGCCGCAATCAGCCTGGGCGTGACCTTCGCGCTGATCGCGGGCGGGGTACTCTACTCGCTGTGGAAGACGCGCGGGGAGGAGGAGGCCGATTGGCCGGCCACGCCGCAATAAGCAGCCCCCCAGTTCCTGACACTCAGTCGTCCCCGTCCTTCTCGCCGTGCTTGCGGCGGAAGGCGGCGATCGGCTGGAGCAGGCCGAACTGCTCCTCCAGCGGCGGATGGCCCAGTTCTGGCCAGTCGAGCGGCTCCTCGGGCACATCGAAGTCGGGCAAGCGGTCGAGCAGGTCGCGGATCAGCGTCAGACGCCCGCGCTTCTGGTCATTGAAATCGACCACGGTCCACGACGCGTCAGGCGTGTGCGTCGCGGCGAACATTGCCTCGCGCGCATCGGTGTAATCGGCATAGTGGCTGCGCGCCTTGACGTCGATCGGTGACAGCTTCCAGCGCTTGAGCGGATCTTCCACCCGCTCGGCAAAGCGCTTTTCCTGCTCCACCTGGTCGCTGCTGAGCCAGTATTTGAACAGGCGGATGCCGTCATCCACCAGCAACTTTTCGAACACCGGAACCGCCGCCAGAAAGGCCTCGACCTGCTCCGGCGTGGCAAAGCCCATCACCTGTTCCACCCCGGCGCGGTTGTACCAGCTGCGGTCGAACAGCACGATCTCGCCCTTGCCCGGCAAGTGCTGCACATAGCGCTGGAAGTACCACTGGCCGGCCTCGGCCTCGCTCGGCTTGGGCAGGGCGACCACGCGGCACTGGCGCGGGTTGAGCCGGTCGCGGATGGCGGCGATGGCCCCGCCCTTACCGGCGGTGTCGCGCCCTTCGAACAGCACCAGCACCCGTTCGCTGCGGGCCCTGGCCCAGCGAGCCATAGCCACCAGTTCATGCTCGAGCGCCTCAAGCGCTTCTTCGTATGCCTTGTTCTTCATGTCTACGGTGTCCCACCATGCGAGACACGGGGCAAGTGCCGATCAGGCAGCTATGCAGCAGCCCGCAAAGCCATTATGGCGCGCAGCCATGACCGATGCGCACGACAAAATGCTGTTCAAGGCCGAGACGCTGATCGAGGCCCTGCCCTATTTCCAGCGCTATGCGGGACGCAGCTTCGTGGTGAAATACGGCGGCCACGCGATGGGCGATCCCGAGGCGGCGAAGGACTTTGCCGAGGATATTGTGCTGCTGAAAGCCGTGGGCATCAACCCGGTGGTGGTCCACGGCGGCGGCCCGCAGATCGGCGCCATGCTGAAGAAGCTGGGCGTGGAATCGCAATTCGTCGATGGCCTGCGGGTGACCGACAAGGCGACTGCGGAAGTGGCAGAGATGGTCCTTTCGGGCGCGATCAACAAGGAACTGGTCGGCTGGATCGCGCAGGCGGGCGGCAAGGCCATCGGCATTTCGGGCAAGGACGGCAACATGGTGCGGGCGGAGAAGGTCACCCGCACCATGAAGGACCCCGACAGCCAGATCGAACAGGCGGTCGACCTTGGCTTTGTGGGCGAGCCCAGGGAAGTCGACACCTCGGTGCTGAAAACGCTGAGCGACGGCGGCATGATCCCGGTGATCGCACCGATTGCCAGCGACGGGCACGGCAACACTTACAACATCAACGCCGATACCATGGCGGGCGCGATTGCCGCCGCGCTGGGTGCCGCGCGGCTGTTCCTGCTCACCGATGTGGCGGGCGTGCTCGACAAGCAAGGCAAGCTTTTGACCGACCTCAAGCCCGCCGACATCGCCGCGCTGAAGGCCGATGGCACGATCAGTGGCGGGATGATCCCCAAGCTGGAAACCTGCGTGACGGCGGTGGAATCGGGCTGCGAGGCGGCCGTTGTGCTCGATGGCCGGGTGCCGCACGCGATGCTGCTGGAATTCTTCACCAGCCGCGGGGCGGGTACGCTGGTTTCGGCGTGAAGGCGCTGGTCGCCGGGGCCGCGCTGGCGCTGCTGGCCGCGTGCAGCGACGATGCGGTGGACGAAGCCGCGCCGACCCCGACGAGCGAGCCGAGCATCGCGGTCGAACCCGTTCCGCCTCCACCGGCGCCAGTTGGGCCGACGCCTGAGGATCTGGCCGTCCTCGAAAGCCGCGATTGCACGGCTGTGGTGCAGGGCTTTGCCGGGGCCGTGCGGCGCAAGGCCTTGACCTTTGCCGACCTGTTCTGGATGCCCGATGCCGAGGGCAAGGCCGGGTTCGACAGCCTGGTGCAGGGCCTCGCCAGTCCGGTGCTGACGCTGGGCGCGATGACGCAGGAGGGCGCGGCCGGTTCGCTGTTCTGCACGGTCGAGGTGTCGCTCGCCGATGCCTCAGCCCCGGCCACCGCGCCGACCAGTGCCACGCTGGTCCTGCGCCGCGTCAACGATGTCGACGGCGCCACGCCGCAGCAGTTGCGCTGGACGATCCGCTCGGCTGCATTGGCACCGAACGATCCTGCTGCGTATTAGCCCATTGATACACCCGTCCCTGATCGGCTAGACGCTGGAGCGGGATCTCTTGCCGGAAGGTACTGCCTTGCTGTTCGCGCTGATCAATATCGTCAATTACATCGCTTACCTGGTGCGAGTGGTGGTGATCATCCAGTTCGTGCTCAGCCTGCTGATCAGCTTCAACGTGGTCAACATGAGCAACAACTTCGTGTCATCAATCTGGACGGCGGTGAATGCGGTGCTCGATCCGCTGCTCAACCCGATCCGGCGGATCATGCCCAACACCGGAGCGATCGATTTCTCGCCGCTGGTCCTGTTGATTGTCCTGTTTATCGTGAGCGAACTGCTCGTTGGTCTCCGAACGAGCCTGATCACCGGCATGCTCTGAAGCTGCGGGCTTTGACTTTCGTCGGCTGCCGGCGCAGTCCGGTGCGATGGACTGGCGTGCTTTCCTGATTGCGTTTTCGGCGCTGCCTGTGACCGCATGTGCCCTGGTGGTCGAACCTGCGAGCCTGCGTGCCGCTGCTGGTCCCGCCGCAGTCGCCGCCGCCGAGCGCGCTTTTGCGCAGGCAGCGCAAGAACAAGGCCAGTGGACTGCCTTTGCCGCATGGTCGACGCCCGATGCCGTGATGTTCATACCCCAGCCAGTCAATGCGCACGAGTTCCTGCAGGGTCGGGCCGATCCGCCGCGCGCGGTCGCCTGGCAGCCCGGGTACGTCTGGATCAGCTGCGATGCCACTGTCGCCTTCTCGCGCGGGCCGTGGCAGCGAGCCGACGGCAGTGTCGGCTATTTCACCACCGTGTGGCAGCGGCAGGACGATGGCAGTTACAAGTGGGTGCTCGATCAGGGCGATACGCTGCCCGAGCCTCTGCCGGGCGGCGATGAGGTGACCACGCAGGTGGCCGATTGCCCCGCTGCACCACTCTCGGCTCCATCCGAACCTGCGCGCACAATGCCATTGGAGGGTGAGCGTTTCAGCTTCCATTCAGCCGATGGCACGCTTTCGATGACCCTGACCGTCGCTACCGACCTCAGCCGCAGTTGGCACCTTGCCATACTCACCGGCGGGCGGATGGCGACGGTGATCGAGGGCCGCGTTGCCGGCCCGGAAGGGTAAGCTCGTGCGCATTCGTCTGGCCTTGGCCGCTACCGTCCTTGTCACCATGGCTGGTCTTGCCGTCCAGACCGCTACCGCGCAGGAGCGCGAGGAGCGTTCGCGCCACCGTCCGCTGCGCACGGCGGGCGAACCGGGCCGCGTCGCCGCCGCCGACTGGAGCCTTGCCCGCCGCAGCCGCGAGGAGGGTCAGTGGACCGCGTTTCGCGATATGGTCGGACCCGGCGCGCTGCTCCATCAGGCGAGCGGTCCGGTCGATGCGGCCACCTGGCTGTCGGGCCGCGGCGATCCCGCCGAGGCCGAGCAATGGGCGCCGTCCACCGCGTGGACCAGCTGCGACGGCACGCTGGCGGTGACCGAGGGGCGCTATCGCCAGCCCGACGGCCTGGTCGGCACCTATGTCACGGTGTGGGCGCTGCAGCGCAACCGCAGCTACAAGTGGACCTACGACTTATCCAGCGCGGACAATCCGCAGCCCGTCGCCCGCGCGCGTCCCGCGCTGCCCGCTGTCTCGCCCAATGACCTGATCGAGGTGGTCGATATCCCCAGCGTGCGCGGCCATGTGGCCGATTGCCCACTACGCGGCGCGGCACGGCCCGCCCGCCCGCAGGAGGTGCCCGGCAATGCGACCCGCGCGGGCAGCGGCGCATCGGACGATGCCACGCTGGTGTGGCGCTGGGAGCACCGCGCCAATGGGGAACGGCTGTTCAGCGCCGACTATCTGCACGAGGGCACCTGGCAGCGGGTGACCGAACTGCGCGTGGCGCCGGAAACACCGCCCGCATGATCGAGCTGTTCCTCTCGGCTTTCATCACGCTGTTCGTGGTCATCGACCCGCCCGGCTGCGCGCCGATCTATGCCGGGCTGACCAAGGGGGCGACGCCCGCGCTCGCTCGCTCGATGGCGATCCGGGCCTGCCTGATCGCCACGCTGATCCTGCTGGTGTTCGCGCTGTTCGGGCAGGACCTGCTGGCCGCGCTGCACATCGAGCTCGACAGCTTTCGCATCGCCGGGGGGATCATGCTGTTCATGATCGCGCTCGACATGGTGTTCGAGAAGCGCACCCAGCGGCGCGAGGAGCGGGCCGAGAGGGTCGCCGCCACTCCCGAGATCGAGGACGTCTCGGTGTTCCCGATGGCCATGCCGATGCTCGCCGGACCGGGCGCGATCGCGGCGGTGATGCTGCTGCAGAACGAGGCCGAGGGCGCTCAGGAAACCATCGTGGTGCTGGTCGCGCTGGGGGCGGTGATGGTGCTTACGTTGCTCGCGCTGATGGCCGCCAGCCCGCTGATGAAACTGGTCGGCGCGCGGGTGGAGGCGGTGATCACGCGCTTGCTGGGTGTGCTGCTGGCCGCGCTGGCGGCGCAATATGTGATCGATGGGCTGCGGAGCTCGTTCGCCTGAGCGTTTACTGCAACGTCACCCGCTCCTCGTCTGGATCACCTTTGCCGAAAAACTCCAGCAGCTGGACCATCACCTCGCACCGGGCGCGCAGGGTGGGGGCCTCGAGCAGCGCCTGCTTGCTGGCGGCATCGAACGGGGCGATTTGCGAGAAGCCGTTGACCAGCGTCATGTCGTCCAGCCGGGCGACCGAATCCCAGTCCACCGAATAGCCCTGCGCGTCGGCGAACTTGCGTGCTTCGCTTTCCAGCGCGGCGCGGTCGGCGAACGAAAGCAGGTCTTCGCCCTCGTCTTCGAGCAGTTCAACCTCGACCTGGCGGAACGGGGTGGACACCTGCAGTTCGCTCAACACCCGAAAGCGCGCCTCGCCGCCGAGCACGATGTTGTAGCGGCCGTCCTCGCTGGTCTCGACGTCCTCGATCTTGCCCATGCAGCCGACCGCAAAC
>JBDSUF010000040.1:0-69312 GCA_039927835.1 Alteraurantiacibacter sp.
GATATTGCTCCAGCGGCGGCGCGCCCGGCACGGGACGACCCTCGCGCAACGTGAAGACGTGCTGCACGATCATCGCCTGCTGCTCGATACCGTACTGCTTGAGCGTCCATCCCGGCTTGAGGCTGTAGTCGTAGCGGCACCACGGATGGCGGTGGAGCAGCAGGAACCACCGCCCGCGCGTCTGCACCTGCCAAACGTGCGTCATCTCGTGAATGAACAGCGCCTGCGCGTGCGGCGTACCGTGCGCGAAATCGTCGCAATAGATGCCGCTTTGGGGATGGAAATGCAGGTGACCAAGCGGTGCCATCGTCACCCCGCGCGGCTGCAAGGGGAAGAACTTGCGCCGGCGGATGCTCACCTTGGCATAGTCAATCGCCTTGCCGAACACGCTCGACGCCAGCGCGATCTCACCCGGCGACAGCGGTCGCGCGCCGCCGACCGGGCAGGGGGCGATAACGGGCGCGATAGTCTCGGCCAGCGTCTGCTCCCTAGCCTTCGTCGCCCGCCGCCAGGACGCGCGCCGGGAAGCTGATCTTGTCACCTCGCGCGAAGGTGAGGGTGACCTCCACCTCGCCGCCGGGCTGGAGCGCGGGATCGATGCCCATGACCATCACGTGCTTGCCACCGGGCTTGAATTCGAGCGTTTCGCCAGCCTGTACCGGCACGCCGGTCATCTCCTGCATGTCGACCTGCAGATTGTACTCGCTCGTCTCGTGGAACATTGCGCTTTCCGCGCCCGCCACATTGGCCGACCGCAGCATCTGCATTTCCGGACTGGCATTGGTGATCGTGAAATACACCGAACCAGGATTGCCCGTCACGCCCGGCAGATTGAGACGACCACCGGTGACGGTGATGCCCTCGGGCGCATCGGGGGTGGCGTCCACCGGCACTTCGGGCTCGCTGCTGCAGGCGGCCAGCCCCAGCAACAGCGCTGCGGGCGCGAGGCCTGCCAGCAAGGTCTTGATGATCGACCGGGTTACCATGCGCCATTCCCCTCACGTTGATTATCGCCGCCCTTCTATGGCTGTGCGAGCGGTGTGCCAAGTGGGGCTGATCCCTTGTCGGCCAGAAATGCGCACCTATATCGCCCCCACGAAGACCAGGTGAAACACAGGTTCTTATTTCGAGCCGCCAACGAGAGCCTTGCCGCTTTGTCGGGAGGTCGGAGGCGCGGTGTCAACATTAGGAAGAGTGGGGATTAAATGGCTAAAGTTATCGGTATCGATCTGGGAACGACCAACAGCTGCGTTGCGGTGATGGATGGCGGCAAGCCCAAGGTCATCGAAAATTCGGAAGGTGCGCGCACCACGCCGTCAATCGTCGCCTTTACCAAGGATGGTGAGCGGCTGATCGGCCAGCCGGCCAAGCGCCAGGCAGTGACCAACCCGGACAACACGCTGTTCGCGATCAAGCGCCTGATCGGACGCCGGTTCGACGATCCCATGACCAAGAAGGACATGGAGCTGGTCCCCTACACCATCACCAATGGCAAGAACGGCGACGCCTGGGTCAAGTCCGGTGACGAGGAATACAGCCCCTCGCAGGTCTCCGCTTTCATCCTGCAGAAGATGAAGGAAACCGCCGAGGCTTATCTGGGCGAAACCGTCACCCAGGCGGTGATCACCGTGCCGGCATATTTCAACGACGCGCAGCGTCAGGCGACCAAGGATGCCGGCCAGATCGCGGGCCTTGAAGTGCTGCGCATCATCAACGAGCCGACTGCGGCGGCGCTCGCATATGGCATGGACAAGGACGAGGGCAAGACCATCGCCGTCTATGACCTTGGCGGCGGCACCTTCGACATCTCGATCCTCGAGATCGGCGATGGCGTGTTCGAGGTGAAGAGCACCAACGGAGATACCTTCCTTGGTGGTGAGGACTTCGACGGCGTGATCGTCGAATACCTCGCGGCCGAGTTCAAGAAGAAGGAAAACATGGACCTGAAGACCGACAAGCTCGCTCTTCAGCGCCTGAAGGAAGCCGCCGAGAAGGCCAAGATCGAGCTGTCTTCGTCCGCGCAGACCGAGATCAACCTGCCCTTCATCACCGCCCGCATGGAAGGTGGCAGCACCACTCCGCTGCATCTGGTGGAAGCGCTCACCCGCTCCAAGCTGGAGCAGCTGGTGGCCGACCTGGTGAAGCGGACGCTTGAGCCGTGCAAGAAGGCGCTGGCCGATGCCGGGCTCGACAAGTCGGCCATCGACGAGGTCGTGCTCGTCGGCGGCATGACCCGCATGCCCAAGGTGCGCGAAGTGGTCGAGGAGTTCTTCGGCAAGAAGCCGCACACCGGCGTCAACCCGGATGAAGTGGTCGCCATGGGCGCCGCGATCCAGGCCGGTGTGCTGCAAGGCGATGTGAAGGACGTGCTGCTGCTCGACGTGACCCCGCTGTCGCTGGGTATCGAGACGCTGGGCGGCGTGTTCACCCGCATGATCGACCGCAACACCACGATCCCGACCAAGAAGACGCAGACCTACTCGACTGCCGAGGACAACCAGCAGGCGGTGACGATCCGCGTGTTCCAGGGCGAGCGGGAGATGGCGGCGGACAACAAGCTGCTCGGCCAGTTCGACCTGATCGGCATCCCGTCCGCCCCGCGCGGCGTGCCGCAGATCGAGGTTACCTTCGATATTGACGCCAACGGTCTGGTCAACGTCAGCGCCAAGGACAAGGGCACCGGCAAGGAACACCAGATCCGCATCCAGGCCTCGGGTGGCTTGTCGGATAGCGACATCGATCAGATGGTCCGCGACGCCGAGAAGTTCGCCGACGAGGACAAGAAGCGTCGCGCCACTGCCGAAGCCCGCAACCAGGCCGACAGCATGGTCCACGCCACGCAGAAGCAGCTCGACGAGAACGGCGACAAGGTTGACGCGGAGACCAAGGCTGCGGTCGAAGCGGCGATTGCCGAGGTCAAGACCGCGCTCGAAGGCGATGATGCCGAAGTCATCACCGCCAAGGCTACTGCGCTGACCGAAGCGGCGATGAAGATGGGCCAGCAGATCTATGAAAAGGATCAGGCTGCATCGCAAGGCAGCGGTGACACCGGCGGTTCGTCCGCGCCGGAAGAGGACGTGGTCGACGCCGAATTCTCCGAAGTCGACGAAGAAAACAAGGGCTGACCAGCCTGATGCGAAACCAGTCCGCCGCCGGTTCACAAGTGCCGGTGGCGGCAGGTTTTTGAGGGGGCCGCATGTCTTCGGCAGAAATCGATTTTTACCAGCTGCTCGAGGTTGAGCGCACCGCAGATGGCGAAACCATCAAGCGCGCCTATCGCAAGCTGGCCATGCAGTACCACCCGGACCGCAACCCCGGCGATGCCGAGGCAGAGGCGCGCTTCAAGGCCATGAGCGTCGCTTATGATTGCCTGAAGGACCCGCAGAAGAAGGCCGCTTACGACCGTTACGGCCACGCTGCTTTCACGCAGGGCGGCGGCGGGCAGGGCGGCTTCAACGGCGGCGCCGACTTTGGCGATATCGGCGATATTTTCGAGACCATCTTCGGCAGCTCCTTTGGCGGTGGCGGGGGTCGCGCACGCCCACGGCGCGGGGCGGACCTGCGCTACGACATGGAGATCGGCCTGGAGGACGCCTTCGACGGCAAGTCCACCGAGATCGAAGTCGAGGTCGCCACCGCGTGCGATACCTGTACGGGCACCGGCGCAACGCCCGGCACCAGCAGGCGCGGGTGCAACACCTGTCACGGCCACGGCAAGGTCCGCGCCCAGCAAGGCCTGTTCGTGATCGAGCGGCCATGCCCGGTGTGCCACGGTCGCGGTGAAGTGCTGGAAAGCCCATGCCGCGATTGCCGGGGCGAGGGACGGCGCGACACGCTGCAGAAGCTGCAGGTCGATATTCCCCCCGGCGTCGACAACGGCACGCGCATCCGCTTGTCGGGCAAGGGCGAGGCAGGGCCGCAAGGCGCGCCTGCGGGCGACTTGTACATCTTTATCCAGGTCAAGCGGCATCCGGTGTTCGAGCGCGAAGGCACCGCGCTGTTCACCCGCATGCCGATCAGCTTCACCACGGCCGCGCTCGGCGGCAGCGTCGATATTCCCGGCCTCGACGGCCAGACGCACACCATCGACATTCCCGCCGGCATCCAGTCGGGCAAGCAATTGCGCAAGCGCGGCGCAGGCATGCCGGTGCTGCAAGGGCGCGGGCGGGGCGATCTGGTGGTCGAAGTGCAGGTGGAAACGCCCTCCAGGCTGTCCGCCCGCCAGAAGGAATTGCTGTGCGAATTCCGCGAGACCGAAGCGGGTGAGGAATGCCCCGAGAGCCGCGGTTTTTTTAACCGGCTGAAGGACGCTTTCTCCGGCTGATCGCGCTCAGCGCATCCGCTGTTCCACTTCGCGGCGGATCCCGGCCACCAGACCGGCCTCGGCCACAAGGCGGCCCTGTTCCTCGTCGAGGATCGCGAGGAACAGGCGCCGCTTGAAGTCGCGGCACGCATCGGGCGCCAATGGCGCGATCATCGCCGAGTTGACCAGATCGACCATCCGCTCGGCCCCGTGCAGGCGGCCCCACAGGTAATCGTTCTCGCGGTAGGCGCGGCTGAAGAAAGCGCCGAAGTTGTAGAACTCGATCCCGCGCAATGTCGCCGCCGCGCCGCCCTGGCGGATCGACGAGGCATCCTCGGGTGAGATGCGATCGACCTTGGCCGGATCGAACTCGGTCACCCCCTCGTTGCGCAGCAGCGGCAGGGTGGCGACATCGTAAAACGCGAACCCGAGATAGCCGAGCAACACCTTGCGGCGCAGCGGCTTGGGCATGGCCTCCATCCCTTCCGCCAGCAGCGCCTCGGCCTGCCGGTCGAGCCCGTCAAGGTCGCGCACTCGGGCCATCTCGTCCAGCACAAGGCCCGGATCGACCAGTACCCGCTCGGCCGTGTCGGCAAAACCGGGCCCGAGGAAATCGCTGCCTTCGCGCACGAAATACAGCGCCAGCATACGATAGATCACCTCGCGCGCGCAATCGCGGTCGGCGTCGCAGACCGCTGGATCGTCGTCCCATTCCCGCGATAAGCGGCGGGCGATCAGGCGCAGGCGGCGGATGCGGAAGCCAATGTCATGCGCGCGGAAGAAGGCGATGGCCTCCCCGCTCGCGCCGCCGTTGCTGGAGGCGAGGCCGGATAGCCCATGTGCGTCGAGGTGGCCGGTCAGCCGCTCGCCCATGGTAAAGGCATCGTGCGCCTGCAAACTGGGCGCGTGCGCCAGCACCAAACGCGCCAGCCGGTCGACGATCCCGGCAAACTTGGCCTGGGCATACGAATGGAACACATAGCCCGCCTGCTCGGCCGCCGCCTGCTGCGCTTTCTGCCGCCACACGGCCAACCGCGCGGGCGTGGGGCTGTCGAGGAAGAAGGTGTTGCCGAACAGCTTCTCCACCGTGCGTTCGACGTCAGGCCGCAGCGCATCGAGCATGCGCCGCAGCCGGCCCGCCTCGCGCGATTGCGCCTCGATCGCCTCGAGGTTGTCGCGGATCGGCTGTTCGCGCGGGATCGACGAGATCGAGCCGAAGATCGCGCGGAAGAAGCCCACTTCGGGATTATCGACCGACGGGTGTTTGCCGGGGTCGGGCGTGGGGTCGATGTAGACGAAGCGGCGGTCCACCTCGCGCTGCGCCGGTCGGTCCTGCAAGGCGCCCATCGCTTCGGAAAACGGTGCGTTGACCAGCACCGAGCCATCGATCAGCGACACCGCCTCGCGCTCCGCATCGCTCGCATGGGCGGGCATGATCCGCGCCAGAAACGCATTGCGGTCGGGCCAGCCGATGCCGCGATCGTGCGCCACCCGGTCGATCTCGGCCAGGCGAAGCGGTGGAAACGCGCCGGGAAAGCTGGCGGTGGAACGCGCCGCCAGCAGCAGTTCCGGCAGCGGGGCGAGGGCATGGCCGGCAGCCTGCGGAACGCGTGAACGGAAGCCGATGGTCAGCCGGTGTTCGCTTTCCTCCACTTGCGCCGGGCTGTTGAGGTGCAACACCTGACGATAGCCGTGGAAATCGGTCGCTGTGACCGACAAGTCCAGCGGATGGCCGGGCGGCAGCAAGGGCTGTCCGGCGGGTGACTGTTCCATCGCCTGCAGCGCATCGGCCAGCAGGCACGAAAAGCCGTATCCCGAGAACGGCGGCTGGAACCACCGGCTGCGCACAAATTGCGACAGCTTGCCACGCACCTCCTGCCGCATTTCGGGGGCGACGCTTTCCGACACCACGTTGCCGGGGCGTGAGAGCAGGTGCTCGACCAGCGGCGGCGCCCAGAACTTGGTCGCGCGGGTCCACACGTTGGCTTCGGGATCGAGCAGGCGGTCGACGTCGGCGGTTTCCAGCCACAGGTCGGTCAGCGGATCGAGCGATTGGCCGGTATGGATTGCCTGCGCCAGGAACACGGCGTTGATTCCGCCCGCGCTGGCGCCGGTGAGGATGTCGGGGAGGACCCGGAGGGCGAGCGCCTGCTCCTCGGCGATGTGTTGCAGCAATTCGCGATAGATCGCCGCGCTGCCGGTTTCGGTGTCTTCACCGGCATGGAATGCGCGACTGGCGCGGGCCAGGTGCCAGATTTCCTTGGTCACGCCGTGCATATAGACCGCCAGGCTCACGCCGCCGTAACAGATCAGGGCAATGCGGAGTTCCTTCTGGCGCATGCCAAGGCTTGTGGCGGGTCGAATGGCAATTGGCAATTGCGTTCCACCTATGTTCCGGTTACGCACAAATGCATGGCCAAGCCCAAACGCCGATATGTCTGCACCGAATGCGGCAGCGTCACACATCGCTGGCAGGGTCAGTGCGTCGATTGCCTGGCGTGGAACTCGCTGGTGGAGGACGCGCCTGAGACGGCCTTCGCCGCCAAGCATGATTTGTCAGCCGGTGGCCGGCGGATTGCGCTGGAGGCGCTCGACGTGGCAACTCCGCCGCTCGCCCGGCGCAGCACCGGGATTGCCGAGTTCGACCGTGCCTTGGGAGGTGGCATCGTACCCGGCAGCGCGATCCTGATGGGTGGGGAGCCGGGGATCGGCAAGTCCACGCTGCTACTTCAGGCGGCGGCCTCGGTCGCGCGGGGCGGCGGTCTGGCGGTCTATGTCAGCGGTGAGGAGGCAGCCGGACAAGTTCGCCTGCGTGCTACGCGGCTGGGTCTGGCCGATGCGCCGCTGAAACTCGCTGCCGCCACATCGGTGCGCGATATCCTCACCACGCTGGCCGATGGGCCGCCGCCCGCGCTGGTGGTGATCGATTCGATCCAGACGATGCATTCCGACATGATCGAGGGCGCGCCGGGCACGGTCAGCCAGGTGCGGGCGAGCGCGTTCGAGCTGATTCGCTATGCCAAGGAGAACGATGTCGCGCTGGTGCTGGTCGGGCATGTGACCAAGGACGGCACCATCGCCGGGCCGCGCGTGCTCGAACACATGGTCGACGTGGTGATGAGCTTCGAGGGCGAGCGGAGCCACCAGTACCGCATCCTGCGCGCGCTGAAGAACCGCTTTGGCGCGGTGGACGAGATCGGCGTGTTCGCGATGGAAGGGCAGGGGCTGACCGAGGTTGGCAACCCCTCAATGCTGTTCCTCACGGGACGGGACGAGCCGGTGGCGGGTAGCGCGGTGTTCCCCGCGCTGGAAGGCACTCGCCCGGTTCTGGTCGAGATTCAGGCGCTGATCGTGCGGCTGCAATCGGGCGCCACGCCGCGCCGCGCGGTGGTCGGGTGGGACAGCGGACGCCTCGCCATGCTGCTCGCCGTGCTGGAGGCGCGCTGCGGGCTCAGCTTCTCCTCGGCCGAGGTCTATCTCAATGTGGCGGGCGGCTATCGCTTGGCAGACCCGGCGGCAGACCTGGCGGTGGCTGCGGCGTTGGTGTCTGCCTTGGCGGACAAGCCCTTGCCGATGCGCTCGGTGTGGTACGGCGAGGTGGCTTTGTCGGGCGAAATCCGCCCTGTGGCGCACGGCAACCTGCGGCTGAAGGAAGCTGCCAAGCTGGGGTTTGACCAGGCCTGCGGACCCAAGGATGATCGCCGCGATGACGATGAGGGCGCGCCAAAACTGCGCTATGCCGGCCTCGGCGGGCTGGCGGCACTCGTTGACCGGGTGATGGCAACCGCATAGGCTGCGCATCTCTATGACCGCGTTCGATCTTATTGTGCTGCTTATCGTCGGCGTGGCGGCGGCAGGCGGCTTTATGCGCGGCTTCGTGCAGGAACTGCTGTCGCTGGCTGCCTGGGTGCTGGCCGTGTTCGCCGTCCGTGCGCTCCACACTGACCTGACTGCGGCGATTTTCGCCTATACCGGCGGACCGATCAGCGCCTCGCTGCTGGCGTTTTCGCTGCTGATGCTGATCCCATACGCCGCCATGCGCCTGATTGCCGGCCGCGCCGGGCGATCCGCGCGCGCTTCGGTGCTGGGCCCGATCGACCGCGTGCTTGGCTTCGGTTTCGGCGCGGTGAAAGGCGTGATCGTGGTGGTGATGGCCTTCTCGCTGCTGGTGCTCGGCTACGACGCGGTATGGGGTGCCAGCGGCCGTCCGCTGTGGATCAGCACTGCACGCACCTATCCGTTCATCAACGCCAGTTCCGAAGCAATGGTGCTGCTGATCGAGGAGCGCCGCGCCCGTGTCGAGGGCCGCGCCGATGCCGAGGCCGAGTAAATTGAGCGCCGAGCGCCTCTATACGCCCGAATTGCTCGCCCTGACGCTGGAACTGGCGCGCTGGCCGGCGATGGAGAACCTGCCGCTGCATGGCGACGCGCGGGCACCGACTTGCGGCAGCACGCTGTCGCTGGACCTTGCGCTCGACGCCGAAGGGCTGATCGAAACACTGGGCCTGCGGGTCAGGGCCTGCGCCGTGGGGCAGGCGTCCGCAGCGCTGTTCGCCCGCCACGCCCTAGGCAGCGATCTGGCAACGCTGCAAGGAATGCACGACCGGATCGAGGGTTGGCTGGAGGGCGAGGCGCCGCTGCCCGATTGGCCTGGGCTTTCCATGATCGAGCCCGCGCGCAGCTATCCGGCGCGGCACGGCGCGATCATCCTGCCGTGGAAGGCGGCCATCGCGGCCCTTTCCAGCACGCCCGCAGCCAGCTAACCCCGGCGAAACACGTGTGGGGGGATCAATGAGCAGCAGTACCGGTGCAACGACGGAGGGTGAGCCCACCGCCAAGGAAATACGTCTCGTCATCGCGGCATCGTCCGCCGGTACAGTGTTCGAATGGTACGACTTTTTCATCTATGGCACGCTGGCCACGTTTATCGGCCAAGCCTTCTTTCCGGCGGATAATGCCACCTTCTCGCTGCTCTTGACCTGGGCGGGATTTGCCATCGGGTTTGGGTTCCGCCCGCTGGGTGCGGTGCTGTTCGGCTATCTGGGCGACAAGCTGGGCCGCAAGTACACCTTCCTCGTCACGGTGACGCTGATGGGCATAGCCACCGCCGGAGTGGGTTTTGTCCCCAGCGTGGCGTCGATTGGCTATGTCGCACCGATGCTCATCATCCTGTTGCGGGTGGCGCAAGGGCTGGCGCTGGGCGGCGAATACGGCGGCGCGGCGATCTATGTGGCCGAACATGCTCCACCCGGAAAGCGTGGGTTCTACACCAGCTTTATCCAGGCCAGCGTGGTCGGCGGATTCGTCCTCAGCCTGCTGGTGGTGCTTGGCTGCCGGTTCCTGATCCCGGCCGATGTCTTTGCCGCATGGGGCTGGCGCGTACCGTTCATCATTTCCATCGTGCTGCTGGCGGTATCGCTGTGGATGCGGCTGAAACTGAACGAAAGCCCAGTGTTCCGCGCGATGAAGGAAGCGGGCGAGATGTCGCACAATCCCTTCGTCGAAAGCTTCACTTACCCAGGCAACAAGAAGCGCATCTTCGTGGCACTGTTCGGCGTGGCTTGCGGGCTGACCATCGTGTTCTACACCGCGTTCTTCTCGACGCTGTCGTTCCTCAAGGGGCCGATGCGAGTGGAGGATACCGCGGCGGAACTGATCGTGGGTTTCGGCTCGCTGTTCGCGGTCGGCTTCATGATCTATTTCGGCCACTTGTCTGACCGCATCGGCCGCAAGAAGCCGATCGTGTGGGGCTATGTCGCCAGCCTGGTGCTGTTGTTCCCGCTGTTCTGGGGCTTGGGAGCCCTGGCCAACCCGCAGCTGGCAGATGCGACCCGCACCGCGCCGATCGTGCTGTCCGGGCCCGATTGCCGCTACGATCCGCTGGCCGACGCACAGGTCAGCGAGTGCGGCCAGCTGATGGGCGTGCTGACCGATCATGGCTTCGGCTATGAAGTGGCCACCGCGCCAGAGCTGGCGGTCGCGTTCGGGGCGGATCGGACCAGCCTCGCGAACGAGCCAGGCAACCCGGACAACCGCGACACCATCGCCGCGCTGTTGGCGCAACACGGCTATGACAGCACCAAGCAGGTTCCGCCCGCCGCCAACATTGTGGCGATCATCGGCTTGCTGGCAGTATTCGGTCTGTTGGCTGGCGCGACCTACGGTCCGGTGGCCGGCGTGCTGAGCGAGATGTTTCCGGCCAAGGTGCGCTATTCCTCGATGTCGATCCCGTATCACATCGGTGCGGGCTATTTTGGCGGCTTCCTGCCGCTGATCGCAGGCTACATCGTGGCGCGGACGGGCGATATCTACGCCGGGCAATGGTACGGCTTTGTGCTGCTGGTGCTGGCGCTGGTGGTCGGCTGGTGGGGCCTGCCGAATGGTCCGCCACGCGATTTTTCCGACGACAATGGCTGACCTCCCGCCCGCTTCGCTGCGCCTGCTGGTCGATACGGCAGTCCTGGCGGCCAACTGGCGTACGCTCGATGCCATGTCAGGCGCGGCGGCGGCGGGGGCGGCGGTCAAGGCCAATGCCTACGGCCTGGGCGTGGATGCGGTGGTCCCCGCACTGCGCGATGCCGGGTGCCGCCAGTTCTTCGTCGCCCATTGGGGCGAGATTCCTGCCGTGCTGCGCCACGTGTCCGCGGGCGAAGTCTGCGTGCTGCACGGGGTGACAACCGCGGCGGAGGCGGACTTTGCGCGGGCCACGGGCGTGCTGCCGGTGATCAACTCTGCGCAACAGGCGGGCTTGTGGAACGCAGCTGGGGGCGGGCTGTGCCATCTGATGGTCGACACCGGCATCAACCGCCTCGGCGTGCCGCGCGAGCAACTGGGCGATGCTGCGGTGGCTGCGCTCGAGGTTGACCTGCTGCTCTCGCACCTCGCCAGCGCGGACGAGGACAGTGCGCTCAACGACGTGCAGCTCGCGCGGTTCGCAAGCGTCATCCCGCAAGTCGGTGCGCGGGCGACCAGCCTCGCCAACAGCGCCGGGATCGCTTTGGGTGCGCCCTATCACTTTGACCTGACACGCCCGGGGCTGGCGCTCTACGGCGGCATTGCGCGGCCCGAAATGGCTTCTGCCATACGCCCCGTGGTCCAGCTCCAGGCCGAGGTGATCCAGCGGCGCACCCTCGCTGCGGGGGACAGCGTTGGCTACAATGCCACGTTTGCCGCTGCTTGCCCGATGGAGGTGGCCACCGTTGCAATCGGCTATGCCGACGGCTTTTTGCGCGTGCGAGGGCCAGGCAACAGCTTGACCAGCCACGGTTGCGACCTGCCTGTCCTTGGCCGGGTGTCGATGGATATGACGGTGGTCGATTGCACCCTGGCGGTCGACCTCAAGGCGGGCGATTTCGTCGATATTCCAATGGACCTGCCGAAACAAGCTGCGCTGTCCGGCTTGTCGCAATACGAATTGCTGACCATCCTTGGCGATCGCTTCGCCCGACAGTGACCCGTTAACTTCTTTTTGCAACGTTATGTTGCATGTGCTAAGTATTGAGCGGTCGCAAAAATATCTTTCAGGGGTGCAGCGAATATGGCCTCAACCAAGGGGTCCGGGGATGACCCGGTAATCATCAAGAAGTACGCCAACCGGCGGCTCTACAACACCCGTTCTTCAAGTTACATCACGCTGGATGACCTCGCGCGGATGACGCGAGACGGCACCGATTTCCAGGTGCTCGATGCCAAGACCGGGGCCGATATCACCCACGCGATCCTGACGCAGATCATCATGGAAGAAGAGACCAACGGCGAGCAGATGCTGCCGGTCAGCTTCCTGCGCCAGTTGATCTCGATGTACGGCAATTCAATGCAGGCGCTGATGCCGTCCTACCTTGAAGCGACGATGGACAACTTCCGCGCCAACCAGTCGCGCCTGCAGGATGTGTTCAAGACCAGCGTGGGCGCCGACACACTGACCAAGATGGCCGAAAGCAACATGGCGATGTTCCAGGCCGCGGCGACGGCGTTCATGCCCAAAGGGCCGGGCGCGCCTTCGACTGCCCCGACATCGGGCGACAGTAACGATGAACTGGGCAAGCTGCGCGCGCAGATGAAGGCCATGCAGGATCAGCTCGACCGCCTCGGCGGCTGATCGCCCGCCTGATGACCACCAGCTAGATGACCGGCGCAAATTGCCCCTCGACTTGGGGGCGGCGCCGGGTCATGGGCCTGCACTCCTAGTCAGCAGCAGTCAGGTTTCCATGTCAGCCATCCGCCACGCATTGCAAACCCGGCGCGCCGACGATTTCGCGGCCTGGTATCAGGAAGTCATCGCCGCCGCCGACATGGCCGAGGAATCGGGCGTGCGCGGCTGCATGGTGATCAAGCCGTGGGGCTATGGCATCTGGGAACGTATCCAGCGCTTGATGGACGACCGCATCAAGGCGGCAGGGGTGCAGAACTGCTATTTCCCGATCTTCATCCCCTTGAGCAACTTCACCCGCGAGGCCGAGCACGTTGAGGGTTTCGCCAAGGAAATGGCCGTGGTCACGCACCACCGCCTGATTTCCGACGGCAAGGGCGGGCTGATCCCCGATCCCACGGCCAAACTGGAAGAGCCGCTGGTCGTTCGCCCGACCAGCGAGACGATCATCGGCGATGCCATGGCGCGGTGGATTCAGAGCTGGCGCGACTTGCCGCTGCTGACCAACCAGTGGGCCAACGTCGTGCGCTGGGAAATGCGCACCCGCATGTTCCTGCGCACCACCGAGTTCCTGTGGCAGGAAGGCCATACCGCCCACGCCGACCGCACCGATGCGCTGGCCGAGACGCACCGCGCGCTGGAAATGTACCGTGCCTGTGCCGAGGATGACCTGGCGCTGCCGGTGATCGCCGGCGAAAAGCCCGAGAACGAGCGCTTTCCCGGCGCCGTGGAGACCTGGTCGATCGAGGCGATGATGCAGGACGGCAAGGCGCTGCAGGCTGGCACCAGTCATTATCTCGGCACCAACTTCGCCCATGCAGCGGGCATCCAGTATCAGGACAAGGATGGCGGCCAGCAGTTCTGCCACACCACCAGTTGGGGCGTGTCCACGCGGCTGATCGGCGGCATCATCATGACTCACGGCGATGACGATGGCCTGCGCGTGCCGCCCAAGATCGCGCCGCACCAGATCGTTATCATCCCCATGCTGCGCGAAACGCCCGAGGATGCAGCGCTGATCGAATACTGCCAGGAAGTGGTCGACATGTTCGCCAAGATCCCGCTGACCGCCTTTGGCGAGCGAATCCGCGTGCTGCTTGACAAGACCCCCGGCAAGGCTGCCGCCAAGCGGTGGGACTGGGTGCGTAAGGGTGCGCCGCTGATCGTCGAGGTTGGCCCACGTGACATGGCGGAAGGCAAGCTGGCCATGCTGCGCCGCGACCAGCTGTGGAATGCCGAGAATGGCAAGCCCGCCTTCCAGTTTCTCAGCCGCGAGGGGTTCTCGTCGCAAGCACCCTCGCTGCTTGAGAAGATCCAGCTGGCGATGTTCACCGAAGCGCGCGAGCGGCGTGACGCCCAGATCACGCGCGGCGTTACCTCGATGGATCAGGTCGCGGCACATTTCGCCGAGGATCAGAAATATCCGGGCTGGGTGGAAGTGCAGTGGGCCAAGCCCACCGGCGCGGCGCTGGAAGCGGTGACCGAGCGGTTGAAGGCATTCAAGCTCACCATCCGCAACGTGCCACGCGATGGCGCGCCCGCCGATGGCGCCTGCGTGTTCACCGGCGAACCGGCGGTCGAACGCATCCTGGTCGCGCGCGCCTATTGATCGCGCGCGGGGAGCGGCGCAGAGTTCGGCTCATGCGATACCTGCTCCCGCTGGCCGTGCTGGCCCTCACCGCTTCGCCCGCACTGGCGCAATCGCCCGATCCCGCCAGTACCGTTTCGCAGGAACGGTTGCACGCCGATGTCGAGGCGCTGGTCGCCTTCGGGGCACGCCACACCCTGTCCGCGCAGGATGATCCGCAGCGCGGCATCGGCGCGGCGCTCGATTGGGGTGCGGCACAGTTCGCCGCCATGTCCGCCGCCTGCGGTAATTGCCTCGAAGTCGTCCAGCCCGAACGCATGGTCAGCGGCGCGCGCGTGCCCACTCCCACGCGGTTGCGCAACGTGGTTGCAATCCAGCGCGGCAGCGAGCGGCCGAACGAGGTGGTAATTGTGCAAGGCCACATCGACAGCCGCGCGTCCGACGTGATGAACGCGGCGGCAAATGCCCCCGGCGCCAATGACAACGCCAGCGGCAGCGCCCTGGTGCTGGAAGCCGCGCGGGTACTCAGCCAGCGCCGCTATCCAACCACCGTCGTCTATGCGCTGCTCTCGGGCGAGGAGCAGGGCCTATTGGGCGGTGAATTGCTGGCCGATTACGCGCTGGAGCAAGGCTGGACCGTCAAGGCGGTGCTCAACAACGATATCGTCGGCGGCTCCTGCGGATCGGACGGCTGGTGCGACGATGCCCACGTTCGCGTGTTCTCCGAAGGCGAGCGGGCCGATGCCGACGAAGCCACCCGGGCGCAGATGCGCAGCCGTGGTGGCGGCAACGACAGCCCCAGCCGCAACTTGTCGCGCTGGGTCGACGGGCTTGCCGGACAAGTGGGGCAGGGGCTCGACGTGCGGCAGGTGTGGCGCAGCGACCGCATGGGGCGGGGCGGGGACCATATCCCGTTCCTCGAACGCGGCCTGCCGGCGATCCGCTTCAGCGTGGCGGTGGAGGATTACCAGCACCAGCATCAGGACCTGCGGGCCGAGAACGGCATCGATTACGGCGACACCATCGACCGGATGGACTTCCCTTATCTCGCCCGCGTCACCCGGCTGAACGTCGCCGCGCTCGACCGGCTCGCTTGCGCACCGCTGCCGCCGCAGATCCAGATCGACGGCATTGTGCGGACAGATGTGCTGCTCGAATGGCTGCCGGTGGCTGGCGCGGTGCGCTACAACGTGTGGCGCCGCGCCACCGATGCGCGCGATTGGGAACTGCGGCTGGTGCTCGATGCGGACGCGGCAGCTGACCTGAACAGTGTAACCCTGGCGCCCGATCGCGGCGACGACTGGATCTTCGGCGTCAGCAGCGTGGCCGCAGACGGCAGCGAAAGCCCCGTGGCGAGCGCCGTGCCGGGGGGCAATTTCGTGCCGATTTTGCCGGGGCCCAGCTCGTGACTTCCGTCTGAGGTGTCCTTCGGGTAGCAATGGTGCGGGGACATGGGGGAAATCGCAATGATCGCCGAAACAAAGCATTGCCTGCGCAACCTGACCAAGTTCGAAGGGCGCGATAGCCGCCAGACATTCTGGTATTACATCCTGGCGCTGGTCCTGTTCCAGATGGCGCTGGGTGTAGTGATTGCCGTGCCGCTGATGATGGACATGTTCAGCAGGGTCTTCTCGGCGGCGCAGAACGGTGTTCCGCCCGAGCAGATGAGCGCGATGATGATGGGGCAGATGGGCCCGATGGTGGAGCGCCAGATCACCGCCGGGGCCGTGCTTGCGGTGATTTCAGCAGCACTGTTCGTGGCTGCCTTCGTCCGCCGGCTGCACGACAGCAACAAGCCGGGCTGGATCGCGCTGATCCCGCTGTTGACCGTGGCCTTGGGCCAGTATCTTGCCTTCACGCAGGTGGGGCAGATGATGGACACGCTGGCTGCCGCCACGCAGTCCGGCGACATGGAGCAATTGGCGGCGGCCAATCGACCCATACAGATATTCAGCCTGGTAGGCTGGGTGGGATATCTGGTGGTGATCGTGTTCGGGGCGCTGCAGTCCACGCCGGGCCCAAACCGCTATGGCGATGCGCCCGCAGAGGTCTGAACTCGCCCAATCATCTCGACACGCGCAGGCCCAATCGATAGGGCCGGATGATGGTCAAACGCCCCCACTTCGGCTTGCCTTCGCGCGAGCAGATCCTTGAATTCATCCAGACCGCCGACGATAGCGTGGGCAAACGCGAGATCGCGCGCCACTTCGGTCTGAAGGGGCAGGAGAAGATCAGCCTCAAGGCCCTGCTCAAGGACATGGCCGAGGAAGGCCTGATCGACGGCAAGCGGACCGCCTTCCACCGCATGGGCGGGTTGCCGCGCGTCACCGTGCTGCGGATTGTCGAGATCGACGAGGGCGAGCCGGTCGCCATTCCGGAAAGCTGGCAGCCAGACGATGGCACTCCGCCGCCGCGCCTGCGGGTGATCGAGCAGAAGAAGCAGGCTGCGCTGCGCGTCGGTGACCGTATTCTGGCGCGCACCGAGGAGGCAGGCAGCGGCCACATCGCGCACCCGATGAAGAAGCTGCCCTCCGAAGAGGGCGCCGTACTGGGCGTGATCGAGTTCGACGCCAGCGGCAAGCCGTGGCTCGCCCCGGTGGACAAGCGGGTGCGCAATTCGTCGCCGGTGTCGGATCTGGGCAAGGCGGAGAAGGGCAACCTCGTGCTGGCCGAGCCCGCCGGGCGGGGGCCGCGCGCCGGCGTCAAAGTGATCGAGGTGCTGGGCGATCCGCTGGCGCCGCGTGCCTACAGCCTGATCGCGATCCACAAGTACGGCATCCCGCATACATTTTCGCAGGCCGTGCTCGATGAGGCGGAGCTGGCCGCCAAACTGCCGCTCAGCGCCGAACAGCGCGAGGACCTGACGCACCTGCCCATCGTCGCCATCGACCCGGCCGACGCGCGAGACCACGATGATGCCATCTGGGCCGAGCCAGACGGCGCGGGGGGCTTTCGTGCGCTCGTCGCCATTGCTGACGTATCGCATTACGTCCGGCCCGGTGGTGTGCTCGACCGCGAGGCGCGGAAGCGCGGCAACTCGGTCTATTTCCCCGACCGCGTGGTGCCAATGTTGCCCGAAGTGCTCTCGGCAGATGTCTGCTCGCTGAAAGAAGGCGAGCCGCGCGCGGCCATGGCCTGCCACCTGGTGATTGATGCAGACGGCCGGGTGACCGAATGGCGCTTCACCCGCGCCATCGTGCGGATCGCGCACAACATTGCTTACGAGGATGCGCAGGCGGCGGTCGATACGGGCAATCCGCCGCAGCATCTGGCCAACCTGTGGGACGCGTGGAAGCTGCTCGCCGCCGCTCGGGCAGCGCGCGATCCGCTCGATCTCGACCTGCCCGAACGCCGTGTGAAGCTGGACGAGCAGGGCCGCATTACGGAGATCGCGATTCGCGAACGGCTCGACGCGCACCGCGTGGTCGAGGATTTCATGATCGCCGCCAACGTCGCCGCCGCCAAGGCGCTGGAGGCCAAGGCCAGCCCGGTGGTCTATCGCATTCACGAACCGCCCACGCGCGAAAAGCTGATTGCCCTGCGCGATTACTTCGATTCGCTGGGCAAGAAGCTGGCGCTGGGGCAGGTGATCACCCCCAGCCTGTTCAACCGCATGCTGAAGGATATCTCCGACGCGGGTGAGAAGGCGCTGGTGATGGAGGCCGTGCTGCGCAGCCAGACGCAGGCCTATTATGGCCCCGCCAACGCCGGCCATTTCGGGCTGGCGCTGGGCTCCTATGCCCATTTCACCAGTCCCATCCGCCGCTACGCCGACTTGCTAGTGCACCGTGCGCTGGTCGATGCCTATGGCCTGGAGCAACCAAAGCCAACAGGCGACAAGCTGCCCGCAACCTCTGGCCTGGCCGACCGCGACCGCGAGGATCTGACGCGCATTACCGATGCCATCAGCCTGACAGAACGGCGCGCAATGGAGGCAGAGCGTGACACAATCGACCGCTATGTTGCCGCGTGGTTGTCGTCACGTGTGGGCGAGGTGTTCACCACGCGCATCACCGGGGTGCAGAAGTTCGGATTCTTCGCCACCATCGTCGAGTTGGGCGGGGACGGGCTGGTGCCGGTCTCCTCGCTGGGCCGCGAGTACTTCCGTCATGACGAAGGTGCGCATGCGCTGATCGGCGAGGATACCGGCCAGACCTATACCGTGGGCCAGGTGCTGCAACTGAAGCTGGCCGAGGCCAACCCGTTGACCGGCGCGCTGAAGTTCGAGCCGGTCGACGCCGATGGACAACCGATCGAGCCACGCGGCAGCCGCCCGCCGGGGCGTGATCGCAACCGTGGCCCGCGCAAGGACACCCAGGGCAAACACAACGTCGGTCAGCGCGGCCGCCCAGGCAACGTGCGCCATCAGGGTCGGGGCAAGAAGCGCTGATTGTTTAGTGCCAGCGAATTTGGATTACGTAGCCGTAGATATGGTCGTCTACCTTGCGGCAGTCGACTCCGCGTGGGTTGGCAGAGTCTGGATAGGGCAACCACAAGCTTCGCTTGGTGAGCCCTTCGATCAGAGGCATCAGGAGGTTGAACGGATACGTCCCGCCAATTTCAATCGAGATGTCTTCGCAAAGCAGATCTGCACGAATGGTATCGCCATAACTCAGCGGAAAGGCGCTATCGGGAGGGATGATTTGCGGTGAATGGATATCAAGCTCCGTCCCATCCCAATCGAAACAGCGTCTGCCTTCGCATCTTCGTGGATCTGGCGAATAGCAAATGACTTCGGACCGGACAGAGTGGGGGAATTTGCCGCCTTTAAGCAGCCATTTGTAAGCGGCCAATTTCAGATATGCGTGCAGTTCGGACTGATTCCCACTTCGGAATTCGCCCAATTTCTGCCGATCCGACTTGGATAAGGCGGCTACGCGGGGACACGCGATCGGCAATCGCTGGATTGCCAAGTCCTCCTCCGCGTCAAACCACTCAGTGAGCCACTTTCGCGTGCCGCCGGTGCCAAGGTCTTGGGCCTGTCTGGTGTTGTAGTTACGCATCTCAGGTAGCACTTAGCGGGTGGGCGTTAAGGATGGGCTATTTTGCACATCGGTCTCAACTCAACCGGTCAATTTCGCTGTCGCTCAACCCGCCGGGAACCACGAACAACGGGCAGGGCAGGGTGCCCGCGCTGGCGGTGAAGTGCGTTACCAGCGGGCCGGGGCCGCCTTCCGCCGCCGCGCCGAGCACCAGCGCGGCGACTTCCGGGTGTTCGGCCAGATAGTCCATGATCACCGCCTTGCTGTCTCCCACGCGCACGGCGATCTGCGGCATCTGCCCGCTTTCGACCATCAGTTCGCCCGCTGCCCCGGTGGCGAGCATCTCGGCCCGCTCGCGCGCTTCTTCCTCGATGGTGTCCTGGATCGCGCCGAATGCGCTGAACGCCTGCTTTGGCACCAGCGCCAGCAAATGCACCACGCCGCCGGTCTTGGCCGCACGGCGCGAGGCGAAGCGCAAGGCCACATGCGCTTCCTGCGTCTCGTCGATGATCACCAGATAGACGCGCATGGCGATGTTCTCCCCTTGGCCGCCGAATTATCCCGCTCGCTGGCAAAACGCGAGAGGAACCTTGCGGGAGCGCGGCAAATTGGCCAGAGACGGCGGCAAGCTCAGACAGGGAAACGTCGCCGACCATGCCCATCGCCATCAAGATGCCCGCCCTTTCGCCGACCATGGAGGAAGGCACGCTGACCAAGTGGCTCGTCAAGGAAGGCGATGCCGTGAAGGCCGGTGACATCATGGCCGAGATTGAGACCGACAAGGCGACGATGGAGTTCGAGGCGGTCGATGAAGGCGTGATCGCGAAGATCGAGATAGCCGAAGGTACCGAGGGAGTGAAAGTCGGCACGGTGATCGCACTGCTGGCGGAGGAGGGCGAGGATGCCTCCGCCGTTACGTCCGCCCCGGCCAAGCCTGAGCCGACCGCCGCCCCCAAGGCCGAGGCGGCTGCTCCTGCTGCTGCACCTGCCGCCGCACCTTCCCCAGCGCCCTCGATGGCCAAGGCCGCAACGGGTGATCGCCTGGTCGCGTCGCCGCTGGCCAAGCGGATTGCCGAGCAGAAGGGCGTGGACCTGGCGGGCCTGAAAGGCACCGGTCCCAACGGGCGCATCATCAAGGCAGATGTCGAGGGCGCCAAGCCCGGTGCTGCCGCCGCTGCCCGCGCGCCAACTCCCGCCGCGACACCCGCCGCCGGGCAGGATTTCGGCATCCCGCACGAGGTCGAGAAGCTCTCCGGTATGCGCAAGACCATCGCGCGCCGCTTGACCGAGAGCAAGCAGACGATCCCGCACATCTACCTCACGGTCGATATCCGCCTCGACAAGCTGCTCAAGCTGCGCGCCGAGATCAACGCCGCGCTGGAGAGCCAGGGCGTCAAGCTGTCGGTCAACGACCTGCTGATCAAGGCGCTCGCCAAGTCACTGCTGGCGGTGCCTGCGTGCAACGTGCAGTTTGCGGGCGATACGCTGCTCAAGTTCAGCCGCGCCGATATTTCGGTGGCGGTGTCGATCCCGGGGGGCCTCATCACGCCGATCATCAAGGATGCTGGCAACAAGGCCGTGTCCGCCATCTCGACCGAGATGAAAGACCTCGCCGCGCGCGCGCGTGACGGCAAGCTGGCCCCGGAGGAATACCAGGGCGGCACCGCGTCGCTCAGCAACATGGGCATGTTCGGCATCAAGCAATTCGAAGCCGTGATCAACCCGCCGCAAGCCATGATCGTGGCCATCGGCGCGGGCGAGGCGCGGCCTTATGTGGTCGACGGCGCGCTGCAGATCGCCACCGTGATGTCCGCCACCGGCAGCTTCGACCACCGCGCCATCGACGGATCGGACGGCGCGCAGCAGATGAAGGTGTTCAAGGAGCTGTGCGAGAACCCGCTGGGGCTGCTGGCTTGAGCCGGCCGCACTGATGGACACCCGCGATCCTGCCATTCGCCTCTCCGCCATGCCGGCCGATACCAATGCCTATGGCGATATCTTTGGCGGCTGGCTGCTGTCGATCATGGATAGCGCTGCGGGCCTCACGGCGGCGCGTTATGCCCGGGGCCGCGCGGTGACTGTGGCGATGGACGGGATGCAGTTTCACGAACCGGTCAAGGTGGGTGACGAAGTCTCGGTTTACGCCAAGATCGAGCGCGTCGGGCGCTCCTCCATGACCATCGCCGTCGAAGCCTGGCGCCGCCCGCGTCATGTCGACGAGGCGAGCAAGGTGACCGAAGCGAAGTTCACTTTTGTGGCTATCGATGAAAATGGCAAGCCTAGGCCCATTGCGGGCTAGCTGGAGCAACACATGGCTGAAAATTACGACGTTATCGTTCTCGGTTCCGGCCCCGGTGGCTATGTCGCCGCCATCCGCTGTGCGCAGCTGGGGTTGAAGACCGCCATTGTCGAGCGCGAGCTGCTCGGCGGCATCTGCCTCAACTGGGGGTGCATCCCGACCAAGGCACTACTGCGCTCGGCCGAGGTGCTGCATCTGGCGCAGCACGCCAGCGACTATGGCCTGAAGATTGCCGGTGCGATCGAGGCGGACCTCGCGGCGATCGTCAAGCGCAGCCGGGGCGTGGCCAAGCAGCTCAATTCGGGCGTCACCCACCTGATGAAGAAGAACAAGATCACCGTCCACATGGGCACCGGCACGATGACCGGGCCGACCACGATGACGGTGAAGGGCGAGAAGGGGGAGGAGCAACTCTCCGCCAGGCACGTCATCCTCGCCACCGGCGCCCGCGCGCGCGATCTGCCGTTTGCTCCGGCCGATGGCAAGCGCGTGTGGACCTATCGCCATGCGATGACCCCGCCCGAAAAGCCGGGCAAGCTGCTGGTGATCGGCAGCGGCGCCATCGGCATCGAATTCGCCAGCTTCTACAACGACATCGGCTGCGAAGTGACCGTGGTTGAAATGCTCGATCGGGTGGTGCCGGTGGAGGATGCGGACGTTTCCGCCTTCCTCGAAAAGGCACTGACCAAGCAGGGCGTCAAGATCAAGACCGGCGCGGGCGTGGAGGAGCTCAAGGTCTCCGACAAAGGTGTGGCCGCGAAGATCAAGCTCAAGGACGGCAAGATCGAGGCAGGCGAGTTCAGCCACGTGATCGTGGCCGTGGGCATCGTGCCCAACACCGAAAATGTCGGGCTGGAGAAGCTGGTCGAGATGGATCGCGGGTTCATCCAGATCGATCCCTATGGCCGCACCAAGTCAAAGGGCCTGTGGGCCATCGGCGATTGCACGCCCGGCCCGTGGCTGGCGCACAAGGCGAGCCACGAAGGCGTTACCACTGCCGAGGCCATCGCCAAGGAGCTGGGCAACAAGGACGTCCACCCGCACCCATTGGACCGCGGCAACATCCCCGGCTGCACCTATTGCCACCCGCAGATCGCCAGCGTGGGCCTGACCGAGGCGAAGGCCAAAGAAGCTGGGCATCAGGTTAAAGTCGGCACGTTCCCCTTCATCGGCAACGGCAAGGCCATCGCGCTGGGCGAATCCGAGGGCTTCGTGAAAACCGTGTTTGACGCCAAAACCGGCGAACTGCTGGGCGCCCACATGATCGGCGCAGAAGTGACCGAGATGATCCAGGGCTTCGTGGTCGGCAAGACGCTGGAGACGACCGAAGCGGAACTGATGCAAACGATCTTCCCGCACCCGACGATCTCGGAATCGATGCATGAGAGCGTGCTGGCGGCTTACGGGCGCACGCTGCATATGTGAAGGGGAGGGGGCAAAATTGGCGGACAGGGTGGGATTCGAACCCACGGTAGGCTTGCACCTACGGCGGTTTTCAAGACCGCTGCCTTAAACCACTCGGCCACCTGTCCACTTGTCCGGTCGGCTAGCGCGCAATGCCGCGCTTGTCACCCCGATTTGCCGCATGCGCCGTGGTGACAGGCACACTATCATGCGTTAGTATTGCGCCTTGTCCGCAAAGGACCGTCTTTGGAGAGGGACGCGCATGGCAATCACACATCGGGCTTTGGCCGCGCTCGGCATGCTCGCCGCGCTGTCATTCGCCACGCCCGCTGTGGCGCAGGGCGCTTGTGATCGCGCGCAATTGCAGAACCTGGCCGATCTCTATGTCACCGCGCAAGGTACGGGGGAGGGCTTCCGCGTGCCGATGGGCGAGTGGGTGCAGTACCGCGAGAACAATCGCCTCTCGTCGATGACCTATGGCGGCGTGCTGGCCACACCGCACGAAGTGGACTGGCACCGCAGCTTCCTCGACACCACCACCTGTGCGATATTTGTGGAGCTGATCGTCGATGACGCGGAGAGCCCGTGGGTGCTGGGCACCAAGATCTCCACGCGCGGCGGGCTGGTGAACCGCTATGACGTGGTCACCAGCACCACGGGTGACTGGCTGTTCGATGCCGCGCGCACCCGCTATTATGCGCAAGCCGAGGACTGGAGCGAAATCCCCGAGGGCCAGCGGAACACCCGCGCGGCGATTATCGCAGCGGCCGATTCGTACCTTAACAAGTTCAACGATCCGGCGGTCGAAGTGGCCTGGGGCACCCCCTGCGCACGCCTCGAAGGCGGCATTTACACCGGGCGCGGCTTGCCGACCGATAGCTGCGATGTGGGCGTGCCGAGCGGGGTGGCGCTGGTCGATCGCGACTATATCGTCGACGAGACGATCGGCAGCGTGGCCGTGCGATTGCGCTTTGGCGGGCCGGAAGGTCTGACCGACGCGCACATCTTCCGCATCGAGAATGGCCGCATCCGCTATGTCCACACGATCACCAATTGCAACGGGCGAGAGAACTGCGGCTTCCCGCCCTTGGCCGAGATGCTGGCCAACAATCCCAACATGCAGCCTGAACTGGCCAACTGATGACAACAGGATCACACAAGCCAATGATACGTAAGTCTTTTTCTGCTATGGCCGTGCTGGCTGGCCTCTCCTTCGCCACCCCCGCCGCCGCGCAGGGCACCTGCACCCGCGAACAGTTGCAGGCCATTGCCGACAGCTGGAAAAGCGCGCTGGAGCAGGGCACGATGATGACCATGGCACTTGGCGAATGGGTCGATTACAACGGCAACGGTCGCCGCGGTTCGCTGGGCGCTTTCCTCGATCAGCCGCGCGAGGTGGTGCATCACATGGCGCTGCTCGACACCACCACTTGCCGCACGTTCAACGAGGTTGTGGCCAAGACCGGCGACGAATGGGAAGTCTTCGCCACGCAGGTCAACAGCGGCTTCTTCGGCACCGGCCCATTTGTCAACGTGACCACGAAGGTAGGCGACTGGCTTTTCGACGGCGAACGCACCGCTTATTACGCCACCCGCGAGAACTGGGACGTGATCCCCGATGGCCAGCGCAACACCCGCGCCGAAATCCTGGCCGCCGCCAACGCCTACCTCGACCTGTTCAGTAATCCCGACACGGTGGTGCCTTGGGGCACGCCCTGCGCGCGGCTGGAAGGCGGCGTCTATACCGGGCGCGGTCTGCCGACCGACAGCTGCAACGTCGGCGTGCCCAGCGGCATAGCCATGGCCGAGCGCGACTATGTGGTGGACGTGGAGCGCGGCGCGGTGGCCGTGTTCCTGAAAATGGGCGCCAACCTGCGGCCCGACGTGCACACGTTCCGCATCGAGGACGGCAATATCCGTTATGTCCACACGGTCACCAATTGCGGCGGCCAGGACAATTGCGGGTTCGATCCGTTCCGCGAGATGCTGGCACGCAACCCGGGGATGCAGCCGGACCTGCCAGAATAGGTCGGCCAGAATAGGTCGGCAAATGCGACGAATGGGCAGGGCGGGGGATTTCCCCGGAGCTGTGTCTATGGCACTGTCGTGAGCATGATGTTCAACCTCCGCCTGCGCCGCACGATCCGGACCCTTGCCATTTCCGCACTGACGCTGGTGGCGCTGGGGCCGATGGCGCAGGCGCAGCAGACGGTCTCGCAGCCCGTGGTGCAGCAGGTGACCGCTGGATCAACGCAAAGCCCGGCGCAGGACGGCAGCTTTTCGTCCTACCTGCAGCAGGTTGCGGTGCGGGCGCGGGCGCAAGGTGTCAGCCAGCAGGCGATTGACCGCATTGTGGACGGCCTGACCGTCAACCAGCGGGTCATCTCGCTCGACCGCGACAACCTGTCATCCCCGACGACCAACAGCACCGGGTTCTCGCCGCTGGCGCCGTATATCCGCACGCACAACACGCAAGCGCGGATTGATGGCGGGGTCAACACGCTGCGCCGACTCGGTCCGATGGCTGCCGAGGTGGAGCGGACCTATGGTGTCCCGGCGCAGATCATCATCGCCATCTGGGGGCACGAGACCGCATATGGCGCGGTCAAGGGCGGGTTCGACCTGCCGCAGGCTCTCGCCACGCTGGCATGGGAAGGGCGCCGCCGCGAGCTGTTCGAGCCCGAGCTGATCGCCACCATGAAGATGGTCGATCAGGGCGTGCCGCGCGGCAGCTTGGTGGGCAGTTACGCCGGAGCCTTCGGCAATCCGCAATTCCTCCCCAGCGTGTACCTGCGACTGGCGGTCGACGGTGATCGCGACGGGGACAAGGACATCTGGAACTCCGACGCCGATACGCTGCATTCGGTGGCCAATTATTTCCGCGATGCCGGATGGCGCACCGGACAGCCATGGGCGGTGCGCGCGTTCGTGCCCAATTCGCTCGATCGCAATGCCATCGTTAACCGCGTCACCTCTCCCGTTTGCCCGCGTGTGCACAGCCGCCACAGCCGCTGGATGACGGTGCGCGAATGGCGCGCGCTTGGTGTGGAACCGCGCGGAAACCTGGGCGATGATGCGCTCGCATCGTTGTTCGAACCCGATGGTCCGGCCGCGCCGGGCTACCTGTTAACCCAGAATTATAGGGTTATCCTCGAATATAACTGCTCGAACTATTACGCCATGAGCGTGGGGTTGCTTGCAGATGAGATTTCCCGTTGAGAAACCGCAAGGCCGTTCTGGCCGACGCCTAGCGGCACTGTGCCTGCTGCTGCTGTCGAGCACGGCACTGGCCGCCTGCGGGTCGAGCGGGGGCACTCCGCCGCCTGCCACCAGCTTGGCGCGGCTTTCCGGCCCGCAGGCCGATTATCCGCTGACCATCGGCAATCCCTATACAATTGGCGAGGTGACCTATCGTCCGGGCGATACGCTCAACTACGATGAGGTCGGTTATGCCACCGTCGGCTCCGGCGCAGGCGTGACCGGCGCGCACCACACGCTGCCGGTGCCGAGCTACGTCGAAGTGACCTCGCTCGAATCGGGTCGCACAATTCTGGTCCGCCTCGAAACGCGCGGACCGATGGATTCCAACCACCTCGTTGCCCTGTCGCCGCGGGCGATGGCGCAACTGGGCGGCAACGCCAACACGCCGGTGCGGGTCCGCCGGGTCAATGCGCCAGAGAACCAGCGCGCGCTGCTGCGCAACGGCGAGGAAGCGCCACTGCGGATGGATACGCCGCGCGGTCTGGTGGAGGTGCTCCGCCGCCGCTTGCCGGCTGAAGGTTCGACCAATCTCGCGGGCGGGGTGCAACCGGTTGAGGCCGTCGCCGGGCCTGCACCGCAAGTGTTGCCGAGCGTCTCTTCGCGCGTCCCCAGTGCTATTCCCACTGCCGAGGTCGAACCCTCTGCCGTCGCCAACCACCCGCTGCCGGCTTTGCGCCCCGCCGCTGGTGCGATTGAACCCGCACCTGCGCCTGCGCCGGTTGTCGCTCGCGCGCCGCAACGCGCCATCCCAGCAGGGCAGGGCTTCGTGGTCCAGGTCGGCGCCTTCTCGGTATCCGCCAACGCCCAGCGTGCGGCCAGCCAGGTGCATGGCGAGGTCAGCCAGCAAGGCAACCTCTACCGCGTGCGCACCGGCCCCTTCGCCACCCGGGCAGAGGCCGAGGCCTCGCTCGCCAACGTGCGGGCGTCGGGCTATAGCGATGCCCGAATCTACAACGGCGGGTAAGGGCTGACGCGCCCTCTCTCCCGCTCATGCCGGGCGGGAGCTGACTTGGGACACTATTGGGCGTTTGTGACAGGCGGACTGGCAGCCCTGCTGGCCGTCGCCCCGGCACAAGCCGCAAACGCTCCCGTTCCTGTGGAAATCCCCGTGGCGCTGCTGGTCGACCTGTCCAGCGGCCAGCACCTGTATGCGCGCGAGATCGACCGCCGCTTCATGCCCGCATCAGTCACCAAGGTGATGACCGCCTATACCGCCTTCCGCCTGATCGACGAAGGGCGCATGCACCCGTCCACGCCGTTCCTGATTTCGCAGGAGTTGGAGGACCAATGGTCGGGCGAGGGCTCGACCATGTTCCTCAAGGCGGGTGAGCGGCCAACTTTCGGTGAATTGCTGCTCGGCGCGACGACGGTATCGGGCAACGATGCCAGCGTGGCGCTGGCCCTGGCGAGTACCGGATCGCTCATCAACTGGCTGGCACTGATGAACCGCAATGCCGGCGAACTGGGCATGGTCAACACCCATTTCGGATCACCCAATGGCTTTCCCGACGAAGGGCAGACCTTCACCTCCGCGCGCGATTTGGCGACCCTGGGCGAGGCCGTGGTGACGCGCTACCCCGGGCTCTACCGGCGCTATTTCGGCCATTCCACGCTCACCTGGCGCGGGCTGACGCAGGGCAATCACGATCCGGTGACCGGGCGCGTGGCCGGAGGGGACGGGATGAAGACCGGGTTCACCTCCGAAGCAGGCTACACCGTGATCGGCTCGGCCAAGCGCAACGGGCGGCGGCTGATCGTCGTGCTCGCCGCCGCGCCGACCGGCCGCGTGCGCGACATGACCGCGCGGGCTTTGCTCGAATGGGGTTTCAGCAATTTCACCAGCAGCCCGATGACCGAACGCGGCGTCACCGTGGGGCGGGCAAGGGTGCAGGACGGTTCGGCGCGCCACGTGCCGCTGCGGACCGCGCGCCCGGTGGCCATAGTTCGACCAGTCGGCAGCACCACCGCGCCGCGCGCCTCGATCCGCTACCACGGCCCACTCGTCGCCCCCATCAGCGAAGGCGATGTGGTGGCCAACCTGCATATCGAGCTGGCGGGCATGCCCGCGCTCGATGTTCCGCTCGAGGCTGCAGCATCGGTGACCGAAGCCAACGCGTTGCAGCGTCTGGGCAACGGGCTCGCGGGGCTGTTCACATGAGCGCCGGGAAGATCAAACAGGGCCGGTTCATCACGCTCGAAGGCGGGGAAGGGGCGGGCAAGAGCACGCAGGCGCGCCTGCTGGCCGATGCCCTGCGCGATCGGGGGCTGGAAGTCGTCGTTACCCGAGAGCCGGGCGGTACACCCGGCGCAGAGGCAATCCGCCACCTGCTGCTCAATCCGCAAGGCGCCGACTGGTCGCTGCGGTCAGAAACGCTGCTGTTCGCTGCCGCGCGGGCCAACCATGTCGAGACGCTGATCCGGCCTGCGCTGGAACGCGGCGCCTGGGTGGTCTGCGACCGCTACATCGATTCGACTCGTGCTTACCAAGGCGGCGAAGGGCGACTTGCGGACGAGGCGATCATGGCGATCCATCAGTTGGCCTGTCAGGGTTTCATGCCCAATCTTACGCTGCTGGTGGAGGTTGATCCCGCCACAGTGAAGCAGCGCTTGTCGGTGCGCGACGCGGCGGGCAGCGACCGGATCGGCGGGCGCGATGCCGCTTATCACGCTGCCGTCGCCCGGCGCTTCGCTGCGATCGCGGCGGCAGAGCTCGAGCGGGTCGTGTCGATCAACGGCAATGACACCACCGACGCCGTCCATCGCGCCATCATGGCCGTGGTCGCCGAACGACTGGGCGTCGGCACATGAACCTGCTCGGCCACGAGGACGCTTGGGCGCAATGGCATGCAGCAATGGCCGGGCCGCGGATGCACCACGCCTGGCTCCTGGCCGGCAAGCGCGGCGTGGGCAAGGCAGGCTTCGCGCTCGCCGCCGCGCGCGAGTTGGTGGCGGAAGAGGGCATTCCACAACCCGTCGAGCACCACCCCGACATCCTTGTGCTCAGCCACTTGCCCTCGAGCAAGGATGAGGAAAAGAAGCGCGATGAAGGCAAACCCTTCCAGCTCAAGCGCAACATTTCCATCGACCAGATCCGCCAGTTGCAGCAGCGGCTCAACACGCGGCCGACATTGGGCAGCCGCCGCGTGGTGATCATCGATCCGGTCGACGACCTGGAGAAAAGCGCCGCCAACGCGCTGCTGAAAAGCCTCGAGGAACCGCCGCAGGGCACCTTCTTCCTGCTCGTCGCGCATCGCCCCGGGCGGCTGCTGCCGACGATCCGCTCGCGTTGCCGGGTGCTGCCGTTCCGTGCGCTGGGACCAGACGAGATGGCCACAGCACTCGCCCGCGAGGCTCCCCAGGCCGATGCCGCAGCGCGCGCGGCGGCGATCGCGGCGGCGGCGGGATCGCCCGGCGTGGCGCTGGAATTCGTCGATCTCGACCTCGCACCGTTGCACGCGCTGATGCAACAGATTGCCGCCAGTGGCGATGCCGACTTCAGGCTGCGCGGCAGGCTGGCCGACGCCATCGGCGCGCGTCCCTCGCGCGAGCGGCAGGCAGCGGTGATCGAACTGGCGCGCACCGTGCTCGCCTTGCGGATGGCGGACACACCCATGGCGCAAGTGCCGGTGCTGGTTGAAACCAATGCCGATCTGGCCGAGCTCGCCATGCAGTTCCCGATCTACAATTTCGATCCCGGCCTGCTGGTGATGGAAATAGGCACCTTGCTGGCGCACCTTGCATCGGTTCGGGGGGGCAACTAGGGCTCATGCCCATGGCTGACACCTTCTACCTGACGACCGCGATTCACTACCCCAACGGCAAGCCGCACATCGGCCACGCCTATGAAACGAGTGCCGCTGACGTGATCGCCCGCTGGCAGCGCCTCAAGGGGCGCGAGGTTCGGGTCCAGACCGGCACCGACGAACACGGCCTGAAGATGGCGCAAAAAGCCCGCGACCTGGGCACCACGCCGCGCGCGCTGGCAGATGAAATGTCGGCCCATTTCCGTGACCTGTTCGACAAACTGGATATCAGTTACGACCGCTTCATCCGCACCACTGAAGCCGAGCACCACGTCGCCAGCCAGGCGCTGTGGCGGGCGATGGAGGCCAATGGCGACCTCTATCTCGACCGCTACGAAGGGTGGTACTCGATCCGCGACGAGGCCTATTACGCTGCGGACGAGCTGATCGAAAGGGAAGGGGGCGAAAAGCTCTCCCCGCAAGGCACGCCGGTGGAATGGACCGTGGAGGAGAGCTGGTTCTTCCGCCTGTCGAAGTACCAGGAGCCGCTGCTGGCGCTCTATCGGGACAATCCCGATTTCATCCAGCCCGAAGCGCGCCGCAACGAAGTGCTGCGCTTTGTCGAAGGCGGGCTGCGCGACTTGTCGGTCAGCCGCACCAGCTTCGATTGGGGGGTGAAAGTACCCGGAGCCGAGGACCACGTCATGTACGTCTGGGTCGACGCTCTGACCAACTACCTAACCGGGCTCGGCTATCCCGATCTCGACGGCGACATGGCCCGGTTCTGGCCTGCCGACTTGCACCTGATTGGCAAGGACATCGTCCGCTTTCACGCGGTCTATTGGCCGGCCTTCCTGCTCAGCGCGGGCATCGCCTTGCCAAAGAAGGTGTTCGGCCACGGCTTCCTGCTCAATCGCGGGCAGAAGGAATCGAAGTCGCTCGGCAATGTCACCGATCCTGGTGCGCTGGCCGATGCTTACGGTGTCGACAACCTGCGCTATTTCCTGCTGCGCGAATTCAGCTTCGGTCAGGATGGTAGCTATTCGGCTGAAGCGATTGTAAACCGGTCAAATTCTGAACTGGCGAACAGCTTCGGCAA
Source organism: Alteraurantiacibacter sp. (assembly GCA_039927835.1). GTDB lineage: Bacteria > Pseudomonadota > Alphaproteobacteria > Sphingomonadales > Sphingomonadaceae > Alteraurantiacibacter. The sequence goes on from JBDSUF010000040.1 coordinate 30,829, forward strand.
CCTCGCCCAGCGCACCCTCAGCCAGGTGTTCAAGAACTGCGAAGGGCACCTGCCCGGCATCACCGGTCACACGCCGGAGGACGACGCGCTGTTCGCCTTGGTCGACAAGGCCATCCGCACCGACATGGCGCAGGCCTATGACCAGCTGGCATTCAGCCAAGCGCTGGAAGCGTGGATGGGCGCGGTCTTCGCGTGCAATGCCTATATCGATGTGCAAGCCCCGTGGGCGCTGAAGAAGACCGACGAGCAGCGGATGAGCACGGTGCTGGCCACGCTGTACATCTGCATCGCGCAACTGGCGGTGGCGGTGCAGCCGGTGATGCCGGGGTCGATGGCGACGCTGCTGGACGTGATGGGCGTTTCTCCAGACCTGCGCACCTTGGCGGGGATCGCCTCACACTGGTATTCACCGTTGATCGAGAGCGAATTCCGCCTCGCCAAACCCGAAGGCCTGTTCCCTCGCCTTGAAATTCCCGCAGAAGAGCCGGCCTGATGCTGATCGATAGCCACTGCCACCTGAATTACGCCGGCCTTGCCGAGCGGCAGGGCGAAGTGCTGGCGGCGGCGCGGGCGAGCGGGGTGGAAGGGTTCCTCAACATCTCGACCCGGCAAAGCGAATGGGCCGCCGTGGTCGCGACTGCTGAACGCGAGCCCGACGTCTGGGCCACCGTCGGCATCCACCCGCACGAAGCGGACGGCCACGCGGATCTGGGCCAGGCGGCCTTGATCGAAGCCGCCGCGCACCCGCGTGTGATCGGCATCGGCGAAACCGGGCTCGACTACTATTACGACAAGTCCGACCGCGCGGTGCAGCAGGCGCTGTTCCGCACGCATATCGCCGTGGCGCGGGAAACTGGCCTGCCAATTGTGATCCACACCCGCGATGCCGACGAGGATACGGCCGCAATTCTCGAGGAAGAGATGGGGAAGGGGGCCTTCCCCGCGTTGATCCACTGTTTCACTGCCAGCCCTGAATTCGGTCGCCGCGTGCTGGAACTGGGACTGACGATCTCGATTTCAGGTATCGTGACTTTCAAGAACGCGCGCGCCTTGCAGGCCTTCGTGGCCGAGATTCCCGCAGAGCGGCTGCTGGTGGAAACCGACAGTCCGTTCCTCGCGCCGGTACCGCATCGGGGCAAGACTTGCGAGCCGGCATTTGTGCGCGATACGGCGGCCTTTGTGGCGGATCTGCGCGGCGAGACGCTCGCGGCTCTAGCCGAGCAGACCACCCGCAACTTCTTCGCGCTGTTCGGAAAAGCCGCCCGATGAAGCTGTTGATGCTCGGGTCCGGTACGTCCACCGGGGTGCCGCGCATCGGGCATGACTGGGGCGAATGCGATCCGGCCGAGCCAAGGAACCGCCGCACGCGCGTGTCCATCATTGTCGAGAGCAATGAAGGCAAGCGGCTGCTGGTCGATACTTCGACCGACCTTCGCCAGCAATTGCTCGCCAACAATATCGACAAGGTCGACGGCGTATTCTGGACGCACGATCATGCCGATCATTGCCACGGCATCGATGACCTGCGGCCGATGCGCTATGGCCGTGGCGGGCCGCTGGCGGGGTTCGCCTCGACCGAGACCGCGCGGCGGCTGCGGCTGCGGTTCGACTATGTGTTCAGCGGTCAGCATGGCTATCACACGCTGGTGGAATTGCAGACGCTGGAACGGCTGCGGATCCATGCGGGTTTTGCCGTGGCGTCGGTGGAAATGCCCCACGGGCCGACAAGATCGACCGCCTACCGGTTCGAAGCTGACGGTAAATCAATAGGATACGCGACAGACTTCAGCGAGGTTATCCCGGAAATGGTTTCACTTTTCCGGGATGTCGACGTTCTGGTGTGCGATTGCCTGCGCCGCGAACCGCATCCGACTCACGCGCACCTGGCGATGGCGATCGAGTTTGGCCAGCGTTGCGCCGCCGGAAAGGTCGTGCTGTCACATCTCGACAAGTCGATGGACTATGCCACGCTGTGCGCCGAAGTGCCGGCCAACGTGGTGGTCGGCTATGACGGGATGGAGCTGGTGGCGTGACCGAATGGGATTGGCTACGTCTGGTTTGGCTGGCGATGGCGCTTTCGCTGGTAGTCGCGACCGTCCGGACGCACCAGATTGGCGGACGCAAGATGCTGGTGATGGCGCTGGCGTGGGCGTGCATCCTCATGGTGGCAGCGGGAATTGCCTCGTTCATCGGTGAGTGGGTGGACGAGACGCGAGTGGCTCCTCCTCCACCTGACGCAGATCCCGTTTTAACATAATATATATTATCATTCCAACATTAGGCCCAGCAGGATGCCCGACCCCACCGATCGCCTCCTTTCCATCATGGCCCATTTGCGCGATCCGCAGCACGGTTGCGAATGGGATGTCGAGCAAACCTTCGCCACCATCGCGCCTTATACCATCGAGGAGGCCTACGAAGTCGCCGACGCCATCGCGCGCAGCGACATGGACGATCTGCGCGACGAGCTTGGCGACCTGCTGCTCCAGGTGGTGTTCCACGCCCGCATGGCCGAAGAACAAGGTTCATTCGCCTTTCAAGATGTTGTCGCTGCCATCTGCAACAAGATGGAAACTCGCCATCCGCATATTTTCGGCGACCAGACCGGCACGATGAGCCGCGTCCGCTGGGAGGATCAGAAGGCGGCCGAACGCGACACAAAGGGTGCCAAAAGCGCCCTCGACGGCGTTGCGCAGGCGTTACCGGCCCTGATGCGCGCCGAGAAATTGCAAAAGCGCGCCGCTCGCGTGGGATTCGATTGGCCTGACACCGCTGGCCCGATCACCAAGGTGGCCGAGGAGCTGGACGAGCTTGCCGCCGCAACCACCGATGACGAACGACGGATGGAAGCCGGTGACCTGCTGTTTGCGGCGGTCAACGTCGTGCGCGCCTATGGCATCGCTCCCGAGGACGCGTTGCGGGCAGCAAATGCCAAGTTCGAACGGCGGTTCCGGCAAATGGAAGCCACGGCGGCGACCGATGGGGTCGATTTCAGCACCCTCTCGCTCGACGAGCAGGAAGCGTACTGGCTGCGCGCCAAGGCGGCGGAGAGCGCTTAGCTCGCTTCGCCAAGCCGCCGGACCCAGTCCCGCGCGCCCTCCTGCGCCTGCTGAGTGATCCCCGGCACGTCCACCCGCGCCGCCGGATCGAGCGCAATGCCGAGGTAATCCGCCACCTGCTGCACCGCGCCTGCGGGATCGGACAAGGCATCCTCGAACCACATGACCAGCGGCGTAATGCCGAGGTCGCGGTACATCGCTTGCCAGCCATCATGCTGCTGGTCGAGCATTCGCCCCGCCCGGTCGACCGCTTCGGCCGAGAACGCGGGCTCACCCCTCCCCTGCTGCTCCTGCTCGGCGCGCCACACGCCGCTGAGCAGCGCGCGGGCGTATGACACGGCGTGCGCCTGCCGGTTGCGCCGGCGCAGTTCGACCACCTTGCAAGCCGAACCGGGGCCGAGGAGGAAGCGCACCGCCTGCGCCACCAGCGCCGGGTTGGACTGCTGGACGTGGTGCAATTGGCCGGGGAAGCTCTTCAGGCCGAAAACCCCGTTCGGCGACGTTCGCGTGGCGAGCGCCTGGCGCCACAGCCGCGCCTGTTCATCGGGCTGCTCGGCTGCGTGGCCATAGGGTCCGCCGGGTTCGAAGTTGAGGTATTCGAGCGGTGCGCCAAGGCAGCCGCTGGCCCACAATTGATGGCTTAGCCAGGTCGATCCGGCGCGCGGCAGCGACGCCAGCAGGTAAGCGGCGCGCGGCCCTTGTGGCTGCACCGGGAAGTCGAACCTCGCCTCGTATCCGGTGGTTATGCCTTCGATCATCCGGCCTTAGTGGCCCAGAGAGGCGAAGCGGCCAAGGTCCTTCTCGCTCAGGCGCACGTCGATCTCGCGGGTCTGCCCATCGCCGGGTGCCTGGTCGGCCAGCACTTCGCCATGCGAATAGAGCCAGGCGATGCGCGCGCCCTCGCCTGCGGGAATGGCGAAGTGGTGCAGGCGTGCACCTTGCGTCAGCCGCTCGCCCAAGCGCTCCATCAGGGCATCGAGCCCCTCGCCGGTCAGCGCCGAGAGCGTGACAACGTCGTGATCGTCAGCCGCCACAGCAGCCAGTTCGTCGCGCTGCTCCGCGCCCAGCAGGTCCCACTTGTTCCATACCTCGATGGTGGGAATGGTCCCCTCGCCCTCGTCGCCGGCAACAACGCCCAGCTCGGCCAGCACCTTGGTGACCTGCGCCTTCTGCATAGCGGTGTCAGCGTTGGCGATATCGCGAACGTGGAGGATCAGGTCGGCCGCGGTAACTTCCTCAAGCGTGGCGCGGAAGGCGGCGACCAGCTGGGTCGGCAGATCGGAGATGAAGCCAACCGTGTCCGACAGAATCGCCTTTTCCACCCCCGGCAATTCGATGGCGCGCATGGTCGGGTCGAGCGTGGCGAACAGCAGGTCTTCGGCCATCACCTCGGCCCCGGTCACGCGGTTGAACAGCGTCGACTTGCCGGCATTGGTATAGCCGACCAGCGCGATCACCGGCCACGGCGCACGGCCACGGCGCTTGCGGTGCAGTTCGCGCGTCTTCCTCACCTGCTCCAACTCACGCCGCAGTTTGCCCATGCGGGCGCGGATCATGCGACGATCGGCCTCGATCTGCGTTTCGCCCGGACCGCCGAGGAAGCCGAAGCCACCGCGCTGGCGTTCAAGGTGAGTCCAACTGCGGACAAGGCGGCTCTGCTGGTAATCAAGGTGCGCCAGCTCGACCTGCAGGCGGCCTTCCGCCGTCGCCGCCCGCTCGCCGAAGATCTCGAGAATCAGGCCGGTACGGTCGATCACCTTGCGCTTCAGCTTGTCCTCGAGATTGCGCTGCTGGATGGGTGACAGCGCCCCGTCGACGATGACCAGCTCGGCCTCGTGCAACTCGCAATCGGTGGCGATGCGCTGCACTTGGCCCTCGCCGAACAGGGTGTTGGCTTTTGTGGCGCGGATCGGCAGGATGTAGCTTTCCGCCACCTCGATGCCGATCGCCATCGCCAGCCCGCGCGCCTCTTCCAGACGCGCCTCGGGGTCCTGCGCCGAGCGCTGGCTGCGAATGTCCGGGCACACCACCAGCGCCCGCGCCCCGCGGGTCACTTCGCCGGCAATATCGTCGTTGGAAAAGATCAGCTGTCGCCCTTAATCATCGTCATTGGCTTCTTCATCGTCGAAATCACCCGACAGCTCGACATGGGTGGCGGGCTGGATCGTTGACACAGCGTGCTTGTAGGCAAGCTGAACGTAGCCATCGCGCTCGAGCAGCATGCAGAACAGGTCGAAGCTGGCGATGCGCCCCTGCAGCATCACGCCGTTGACCAGGAACATGGTCACCTGCACCCCAGCTTCGCGCACGCGGGTGAGGAAGATGTCCTGCAGCAGGCGCTGCTTGCGGTTGCCCTCTGCCATATCGAACATGCCGACGTTGACCGGATTGCCCGGCATGATCGTGCTGATCGCGTGCTTGTAGACCAGTTGCGACTGGCCATCGCGGCGCAGCAGGATGGAGAAGTTGTCGAACCAGGTGACAATGCCCTGCAACTTGACCCCCTTCACCAGAAACATGGTGACGGAGATCTTTTCCTTGCGCAGGTAATTGAGGAACTGGTCCTGCAGGCTGCCGGTCTTGGCGCTCACCTGGTCGGCAGGCGTTGCGGACTTGGCGGCTGATTTGCTGGCGGTTTTGGCCGGAGATTTGGCCAGCGATTTGGCGGCAGGCTTCGCGGCAACGGGAACGGCACGCGCGGAGAGTGTTGACCTGGTCATCTTGCAATGGCTCCTGTTATTGGCGACCGCCTTGAGACGGTTCGCAATCTGGCGGCAGGTGCCTCAAGCACCGGACCACCGGTTGGCGGATATTCAAGTCAGTCATAAGACCGATCCGCGCGGCCTTATGCGAATCAATCTAACTCGCTTCGGGCTCGTTGTCGTCATCTTCCTTGCGCTCGCCCATGCCGAGGATCTTGAGCTTGCGATGCAAGGCCGACCGTTCCATCCCGATGAAACCCGCCGTTTTGGAAATGTTGCCCGAAAAACGGCGGATCTGGATGCGCAGGTATTCGCGTTCGAAACTCTCGCGCGCCTCGCGCAATGGCACGCCCATCAGCGAGGGCATTCCGCCACCGCTGTTATTGCTGCCGCCGACGATCTCGGGCGGCAGATGATCGGGGCCGATCTCGCCGAAGGCATCGCGCGGGGTGAGGATCACCGTCCGTTCGACGACGTTGCGCAACTGGCGCACATTGCCCGGCCAGTCATAGGCCTGCAGCGCGGCCATCGCCTCGGCGGTGATGGTCGGGGCCTGCAAGCCCTGCTCGCGGGCGTAGCGGGTAAAGAAATGGTCGGCCAGCGCGGGAATGTCGTCGCGCCGGTCGGCCAGCGAGGGCAGCGCGATCGGCACCACGTTGAGGCGGTAGAACAGGTCCTCGCGAAAGCGCTTCTCGGATATTTCCAGCTCGAGATTGCGCGCGGTCGAGCTGACCACCCGCACGTCCACCCCCACCTGCCGCGTGCCGCCGACACGGACGAAGCTCTGCTCGGTCAGCACCCGCAGGATGTGCGCCTGGGTGTTGAGCGGCATGTCGGCCACTTCATCGAGGTACAGCGTGCCGCCGTCGGCCATTTCGAGCAGTCCGGCGCGCAGCAGCTTGCCATCGGCTTCCTCGCCGAACAGTTCCTGCTCGAACCGCTCGGGTGTGATGCGGGCCGAATTGACCGTGACGAATGCGTGATCGGTGCGCGGGCTCCACGCGTGCAGCAGCCGCGCCGCCACCTCCTTGCCCGATCCGCCCGGCCCGGTGATGAGCACGCGGCTGCCGGTGTTGGCGACCCGTTTCAGCGTAGCGCGAACCTGGTTGATGGCGTTGGAATTGCCGGTAAATTCATCGTGCGCGGCAAAGCCTTCGCGCAGGCGGGCGTTCTCGCGGCGCAGCCTTTCGGTTTCAGTAGCTCTCTCAACAAGATGAAGCAAGCGACTGGTTTCAAACGGCTTTTCAATAAAGTCCATCGCCCCGCGGCTGACTGCCGAGACCGCGGTGTCGATATTGCCGTGACCCGAGAAGATGATCACCGGCAGACTCGGTTCACGCAGCTTGATGGCGTCGAGCACTTCCAGCCCGTCCATCGGGCTACCGTGCAGCCACACGTCGAGCAGGACCACGCTGGGGCGGCGTTGGTCGATCATGGCGAGCGCCGAGGTGCTGTCGCCCGCGGTGCGGCATTCATACCCCTCATCGCTCAGCACGCCCGCAACCAGTTCGCGGATGTCCAGTTCGTCGTCGACCACCAGGATGTCGAGCGCCATCAATCAAACTCCATATGTGTCATTCGGCTGCCTCGCTGCCCGACAGGATAGCGGCCGGGTGAATGGCAAAGCGCAAGGAAGCGCGGGTGCCGCCCTGTTCCGCAGCGTTGAAAGCCAGCTCGCCGCCGTGTTCCTCGACGATCTTCTTGACGATCGCGAGGCCGAGGCCCGTGCCCTTCTCGCGCGTCGTCACGTAGGGTTCCATGATATCGCCGCGTCCGCTGGGCAGCCCCACGCCGTTGTCAGTCACCTGCACCCGCAGGTAATGCGGCTCAACCGTGACCGTGATCGCCACCCGGCCGCGATAGTCCGGCTCGGCATCGCGCCGCCGCGCCTCAATCGCTTCGGCGGCGTTCTTGAGCACGTTGGTCATCGCCTGCCCGAACTGGTGGCGGTCGCACGAAATCGGCGGCACCTCGGGATCGCTGTCGATAGTGTAGGCGATATCCGGGTTGGCCACTTCCTGCAGGAACAGCGACTGGCGAACGAGGTCGACGGCGTCTTCTTGCCGGAAAACCGGCTTGGGCAGGCGGGCAAAGCTGGAGAACTCGTCGACCATTTTGCGCAGATCGCCAACCTGACGAATGATCGTGCCGGTCAGTTCGTCGAACAGCTCGGCATCCTTCTCGATGTGGCGGCCATAGCGGCGTTGCAGGCGCTCGGTGGCCAGCTGGATCGGCGTGAGCGGGTTCTTGATCTCGTGCGCGATGCGCTGCGCCACGTCGGACCAGGCGGCCTGCCGCTGGTCGAGCAACTGGCGGGTGATATCCTCAAAGGTGATCACCTTGCCCTCCGCCGAGGGCGATATCTTGATCGCCAGCGTCAACAGCTCGCCGTTCTTGCTATATTGCACCACCCCGCTGCTCGCCTCGCTGGCGGAGAAGGCGGCGATTTCGGTCGACACCTCATCCAACCGCAGCCCCAGCGGCGTGGGTCCGGCCTTGTCGAGCAGCAGCGTCTGGGCGGAACTGTTCATCAGCAGGACCTGCCCTGCCCGGTCGACCGAGATGATCCCGGCGGTGATCGATTGCAGCACCGCCTCGATAAACGCACGCCGCTCGCCCAGCTGGCGGTTGGCGCCCAGCAGTGCATCGGTCTGCCGCTCGATCTGCGCGGTCATCGAATTGAACGCACGGTTGAGCAGGCCGATCTCGTCGGTCCCGGTGCGGCCGGTAACGCGCATGGCATAATTACCGCTGCCGATCTCGCGCGCGACGTTGACCAGCTCGGCCAGCGGCTTCACCTGCCGGTCGGCAAAGCGCAATGCGGCCCACACCGCCATGCCCACCAGCAGCAGCGCCACGCAAAACAGCAGCAGGTTGAAGCGCAGTTGCAGCACGCGGGCGCGGTCGGCCAGCGCGTCATAGCTCTGTACCACGTTCTGCGCGCGTTGGTACTGATCCAACGCGGCGGGATCGGAATTGCGGGCTGCATAAAGATATAGGTCAAGCGCCCGGTCGAACATCGTGATCGCCTCGATCCGCTGCGGAGTGGCGCGCACTATCATTGTCGAGCCGTCGCGAAGTTCGGCCACATCGGCCATCGTCAGCCGCACGCGCTCGATATCGTTGCTGGGGCCGACAATGGCGATGGTGCGCATCTCGCCGTCTTCGGCAGGGTGCAGAATGGCACTCTCACTCAGTCCGCGGCTGTAAACGTGCCCGAAATACTGATCAGAGAAGTACGGGTCGGAAATCGGCGTGGTTTGCAGCAAAAAGCGCAAGTCAGTGCCCATCGCCAAAGCCTCGTCGCCCACTTCGCGCTGGTTTTCGTCATAATAGCCGCGCGCCAGCTCGTTGGCGTCTTCCAGCAAGCCGCGCTGCTGGTCGGAGAACCAGAACTCCACGCCAGACTGGAACAGCAATGATGCAAACACCGCCACGATCAACGTGGGGATCGCTGCCACCAGCGAGAAGAAGAACACCAGGTTGACATGCAGCCGCGCGGTGGTGCCGCCTGCACGGCGAATGGCGATGCGCCGCCCAAACAGCACGATCAGTGCCAGCGCCGGGATCAGCGTGCCCACCAGCAACGCTGCGGCCTGGGCCGATGGCACGGGCTCGCCCTGACGGGACATCGGTGACAGCGCCATCCACGTTGCCGCCAGCATGACGATCAGCACGATGCCGCTGATCACTTCCAGCCACAGGAACAGGTTCATTCGGCGCGAGGCAACCTGCGCCCGTCGCCACCAGCGGGGCAAACGGCGCACGGTGCGGTCAGAACCGGAACGGGTATCGGAAGCTGTCACGTGGCCCTGTTACAACGGGGCTGTTGCCGATTTGCAAGGACTTTGTGGCTAAATAGCTACGAAAGGCGCGAAAACCGGTCCGGATCGATGCCGAGCTCGACCAGTCGCTTGTGCAAGGTGTTGCGGTTGATCCCCAACAGGGTTGCCGCGCGCAGCTGGTTGCCGCCTGTCTGCCGCAGCGCATGTTCGAACAGCGGCTTCTCGAACACGGCCAGCGCCGCGTGATAAAGGTCGCCAGACGGCAGCTTGGCCCGTTCCAGCCACTGCATGATTAGTGCATCAATCGCCTGACCGGTGGGGAGGCTGGCCTCTACCGGCGCCACCGCCAACATGGCTTCGATCCCGGAAGCGTCGATCTCCTCCTCGCGCGCCAGCAACGCGGCACGAAACATGAAGTTGCGCAATTCGCGCACGTTGCCGCGCCACAACTGGCGCGCCAGCACTTCGGCGGCGGCGGCGGTGAGGCGCCGCTGCGGCAGGCCTTCGAGCGTCGCGCGGCGCAGGAAATGACGCGCCAACGGCTCGATATCGCTGCGCCGCTCGCGCAAGGGCGGCAACTGGATCGGCACCACGTTGAGGCGGTAGAACAGGTCCTCGCGAAAGGTGCCGGCGGCGATCATCGGCTCAAGGTCGCGATTGGTCGCGGCGATGATGCGCACGTCGATGGCGATTTCCTGGTCCCCGCCCACGCGCCGGATGCGGCCCGATTGCAGCGCACGCAGCAGCCGCGTTTGTGCCTCGGGCGGCATGTCGCCGATCTCGTCGAGGAACAGTGTGCCGCCGCCCGCCTGCTCGAACTTGCCGATGTTGCGGCTGCTGGCCCCCGTGAAGGCGCCCTTTTCGTGACCGAACAGCTCGCTCTCGATCAATTCGCGCGGGATGGCGGCGGTGTTGACGGCAATGAACGGCCCGGCCTTGCGCGCACCCAGCTGGTGGATCGCTTCGGCCACCAGTTCCTTGCCGGTGCCCGATTCGCCAAGCACCAGCACGGTCAGGTCATTGCGCAGGACGCGGGTGATCATGCGATAGACGTCCTGCATTTTCTGGCTGCGTCCGATCAGCGGCAGGCCCTCGCCAACCACCTCCTCCTCGCCGCCCTGCCGAACCTGCGAATCCGCCGCCTGGCATGCCGCGCGCACCAGTTCGTCGAGGTCGAACGGCTTGGGGAAATACTCGAAGGCTCCGGTATCGCTGGCGCGCACCGCGGTATCGAGGGTGTTCTGGGCCGAGAGGATGATCACCGGCATCGCCGGGTAAGCCGAGGTCACTTGCGGCAGCGAGGTGATGCCATCGCCGTCCAGCAGAATGACATCGGTCAGCATAACGTCATAAGTGTTGTCGAGCAGCAGCCGGTCGCGCTCGGCGATCTTGTCGCACCGGTCGACCGTGAAGGCCTCTTCCTCCAGCGCGGCGGTGATGACCATCGCGATGGCCGTGTCGTCTTCCACCAGCAAGGCGCGTCTTGGCATGGCTCAGTCCCCCTGATTTGCGACGAGGTGTTTGGCCATCGGCAGATGGATCCGGAAATGGGTCCAGCCGTCCGCGTCACGCTCGTGGCTGATGCGTCCGTCCATGTCGCGTACCAGCTTCTGAACCAGTGCCAGCCCCAGGCCTTGCCCGTTGGGTTTGCTGGACACGAACGGCTCGAAGATGTGCTGTTCCACCGTCGGATCGATGCCGGGCCCATTGTCGCTCACCTGCACCTCGATCGGCAGCTTCACCGGGCGGCCGAGGCGAAACACGTTCATCACCAGCCCGCTGACAAAGCGCGTGCGGATGGCCACCTGCGGCTGCGCCTCCCCGGCGCAGGCATCGCGGGCATTGCTGACGAGGTTGATCAGCACCTGCACCAGCGCGCCTTCGTTGGCGACGACCGGAGGCAGCGAGGGATCGAACTCCTCGCGCACCCGCAGTTCGCTATCGCTGGCGGCCTGCACCGTATCGAGCGCGCGATGGATCGCCGCGTGGAGGTTGATCGGGGCGACCGGCTCGGCCTTCTCGCGCCCCAGTCGCTGCATCCGGTCGATCAGCTGGGCGATGCGATCGACCTCGTCGGCGATCAGGTTGGTCATGCCGCGGTGCTTCTCGTCGAGCTGCCGCGCCACCAGTTGCGCTGCGCCGCGAATGGCCGCCAGCGGGTTCTTGATCTCGTGCGCCAGCACGGCAGGGCCGCGCAGTGAGACGCGGCGCTCCTCGTCGCTGAAGCGATCGCCCTGCCCGGCATCGGACAGCGTGACCACGCGCCAGCCCGGGTGCGTTGGCAAGGGCGAGACAGTGAGGTTGACCAGCACGGCCTTGTCGCCGAGCCGCATCGGCACGCCGCGCGCGATCAGCTGCTCCTCGTTGCGGCGCAAGTGATCGCCCACGTGCCGCTCGCTGAAATCGAGGATGGCGGTCAGGTCGCGCCCGGCAAGGCGCTTCGAACTGCGGCCCAGCATGCTCTCTGCCGCAGGGTTGGCCGAATGGACGGTGAGATCGGGACCGACCACCAGCATGGCGAAGGTCAGGCCCGCGATGAGGTCCGCGGCGGCGGGAACGGCCTCGCCCGCCTCGCTCACGCGGCCAGTTTCTGCAGAGCGGGGGTGTAGAACCGCTCCAGCTCATCCAGCACGCGGGCCGGATCGTCGATGGTGTTGACGTGGTGGCGGAACTCGGCCGATCCGTGCAGGCCCTTGGTGTACCAACCCAGGTGCTTGCGGGCGATGCGGACCCCGGCATGGTCGCCGTAATGCTCGAGCATGTGGCGATAGTGTTCGACCAAGGTGGCATATTGCTCGGCCAGATCGGGCGCGGCGAGCGCTTCGCCGGTGCGCCACCAGTGCATCACCTGCCCCAGCAGCCACGGCTTGCCATAGGCCCCACGCCCGATCATCAGCCCGTCCGCGCCAGACTGGCCCAGCGCCTGTGCGGCGTCGTCGATAGAGCAGATATCGCCGTTAACGATCACCGGGATGGTCACCGCGTCCTTCACCTTGCGGACGAACGACCAGTCGGCCGATCCCTGGTACATCTGGTTGCGCGTGCGACCGTGGACGGTGATCATTTGCACACCCAGGTCCTGCGCAATGCGCGAGAGTTCGGGCGCGTTGAGGCTGGCATGGTCCCAGCCCATGCGCATCTTTACCGTGACGGGGACTTTGACCGCTTTCACCGTGGCTTCCATCAGCTTGATGGCCAATGGCACCTCGCGCATCAGGGCGGAGCCGGCCAACTGACCGACCACCTTGCGCACCGGACAGCCGAAGTTGATGTCGATGATCGCCGCGCCCTGCCCTTCGGACAGTTTGGCGGCCTCCGCCATGCTCGCGGGATCGCAGCCGACCAGCTGCATCGACACCGGTTCTTCCGCCGGAGCCCAGGCGGCCTTCTGGATCGACTGACGGGTTTCGCGAATGGCCGCCTCGCTGGCGATCATCTCGGTCACGTTGAGGCCCGAGCCATAGCGGCGCACCAGCGTGCGGAACGGCAGGTCGCTGACCCCGGTCATCGGCGCGAGCACGACCGGGCATTCGATCCGCACGGGGCCGATGGCGATCGGCTGCATGGCCGGTGGGGTGGGGATGCTCGGGTCGGTCATGATGTGCCTAAATATTGGGCAGCGCTTAGTGGATTGCGAGGGGCGCCGCAAGCGGCTAGCGCGCCGGGCAGATGGACCAGCCCTCAGCCCTCCCCACTAATGCGCTCGCTGCCGTGATCGTGGCGGCAGGTCAGGGCCTGCGCGCAGGCCAGCCACTGCCGAAGCAGTTTGCGCCTTACCGCCAGTCCACCGTGCTGCGCGAGGCAGTGCAAAACCTGTTCGATGCCGCGGTTGATCTGATTTGCGTGGTCATTCCCGCAGGCAGCGATGCGCTGGTCAGCGAGCTGCTGGCGGGCCTTTCGAATTGTGTGATCCTGACCACTGGCGGGGCGACCCGGCAGGATAGCGTGCTCCGCGGGCTGGAGGCGCTGGCGCCGCATGATCCCTCAGTGGTGCTGATCCACGATGCCGCGCGGCCAAATTGCCCGGCGGCAGTGGTAGAACGGCTGGTGGATGCCTTGCGTGATGCGCCGGGCTCCATCCCGGTGCTGCCGGTCATCGATTCCATCGTTCATACCGCCGATGATCGCATGGGCGCACCGGCGGACCGGTCCACGCTGCGCCGCGTACAGACGCCGCAGTGCTTTCGCTATGCGGCCATTCTTGCCGCCCACCGGCAATGGCAAGGCCCCACACATGCCGGCGACGATGCCCAGGTGGCGCAGGCGGCAGGCCTCGCCGTCGCACTGGTCGAGGGCGACGAGCGGTTGCGAAAGTTGACCTTCGCGGGAGATTTCATCGAGGAGAAGGCCCCCATGATCCGCACCGGCACGGGTTACGACGTGCACCGCCTGGCGAAAGGCGAGGAGCTGTGGCTGTGCGGCCTGCCCATCCCGCATGACATGGGCCTCGCCGGGCATTCGGATGCCGATGTGGCGCTGCACGCGCTGGTCGATGCGATCTTGGGCGCGGTGGGTGAAGGTGACATCGGGCTGTTCTTTCCGCCAAGCGACCCGCAGTGGCGCGGGGCCAGATCGTCGCTGTTCGTGTTGCACGCCGTGCAACGGGCGGCGTCCAAGGGCTATCGGATAGGGAACGTCGATGTCACGATCATCTGCGAAGCGCCCAAGATCGGGCCGCACCGTGAAGCCATGCGCGCGGAACTGGCGCGGTTGCTGGGGGTTCAGGCTGGTTGTGTGAACGTGAAGGCCACAACCTCCGAACGGCTGGGCTTTACCGGCCGGGGCGAAGGGATCGCGGCGCAGGCCGTGTGCACCCTGGTCGCCATATGACAAAGGACACCGCCAGCATGACCAAGCGTCTCGCCCTGACCGCCTTCCTCGCCTGCGCATTCGTGCAGCCGCTCGCCGCGCAGAACCGCCCGCAGTTGAGCGAGGCTGAAGTCAACGCCGTGGCGCTCTATGCCATGCCGCACGCCTTCCGCGCTCTGCAGACCCGCTGCGGCGCGCAATTGCCGGGTGATGCCTACATCCGCACGCGCGGCGACGATCTCGGTATCCGGCTGGATCGGGCCTCGCGCGGGCGGTTCCCCGCTGCCCGCGCGGCGCTGACGCGGCTGGTCACCAGCGAGAACCCGCAGATGGCCGTGCTGCTGGAACAATTACCCGCCGAGAACGTCGAGCCGCTGGCGCACGAACTGATCGCCGGCAAGGTGCAGAGCGAAGTCGACCTCGCCGATTGCAGCAAGATCAACCGCGTGCTCGAACTGCTCGATCCGCTGCCGCCGGAAAACCTCGCCGCGCTGATGGGGGTGCTGGTGCTGGAAGCGCAGGCCCGCGACAATGCTGGCGGCGGCTCGGCGCAAGCACGCCGCCGGTGAACACCGTCCTGCCCGCCCAGATCGCCGAACTTGCCGCCCGTGTGGTGGCCGAGAACCGCGCGCTCGGTCGCAAGGTGGTGGTGGCGGAAAGCTGTACCGGCGGGCTTGTGGCGGCGGCGCTTACCGAAGTGCCGGGCAGCTCAGCCGTGCTCGATCACGGATATGTGACCTATTCGAACGAAGCCAAGATCGAGATGCTCGGTGTCTCGCCCGATATCATCGATGCCTTTGGCGCGGTCTCGGTGGCGTGTGTCTATGCAATGGCGCACGGCGCGCTGACCCGCAGCCGGGCCGACGTGGCGGTGGCGATCAGCGGCATTGCCGGGCCTGATGGCGGCACTGCGGAAAAGCCCGTGGGCACGGTGGTTTTCGCCAAGCTGGTGCGCGGTGAGGCCCAACCCGAGGCCGAGCACAAGGTCTACGCCGAGACCACCCGCGCCGGGGTGCGGCTTCAGGCGACGCTGTCGGCGCTGGAACTGTTGCTGCCGTAAAGCGCCGCCGCGCGCAGCTCGAAGGCGGCGACCATCTTGCGGAAAGCGCGGTCGATATACTGGCCGGCCAGCGCTTCGAACATCATGTTCTTGAAGGTGAAATCCACGCTGAAGGTGATCTCGCAGCCGCCGTCGGGCAGCGGGGCAAAGGTCCAGTCATTATCGAGGTCGCGCAGAGGGCCGTCGACATAGTGCACCTGCACTGAGCGTGGCCGGTCGAGCGTCACGCGGCTGGTGAACTTCTCGCGAATGGCCTTGAAGCCCACCAGCATGTCGGCCTCCAACCCTTGCTCGGTCCGGCCGCGCACGCGGGTGGCGACTACCCAGGGCAGGAATTCGGGATAGCGCCCAACATCGGCCACCAGGTCGAACATCTGCTCTGCCGAATAGGGCAGCCGGCGCGTCTCGCGGATCGACGGCATCAGGCGCTCTGCTTGGCCAATCGCTGTTCGCGTGTGGCGCGCATGGCGGCAAAATCGTCGCCCGCGTGATAGCTGGAGCGGGTCAACGGGCTGGCCGCGACCTGCAGGAAGCCCTTGGCTCGGGCCACCGAACCATAAGCATCGAACACCTGCGGGGTGACAAAGTCCTCCACCTTGGCGTGGCGCGGCGTGGGTTGCAGATACTGGCCCATGGTGATGAAATCTACGTCCGCACTGCGCATGTCGTCCATCACCTGATGCACTTCCAGTCGCTGCTCGCCCAGCCCCAGCATGATGCCGCTCTTGGTGAAGATCAGCGGATTGTGCGCCTTCACTTCCTCCAGCAGGCGCAGGCTGGCGTAGTAGCGCGCGCCCGGACGGATGGTCGGATAGAGCCGGGGCACGGTCTCGAGATTGTGGTTGTACACATCCGGCCCGGCAGCGCAGATCGCCTCGACCGCAGGCCGCATCCGGCCGCGAAAATCGGGGGTGAGAATCTCGATCGTGGTGCCCGGCGTGGTCCGCCGCAGAGCCTCGATCACCTTGACGAACTGGCCCGCGCCGCCATCGGGCAGGTCATCGCGGTCAACGCTGGTGACCACGATATGCTCCAGCCCGAGGCGGGCGGCAGCGGTGGCCACATGCTCGGGCTCGAGCACATCGACCTTGCGCGGCATGCCGGTCTTGACGTTGCAGAACGCGCAGGCGCGCGTGCACACATCGCCCAGGATCATCACCGTGGCGTGCTTCTTGCTCCAGCACTCGCCGATGTTGGGGCAGGCGGCTTCCTCGCAAACGGTATTGAGGCTGAGATCGCGCATCAACTGGCGCGTGGCGTGATATTCCTTGCTGACAGGCGCCTTGACCCGGATCCAGTCCGGCTTGCGCTGGCGCGGCTCACTTCCCGAAGGCGTTGGGCCAGGAGGGTTCGCAAGGTCGTTCATCAAGGCCCCATTAGGCAAGCCGCTTGCCACTGGCAATGGCACTTGGCACATGCGCGCCATGGCTACAGAATCACCAGAGCTGGGCGTCCTCCTCGAAGGTTACCGGCGCTTTCGCGAAACCGGGTGGGAACCGCGCCGCGAACGCTGGTCGGCGCTGAAGGAGGGCCAGCAGCCGCAGGTGATGATCATCGCCTGTTCGGACAGCCGGGTGGACCCGACGCAGATCTTCGATGTCGATCCCGGCACCATCTTTGTGGTCCGCAACGTCGCCGCGCTGGTGCCCCCGTTCGAGACCACGCCCGGCCTGCACGGCGTTTCGGCGGCGCTGGAATTTGCCGTGCAGTTCCTCCACGTGCGGGAAATCGTGGTGATGGGCCACGGCATGTGCGGCGGCTGCCAGGCGGCCCTCACCCAGTCAATGCACGGCTGCGCGCCGGGTGAAGGCGGCTTTGTGGCTGACTGGATCAGCCTGCTGGATGATGAGCGTGACGCCATCGTCGCCCGCCACGGCACCGAGGGACGCGAGGCGGAGCGGGCAATGGAACAGGCCGGCGTGCGCGTCAGCCTGGCCAACCTGCGCACTTTCCCGTGCGTCGCCAGCAAAGAGGCGCGCGGCGACTTGCGGCTGACCGGGGCGCTGTTCTCAATCACCGATGGCGTCTTGCGCCTGCTGGACGAGCAGGCGGGCGAGTTCCTCCCGGTCGGCTAACCCGCGCTTGCGCCACCCTGCGCCGCGCTGCATTGTGCGGTCATGGAAGACCGCCTGAAGAATATCGCCCTGCTGATCGATGCGGACAATGTGCAACCCGAAGGCATTGACCCGGTGCTGACCGTGCTGGCCGAACTGGGCCAGGTCAATATCCGCCGCGCTTATGGCAACTGGGCCAAGCCCGCGCTGTCCAACTGGAGCAAGCATACCAACCGCTTCGGCCTCCAGCCGGTCCAGCAGTTCGACATGACACGTGGCAAGAACGCCACCGATATGGCCATGACCATCGATGCGATCGATCTGCTTTACGCCGGCAAGGTTGACGGTTTCGGGATCATGAGCAGCGACAGCGATTTCACGCCGCTGGCCACACGACTGCGGCAGGATGGCATCATTGTTTACGGCTTTGGCGATGCTAAGACGCCCGAAGCTTTCCGCACCGCGTGCACGCGCTTTATCGAGGTGGGCAAGCTGATGGCCGCATCCGCCAAGGAGGATGTCGCACCAGCGACACCGTCCGCAAAGCCCGCGGCCAATGGTGCCAAGGCAAAGCCCCCGGTGGCCAAGGCTGTTGAGAAACCGACTGTCGATGCCGAGGTGATCAACCTGCTGGCGGAAGCGTGGAAGGCATCCAGGCGCGATGCGCAGGGCTTTGCGCGGCTGGGGGAAGTGGGCAAGATCGCCAACAACCGGTCCAGCTTTGACGTGCGCAATTACGGCTTCAGCCGCTTGTCGGACCTGATCGAGGCGAATGGCGAATCGTTCAAGACCGAGCGCCGCGACGATGGCGTTTACGTCAAGCGTCTCCGCTGAACCCCGCTACAGCGAAGCGGGCGCGTCCGGATTGTCGGGTGCCCGCTCGCCGGCCATGCAGCTGACCGGGCCATCACCGGCATAGACCAGCCGATCATAGGCATCGCTTACGGCAATGCGCCCTTCCCCATCGGCCATTTCCAGCCGCACCACATAGGCGCGCCCGTTGTAGATGGTGCGTGTGCCCTCTGCCAGTTCGAGCGAACCGGCATCGGCCGCCAGCCGCTGCACTTCGCCGTCCAACTTGATAAAGGCGTCGAGGCTGCGAGTAATCAGTCGCGGCCCGCCATTGGTGCCCGGCATATAGATACAGCGTGCGCCCGCGATGTTGTGTTCGGCCATGTCGGCGTCGGTCAGGATATCGGGCGCGATTTCCTCCAGCGGTGGCTCCATCGCATTGGCGCTTTCGACCATTGCCACCGCCTCGGCGTCGCGGCGCTCCTGATCCTCGGGAGCGACCTCGTCGGAGCAGGCGACCAGCACAAGGGGCACGACCAAGGCAGCAAATGCACGCACCATCAATGCCTCCCAAACAGCTTTTCGACATCGGTCAGCGACAATTTGACCCAGGTCGGGCGCCCATGATTGCACTGGCCCGAGCGCGGCGTCGATTCCATTTCGCGCAGCAGGGCATTCATTTCGGCGACGCTGAGCGGCCGGCCCGCGCGCACCGATCCATGACAGGCCATGGTGGCGAGCACGTGTTCGATCCGCTCGCCCAGCAGCAGCGAACTGCCGTTGGCCGCCAGATCGTCCGCCAGGTCGCACAACAGCGCCTGCGGATCGCCGCCCTTCAGTGCGGCAGGCATGGCGCGCACCAGCATGGCGCCGGGGCCGAATCGCTCTATCTCCAGCCCGAAGACGGCAAACTGCGCGGCCTGTTCTTCCAGCCGGTCGCACGCTGGCTCGTCCAGCTCGACCACTTCGGGCAGCAGCAGCGCCTGCGCGGCGGCGACAGCCTCGCCGGTCCCGGCCGCGCGCAGCCGTTCGAGGACGATCCGCTCATGTGCGGCGTGCTGGTCGACGATCACCAGGCCATCGGGCGTTTCGGCGACGATGTAGGTTTGCGCCACTTGTCCGCGCGCCACGCCGAGCGGGTACTCGGCTTGGGGCAACACCGGCTCGCTGGCCATTTCGGCCCGAGCTTGCGGTTGCGCCAGCGCGGTGTCGAGGGCGGAGCGCCACGGTGAGGCTGGGTCCTGCACGCGGGCGGACGGCGCATTCCAGTCGCTGCCGCCGAAGATCGAGCGCATTGCTGCGGGCGGCGGCGCGAGCGGTTCTGACTGCCAGCGGCCCATCGCCGCGCCATCGGGCGCCTGCACGCTGCGCCTGTCACCCGTGGCGAGTGCCTGCCGCAGACCGGAGACGATAAACCCGCGTACCGCAGCGGCATCGCGAAAGCGCACCTCGGTCTTGGCGGGATGTACGTTCACGTCGACGTCCTCGGGCGGCATTTGCAGGAACAGCGCCAGAACCGCGTGGCGATCGCGCGCCAGCATCCCGGCATAGGCGCCGCGCACCGCGCCCACCAGAAGCCGGTCTTTCACCGGGCGGCCATTGACGAACAGGTACTGGTGATCGGCCACGCCGCGATTGTACGTCGGCAGTCCGGCCACGCCCGTCAGGTGCAGGCCGTCCCGCTCAAGATCGATGTTTACCCCATTGTCGGCCAATTCGCGCGCGACGATCTGCGCCACCCGCTCGGCCATGTCCTGCCCCGGCTGAAGCTGCAACACACGCCGCCCGTCATGTTCCAGCGTGAAGCCGACATCGCTCCGCGCCATCGCCAGGCGGCGGACCACGTCGAGGCAGGCGGCATATTCGCTGCGCGCGGTACGCAGGAACTTGCGACGGGCAGGAACGCGGGCGAACAGCTCCTCCATCCGCACGCGGGTGCCCGGCGGCAGGGCGGCGGGGCCTTCCTCCACCAGCGCGCCATGATCGACTACGCGCCGCCAGCCATCCCCAACCCGCTCATCCTGAGCCTGTCGAAGGAAGCGCGGACGGCTCTCCAAAGTGAGCCGCGAGACGCTGGCGATGCTGGGCAAGGCCTCGCCCCGGAAACCCAGCGTGAGCACCTGCTCGATCGCCTCGTCGGGCAGCTTGGAGGTGGCGTGCCGTTCCAGCGCCAGCGCCATGTCGTCGGGCGTCATGCCGCAACCATCGTCGGTCACTTCGAGCCGCGCCAACCCGCCTTCCGCCAGTACAACGGCGATCCGCGTGGCGCCTGCATCGATGGCGTTTTCGACCAGTTCCTTCAGCGCCGAGGCCGGTCGTTCGACCACTTCGCCCGCGGCGATGCGATTGACCAGGTGTTCGGGCAGGCGGCGGATTGTGGGCATGGCAACGAGCCTAGCGGTGATGTGCCGAGAATTCGAGGTGAATGGTGCAAAAAAGCCCTTGCTGTCCGCACAAAATTTTGGCCTTTCCCGCAGCGCCGCGCTACAGAGCGCGTCTTCCGGCAAAACGCATCGGCAAGTCGGCGGATCACTTCGCCGCCCAGAACTATAGGTCACGGATTTTTCAATGGGTTCCTTCTTCTCGAAATTCTTCAAGTTCGGTTCGCGCAACATGGGCATTGACCTCGGCACGGCCAACACGCTGGTCTATATCCAGGACGGCGGAATCGTGCTGAACGAACCCTCGGTCGTGGCCATCGAAACGATCAACGGCATCAAGCGCGTCAAGGCCGTGGGCGACGATGCCAAGATGATGATGGGCAAGACGCCGGACAACATCGAAGCCATCCGCCCGCTGCGCGACGGCGTGATCGCGGACCTCGACGTGGCCGAAGAAATGATCAAGCACTTCATCCGCAAGGTGAACGGCAAGCGCACCTCCATGTTCTCGCCCCCGGAGATCGTCATCTGCGTCCCATCGGGCGCAACCTCGGTGGAAAAGCGCGCGATCCGCGATGCGGCCAGCAATGCCGGCGCATCCGAAGTGTACCTGATCCTCGAGCCGATGGCTGCTGCGATCGGTGCCGACATGCCGGTGACCGAGCCGGTCGGTTCGATGGTCGTCGACATTGGCGGCGGCACCACCGAAGTGGCCGTGCTGTCGCTGGGCGGTCTGGCCTATACCACTTCGGTCCGGACCGGCGGTGACAAGATGGACGAAGCGATCATCTCCTACGTCCGCCGCCACCACAACCTGCTGATCGGCGACGCCACGGCAGAGCGGATCAAGAAGGATTACGGCATCGCGGTGGTTCCGGCTGACGGGGTTGGCGAGCTGGTCACCATCAAGGGTCGCGACCTGGTCAACGGCGTGCCCAAGGAAATCACGATCAACCAGGCGCACATCGCCGAAGCGCTGAGCGAGCCGATCGCCGCCATCGTCGAAGGTGTCCGCATCGCGCTGGAAAACACCGCGCCCGAACTGGCCGCCGACATCGTCGACCAGGGCATCGTGCTCACCGGCGGCGGCGCGCTGATCCGCGGGCTCGACGAGCACTTGCGCGACGAAACCGGCCTGCCGGTATCGGTGGCGGAAGACCCGCTCACCTGCGTCGCCATGGGCGTCGGTCGGGCGATGGAAGATCCCATCTACCGCGGCGTGCTGATGACCGCCTGAGGCGGTCGCTCTTTCCAGGAGGAACCGCGCAGCAATGGCATTGCCGGCTGCTCACAGATCCGGCGCAAACAAGCGGGCACAGCTGGGGCTGTTCGCGGGCTACGTCGTTGCGGGCTCGGGCGCCTTGCTGGGCGCGTGCCTGCTGATCATCTCATTGTGGAGCCCGGCGACGTTCCAGGGCTTGCGCTCGATGGCGACCGACCTCGCCTCTCCCGCCGGATCCGCCGGGGCGGTGAGCCGGGTGGAAAGCCAGAGCGTGTTCGAAGCCGTCGGCGGCTATTACAACGCAGGTAGCCGCAACGCCGCGCTTGAGCGTGAGATGGCCGTCGCCCGCGTCCGCCTGGCCGAAGCCGAGTCCATCAAGCGCGAGAATGATCGGCTGAAGGCAGTTCTGCGGATCAGCCAGGGCGACACACGCCCAGTGGCTGTCGCGCGACTGATCGGGTCCACATCGTCAAGCGCGCGCCGTTTTGCCTACCTGTCCGCTGGCACCGCCAATGGCGTGCGCAACGGCATGCCGGTCACCTCACCGCTGGGGCTGGTCGGCCGGGTTCTGGAGGCGGGCCGCTATTCGTCGCGCGTGCTGTTGCTCAGCGACAGCGAGAGCATGGTACCCGTGCGCCGCGCCACCGATGATGTGCTGGCCTTTGCGGAAGGACGCGCCGATGGGTTGCTGCGCATTCGCCTGATCAACCTCGGGATCAATCCGCTGAAACGGGGCGACGTGTTCGTCACCTCGGGCGCGGGCGGACTGTTTCGCCCCGGCGTAGCGGTGGCCGTGGCGATCCGGATCAACGAGGATGGCGCCATCGCCCAGCTCCTGAGCAATCCCGCCGCCAGCGATGTGGTGATGGTCGAGCCGATCTGGCAGCGCCCCGCCCTCGCCGCGCTCGCCGCAGCCGAGTCCGGAGAGGCTTTGCCGGTGCCGGCGGTCGAAGCCTCGCCCACTACCCCGCCCTCCGCTGCTGCGGACGACCCGCCACCGGCAACGGACTGATGGACCACCTCAATCCCTCCGGCCAGCAGGACGCATTCGGCACGAGGATCAACCGCGAGCCGAACCCGTTGCTGGCGCGCGGCTTGCCTTGGCTGACGATCCTGCTGCTGTCGCTCGCGCCGTTGTCGCCGATCATCGCTCCGGCCCCGGTGCTGCCGCCGCTGGCCTTCATGCTGATGGTGGCCTGGCGCCTGCTGCGGCCGCAGGTTCTGCCGCTGTCGGCGGGCATTCCGCTGGGCCTGTTCGACGACCTCTATTCCGGCCAGCCGCTCGGCTCGGGCATCATGCTGTTCAGCCTCGCCTTGATCGCGCTCGACCTGTTCGAGGCCCGCTTTCCGTGGCGCAGCTTCTGGCAGAACTGGCTGGTGGCCGGCGTGCTGATCGTGGTCTACCTGCTGGTGGCCGCGCTGGTGTCCGGAGCGCAACTGACGCTTGTCCAGCTGCGCGTGCTGATCCCGCAGACGCTGCTGTCGGTCCTGCTGTTCCCGGTGATGGCCAGCCTGGTCGCGCTGCTCGACCGGCTGCGCCTGCTGCATGTCCGGCGGATCGACTGACCGATGGAAAAGGTCAGCCCGCATTTGCTGAAGCAGACCTTCGACCGGCGCATGTTCGTGCTCGGCGCGGTGCAAGGCGGGGTCGGCCTGCTGCTCGCAGCGCGGATGGGCTACATCGCGGTCGCCGAGAACGAAAAGTACCAGATGGAGGCGGAAAGCAACCGCGTGAACCTCACGCTGATCCCGCCGCGCCGGGGCTGGATCCTCGATCGCAACGGTTCGCCGCTTGCTTCCAACCAGGCCGATTTCCGCGTTGACCTGATCCCCGACCGGATGACCGACGACCGGACCGAGATTGCCACGCTGGCCACGCTGCTGCGGCTCGACGAGGCGCAAGTGGCGGACCTGCACCAAAAAGTTGACCAATCGGGCGGGTTCCAGCCGGTCGAGGTCGCCTCGGGCCTCAGCTTCGATGATTTTGCCGCCGTCAGCCTGCGCCTGCCCGAATTGCCGGGCGTGGTGCCGCAGCGTGGCTACACCCGCTATTATCCCACCGGGCCATCGGTGGGCCACCTGATCGGCTATGTCGGGGCTGCCTCGGCGGAGGAATTCGCGGAGGATCCCAATCCGCTGCTGGTCACCCCGGGTTACAAGGTCGGCAAGGACGGGCTGGAGAAGGACTTCGAGCAGGTGCTGCGCGGCGTGCCCGGTGCGCGGCGCGCCGAAGTGACCGCGCAGGGCCGCGTGGTGCGCGATCTGGAAACGCGCGAGGACGTCCAGGGCCACCCCGTGCGCCTGACCATCGACGGGCCGGTGCAGGACTTCGCCTCGCGCCGCATCGGCCTTGAATCGGCCTCGCTCGTGCTGATCGATTGCCACACCGGCGGCATCCTCTCGCTGGTGTCGATGCCCGCGTTCGATCCCAACACCTTCGTTGGCGGGATTGGTCGCCTGCGCTGGGAAATGCTCAATACCAACGATCACATCCCCTTGCTCAACAAGGCGGTGCGCGGGCTCTATCCGCCTGGCTCGACGGTCAAGCCGATGGCGACGCTGGCCTTGCAGCAACTGGGCGTTTCGCCCGATGAGCGGGTGTTGTGTCCCGGCGGCTATCGCCTCGGCAATCGCTTCTTCCGGTGCGATGCGGTGCACGGCTCGGTCGATATGCGCCAGGCGATCGAACACAGCTGCAACACCTATTTCTGGTCGATGTCGCACAAGTATGGGTACGATGCGATCGCCCCCACCGCCAAGCTGATGGGGCTGGGGCAGGAGTTCGACCTGCCGGGCACCTCGCAGCGCTATGGCACCGTGCCCGATGCAGCGTGGAAGATGCGCCGGTATGAGCAGGAGTGGACCGACGCGGATTCGCTCAACGCCGCGATCGGCCAGGGCTACGTCTCGGTCTCGCCGCTGCAGTTGGCGGTGATGACCGCGCGGATCGCCAGCGGGCGCGACCTGCTGCCGTCGCTGCTGTTCAACCGGCCCAAGCCGTTGGGGCCGGCGCTGCCGTTCACGCCCGAACAGTTTGCGGTGACGCGCGACGGCATGTTCAATGTGGTCAACGGCAGCGGCACCGGGCGCGGTGTGCGGATCGACATTGGCGGCGTGTTAATGGCGGGCAAGACCGGCACCGCGCAGGTCCGCGCGATGGCCGGGCGCGGCATTGCGGGCGACTGGAAGAGCCGCGATCACTCGCTGTTTATCTGTTATGCGCCCGCCGATGCGCCGCGCTATGCCATGTCCGTGGTCGTCGAGCACGGCACCTTCGGAGCGCGGGCAGCGGCACCAATTGCGCGCGATGTCATGACCTTTCTCTACGATCCGGGCACCGCCATCGACACGCTGCACAGGCTCGAGACAGCCTGGGGTGGCACGCCGCAGCAACGCATGGCGCGCGATTATTCCGCCTTTGCCGCCGCTCAGGGCGTGGTCGTGCCCCCGCCCCGGCCTGCCTTGGCGACGACCAGCCCGGTCGATGCCGAGGCAAGGCTGCCGGAAACTCCCGCCGCCGCTCCCGCTCCCACTCCTGCCGCAGTGACCGCGCGATGACCGGGTTTGCCCTGCCCCCCGCGCTGCGTACCGTGCCGTGGGGCATGCTGGTGCCGCTCACGGCGCTGGTGCTGTTCGGGGCCGCAGTGCTGCATTCGGCTGCGGGGGGCTCGATGTCGCCCTATGCCTGGTCGCATCTGGTGCGCTTCGCGGTGTTCCTGACCGTCGCCTTTGGCATTTCGCTGGTGCCACGCGAACTGGTGCAGCGCGGTGCTTACCCGGCTTATGGCGCGGTACTGCTGCTGCTGCTGGGGGTGGAAATCCTCGGCGCGGTGGGCGGCGGCAGCCAGCGATGGCTCGAACTGGGCTTCATTCGCCTGCAACCGTCCGAACTGATGAAGCCAACCATCGTGCTGGTGCTGGCGACGTTCTTCGGCTCGCTGTCGCCGGGAATGATGGGCAGCTGGCGCGCGCTGGTCGCTCCCGCTGTGCTGATTGCGCTGCCGGTGGGTCTGGTGATGCTGCAGCCGGACCTGGGCACCGGCCTGGCGATTACCTTCGGCGGGATCGTGGTGCTGTTCCTGTCGGGCCTGCCGCTGCGCTGGTTCATCGGTGGCGGGCTGGCCGCGCTGATCGCCGCTCCGCTGGCGTTCTTCTTCCTGCTGCATGACTACCAGCGCAACCGGGTGCTGGTATTCCTCGATCCGGAGAGCGACCCGCTGGGTACCGGCTATCACATCACCCAGTCGAAGATCGCCATCGGGTCGGGGGGAATCTTCGGCAAGGGCTTCGGGCAAGGCTCGCAAAGCCACCTCGATTACCTGCCCGAGCCGCATACCGATTTCGTGTTCGCGACGATGGCCGAGGAATGGGGCTTGCTGGGCGGAATGTTCGTGCTGCTGGTGTTCGGCATCATCCTGGCATGGGGCCGCAACATCAGCCGCGCCGCTCCAGACCGGTTCAGCCGCCTGCTGGCCGGCGGGATGACCGCGACGATTTTCTTCTACGTCGCGATCAACCTGATGATGGTGATGGGCCTTGCCCCGGTGGTCGGCATCCCGCTGCCGTTCATGAGCCACGGGGGATCGTCAATGATGACCAACATGATCTGCCTCGGCACGCTGATGATGATCGACCGGTGGACCCGCAAGGGCAGCAATTTGCCCGTTTGACTATATTGGCGCGAGGGCCTTCTCACCGCTGAAACTTCCGCTATATGCGCCTCTCCCGCTGATTCGCCCCTCGGCGCTCTGCGGGTCTGGCAACATGCTGGAATGGACGCATAGCTCAGTTGGTAGAGCAGCTGACTCTTAATCAGCGGGTCCTTGGTTCGAGCCCAAGTGCGTCCACCACACTCTAAACAAACGATTTTTTGGCTACCCCAGCGCACCAAATTGCAGGGACTAAAGTGCGTCTAGCAATCACATAGCTAGCACACAGCCCTTCGCGATACCGCTCAGCATCATTGGCAAAGGCTAGCTGAGCGCCAACAAAGCCGACCCTGCAAAAGTCTCGAGTCCCTAATTGCAATCATTGCATGCGAAGAGCATCTTCCGAACGATCAGTAAGCTCTTGGGGTGAATTAATGGCGGTCCTATCCATCTTGCCCATGTCGCTAGTCTCCAGCGCAATCATTGTGGCGTGGGTAACACCGGCCGCAGCTCAGGTTCACATCGACGCGCAGGGCCGCATAACCGGCCCATCACAAGAATCCGAGAAAGCGCCAGCGACAGAGGCCGTTGAAGCCAAGCCTAATGCAGAGGCTACCGCCCCGGTGCAGGAAAACCGCCCAGCAGCGCGCCCACCCGAACAAACATCTCAACCAGCAACCAGCCAAACCCGTTCAATCGAACAGGGCGGAGAACTGCACTTGGCTTGCGGCGGTGCTGGCGCGGCCAACAAGATCGATTTCAACACAGACTCTGAGCGGATTTCAGGAACCTTCAACACGTTCGGATCGAACGGCATGACGAGCGGCTCGTTCAGTGGAAGCACGTCTGGAAACGAATGGGAAACGCGGGTTCAAGGCTTCGCCGACGAAGTCAGCCTGTCGATGACGAGCGAAGAAGGACGGCTTCGAATGCCCCCCGTCATGCTTCCGCCGCTCCGTGGCGGTGAGAACGGCTGGTTCGAGTTGAGTGACATCGAAATTGAGCCTGGTGAAATCCGGGCGACAATAAATGTGAATTTTCATGAACCACCCACAGCTACAGCTGGATCGCAGGACTGGATCTATCAATATCTCCGGGCGCGCGGGCAATTACGTCGGCCAGTGCGAGCGGTTTGAGCCTGCGGAAGTGCAGCAGAGGTTTTAGGCCCGCGTTACTCTAAGACGAACCCCCGCTATACAAACATGCCACTTTTACTGAGAGTGGGCAGGCACGGGGTTTGCTTTATCTGCCCCCGAACGTCGGGCTGCCTCGTCCAGTCTTGCGGTCCACAACGCGATCGAGCCGTGCGACATCGCGGCTGAATTTGCGACGTGGATGATGTCTGCATAAGCAATCTTACCATCTATTTCAGGCGGGCATCCCTGACTGTTGCACAGGAACGCGGTCGGATCGAGAATGCTGGCCCCGGGATAGCTCGAACCAGCGGCGGCAATGATTTGGTTTGCCGCATCCGTTTGTGCCCGCAGATCCGCAACAGGAAGCCAACAGCGGTCGGCACCGATCCGGTAGACGCAGGTGGCCGGTGCTCGCTCAAACACCGGACTTTGCATCACGAGCACGAGCGGAATGCCGCGCCTAGCCAGGCGTTCAACGATTTCCTGAAGCCCTCGCTCCATTGCGCTTTGTGCTTGAGCGGCGTCTCGCGCCTCAACGTCGATGTACATCTGAGCGGGATCCTCCCCTGGCAGGTTCCGCAATCCCAGGCGAGGCCCCCACCTCGCTGAAAGAACCACCACTAGGGGCTCAGTCGTCTGTTCGAGGCGGCGCATGACGGAAAGGTTGAAATCGGCGCAACCCGGATCGGCAACACCATCCCTCATTGGCATCAACCCAAGGACCGGGGGGCATTGGGCACGGGTGAGTTGCTCCACTTGCCAGTTTCCAGAACTGGCCCATTGCGCTATCGCCGAGACCCATTGATTAGCCTGTGAATCTCCCCAAACCACCACTCGCGGATTGCCAGCAGCCGCCCAGCAATCGGGAGAAAGCGCGCCGTCACCATCGAGCGAGAGCAGGCACGCGTCAGACCTTGGTGAGGGATCGGCCGCGGGGCCGAGCAGGCGTCGATCATCGGGCAGGTAGCCGTAACGGGCAGCAGCATAAGTTGCGGTAGCCATGGCCGAGACTGTGCCAAGAGCGAAGATGCCGACGATCACCACAGTTCTAGCCGGCATCTGCCGAGCTTTGCGTCTTAGCGGGTCTTCATAATAGCGCACCGTAATGTACGCCATGACCAACGATGCACCAGCTGAAGCCGCCAACTGCCACTGCGGCGGCTCCCCCAGTTGGAGGATCGTCACGAAAGCCATTGGCGGCCAGTGCCACAAGTACCAGGCGTAGGAGACCCTGCCGATGGACACGGCGGGGCGAACTGAAAGCGCCTTGGCCACCGGATTGGTCGGTGCAAGATCGTTACCAGCGATAATCGCTGTGGCGCCCAGACAGGCCAAGAGTCCTGTTGGCCAAGGGAAAATCGGCCCTTCGCGGGTAACGATAAGCGCAATAAGGACCAGCCCGAAGCCGACCGTCGCCAAAGCCGTGCCGATGCGCTCGGAACGCGCTAGATAGGGTTGAGCCAGTGCCAGCGCAGAGCCGAGGCCCAGCTCCCAAAACCGGGTCAAAGGACTGAAGAAGGCAAGGGTCGGCGAACGCGCATTCACCACCGCGCAATAGATCATGGACAGGAGGGTGAACGCGACGATCACCAACAGGTATTGCAATCGAGGCGAAAGCCGACGGGCGCGGAACCTGCTCGCGAGCAACAGGATCAAGGGCCAGCCAAAGTAATACTGCTCTTCGACCCCAAGGGACCAGGTGTGCAGCAAGGGCATTTGGCTGGATGCGGCGGCGAAATAGTCGCTGGTCACCAAATAGAAGTAGATGTTGCCGGAGAAGAACAGCGCAGGAACGGCCGATTTGGCGACCGCGTGGGTTTCAAAAAGGGTGCTCGAAAGAACGAGCGCGGCCATCAACACGACTGCGGAAGCCACCAGGACGAGGCTTGGCACAATACGCCCGATGCGGCGGGCATAAAACTCGACCAAAGATATACGGTCGGTCTTTTCCAGCTCGGCATACAGAAGAGTTGTGATCAGGTATCCTGAGATCACGAAAAAGACATCAACCCCGACGAATCCGCCCTGAGTGCCGAGCCCCGCGTGATAGAAAACCACAGCCGTTACGGCTACGGCGCGCAAACCATCGATGTCAGCGCGATAGGAGGTCGTCACAAGGTCCCTAAGTTAAACGTAGGCATGAGTCTGCGGCCAATTTGGCATTGGCAGAGCAAAGCCCTCATTGGAAGCCAGAGACTGTTTCTCGACTGTTGAAACAATTAGGTTCCAACGCCGTGGCGAACCCGATGCTGACCGTAACGCGCGCGGGCGCGGAATGCGTGAAAGACCCCGATAACCGCCGTTAGAAATCGGCCGGCACCTAATCCGACACCATCCGCAGGACTGCACGCAATTCCCGGTGCAGAGCGATGGTAGAAGCGGAATAGCCACCATGCTTACGCGCCCGCTGATTACCCGCGCCCGGCCCCGGATGCTTCCCAGAGTGCATCCGGCATCTTTTCCGGCCCCTGACAGCTGGCGATTGACACGCCGTCCCCGAACGGGTCCGAGCCAAGCAGCGCGGCGCTTTCGCCAGTATTTCCGGTTGCATGGCGTTGTTCCTCTGAAGCGAAATTTCGAAGCGGGGTGTGCACGTTCTCGGCAATCACCGCTTGCCCTCCCCGGTTATCCACGTGGATGTGGCGAACCACCTGCTCTCCGCCCCGGCGCATCTTGGCCAACGTTTCCATCTGACCCTGCGATACTCGCAGTAGTTTAGCCGCCAAATTGCCCAGTGCCGTCGTGTTTGGTACGAAGCCGGAACCACCCATTTGTGACAGTGCCCGAATGGACGCGTCGTGCGTGCAATACATCTGCGTCAGCAACATGACCTCGGCCTGGTCGCGCGGTTCCATGCTCTGAATGAACGTCAGGGCCGCGTTGATGTGTAGATCGCTGCCCATGCCGACCGCACTGAGGTAGTTGTGTATCTCACCGATCCGGGCTTTCACCGGTTCGGACGTGACGGAGGCAAACTCGCTTTGCAGTCGTAACCATTGTGCCTGGGGACTTGCGCCGACCATCTCATAGGTCGCGACCCCCTCGCCTTTGCTGGATAGCGTTATCCTGATAGGTGACTTGGCATCCCACAGTCTGACCATGGATGCGACGAGTTCATCTTGTTGGGACACCGGCAAGTCATCCCAGCGCGACATCTGGCGGGCGAGTTCGCGCCGGGCCTTGGTCTCATCGACAAGGTTCGTCTGCGATTGCTCGGCAGCGGATGTTGCTTTGTGAGGCTTTGACATTTTGACGACTTTCTCAACTGCGCGAAATCAGGTGTCGGCTATGTTGGCCCCTCAAAAGCAGTTGCTGCTAGTTGCTGCTTGCGCGTGCGAGGCGATTTGAAACCCAATCCACATAGAAGAAGGGGCGAAGATTATTTGTATTTCATGCGCGCAAGCAGCATCTGACAGCAACTTAACCAGCAAGCGCATGTTGCAGTGCCTCCCGTGCTTTGGTTCGACGATCAGCCTCCTTGCGCCCCTGTTCCGCAAACATGCTATGAACCTCAGGGTTCACCAGCCAGCGCGTGGTCGCACTCTTTGGTCCGGGTTCAGCGCGCCCGAGCCAGCCGAACGCTTCCAGCTGCTCGCACAGCAACCGCACCTGTTCCGCCGTCACATGCCGGAAGGATTGCGACGAACCTTGAACGTCCCGCGCCTTTACTTCGTCAACGCCCTTGGCGACGATGAAGGACGCCAGCGCCATCAGGTCATCATGGCCAGCCGACAGACCCAGCACCCCGGCGTAAAACGCCACCGCGCTGGGTTTCACGAAGCGATCCATAAATTTGGAGACGCGCTCCGTAGTGGCGAGGCTGATTTCGCGGGGGACATGCAATCCGCCGACATTTTCCACACAATGCCAGACCACGCAGAGCCGCGCGAAGATGCCATCATATTTGCCGACATGTGCCGACAGCTTAGGGGAGACGCCTTCAAGCGAGCGCATCAGGTCCAAGTGCAGCGCTTCGCGTTCCTCCCGCACCGACCGCGCCCGCGCGTCGAACAGCAGGGGGCGGGGGTAGCCCTCCCCATTGCCCGACAAGACCCCGCCCGACATTTCCGGTTGCAACACTTCCAGTTGTTCAATCAGCCGTTCGTAATCGGTGACAGCATCGCCCAGCGGAACATCGTGGCCGATACCCCCAGGACGAAGGATAACCGGCAAGATGCGCTGCACCAGCCCGTCATCGTGGCTATCATTGGCGATTGCCCGCAACGGTTCCGGCTGGATGCCGCCGAGCAGCGACACCGAGCAATTCGGAATGTAGCCCGAGCCGCGCCCGATCCGGTTATACGAATAGGTGCCGCCGTTATAGGCTTGCAGCCAGAACGAGCGATCAGCCATTGATGCCTTGCCCGGTGCATACTTGTCCATTGCCCCGAACCAGCCTGACAATTCATCTTGCGCCGACAGCAGCCCGCGCGGACTATCCCGCAAGATTTCCTGTGCAGCTTCCACGGTAGTATCGGACAAGATGCGCCGCTCCTGCCTTGGCCGCTCCACTTCCTTCCGTTCCTTTGCCGGTAGGGCTTCCAGCGCCGCG
Source organism: Alteraurantiacibacter sp. (assembly GCA_039927835.1). GTDB lineage: Bacteria > Pseudomonadota > Alphaproteobacteria > Sphingomonadales > Sphingomonadaceae > Alteraurantiacibacter. The sequence continues at coordinate 63,030 of JBDSUF010000040.1, forward strand.
CGCTGATCCTGATAGGCCCGCGCCAAGCCTGCATCGACCCGCTTCAAGGGTCGCAGGGCCGCGCTCAGGATCGGGCTTTTCTTCATGCTTGGCGAACCCACCAGACCGACCCAAAGCCGCGCGCTTTCCCGCCAACCCGGATCGTATTGCTTGACCTGCACCGCTATCGCGTCGGTGATTGAGGCAGAGCAGACAGCCAGCGCCGCCATCGCCAGTCCAGCAGGATCAACCCCCATCACATAGGCCGACTGCTTGGCAAACTTGGCGCTGACTTCCGGCAGCAACTCCGTGGGCATTTCGGGCGCGTCGTAACGCTGCCACAGGTTCACAGGCTCCACGCCCTCAAACATCGACAGGGGCAGGTTATCGTTTGCCAGTTCGCTATCGCCGGGGACGCTACCCCCGCGCAGCTTGGCCACGGGATCGGGCGCGGTGCGGGCCTTCCCGTCTGCCATGCTGCGATCGACCTTTGTTTCGATTGCCTGCGGGGTCCAAGGATCTCCCGGCTTGTGGCTCACCATGCCTTGCGCGGCAGCGATCAATTGCGCACGGGCAAAACCGGCTCCAATTTCCCCGCCTTTCACAAGCCCGCCGACCTTGAGGCAGGCATCATTAAAGGCCGCTTCCTGTTCACCAGAGACAGCGGACAGGATGGCATCACATTCAGCCCGCAGAGCCGCCAGCCCGTAAGCCGTGACATCGCCCACAGGAGCCGCGACAGCGCTCCGCTTGGCGGGAACGGCAGGAGCATCGCCCTTTGCCCTCGCAATTGCTTCCAGCAACCCCACAGGAGGTTCCACGGCGCGCAATTGGTTCGCCCACTGGTAGCAGGTGCCTTCCGGGTGGACGGACGGCGGAACGATTACATAACCGCCCTCGCCCCGCACTTCCGCACCGGGCATCGACTTGAACGGCCAGCCGGTGCGCGGGTGGCGCTGGGCATTGCGGACAGGCGCGGCGGGATCATGCCGGAAATACAGGTGATACCCCTTGTGCGTGTCGCAGCGCTGCGTTTCCGGCAACACCACAGGGCAGGCGGCTTCAAACTCCGCAGGGTTGTCAATGTCGAGAACCCACACCCCGGACTTGCCGCCAGTGGGGACGCCAATCATTGCGTTTGGCCAGCGCCCCCACCAATCGGCAATGGCCGTCTCGTCGGTGCTGGCTTCCTTAAAGCCATGTTCCACCAGCGAGCGCTTGGTGCGCGGGTCGCAGGGGAACACCGGCAGGCCTTCGCGGGCATAGCCGACAGCCGCAATGAGTAGTTCAGTCATGCGGCGTTCCCCCCATCGAAGACGCCACCGTGCCCGAAGGCCGACATGACCTCGGCTACTTCGTCGCGGCCCCACAGGTTGATGTTCGGGCGATGTTTGCCCCATGCGCGGCGCACGCACTCCGGGTGGACGATCAGCGGCAGGCCCGAACGGTTCTGCAACTGCTCCAACCGGCGCAGCAACATCGCCAGAGGACCGACAGCGGCGTTGTAATCAGCCAGCGGAACGGGACCGCCAGCGATAACGCGGCAGGTGTCAGCATCCACATCACCGCAAGGAACGATGTGAATTGCGCGCACCGGCACCTTGAGGAAGGGGACAACGCTCATTGCGCCACCCCCGACGCTTCGGGGCGCTGCACGCTGTAGGCAGTCACCGACTTGCGATAATCACCCTGGCGGCGTCCGACCTCAAACAGCAGACCGCGTTTAACCAGTTCCCCGGCACGGGGGCGGATCAGGTGAACAGCCATCCTCAGATCGTCGGCAATCTGTTCGGGAATGGCCCCAGCAGCCCCGTAGGGCGTCCACGCTGCCATCATCTGACTGTGACGGCGGGCGAGGGTCTTGCCTACGTCAGCGGCGGCCTCCCGGCTGTTAGCGATTGCTTCCCGGCTGTTGCCCTTGAAGCCCGCAGCCGTGCCGTTGCCGTAGTGGGCAAATTCGCTTGTCATCTTGTTCATCGGTCAGGCCTCCACGGCCACGCCTGCACGCTCAGCGAGCGACAGGAGCCAATCAATTTGCTTGTCGGAAAGCGGGGTTTCGTCGGCCACGATTTGGCCAAGGAAAGCACCGCCCTTGCGGGACAGCCGGTCGCCACCGGCGAGGATCGCCAGGGCAGCAGCGCGCCGCCCCTCGTGATCGCCGAGACTGTGGCCGCTCATGTTGGCGCACCTCCGCCATGGATGAGGCGGCAAAAGTGCCGTGCGCCAGCGGTCCGCGCTTGCCTGAGACCAGCATTTTGACTATGGAGGGAACGTCCGGTCAAAGACATTCCAGGCCGCTGCTCATGGAGCCAACCCCATGAGTGGCGGCTTCGGTGTTTAAGGGCACCGAGCCTTTCGAAGCGCGCCATTTTTCACGCAGCCTCCGCTTCGCTAGTCGATTGATAACGACGAGACGACTTCCAATCTTCGATGTCCAGCGGGTCATAGAGAACCTTGCCGCGCCGACTTGGTGACTTGATGAATTTTGGTCCGACCCCTTGGTGACGCCAGTTTTCCAGCGTGCCTACGCACACGCCGATCAGGGGTGCGGCCATCTTCGTATCAAGTAGGGCTTGCATGATTATTCTGGACATTCGGTGTCGCCTCATTGTTGCGCATTTTCGCGGTCGACACCCAACATAGAGCCATTTTTCGGCTAGGTAGTTTGCGTTGTTGAGTCCGGTCTCATTCTCCCATTCAATTCAGCAGCTTGTAAGATGGCTTTAGCAATTTAGGCTCGCCTCTCGGCCAGTTGAACCACGTTTGTCTTGTTGCTGGCGGTCAGGATCGATTGCATGTGCGCGGCCCATGCGTCCAGCGCAGCCCGCTTCTCTGGCCCCCAATCATGCCGCTGATAGATACCCGCCACGCCCGAGCGCGAACCACTGACATGGTTCAAGATCGCCTCGGTTACTTCGAACCGAATGCCAAGGCGCTGCATCCCCGTCGCCAGCGTCCGCCGCAGATCGTGCAGCGTCCAATGGTCCAGCGCCTGGCCGCCGTTCAGCTTGGCAATGGTGGCATCAAGCCGCCGCTTCGCCTTGGAGAAGCCACTTACAGGGGTTTTGCCAGTGGTGGAGAAGATAAGGCCCCGTCGCGGCCATTTGTCGCCCTTGCCCTTCAACGCCGACAACTCAGCGACGGCCAGCGCGGTCAATGGCAGGTCGAGCGCGTTGCCATTCTTCGCCCGTTCGGCTGGCAGGTGCCAGACCGCTTCGGCTTCGCGCAGTTCCGCCCAGCCAATCCCGGCAACTTCTTCGCGCCGCGCACCGGTCAAGATCAGGAGCCGCACCATCGGGCCGAACGGTTTGCCGATCCTGCCCGCACCCTCCCAAACTAAGGCAAGTTCCCAGTCCTCCAGCACCCGGTCACGAGACGCAGGAACCGGAGGGGACTCCATGCCGTCGAGGGGCGAGGATTTCAGATCATCTTCCGCCACCGCGAAATTGAACAGGCGCCGAAGGATGGCGAACAGCTTGCGAGCCGTGGCGGGCTTGTCCCGCACCAGTGAAAGCACCGCGCGCAAATCGCGCCGTGTAATGTCTGGCAGGGCCTTGTCCCGCAGAACCGGCACGGCGAAGCGGTCGAGCGTGCTGCGCGCGTCAACGTAAGACGCAGGCCAGTTAACTTTCAGGCAGTCCGTTTCGAAGCGGTCCAAATATTTGTCGAAGGCCAGTTCAACAGTCTGGCGGTGACGCTCCCGCTTTTCCTGTTGTGGGTCAGTGCCGACGGCAACCATGCGCGAGAGATGTTCAGCTTCAAGTCGCGCCTGTTCAGCGGTGAAGGGCCCGAACTTGCCTATGGTGAACCGCCGCACCTTGGCGCCGCGCCCGCCGAGCCGATATTGGAAGACGAAGACCTTTGATCCCGAGGGTGTAACCTTCACGCCAAACCCAGGCAGCCGGTCATCCCACACGAAGCTGTCCTTCGCGCCAGCGCGAATATCCGACAACAGAGATTTGGTAATCCGAGCGTTCGCCATGTGATTGCTAGCCCCGTTTCTAGCAATCACGGTAGCGGGAAACACCGTGAACATCAATGGAACAGCGGGAACAATATCTGAGTTATCCCAAGGGCGAGACAGGCACTCGCCCCCGACGGTAGCCGATAACTCTTAATCAGCGGGTCCTAGGTTCGAGCCCTAGTGCGTCCACCATGCCTTCTCCCTCATTGCCACATACAATTGCCGGTTTCGCAAAACCGCGCACGCGGTTAAGGCTGCGCACCATTGGCTGACGGGGAGAGAACGTTGAGCATTCTGAAGGATCGCGTGGTCGTCGTCACCGGCGCCAGTTCGGGTATCGGCAAGGCCTGCGCTACCGGGTTCGTTGCCAAGGGTGCCAAGGTCGTGCTCGCCGCCCGGCGGACCGAGCGGCTGGCTGACCTGGTTGCGCAGATCGAGGCCGACGGCGGCGAAGCGCTGGCTGTCGCCACCGACGTGACCGACGAGGCTGCCGTCGCCAACCTGTTCGCAGCTGCGGCCGCGCGCTTCGGCACGGTCGATGTGCTGATCAACAACGCCGGCATCGCCGAGAATACCCCGGTGGACCAGACCAGCCTCGAGCACTGGAACAAGGTGATCACCACCAATCTGACCAGCGCCTTCCTCTGCGCCAAGCACGCCTGGCCGCTGTTCAAGGCGGGCGGCCACGGACGCATCGTCAATGTCGGATCGATCTCGGCCAAGGTGCCGCGCAGCGAGTGCCCCAGCTACACCGCCAGCAAGTTCGGCCTCGCCGGCCTGACCCACGCGCTGGCGCTTGACGGGCGCGATCACAACATCGCCGTGTCGATCTTCCACCCCGGCATTGTGGCGACCGAGATCATGCCGGGATCGGTCAAGCTGCCCGACAATTTCGCCGCCACGCCCGAAGAGGCCGCCGGGATCATCATCCACATGTGCGATATGCCCGATTACCTCAATTTCTACGAAGCGCTGATGGTGCAGAACAAGCTTCCGTTCCTCGGCCGGGGTTGACCCGCTTGGCCGCGCCCCACCTCGACTGCTGGAACGTGGCCGACCTGCGCCGCAAGGCGAAAGCGCGGCTCCCGCGCGGGGTGTGGGAATATATGGAGCGCGGCGTGGAGGACGAGACCGCGATGGCCCGCAACCGTGCGGCGCTGGACCGGCTGACCTTTATCCCCCGCGTGATGCGACACGTCGAGACGATTGACCCCGGCGTCACCATCTTCGGCCAGCCCGCGCCGCTGCCGCTGGCGCTCTCACCCACCGGGGCCGCCGGGCTGATGTGGCACCGGGGTGAACTCCACCTCGCGCGCGCCGCCGCCGCCGCCGGACTGCCCTTCACCATTTCCAGCGCCGGAACGCTCGATCTGGAGGAGATCGTGGCGATGGGTGGGCGGCAGTGGTTTCAACTCTATACCTGGCGTGATCGCGAGCTGTCTTACGAGGTGGTGCGCCGCGCCCATGCGCAGGGATGCGACACGCTGTTCGTCACGCTGGACCTGCCGGTGATGCCCAACCGCGAATACCTATACCACAACGGTTATGGCATGCCGATTTCCCCCAACAGCCGCAACGTGCCCGACATGCTGGCGCACCCGCGCTGGCTGCTTGGCGTGCTGGGCCGCTATCTATTGCAGGACGGGGGGATGCCCACGCAGTCCAACCTGCCCGCCTCGCTCAAGCATTCGATTGCGCGCGGGGCCAAGCCGGGGGCGCATTTCAAGCAGGACGATCTTGATGCCGATGGTATCCGAGCCTTGCGTGACCTGTGGCCGGGCAAGCTGGTGCTGAAAGGCGTGCTCCACGCCGATGACGCGCGGCTGGCGCTGGAACTCGGCGCCGACGGGATCGTGGTCTCCAACCACGGCGGCCGCGCATTGGATCACGCGATCGCCGCGATCGACGCCCTGCCCGCGATTGTCGAGGCAGTCGGCGGCAAGCTGACCATCTTCTTCGACAGCGGCGTGCGGCGCGGCAGCGATATCGTGAAAGCCCGCGCCTTGGGGGCGGATGTGGTGATGGTCGGCCGGGCAGTGCTTTACGGGCTTTCAGCGGCGGGCGAACCGGGCGTGGCTCGTGCGCTTGAGCTGCTCAAGCAGGAGACGGTGCGGACAATGGCCATGCTCGGCGCAAGGGACTGGAGCGAGGTGGGGCCGCAGGTGCTGGCTCCGCGCGGCTAGAAATCACTTTCCTACAGACCCCGGAACGGTGCAGCCGATTCGCGTCCGATGTGTCTGCAGCGCAGCGGATGGACCTTCTCCTGATCCTTGGATGCAGGAGAGATGACCGGCGCGGGCGTCCCGGCAATCAGCCGAACGTTCGTACCACAGGCGGTCC
>JBDSUF010000041.1:0-31498 GCA_039927835.1 Alteraurantiacibacter sp.
TAGTGCCGATGACCACGGTGGGGGTGGCGCCGTTCCAGCGCGCCGTCGCTACCGCCCAGAACTCTGCCATCGGCACCGGAGGTTCGGCGCATCGGACGGGCAAGAGCCATGGGCCGGTCGATCACGGACATCATGCCCTGATGCGCGTTGACGCGTTTCGCGCGGTGGGCGGCTATGACCAGACCTTCCGCTTCAACGAGGATGCTGAATTGGATTATCGCCTTCGGCAGGCCGGTGGCACCATCTGGCTCACCGACCGTACCGGCATGACCTATTATCCCCGATCGACCCCATCCGGGCTGTTCCGGCAGTATTTTGGCTATGGCGGGGGCAGGGCGCGCAATATTCTCAAGCACCGGGTAGTGCCGCGCCTGCGGCAGCTTGTGCCGCTTGCCATCTTGCCGGTGGTGCTGCTGGCGGCGCTATCGATCTGGCACTGGGGTTTTCTGGTGCCGCTGGCGCTGTGGGGCGTCGGTTGCATCGCGCTCGGCATTCATGCAGCACGCAAACATAACCCTGACTATGGCATGCCGATGTGGCTCTCGCCGCTGGTGGTGAAGGGGACATGAGGTATAGGCTTGGTGGACCTGAAATATTGTCGTAGCGTAATGATAATTATTCTCAATTAAAAGTCAAGCAGTCGCCTCGATTTTTTGCTGAGAAATGTGCAGTGGCTTGCCCACGCGCTTGTACGTGAGGGCGTGGCCGCTGGCGGTCAGGGCGTTGCCGGTTCCGTGATGAAGCCGATCTTGCGCAGCCCGGCCTGCTGCGCCGCTGCCATGGCCTGGGCCACACGTTCGTAACGAACCGCCTTGTCGCCGCGAATGTGCAGTTCGGGTTGCGGCTCCTTGGCGGCGGCCGCCTGGAAGCTGGGTGCCAGCGCTGCGTCCTCGACCCGAGTCTCGTTGAGGTAATAGGCGCCGTCCGCGTCAACTGTCAGCCGCACGGTTTCCGGCTTGATGTTTTGCGCCTCGTTGGTGGCTCGCGGTAAATCGATGTTGACCGCGTGTTTCATTACCGGCACGGTGATGATGAAAATGATCAGCAGCACCAGCATCACGTCCACCAGCGGGGTGGTGTTGATGTCGGACATTGGCGTGTCGTCGCCGCCCAGTGCAATGGCCATTTTATTCGTCCTATCTCAAAACTGGCTGGCAAGGATGGCGGCGGAGCTGATCGTCGGGCCCGGAGGCCTTGAGGTCAGCGATCCGCCGCCGTTCATGCCTGACCTCAGGCCTTCGGAGCCGGCTTGGCCGGTGCCGCCACCTTGGCAGTCGGCAGGACCGGCTTGACCGAACCGTTCGATGCCAGGTTGGCCAGCAGCTCGGTCGAGAAGCCCGACAGCATGGCCTGGATCTTCTTGTTGCGGTTCTGCAGGTAGTTGTAGGCGAACACGGCCGGCACGGCGACCAGCAGGCCGATGGCGGTCATGATCAGCGCTTCACCCACCGGGCCCGCGACCTTGTCGATCTGGGCCGAACCGGCGAGCGCGATACCGATCATGGCGCGGTAGATGCCGACCACGGTGCCGAGCAGGCCGACGAACGGAGCGGTCGCGCCGACGGTAGCGAGGAACGGCAGGCCGCTCGACAGCTTCGAGTAGATGGCGCTTTCCGAACGGGCGAGCGAGCCGTGCAGCCAGTCATGGGCTTCGAGGCTGTCGGTCATCATCTTGTGCTGCGCTTCGGCGGTCATCGCGTCATCCACCAGTTGGCGCCAGGCGCCGTTCTTCTCGAACTTGCCAGCGCCTTCGCTGATCGAGCCGGCGCGCCAGAAGTTGGCGTGGCCCGCGCGGTATTGCTTCATGATCTTGTTCTGCTCGATCCACTTGGTGATCATGATGTAGAACGAGCCGACCGACTGGATGACCAGGACGGCGAGAATGGTCCAGGCAACGGGGCCGCCCTGCTCGAGCGCTTCCTTGAAGCCGAAGTTCTGCTGCGGAGCTTCGCCAGCGGCGGCAGCTGCAGCTGCAAGAATGTTAATAAGCATGCGAAAAATCCTCTTCTAGATCAGGTAAAACTGGGGGTCATCATTCGCCGAGGCGATAGACGATGGTCATCGAATCGCGCCCGGTGGTGGGATTGCCGGCAGCATCGAGCGCGGGATTGTAGCGGGCATACCGCTGCATCCCCTCGCACGCCGCCTGGTCGAGGTCTTCCGAACCCGAGCTGGAGGTCACCGAACACTGCGTCACGCGGCCGGTGGCATCGACTACCACGGCCATGCCCACGTTACCCTCGATCTCGCGCTGGACGGCGCGACGGGGGTAATTGCTCTGAATGCGGGCAGCCCAGCGGTTCTGGCCGTCACGCGATGCAGCACGGGCCTGCGAAGGCGCTGGCGGCGGAGCGGGAGCGGCCGGCGGGGCCGGTGGCGGAACCACGCGCGCCGGCGGTGCGGGCGGCGGAATATTTGGCTGCGTGGTGATTTGCGGCGGTGCCACCGACACGTTGATCTGCGCCGGCGGAGCCACGGGCGGAGGCGGAGCCACCTCCTGGTCCGGCGGCGGTGGCGGCGGTTCCTCTTCTTCGGGTTCCGGCTCCTCAATATCCACCGTGGTCACGCGCTCGATGATGTTCTTGGCCGCGCTCATCGCGAGGCCTGTCACCAGCATGTACCCAATTACGAGGTGGATGAGGGCAACGATGACAATCGATACAATTCGACTGCCGCTCATCTCTTGGTCAGCGTAAGCCATCCAGTCCCATCACTCCATTTCCATTCGCCGGACGATTATCCGGCCATCGCAGAAAGACACATCCTGCATGGTCTGCCTGCTAAAGCGAAGATTTGTCCACCCCGAATCGCGAGGGTGGATTAAGGGGGGAACATTCCATGCGCACCCCTCGTTCCCGGACCTGCCTGTCATGTTCTTCTAACAGGGCCGTTCCGGGCGGGTCTTAACGGCACAGTAAGACATGGGCAATCCGGTTTGTCCGTTCAGCACCGATTCACTCGCCTAACCGCCGTTTACCGCTGTATTCTGCGCCGATATGTGACATTGCCCAATCGCAATTCGGCGTATTTCCGAGGATCGATCGATGGCCCCAAAGGTGCGAATCTCCCATCTGGCGAATCTCTGCCGCCCGCGCGGAGTGGCCGCTTTGGCAGCGCTGGCACTGGCGGCGGGGCTGCCGCTGACCTTCGCCGCCACCGCGCAGAACGGTCCCGCACCAAGGCCCACGCCGACTTTCGCGCCGCTTGCCGCAACGCCAGCCACCTCAACATCTGCCACCTCCCCGCTGACCTATGCCGATCTGGTCGATCTGGCGCAGTCGGCGGAACTGGTTCTGCGGGTGGAGATCCGCGACCAGCGCAACCTGCCACCCGAGCGCGCGCCGGGCCTCGCTGCCGGGCAGGTGCGGTTGTACCTGCAGGCACGCACGCAGGCGCTGCTGGCCGGGGCCGGCCCGATTGGCGAGAGCCACGCCTTCCTGACCGACGTCCCGCTCGATGCGCGCGGGCGGCGGCCCAACCTGAAGCGCGGGATTTACCTGCTGTTTGCCAACCGCGTGCCCGGCCGTCCGGGCGAGCTGCAGCTGGTCGGGCGCGGCGCAATGCAGCCCAACGATCCGCTGCTCGACCAGCGGCTGCGTACGGTGCTGACCCAGTTGGTGCAAGGCGCCCGGCCGCCGCTGGTGACCGGCGTGCGCGAGATAATCTCGGTGCCGGGCAACCTGGCGGGCGAATCCGAAACGCAGATTTTCCTCGCCACCGAGACGGGCGCGCCGGTCTCGCTGACCGTGGTCCGCCGCCCCGGCATGGCGCCAGGCTGGGGCGCCTCGTGGAGCGAGATTGTCGACCAGTCGGCGCGCCCACCCGCGCCCGAAACGCTGCATTGGCACATGCTCGCCTGTCACTTGCCCGAGGTTCTGCCCGAGAGCGCCTTCCTCCAGCGCGATCCCGCCGGGCGGACCCGGGCGCGCGAGGATTACGCGCTGATCCGGCGCGAGCTTGGCAACTGCGCGCGCAGCATCTAGGGCGCGCCGCAGCAAGATTGCTCCACAGGGGACTACGATGACTGCACCGCTCCGCATTGCGCTGGCTGGCCTGGGCACCGTTGGCGCGGGCGTGGTCCGCCTGCTGGCCGAGAACAGCGCATTGGTGACCGCGCGCGCCGGCCGCGCGATCGAGGTGGTCGCGGTCAGCGCGCGCAACCGCACCAAGGATCGCGGCGTGGACCTGTCGGCCCTGGCGTGGGAAGACGACATGACCGCGCTCGCCACCCGCGACGATGTGGACGTGGTGGTCGAGCTGGTCGGCGGCAGCGATGGCCCGGCGCTGGCGCTGGCGCGCACGGCGCTCGCGGGCGGCAAGCAACTTGTCACCGCCAACAAGGCCATGATCGCGCACCACGGGATGGAATTGGCCGCGCTCGCCGAAATGCACGGCACAACGCTCAGATACGAAGCGGCGGTGGCGGGCGGCATTCCGGTGATCAAGGGACTGGGCGAAGGCGCGGCGGCCAACCGGATCGACCGGATCTATGGCATCCTCAACGGCACCTGCAATTACATCCTCAGCCAGATGGAAAGTACCGGGGCCGATTTCGGGCTGGTGCTCAAGGCTGCGCAGGATCTGGGCTATGCCGAGGCTGATCCGGCGTTCGACATCGAGGGCGTGGATGCGGCGCACAAGCTGGCGATCCTGGCTGCATTGGCTTTTGGAACAGCGGTCGATTTCGCCGCGCTCGACATCAGCGGCATCACCCGCATTCGCGCTGCCGACATTGCGCAGGCCGATTCGCTGGGGCACAAGATCCGCCTCGTCGGCCAGGCAGAACTACAGGCCGATGGTCGCCTGTTCCAGCGCGTGGCGCCGGTGCTGGTGGCCAAGGATCACCCGCTCGCCAGCGTCGATGGTCCGACCAACGCCGTAGTGGCCGAGGGCAATTTCGTCGGCCGCCTGCTGTTCGTCGGGCGTGGCGCGGGCGATGGCCCCACCGCCAGCGCCGTGGTGGCCGACCTGATCGACATCGCGCGGGGCAATGCCACCCCGGCGTTCGGCCTGCCGGTGAGCATGCTCAGCCACGCCGCTCCCGCCGATCCGGGCCACCGCACCAGCCGCGCCTATATGCGCTTCGTGGTGGCTGACCGGCCCGGTGTGCTGGCCGAGATCACCGCCGCCATGCGCGATGCGGGGGTCAGCATCGAGAGTCTGATCCAGCAGGGCCGTCCGGAGGAGGGGGGTGACGTTCTGGTGGCGATTGTCAGCCACGAAGGCCCCGAAAGCGCGGTCAGCGCGGCGCTGGCGCTGCTCGACGGCTCACCCAGCTTGAGCGAACCGCCGCTGGTGATGCGCCTGCTGGGCTAGGGCTCCTCACCCTCCGCCACAGCATCGTCCGCCGTCGGCCCGCCGTAGAGCCGGGCGGCTTCCGAATCGGGCGGCGTCTCGGGCAGGCTCTCGAAATCGGTCACGATTGCCGGCGGCGGCACGCGGCCGAGCATCGTGCAGTTGGCGCGCCCGCGCGTGTGCAGGCACGATTCGTCGAAGTCCGGCGCGCGCGGAGTTCCGTCGGCCATGTCGCGCATGTCGGCCCCTACCCGGCGGTCGGGTTCGCGCTCGAAGGTGTATCGCTCGCCGTCCTCCCACTCGCGGCAGACGACGATTGTGTCGGGGTCCGGATCGGGCTCGGCGCATTCGCTGGGCCGCTCGCGCGGGGCGGTGGACCAGTATTCGCGGGCACTGGCCATCGTCGCCTCGGCGTCGGCCGGGCTCTCCAGGGCGGGGCCATAGCTCTCGTCCTGCGCGACCACTGGAGTACCCGCCAGCAGTAGCAGCATACCAGCCCAGGAAGCTAACGATCTCGACATGCAGCGCTCCCCGTCCTAAGCCGCGCCACCTTTGCCCAGCTGAGTGAATTGCCCATGAATGACGCCCTCGCGCCTGCGCTCGAAGCTGAAGCGGACGACTCCGCCATCACCGCCGCGCTCGATCGGGGCTTGGCGATGGAGCTGGTCCGCGTGACCGAGGCTGCCGCCTCTGCCGCCGCAAAGCTGGTTGGCCGGGGCGATGAGACCGCCGCCGACGAGGCCGCCGTGCGCGCCATGCGCGATGCCTTCAACCTGCTCGCCATCGATGGCACCGTGGTGATCGGCGAGGGTGAGCGCGACAATGCGCCCATGCTGTTCATCGGTGAGAAGCTGGGGGCACAGACGGGTGCACATGGCGGTCTGGCGCTGGATATCGCGGTCGACCCGCTCGAAGGCACCACCATCGCCGCCAAGGCCGGGGCCAATGCGCTGGCGGTACTGGCCGTGGCGGGCAAGGGCTGCCTGCTCAACGCGCCCGATATCTACATGGAGAAGATCGCCATCGGCCCCGGCTATCCGGCGGGTCTGGTGAGCCTTGCCAGGACCGCCGAGGAGAATATCGCCGCCGTTGCCAAGGCCAAGGGCGTTGCGCCCGCCGCGCTGATGGTCTGCGTGCTCGACCGGCCGCGCCATGCCGAGCTGATCGCCACCCTGCGCGCGATTGGCTGCGGCATTCAGCTGATCCCCGATGGCGACATCGCGGGCGTGATTGCGGTGACCGATCCCGATACCGGCGTCGACCTGTACATGGGCAGCGGCGGCGCACCCGAAGGCGTGCTGGCAGCCGCCGCCCTGCGCACCACCGGCGGCCAGTTCGAAGGGCGGCTGATGTTCCGCCACGATGGCGACCGGCGCCGCGCCCACGAGTGCGGCATTACCGATTTCGAGCGCATCTATGGCCTCGAGGACCTGGCGCGGGGCGATTGCATTTTCGCCGCCACCGGTGTGACCGATGGCCCGCTGCTCGATGGCGTGCGCACGCGGCGGCGGCAGGACGGATCGATGATCCAGAGCACCCACAGCGTGGTCATGCGCGCCTCCAGCGGCACGATCCGCTGGGTCCATGCGGAACATTGCGTGGGCTGAGCATGCCCGTTTCCCCAGCGCTTGCGGGCCCGCAGGTTGCAATCGTGTGACGCTTGGCTAGAGCCTGCCACATCGATTCCCTTTCCCCAGCGTGCGATCCGAGAAGGCCCGTTTCATGAAGATCATGTCCGGCAACGCCAACCTGCCGCTGGCCCGCGCGATTGCCGCCTATCTCGAAGTGCCGCTGACCGATGCCAGCGTGCGCCGCTTCGCCGACGAGGAGATTTTCGTCGAAATCCACGAGAACGTCCGCGGCGAGGACGTGTTCGTGGTCCAGCCGACAAGTTTTCCGGCCAACGACAACCTGATGGAACTCTTGATCTGCATCGATGCGCTGAAGCGTGCCTCGGCCAAGCGGATCACCGCCGTGGTGCCCTATTTCGGCTATGGCCGGCAGGATCGCAAACCCGGCCCGCGCACGCCGATCTCGGCCAAGCTGGTCGCCAACCTGATCACCGAGGCGGGCGCCGACCGGGTGCTGGCGGTGGACCTGCACGCCGGGCAGATCCAGGGCTTCTTCGATATCCCGACCGATAACCTCTATGCCGCGCCGGTGATGGCAGCGGACATCCAGGCGCGCTATGGCGAGACCGATCTGATGGTCATTTCGCCCGACGTGGGCGGCGTGGTCCGCGCCCGCGCGCTCGCCAAGCGGCTGGACAATGCGCCGCTGGCCATCGTCGACAAGCGTCGCGAGCGGCCGGGCGAGAGCGAGGTGATGAACATCATCGGCAACGTGAAGGGACGCAACTGCATCCTGATCGACGATATCATCGATTCGGGCGGCACGCTGTGCAACGCCGCCGCGGCGCTGCTGGAAGCGGGCGCCAAAAGCGTCGCGGCCTATATCACCCACGGCGTGCTCTCGGGCGGGGCGGTGGCACGGATCAACGCCAGCTGCATGACCGAACTGGTCATCACCGACACCATCCTGCCGACCGATGCGACCAGCGATTCGGCCAAGATCCGCATCCTCACCGTGGCCCCGCTGGTAGGCGAGGCCGTGCGCCGCATCGCTGACGAGAGCTCGGTGTCGAGCCTGTTTGATTGATGCGGCGGGCGGGATTCCTGCTGGTCTTGACGACCCCGCTGGGCGCCTGCGCAACCGTGCCGTCCGGTCCGCGATCGGTGGCGGTCTATACCCCGCCGCCGGGGATCAACGAGGTGATGGAGGGGCCGATTGCTTCCAACTTCGGCCACAGCCTCATCATGGGCGATCTCAACATGGGGCCGGGCGCGCAGATCCCGCGCCATTTCCACCATGGCGAGGAATTCATCTATATCCTCGGCGGCAGCGCCACGGTCAGCCGCGCCGGACAGCCCGACGTGGTGCTGCGCGCGGGCGAGAGTGTGGTGATCACGCCGGGCGTGGTCCATTGGGGCGTGGCCGGGCCCGAAGGCATGCGCGCTATCTCCGCCTGGGTGAAGGACGACAGCAAACCGCTGCGTGAAATGGTTGCGCCGTGATCGCGACCGGGCCGGTGTCAGCGTGAACCTTACCGCTGAGGTCGCGCTCGCCCATCGCCTCGCCGATGCCGCGCGGGCCGAGATCCTGCCGCTGTTCCGCACCGCGATGGCGGGCGAGGCCAAGGCCGATGCGACTCCCGTCACCATTGCCGACCGCAATGCCGAGGAAGCGATGCGCCGCCTGCTCAAGGCCGAAGTGCCGCAGGACGGCGTGCACGGCGAGGAGTTCGGCGTGGAGGCGGGCCGTTCGGGCCGGCAATGGGTGCTCGATCCGATCGACGGGACCACCGCCTTCCTCGCCGGGCGCGCTACCTTCGGCACGCTGATCGCGCTGCTGGTCGATGGCTTTCCGGTGCTCGGCCTGATCGACCAGCCGGTGCTGCGCGAGCGCTGGCTGGGCGTCGCCGGGCAGGGCACCACGCTCAACGGCCAGCCCGCCAGCACCCGCCTGTGCCGCGAGCTCGCCGCCGCGACAATCGCCACCACCGGGCCGCATTACTTTACAGCTGCCGAGGGCGAGATGTTCATGGCGCTCGCCAGCCAGACCGATCACAAGCGCATGGTCATGGGCGGTGACTGCTACAACTACGCCTGCCTCTCCTCGGGCCATATCGACGTGGTCTGCGAGGCGGGCCTGAAACTGCACGATTTCGCCGCGCTGGTCCCCGTGGTCGAAGGCGCCGGCGGCCTGATGTGCGACTGGAACGGCGAACCGCTGCACAGCGGTTCCGACGGCCACGTGCTGGCGCTGGGCGATCCCGCGCGGCTGGAGGATGTGCTGGCGGCGCTGGGAGGCGTTGCGGCGGGGGATTTGGACGGGGAATTTGCCTCGAGCCAAGATCAAGGTCCTGATCGTGGTTGTAAGCTACAACAGCGAGGAACATCTGCAGCGTTGCCTCGATTCGATAGACACTGAATTGGCGGATCCGACGATCATCGTCATCGATAATGCCTCATCGGATCGAAGTCATGAAATTGCCTGCGGCCATCCCGCAGTTGATTTCCCAATACGCAATGCCGTGAATGTCGGGTTCTCTGCCGCGGTAAATCAGGCGGTGTCCGGAATTGAATCGGACAAGGTTCTGCTACTTAATCCCGATGTCGTGCTATTTCCGGAAACCATCGACAGCCTGCTTGCTCTCGCACGGACGATGCCCGGATCGGGTATTCAGGGTGGCCGATGCCTGGACTTTAACGGACACCTCGATCCGACCTCCGTCCTTGCAGCGCCCTCATTCTGGCACGCCTTTGCCTTCGCCAGCGCAATCAGCGAAATACCTGTTCTGAGGCGCTTTGACCCGGATTCGTTGTTCGGATGGCAGCGCGACGGGACGCGCGCGGTCGATATCCTCACGGGCGCGGTGATGCTTGTCGACCGGGCATTGTGGGACAAGCTGGACGGCTTTGACGAGCGGTATTTCCTCTATTGGGAGGATGTCGACCTGTGCATGCGGGCGCGCCGAATAGGCTATCGGCCACATTTCACCGACAGAGCCGTTTACCAGCACGTCGGCGGTGCAAGCTCGGCCAACTCTACCGAACGCATGATACGGATACTGCGCGGGAAGGTTAACATTTACCGCGATTACGTGCCATTCGGCGGTCTCTGCATGCTGGGCGTTGGCATCTGGCTGCGCGGCAGGATTGAATCGCTCATGCGTCGAGACACCCGGCTTTGGCGGACATGCTGGGAAAGACGGCACGAATGGATGCCCGCGAACTAGCGGCTGTTCTTGACGCCCTTCATCGACCAGCGTGCTCTTGCGCTTGCCTTTTGTCCGACTCCTGCCTAATGGCCCGCGCTTCACTGACACGCAGTTTATCTGCCGGTCTGGCCACAAGGGCTGCCAGGGCTGGTTGGACGTGTCCCTTTTGAAGGAGACGAAAATGCCCAAGCTGAAGACCAAGAGCGGTGTGAAGAAACGCTTCAAGATCACCGCCAGCGGCAAGGTCAAGCATGGTGTCGCCGGCAAGCGCCACCGCCTGATCAGTCACAACGCCAAGTACATCCGCCAGAACCGCGGCACCAAGGTGATTTCCGACGCTGATGCGCGGACGATCAAGCTTTGGGCGCCCTACGGGCTTAGCTGAGGAGTACTGACAGATGTCCCGTATCAAACGCGGCGTAACCACGCACAAGAAGCACAAGCGGATCCTCGAGCAGGCCAAGGGCTTCCGTGGTCGGCGCAAGAACACCATCCGTGTTGCCAAACAGGCGGTCGAGAAGGCCGGCCAGTACGCTTACCGCGACCGCAAGATCAACAAGCGCAACTTCCGCGCGCTGTGGATCCAGCGTATCAACGCGGCGGTGCGCACCGAAGGCCTGACCTATTCGCAGTTCATCCACGGCGCCAAGCTGGCCGGCATCACGCTCGACCGCAAGGTCATGGCCGATCTGGCGATGAACGAAGGCGCTGCCTTCACCGCGATCATCCAGCAGGCCAAGCAGGCGCTGCCCGCCTGACGAATTGGGCCCGCTTAAAGGTTCGCCATTTGCGGCCACAGCATGGGGCGCGGACGACAGGGTCGTTCGCGCCCCATACTTTTTACGTCCTGTGCTTTTTGGCCACCGCGCCCCTGTTGCCCCTTGCGCGCCAGACACTTAGGCTGTTACGCTCGAAACCAGTCCGCGTCAGTCGAACATCTTGGGGGTGTCTGCCGAAAGCCGGACAAGAGGGCCGCGCCGAGCATGCCAGACAAGTTCGCACTCGATGCGCGGTTTTACCGGCTGGCCGACGAACTCGGCCCCTATTTCACCGCGCTCTATTGCTTCGACCTGACTTGCGCAGATGGCTACCTGGTCGAGGACCGGCTGCATCCTGAATGGAGTGCGCTGCGTTTTACCCAGTCGGGCCAGCCGCCGTGCGCCGGGATCACCCCCGATCCGATGGGGCCGACCTATCCGCTGGTGGCGAGTGGGCCGACCAGCCGGGCGATCAGCTTCGGCATCGGGCCGGCGCGGATCTGGGGCCTCGGCCTGCAGCCCGCCGGCTGGGCGCAGTTCGTCGACGCGCCCGCCAGCGAAATGGCCGACAGGATCGTCAATGCCGGCGCGTTGGCCGCCTTCGCGCCGTTCCACCCGGTGCTCGATATTGTCTGCGGCAGCGGCGAGGATCCTGATGTTACCGCCCGCCGGATCAACGCCTACCTCCTCGCCCTGCCGCGCAAGCCGCTGGCGGCGCAGGACCTGATCCTCGCGTGCCAGGCCGCCCTGCGCGATCCCGATATTGCCGAGGTGACCATGCTGGCGGAACGGCTGGGCATCGGCCGCCGCAGCCTGGAACGGCTGTGCGCCCGCTACTTCGGCTTTCCGCCCAAGCTGCTGCTGCGCCGCCAGCGTTTCCTGCGCAGTCTGGCGCGCTATATGCTTGTGCCGATGCACAACTGGTCGCGCGCGCTCGACCTGCATTATTATGACCACGCCCATTTCGTGCGCGACTTCCGCAGCTTCATGGGCATGACCCCCACCGAATATGCCCTGACCCCGCATCCGATCCTCGACCGGGTCATGGCCCAGCGGATGGCCGACCAGGGTGCCGCCCCGGAAACCGACTTACCCACCGTGGTCCGCTATGCCGGGGCAGCGCAGCCGCTCGATTAGGGCTTGGGTCTGCGCGGCATGGCGGCTAACAGGCGCGCCTTGTCCTATCCGAAACCGGGTTGATCGATGGCTGATACCACTGCCCTGCAATCGTCCGCGCTGAGCCGCATTGCCGCGGCTGGCGATCTTGCCGCGCTCGAAGCCGTGCGGGTGGAACTGCTCGGCAAGCAGGGCTCCATCAGCGGACTGCTCAAGACGCTGGGCCAGATGAGCGCCGAGGAACGGCTGGAGAAGGCCCCCGCGATCCAGGCCCTGCGCGAAGCCGTGGCCGACGCACTGGCGAGCCGCAAGGCTGAGCTGGAAGCGGCGCAACTGGAGGCCCGGCTGGCGACCGAACGGGTCGACCTGACGCTGCCCGCGCCCGATCTGCCGCGCGGTACGGTCCACCCGGTCAGCCAGGTCATGGACGAGCTGGCGGAGATATTCGCCGACCTCGGCTTCGCGGTCGCCACCGGACCCGAGATCGAGGACGACTGGTACAACTTCACAGCGCTCAACATGCCCGAAAGCCACCCGGCGCGGGCGATGCACGATACGTTCTATTTCCCCGATGCAGCGCCAAAAGGCGGCCGCATGTTATTGCGCACACATACGAGCCCAGTGCAGGTGCGCACCATGCTCGCCATTGCCGAGCAGTCGGGCGGTGGCGCGCCGATCCGCATCATCGCACCGGGCCGCGTCTATCGGAGCGACAGCGACGCCACGCATACGCCGATGTTCCACCAGATCGAAGGTCTGGTGATCGACCGCGACATTCACCTCGGCCACCTCAAGTGGACGCTGGAAACCTTCCTCAAGGCCTTCTTCGAGAAGGAGGATATCGTCCTGCGCCTGCGCCCGAGCTACTTCCCGTTCACCGAGCCTTCGGTGGAAGTGGACGTTGGCTTTGCCATCCTTTATGGCAAGCGCGTGCTGGGCGGCAGCGGCGATGCGGCGGGGCACGGCTGGATGGAGCTGCTCGGCAGCGGCATGGTCAACCGCAAGGTGATCGCCATGTCGGGCTTTGATCCGGACGAATGGCAGGGCTTTGCCTTCGGTGTCGGGGTCGACCGGCTGGCGATGCTGAAATACGGGATGGATGACCTGCGCGCCTTCTTCGATGGCGATGTGCGGTGGCTGGCGCATTACGGCTTCTCGCCGTTCGACCAGCCGACGCTGTCCGCTGGCGTGGGGGCAAAAGCATGAAATTCTCGCTCGAATGGCTCCGCTATTTCCTCGACACCGAAGCTTCGGTGGCGGAAACCTCGGCCACGCTCAACGCCATCGGCATCGAGGTTGAGGGGATCGAGGATCCGGCCGAGAAGCTGGCCGGTTTCCGCGTGGCCAGGGTGCTCACCGCAAAGCCGCACCCCGATGCCGACAAGCTGCAGGTGCTCACGGTCGATACCGGAGAGGGCGATCCGTTGCAGGTGGTCTGCGGCGCGCCCAATGCCCGTGTGGGCCTCGTCGGCGTGCTCGGCACGGCGGGCGCGGTGGTTCCGGCCAACGGCATGGTGCTGAAGAAAAGCGCCATTCGCGGGCAGGAATCGAACGGCATGATGTGCTCCACGCGCGAGCTGGAGCTGGGCGAGGACCACGAAGGCATTATCGAGCTGCCCGACGATGCGCCGGTGGGTACGCCGTTCGCGGACTACCACGGCACCAGCCCGGTGTTCGACGTGGCGATCACCCCCAACCGGCCCGATTGCATGGGCGTCTACGGCGTCGCGCGCGATCTCGCCGCAGCGGGCCTCGGCACGCTGAAGCCGCTGCGCGATGACCGGATCGAGGGCACGTTCCCATGTCCTGTAGAGATCCGCACCGACGATCCAGAAGGCTGCCCGGCGTTCTATGGCCGCGTGATCAAGGGCGTGACCAATGGCCCCTCGCCCGAATGGATGCAGGCTCGGCTGAAAAGCGCGGGCCAGCGCCCGATCAGCGCGCTGGTCGACATCACCAATTACATGATGTTGGCCTTTGGCCGCCCGGCGCATGTCTATGACCTGAGCAAGCTGAGCGGCCCGGTGGTGGCCCGCCGCGCGCATGACGGCGAGCAGGTGCTGGCGCTGAACGAGAAGACCTACACGCTCGATCCGACGATGACCGTGATCGCCGACAATGCGGGCGTACACGACATCGCCGGGGTCATGGGCGGCGAGCATTCCTCGGTCCAGCACGAGACGACCGATGTGCTGCTCGAAATCGCTTATTTCAATCCGGAGCCCATCGGCGTGACCGGTCGCAAGCTGGGCCTCGCGACCGATGCGCGCACCCGGTTCGAGCGCGGGGTCGATCCGGCTTGGCTCGATGGCGGACTCGATGGGCTGACCAGCCTGATCCAGCGGATATGCGGCGGCGAGGCGAGCCATGTGGTGCGCGCCGGTTCGCCTCCTGCCACGCCGAAGGTGATCGCCTACGATCCCGCGCTGACGCTGAGGCTGGGCGGGGTTGCAGTGGACGAGGCCGAGCAGCGCCGTATCCTCGCCGCGCTTGAATTTTCCGTGTCCGATGGCTGGCAAGTCACCGTACCGCTCCGCCGCCACGATGTGGATGGCGCGCCCGACATCGTCGAGGAAGTCGTCCGCATCCACGGCCTGCAGCATGTCGCCAGCGTGCCGCTGCCGCGCGCCGAGGGTGTAGCGCGGCCCACGGCCACGTCGCAGCAGCAGCTCGAACGGCGCCTGCGCCGCGCCGCTGCCGCGCTGGGCCTGAACGAGGCGGTGACATGGTCGTTCATTTCGGAACGCGAGGCGCAGGCCGTCGGCGGCGGGCACTGGGTGCTCGACAATCCGATCAGCGAGGACCTCAAGGTCATGCGGCCCTCGCTGTTGCCCGGTCTGCTTTCGGCGGTGCAGCGCAATCTCGATCGCGGCGCAGCCACCGTGCGGCTGTTCGAGATCGGTCGCCGCTATCTGGCAGACGGCGAGTTTCCGGCGCTGGTCGGCGTGCTCGCTGGTGAGCGTGCCCCGCGCGGCTGGAGCCAAGGCAAGGGCGCGGCGTTCGACGCATTCGATGCCAAGGCGCTGTGCCAGGAACTGCTGGCGCAGGCCGGTGCTCCGGTCGACAAGCTGATGGTGCTTGAGCCGATTGGCGATTTCTATCACCCCGGCCAGTCGGCCACGCTGCGGCTGGGGCCGAAGACCGTGCTGGCGAGCTTCGGCGCGATCCACCCCGCGACGCTCAAGGCGTTCGGCATCGATGTGCCGGTAGTGGCTTTCGGCATTCATCTCGAAGCGATCCCGGCGAAGAAGAGCACCGGCTTTGCCCGCCCGCATTTCGCGCCCCCGCCGTTGCAGGCGGTGACGCGCGACTTTGCCTTCCTCGTTCCGGCTGACCTGCCAGCGGGCGACCTGTTGCGCGCGGTCAAGGGCGCGGATAAGGCCAACATCGTCGATGCGCGGATCTTCGACCTGTTCGTCGGCGCGGGTGTTCCCGAAGGCCACAAGTCACTGGCGATCGAAGTCACGCTGCAACCGGGTGAGGCGAGCTTCAAGGACGCCGACCTCAAGGCCGTGGCCGACAAGGTGGTGGCGGCTGCTGGCAAGCTGGGCGCCAGCTTGCGCGGGTGAGCCAGCCAGTCACCATCGGGAGCGAGTGCCTGACCGCACGGATCGACCCGCTGGGGGCCGAGCTTGTTTCGCTATGCGATAGTGATGGGCGCGAGCTGCTGACCCCGGCCGATCCGGCGCGCTGGACCGGCCATGCGCCGCTGCTGTTCCCCATCGTCGGGCGGCTCAATGGCGACGTCCTGCGGCTGGACGGGCGCGAATATCCGATGAAGCAGCATGGGTTTGCCCGGCGACTCGTGTGGGAACTGGTGGGAGCCGGCGAGGACGCGGTCACCTTCGTCTTGCGCGACAGCGAGGAAACACGCGCGGCCTATCCCTTCGCCTTCGAGCTGGCGGTGCTGTATGCGCTGGAAGACGCCACGCTGACCGTTGCCGTGCGGGTGAGCAACCCCGGTCCCGAGCCACTGCCGATGAGCTTCGGCTGGCACCCTGCCTTTGCCTGGCCGCTGCCGTTCGGCCAGCCGCGTGCGGACCACCTGATCGTGTTCGAGCGGGAAGAGGGGCCTGCGATCACGCAACTTTCGGACGGGCTGGTCGTTGCCGAAGTGCCTTCGCCACTGACCGGCCGCACGCTGGCGCTGGACGATGCCCTGTTCGCCAACGATGCGCTGATCTGGGCGCCGGTGACTTCGCAAAAGGTGACTTATGGCGCCAGCGACGGTCCTCACTTGCGCGTCAGCTTTCCCGACACCCCGTTCCTCGGCGTGTGGAGCCAGCCGGGTGCGGGGTTCGTGTGCATCGAGCCGTGGCACGGCCATGCCGATCCCGACGGGTTCTTAGGCGACTTTCACGACAAGCCCGGCGTGATCAGCGTTGGCCCGGGGGCAGATTGGCGCTGCACGATGAGCGTGACGCTGGCAGGCTGAGCCGCTAGAGGCGCGCGCATGACCAGCAATCCCCATAGTTCCAGGCGCACCTTCGCCATCATCTCGCACCCTGACGCGGGCAAGACCACGCTGACCGAGAAGTTGCTGCTGCAAGGTGGCGCGATCCACCTTGCGGGCGAGGTAAAGGCGCGCGGGCAGGCCCGGCGCGCGCGGTCGGACTGGATGAAGATCGAGCAGCAGCGCGGCATCTCGGTCACCTCGAGCGTGATGACCTTTGCCAAAGACGGCATCACCTTCAACCTGCTCGATACGCCGGGGCACGAGGACTTTTCGGAGGACACCTACCGCACGCTGACGGCGGTCGATTCGGCGATCATGGTGATCGATGCGGCCAAGGGCATCGAGCCGCAGACGCGCAAGCTGTTCGAAGTCTGCCGCCTGCGGTCGGTGCCGATCATCACTTTCGTCAACAAGGTCGACCGCGAGGGCCGCAGCGCTTTCGACCTGATGGACGAAGTGGCCGATGCGCTGGCGCTTGACGTGGTGCCGATGGCATGGCCGGTCGGCATGGGCGGGCAATTCCAGGGCGTGCTCGACTTCGCCACGGGCCTCACCAGCCGCCCCGAAGGTCCAAGCCGCGAGTTTCTCGGCCAGCGCGACCAGGCGCCGCTACCCGCCGAATATGCCGACGAGGTCGATCTGGCGCGCGGCGGCTACCCCGACTTCGATATCGCCGCCTATCGCCACGGTGACCTGACGCCGGTCTACTTCGGCTCCGCGCTGAAGAACTTCGGGGTCGAGGAACTGATCGCTGCCATCGCCCGGCACGCCCCGCCGCCGCGTCCGCAGCCCGCGGGCGATGTCATGATCGACCCCGGTTTCGACGAGGTGACCGGGTTCATCTTCAAGGTGCAGGCGAACATGGACCCGCAGCACCGCGACCGGATCGCTTTCATGCGGCAAGTCTCGGGCACCTTCAAACGCGGCATGAAGCTGGTGCCCTCGGGCCTCGGCAAGCCGATCGCCGTCCACTCGCCAATCCTGTTCTTCGCGCAGGACCGCGAGCTGGCCGATACGGCCGAGGCGGGCGATATTATCGGCATTCCCAACCACGGCACATTGCGCGTGGGTGATACGCTGAGCGAGAAGAACCAGATCCGCTTCACCGGCCTGCCCAATTTTGCGCCCGAAATCCTCCGCCGCGTCCAGTTGGTTGACCCGACCAAGACCAAGCAGTTGCGCAAGGCGCTCGATGACTTGTCGGAGGAAGGGGTGATCCAGGTGTTCTACCCCGAGATCGGCGCTACGTGGATTGTCGGCGTGGTCGGTCAGTTGCAACTCGACGTGCTCGTCAGCCGGCTGGATGCCGAATACAAGGTCGAGGCGCGGCTTGAAGCCTCGCCGTTCGCCACCGCACGCTGGCTCAAGGGCAGCGACGCCGCGCTGCGCACCTTCGCCGAGTTCAACCGCCCCAATCTTGCCAAGGACCGCGATGGCGACATGGTGTTCATGGCCAAGAGTCCGTGGGACGTGAACTACGCCTCTGAGAAGAACCCCGAACTCACGTTCAGCGCCACCAAGGAGAGGTGACAAGGGGCCAACCGCGCCATAGGCTCGACGCATGGCAGACTTTTTCGACACTTTGCAGCCTGCGCACGAGGCGATGATCGCCGCCCAGGCGGTGTTCTTCGTCGCCACGGCGGCCGAAGGGGCGCGAATCAACCTCAGCCCGAAGGGCTACGATGCCTTCCGCGTGCTCGGGCCAAATCGGGTCGGCTACCTCGATCTCGGCGGCTCGGGCAACGAGACCAACGCGCACTTGCTCGCCGATGATGATGGCAACGGCGGCCGGATCACGCTGATGTTCTGCAATTTCCAGCAGCCGGCCCAGATCCTGCGCATCTTCGGTCGCGGCGTGCCGGTATTGCCGTGGGAGCGCGGGTGGGATGAACTGGCGGCGCATTTCACCCTGCTGCCCGGCACGCGGCAGATCTTCGATATCACAGTGCAGAGCGTGCAGACGAGCTGCGGCTATGGCGTGCCGCTGATGAGCCTCGAGCGCGAGCGGCCGACGCTGGTCAAGCTGCACGCCAAGGCCGATCCGCAGGAATGGGCCTACAAGCACCGCACCCGGCGCGAGAGCATCGACGGCCTGCCGACCCGGCCCACCGACCGCTTCATCGCAGGCAAATTGCCTGAAGGAATGGAATGAAGTCCGCCGCCGCATGCACCTGACTGTCGCCAGCTACAACATCCACAAGGCCGTGGGCGCGGACGGCAAGCGCGATGCCGACCGCGTCATGCGCGTGCTGCATGAACTGGATGCCGACGTGGTCGCGCTGCAGGAAGCCGACCGTCGCTTCGGTGAGCGTGAGGGGGTGCTGCCGCGCGCGCTGCTCGACGAAGCCCACTGGCAGGTGGCCCCGGTGGCCATGCGCACGCGCTCGATGGGCTGGCACGGCAATGCCCTGCTGGTGCGCCGGGGGATCGACATTCTCGACGCCGGGCCGATTGCGCTGCCAACGCTGGAGCCGCGCGGCGCCGTGCGCGCACGGCTCTCGCTCGATGGACGGGAATTCTGCGTCGCGGGAATGCACCTCGACTTGTCGGGTCTGCTGCGCCGACGCCAGATCGCCGCCGTTTGCACCGCCATGCTGGCGCAACACCCGTGCGTCCTGCTCGGTGACCTGAACGAATGGTCGGCCCTTGGCGGCGCCCTGCGCGCATTCGGCGCCGAATGGGACGTGCTCAACCCGGGCCGGTCGTTTCCCGTCGCCCGGCCCCTTGCCGCATTGGACCGTGTGGTGGTGTCAGCCAGCCACTGGACGGTCGAGAGCTGCACGGTCCACCACAGCGCGCTCGCCGTGGCCGCTTCGGATCATCTGCCGGTGAAGGCGGCGTTGCGTTTGATTGCCTAAAAATCGGCAATTGTATACTTGACAAAGCAAGGGTCGGATGGCAGTAGGGTCGCATGACGAACGCAGATATCTTTGCCCCTCGCTTCCAATCCGAAGATGCAGCCCGCGAGCACCTTGAAGCGCTGCACTGGCCGACTGGTCCCTTCTGCCCTCATTGTGGTTCGCTCAATGCGAAGCGTCTGCCTGCACAAAAGGGCCGCATGACGAAGGCTCACCCAGAAGGCGTGATCCGCAAGGGCCTAGTCCAGTGCAATGACTGCCGCCAGCAATACACTGTGACAGTCGGCACCGTGTTCGAGTCCTCAAAGGTTGCGCTGAACAAGTGGCTACTTGCCAACCACCTGCTTTGCGCCAGTAAGAAGGGCATCAGCGGCCACCAGATGGCTCGCATGTTGGGCGTCACCTACAAGACGGCTTGGTTCATGATGCATCGCATCCGCGAAGCGATGAAGGACTCCGATAACGAACCGATGGGCGGCTACGGCAAGACTGTCGAAGCTGACGAAACCTACATCGGCGGCAAGGTCTCCAACCGTCACGCTCACAAGCGCACCGGACAGGGCAACCGCACTGGCGAGAAGCAATCTGTCGTTTCACTGCTGGAGCGCGACGGCAAGGTCCGCTCGTTCCATGTGGCCCGCGTCACCGCTGCCACCCTGCGCCATGTCCTCGTTACCAATGTTGACCGTGGTAGCTGGATCATGACCGACGATCACAGCGGCTATAAGGGCGTTGGCAAGGAATACGTTGGCCACGGTGTGGTGAAGCACTCGCTGGGCGAATATGCCCGCGCCGGCGTGTTCCACTCCAACACCGTTGAAAACTTCTTCTCGATCATGAAGCGCGGCATCACTGGTGTCTATCACCACGTCAGCGAAACACACCTCAAGCGCTACATCACTGAGTTCGACTTCCGCTACAACACTCGCGCCCTGAACGACTTCGAGCGTTCCGAAGAGGCGCTCATGGGCAGCCGTGGCAAGCGTTTGACCTATCGGCGGGTTGGTCCAGTCGCAGCCTGATAAGCTGGTTCCGCCGCCTCGTAAGGGTGTGCGCCGCAAGCGCTATTTTGATTGAGACTCGCGCGGCTTGGCTTTGCTAGGCCGCGCCTTTTCCGCGTGAGGTCGCGGCGATGTTTTCAGCATCCGCTTCAGCACTTCGTTTTCTCTCTCTTGATCGGTGCCTGCCATGTCTGATCCTAACCCGAATTCTGCGTCTGACGAATTTCCGGAACCTAAGGTCATTTATGATTTTGACCCCTTCCACCTGCCGCCGGAATACCTCCAAGCAGTCGGGCTGGTAGTAGCCGCCTCGTCACAGACCGAAAGCGTAATGCGCGAATTGATTGGCGCACTCCTCAACATCGACAATGTGGAAGCCATTGCACTCTGCGCGCATATGACTGCTCCGCTCAAGGACCATGTTGCGCGGACCTTGATCGAACTCAATGCCCCTGGAGCATCGGAAGTCGATGAACTGGACGACCTTTTGGACGCAGTTGAGGGCGCCCTGACTAAGCGGAATACCGTTGTCCACAACTCATTCCTGATCGACCCTGGCACCCAACAGGTCATGAGTTGGAGGGAAAAGGCGCGAGGCAGTTTGCAGACGGCGCTAGTTCCCGTCACCGTTGAGGAGATCCAGCAAGACGCGGCCTTGATTAACAAGGCTGGCCTCGATGTGATCGAGTTCATGATGCGGCACGGACTTGGCCCCCGGTTCAGGAAGGGGCCACTTCGCGAGGTGCTCGACAGGAAGAAGAAAGCGCGAGCGGAACGCAGAGCGCGCTTCGGGGCTAAATACTGATTGCTCGCTCATGCCTAATCCTGAAATTCGGCAATCGCATCCTGATTTTCGGCCTGTCACGCACACCGTAAAATGCGAATCATGACTTGCTTTGTCAAGTATACAATTGCCTAAAAATCAGGCAACTGCCCAAGTTTAGGGCGGGTAGTGACCTTCAGGAACGCGGGCCTTGCGTCTTAACCCTTGGCAAATGCGCGGCCCCGTGATTGGCACGAGCCTTGCATTATCGTCCTTGGCCGGGATTTCCGCCGGTAAGCAACAGGGGTCCGTGATGAAATTCATCATCGCCATCATCAAACCGTTCAAGCTCGACGAGGTGCGTGAAGCACTTGGCGCGCTGGGCGTCGCGGGCATGACCGTGTCCGAGGTCAAGGGCTTTGGCCGTCAAAAGGGGCAGACCGAGATCTATCGCGGCGCCGAATATTCGGTGAACATGCTGCCCAAGGTCAAGATCGAGATCGCTGTCAGCGACGAGCTGATGCCCAAGGTGGTCGAAACCATCCAGCAGACCGCCAGCACCGAGAGCATCGGCGACGGCAAGATTTTCGTGCTCGACCTGATGTCGACCACGCGCATCCGCACCGGCGAAACCGACGATTCCGCGCTGTGAAGAGGGGTAACACAATGATCCGCAAACTTATTTACGGCATGGGGGCACTCAGTTCGTCCATGCTGGTCGCTACCGCGGCCTTCGCGCAGGAAGTGGCCGAGGCCGCGCCTGCAGTTCCCAATCCCGGCAACAACGCCTGGATGATGACTTCGACCGTCCTCGTCTTGATGATGATCCTTCCCGGCCTGGCCCTGTTCTACGGCGGCCTGACCCGCTCGAAGAACATGCTCTCCACCATGACCCAGATCGGCGCCGCTGCCGCTCTGGCGATGCTGGTGTGGATCATGTGGGGCTATGGCATGGCCTTTGGTCCTGAAGGCAATGCCTTCATCAGCTGGGGCAAGTTCTTCCTCGAAGGCGTCACGTCGGACAGCACGGCTGCCACGTTCTCCGATGAAGTGATCAGCGAATACGTGTTCATCTGCTTCCAGATGACGTTCGCTGCGATCACCGTCGCGCTCGTCCTGGGCTCCACCGTGGAGCGCATGAAGTTCTCGGCCGTCATGGTGTTCACGCTCATCTGGCTGACGATCGTCTATTTCCCCATCGCACACATGGTTTGGGCCACGGGTGGCCTGTTCTTCGACATGGGCGCGCTCGACTTCGCTGGTGGTACCGTGGTGCACATCAACGCCGGTGTCTCGGCGCTGGTTGCCGCGCTTATCCTCGGCAAGCGCAAGGGCTATCCCACCGAACCCATGCCTCCGCACAGCCTGACGCTGACCATGGTCGGCACCGGTCTGCTGTGGGTGGGTTGGTTTGGCTTCAACGCCGGTTCCGAACTGGAAGCCGATGGTGTTGCCGGCCTCGCCATGATCAATACCTTCGTCGCTACTGCCTCTGCCGGCCTGTTCTGGATGCTCACCGAGCGCCTGATGGGTCACAAGGGTTCGGCTTTGGGCTTCTGCTCGGGTATCGTGGCCGGCCTGGTCGCCGTAACCCCGGCAGCCGGTAACGTCGGTGTGTTCGGTGCGGTTGTGCTGGGTGCGATTGCCTCGGTGGTCTGCTACTTCGCAGTCTCCAAGCTGAAGCCGAAGATGGGCTACGACGACGCTCTGGACGCCTTCGGCATTCACGGCATCGGCGGCATGATCGGCGCCATCGGCACCGGCTTCTTGCACGATCCGTCGCTCGGCGGTCCGGGCGATGGCTCGGTCGCCATGATGGATCAGGTTCTTGTGCAGGTTTACGCCACCGGGACAACTATCCTGTGGGCAGCTGTTGGAACTGTGGTCGCAATCTACATCGCCAAGCTCCTGACCGGCCTGCGCGCCGATCCGGAAAGCGAAGTGAACGGCCTCGACATCTCCGACCACGGCGAGCGTGCCTACAACATGTGACAAGTTTGGCGGGACCGGACCTCTCCTCTCCTCCCCCGGTCCCGCCTTCCGACGTTCCTCCTGCGAACGCACAAACTTTGGGCCGGAGCGCATTGCTCCGGCCCTTTTTTGTTGCCTGCGACAGGCGGACCCGTTCATGATGCAGGCAGCGCCGTGGCTGTCCGCACTGGG
Source organism: Alteraurantiacibacter sp. (assembly GCA_039927835.1). Taxonomy (GTDB): domain Bacteria; phylum Pseudomonadota; class Alphaproteobacteria; order Sphingomonadales; family Sphingomonadaceae; genus Alteraurantiacibacter. The sequence goes on from JBDSUF010000041.1 coordinate 23,191, forward strand.
CGGCCGAGGGGTTTATCGAGGTTTGGGCAAACCAATCTCAGGGGGATCGCGATGAAACTGGTTATTGCAGTGATCAAGCCGTTCAAGCTTGAGGAAGTCCGCGAGGCTCTGTCGCGCGTTGGCGTCGCTGGCCTGACCGCGACCGAAGCCAAGGGGTTCGGCCGTCAGAAGGGGCAGACTGAAATCTACCGCGGCGCCGAATATGCGGTGAACATGCTGCCCAAAGTGCGGCTCGAGGTCGCCACCAGCGATGAAATGGCCATCCTGGTGGTCGACACGATTCGAGCAGCAGCCAACACCGACACGATCGGCGATGGCAAGATTTTCGTGCTCGACTTGCCCGAGGCCGTGCGCATCCGCACTGGCGAGACGGGCGAACTGGCGCTGTGATCTTAAAGGAAACCCGCAGTTTCCTTCGCGAGTGATTCGAGAATGATCTGGCCGGACTTGAAACCTGCGGTCGGGGCACGATGCCACCCAACCTGTTACATAATTACAACAAGCGCTTGGAAATATGGGCCAAAATTCGCCGGAAAGGCCGGTTTCGGCGATATTCGCGCCACTAAGGGCCGAATTCAGCACTTGGCGTTGGAACCTAAACTGCCCTAAATGATACTCAGCGTTGCATGTGACCAATACTGGCGGTTGCCAGAATTTGCGTCAGCAATTATGAGACCATGTGCAGGTTTAAAGGGGAATGTGAAAATGCGAAAGATAGCGCTCTGCCTCGGGGTTGCGGCTACGGCCCTCGCGGCTCCCGCAATGGCTCGTGATGGCCAGGGTTACTTCGGTGTCGATGTCGGCGCCGTGTTCCCGAACGAATACGATTCGACCGTCAATGGCGTCGATGATGCCGTGGTCACCAGCCTCGACACTGGCTGGGAAGCCGGCGGCGTCCTGGGTTACGACTTCGGGATGATCCGTGCCGAACTGGAAGGCGCCTACAAGGAGTTCTATCCGGACGAAGTGTCCTCGCCGGTGGTTGGCGTGGTCGGCGGCGAACGCGCTGCGCAGACCCGCACGTTCCGTCGCGGTACCTTCGTGGCAGATGGCGAACATCGTTTGACCTCGGCCATGGCCAACGTGCTGCTCGACTTCGGCGGTGACGACGACATCGGCCTCTCCGTCGGCGGTGGTTACGGCCACGTGTGGTTCAGCGGCGAGAACGCGATCGCTTCGACCGGCCCCGGCTACTTCGACGACAGCGATCACACCTGGGCCTGGCAGGGCATCGCTGCTCTGCGCATCCCGGCGAGCGAGAACTTCGACGTTGGTCTGAAGTATCGTTACCTCAACACCAACCGGTTCGACATTCAGGACACGGCAGGCCGCGCCACCAGCTTCGATCTGGCGACGCACTCGGCCCTGATCAGCCTGATCCTGAACTTCGGTGGTGCTGAAGCTCCGCCGCCGCCCCCGCCGCCGCCGCCGCCGCCGCCGCCGCCGCCTCCTCCGCCTCCCCCGCCGCCTCCGCCTCCGCCGGTTGCGCGTCCGTGTAACCAGGGCCCGTACATCGTGTTCTTCGACTGGGATCAGTCGGTGATCACGCCGGAAGCAGCCACGGTTCTCGACAGCGCGGTCACGGCCTATGGCAACTGCGGCACTGCTGCGATCATGCTGGCCGGTCACGCTGACCGTTCGGGCTCGGCGCAGTACAACGTGGGTCTGTCGGAGCGTCGCAACGCCGCCGTCCAGTCCTACCTGGGTGGCAAGGGCATTCCGGCCGCTCGCATCTCGAGCGAAGCGTTCGGCGAAAGCCAGAACCGCGTGCCGACTGCCGACGGTGTCCGCGAACTGCAGAACCGCCGCGTGGAAATCACTTACGGTCCGGGTTCGGGTCGCTAAGCGAACAAGCCACAAGGCAACAGAAAATGGGCCGGGGGGAAACCTCCGGCCCTTTTTCTTTGGCTGGGACAAAAATGGCGGTGGCCCGTGATGTTGAGCGTGTAGCGCGATGCCAAGCGGTTCCCCCATCATTGATCGGACGTGTTTGGTATGCCCGCGATGCTGCGGGTCTGGGCGTCATCGGCGGACAGCCAGCCGCTGCTCCCGTTCGAGATCGAACCGACGGAACTCTGGACTGAACCAGGCCATTCGATCCAGGCGTCTGTTTCGGCCCGCGAAACCTACATGCAGTAAGTGGGAGTGAGCGAGGACCTCAGCCTCGGGCCACACGGCAAGGTCCCAGCAGGAGAGCACAAGCCGTCGCTCCGGCCCGCACCTAGCGCAGTGTATTTCCGCCAAGTCGCTGGCGGATCATGGCAGAAGTCTCACGCGAGCCGTCGTGCGACCAGCCGGGTTCGCGCCACAGGTAAGCCAGCTTGCTCCCCCACGGTGCCTTCGCCACATCGGCCAGCATGGCGGTCCATTCGTGGAATGCGGCGCGTAAAATATTGACGCTGCCAAGCTGGCGCACGATCCCGTAGCGGATCGGCTCGCCCGACGCTTCGGGTTCGAACGTTCCGAACAGCTTGTCCCAGACGATGAAGGTCCCGGCAAAGTTCCGGTCGAGATAGCGGGCATTTGTCGCGTGATGCACGCGGTGGTGCGAGGGGGTGTTGAACACCGCTTCGAACCAGCGCGGCATCGTCCCGATCGCCTCGGTGTGGATCCAGAACTGGTAGATCAGGTTGAACGCCGCACAGGTAAGCACCATCCCCGGCTCGAAACCGATTGCGACCAGCGGCAGGCGAAACACAAACGACAGCGCCAGGAACCCGGTCCACGTCTGGCGCAAAGCCGTCGACAGATTGTAATGCTGGCTGGAATGATGGTTGACGTGGCTGGCCCAGAACCAGCGGACCCGATGCCCAGCGCGATGCAGCCAGTAGTAGGCCAGATCGTCGGCCACGAAGCACGCGACCCAGGCCCACCAATGCCAGCCGATCCGCAACGGTGAAACGGCGTGCACGGCGTTCATCATCGCGCCGATTGTTCCGGCCGCCAGCAGCCCGGCCACTATGCTTCCCAATCCCAGTCCAAGCGACATGGCCGTATCGCGCATTTCATAAGCCTGCATCCGCCTCGTCCGACGCGCCCAAATCATCTCGGCAACGATCAGAACGATGAATGCGGGAATGGCATAGGGCAGGGGATCGAAGTGGGTCATGCCGCAGCGGACCGCGAACGATCAGTGGGGTCGAACCAATTCTGCGCGCCGCGATCGAGGCGGAAACGGCACGAGAAGTCCGCTCCGGCGATCAAAATTTGCCCATCGGGCGCCTGGGTTACGGACCAGTCGCCGTCATACAACCGGACAAGGAAATGCGCACCGACCGGGGCGACCACGGCTATCCGCCCGGACGCGTCGCGCAGCAATGCCCCGCTGTGGTCGCTCACCAATTCGGTGCGACACGAAATGAAACCGCCCGGCAGCGTTTGCGCCAGTTCCTCGGCTTCGCCAGGCCCGGACAGCAATGGCCTGGCGACGAAGCCCAGCACGCGCGCCAGCCCGATCAGAGCGACAACCGCCAGCAGAGCCGCGGCCAAAGGCAGCGGCCCGTCCAAGGCTCAGCCCTTTGCCTCGGCGTAGAGCCCATCGATCAGCGATTGCACCGGCGAAACATCGTATCCTGCCGCGCTGGCGGCTTCGGCAATCTGCTGCGGATCCCTGCCGGCGGCTGCCTCGGCCAGCGACCACAGCAAGGTCGATCGCGTGCCCGAACGGCAATAGGCCAGAACGCGTCCGCCAGCGGCCGAAAGAGCCGCCTGCATCTCGTTCACCTGTTCGCGCGAGAACCCGGCATGCGTGACGGGGATGGCATAATAGGCCATTCCGGCTGCTGTTGCAGCGGCCGCGATATCCGGTCCCGGCACCTGGTCCGGGCTTTCGCCCTCGGGCCGGTTATTGATGATCACGGTAACCCCAGCGGCGGCCGCTGCGGCGACGTCAGCCAGCGTGATTTGCGGGCTGGCCCAGACCGACTCCGACAATTGCCTGAAATCGCTCACCATCTATCCTCCAGCAAGGCCACGCCCGGGTCGTGCGGCGTTGATGCTCAATCGCACCACTGGAGCCAGCTCACAAGTGACCTTCGCAATTCATTCGCCAGAAGGGCGAATCTCCTATACAGCCGGGGATCACGGAGTGGTGGGTCAGTCCTTCGCTTCCATTCGGCGGGATTCCGTCCGCGCCGCCGGATGAATGGCAAGGGCGGGAATGAAGGTTGTTCGCATACATGGGTTATGACAGAGGGCGTCGCGGCCGGGGACGCGACAAGCGGGACGGTTTCGGCGAAGAAACGTTTGATCCGTTCGGTGGCGGGACGCCTCCCGCAGGCAACGAATGGCGCGGCGGCGGCGGCGGTGGTGATCGCTTCAGCGGCGGCGGCGGTGGCGGCGACCGGTTTAGTGGCGGCGGCGGTGGCGGTGATCGCTTCAGCGGCGGCTCGCGCGAAGGCGGCTTCAGCGGCTCGCGCGGCAGCGGCGGCGGTGCACCTCGCGGCCCAGGCGGCGGCGGTGGTGGCATGCCAGCCCAGGTGGTCGGCACCGGCAAGGGCAAGGTCAAGTTTTTCAACACGCAGAAGGGTTTTGGCTTCATCCAGCGGGATGAAGGCGGCGAGGACGTGTTCGTGCACATTAGCCAGGTCGAGCGGGCGGGCCTTGTCAGCCTGGCCGAAGGGCAGGAGCTGCAGTTCAATCTGGTCGATCGCGGAGGCAAGGTTTCCGCCGCCGATCTTCAGGTTGTCGGTGACGTGATCGCAGTCGAGGAGGCCCCGAAGAGCCCTCAGCGCGAGCTGACGGGCGAGAAAGCCGTCGGTACGGTCAAGTTCTTCAACGCCATGAAGGGCTTTGGCTTCATCACGCGCGATGACGGCAAGGAAGACGCCTTCGTCCACATCAGTGCGGTTGAACGCTCGGGCCTGCCTGGCATCAACGAAGGCGACCGGTTCGAATTCGATCTCGAAGTCGACCGACGAGGCAAGTACTCGGCTGTCAATCTGGCGCCTGCGAGCAACTGAGCTGCAGGCCATGGGATCGGCGGCCGTATTTGACCGGCCGCCGCACCCGTCCTAGATGGAATCCATGACGTGGCGGCCTAGCGGCCGCCGCTTGTCGTTTCAGGGTTCGATTTGAAGGAATTTTCGATGACCATTACCCCGCTCATGCCGGTTTACCCCCGGTGCGGCGTCCGGCCCGTGAAGGGCGAACATTGTCACCTGATTTCCGAGGACGGCACGCGCTATCTCGATTTCGCCGCCGGGATCGCGGTCAACTTGCTCGGCCATTCGCATCCGGGGCTGATCGGTGCGATCCAGCAGCAGGCGGCCACGCTGATGCACGTGTCGAACCTCTACGGCAGCCCGCAGGGCGAGGCGCTGGCGCAGCGCCTGGTCGACGCGACCTTTGCCGATACGGTGTTCTTCACCAACTCCGGCGCCGAGGCGGTCGAGGCGGCAATCAAGACTGCGCGCGCCTATCATCAGGTCGACGGCGACACCACGCGCTACGAGTTGATCACCTTCAACAACGCCTTCCACGGCCGCACGCTGGCGACCATCAGCGCTTCCAGCCAGGAGAAGATGCACAAGGGGTTTGCGCCGTTGCTGCCCGGCTTCCGCTATGTCGAGTTCAACGATCTTGAGGCCGCCAAGAACGCGATCGGGCCGCAAACTGCGGGCTTCCTGGTCGAGCCGGTGCAGGGCGAAGGCGGCATTCGCGTGGGAACACCTGAGTTCATCACCGGATTGCGGCAGTTGGCCGATGAGCTCGATCTGATGCTGGTGTTCGATGAAGTGCAATGCGGGGTGGCCCGGTCGGGCACGCTGTATGCCTACGAGCACTACGGGATTGCGCCCGATATTCTCGCCACGGCCAAGGGCATTGGCGGCGGGTTCCCGCTGGGCGCCTGCCTCGCCAGCGAGAAGGCCGCGCGCGGCATGACTTTCGGCACCCATGGGTCGACCTACGGCGGCAATCCGCTGGCGATGGCGGCGGGTGTCGCGGTGATGGATGCCGTGGCCAATGACACGTTTCTCGCCGATGTCCGCGCCAAAAGCGAGCGGCTCCGCGCCCGGCTTGAGCAGTTCATCGGCAATTACCCCGAGCTGTTCGAGGAAGTGCGCGGGCTCGGCCTGATGCTCGGCCTGCGGATGACGGTGGAGCCACGGGCGTTCATGGTGCACCTGCGCGATCACCACCAGTTGCTGACCGTGGCGGCGGCGGACAACACCTTGCGGCTGTTGCCGCCACTGGTGATCGGCGATGCCGAGATCGACGAGTTTTTCGAGAAGCTGTCGGCGGGCGCGGCCAGCTATAAGCCGGACGGGGCGTGATGAGCGCGCGGCATTTCCTCGACTTGTCCGACGCCGGGGCGGACGCCGTTGCCGCGATGATCGGGGATGCCATTTCGCGAAAAGCCGCGCGGCGTGGCTGGCCGAAGGGAAAACCCGATGCGGACGCACCGCTCGCGGGCCGGATCCTGGCGATGGTGTTCGAGAAGAATTCGACGCGCACCCGGGTCAGCTTCGATGTTGCCATCCGCCAGCTCGGCGGCACACCGCTGGTGCTCGATGCAGGCACCTCGCAGCTGGGGCGCGGCGAGACCGTGGCCGATACCGCGCGCGTACTGGGGCGCATGGCCGATGCGATCATGGTGCGGACCGACAATCACGACAAGGTGGAGCAGATGGCTGCGCACGCCGGGGTTCCGGTCATCAACGGCCTCACCGACCGGTCGCACCCGTGCCAGATCGTGGCCGACCTGCTGACGGTGATCGAGCATGGCCAGGCGCTGCCAGGCATGAAGCTGGCATGGTTGGGCGATTGCAACAATGTCATGAATTCGCTGGTCGAAGCAGCCGGACTGATGAAGTTCGACATCGCCCTGGGGGTGCCACCTGGATACGTGCCCGACGCCCATTACATCGAGGCAGCACGAAAGTCGGGTGCGACCGTTGTGCTGACGCATGACGCAGCGATTGCCGCGGCGGATGCCGATGTCGTGGTGACAGACACGTGGGTTTCGATGGGCCAGGCACACGCCGAGGAAAAGCTGGCCGAGCTGGCCCCTTATCAGGTCAACGGTGCATTGATGGCCAAGGCAAAGTCGGGGGCAAAGTTTCTCCACTGTCTGCCGGCGCACGTTGGCGAGGAAGTGACCGAGGAGGTTTTCGAAGGACCGCAATCGATCGTTTTCGACGAGGCGGAGAACCGCATTCACGCGCAAAAGTCGATCCTGCTGTGGTGTTTCGGAATGTTGGGGCAGGCGTAAGGCTTGGCATCGGACCAAGCGGGCCCATATGCAGCCGATGTCCGACACCGATCCCGCACTCGAAACAGGCTTCGATCGCCTGCTGAGCTTCACCATACCCGACCGCGACTGCCGGGGCCGTGTTGTTCGACTGGGTCCGGTCCTCGACGAGATTCTGGCCGCGCACGACTATCCCCCGGCACTCAAGTTGGTGCTGGGTGAAGCGCTGGTCCTGACGACGCTTCTCGGCGGCCTGCTCAAGGATCAGGATGATCAGATCACCCTTCAGGCGCAGGCGAAAGGCGGCGTCGTCTCGTTGCTGGTCTGTGATTACCGCAACGGCGAGCTGCGCGGTTATCTCGATCACGATCCGGCGGAGTTCGATACGCTCGGTGCATCGCCGCGCCTGTCGGACCTGTTCGGCGAAGGGTTTCTCGCGATCACTTTCGATCTTGGCGAGCAGGGCAAGCGCTACCAGGGCATTGTCCCGCTAGATGGCGCGTCCCTCACCGCAGCGCTGGAAGCCTATTTCGCCCAGAGCGAGCAGGTTCCGACGCTCATCCGGACGGGCCTCAAGACCGGTGCGTCGGGAAATATCGCGGGAGGATTGCTGGTGCAGCACCTGCCAGGTGGCGAGGAAGGGCGCGAACGCCTGCACGCGCGCCTTGACCATCCCCAGTGGGAACACGTCAGCGTGCTGGCGCAGTCGGTGCGCGCAGATGAATTGATCCAACAGGATTTGTCATTGGAACAGCTAGTCTGGCGTCTTTATAATCAAGAGGAAGCGGTCCTCACGGGGCAGGGTTCGCTTGTCTCGAAGGGGTGCCGGTGCACGATTGAACACTTCGAACAGGTCTTGGCGCGCTTCTCTGCGGAAGACCGTCGGGACATGGCGGATGATGGGGGTGTCATCCTCGTCGATTGCGCATTTTGCTCAAGGCAATTTCCCGTCGAAGACTGAATTTGCTCCGTTCGTCGCGCGCAGAGGGCAATCTGCCGTTCATTTCGATGGTCTATGACCCTCTGAACACGTCAGGGTTCTCAAGATGAAGATGGCAGCCAAAATCTCATGGGTCGCAGGAAGCTTGGCATTGTGCCTCGCGGGCGTGCCACTCG
>JBDSUF010000042.1:0-4736 GCA_039927835.1 Alteraurantiacibacter sp.
CACGCTGAGCGCGAGGGGACCGTTCGCGAGATGAGCCGCGCCGCTGCGCTGGCCCAGGGGCTGACGCTGGTGGAAGACGAAGGCCTGGTGATCGAGAACGCCGGGTTGACCGAATGGCCGGTGCCGCTGCTGGGCCGGTTCGACGAGGCATTTCTTGAGGTTCCGCCAGAGGTTATCCAGCTAACTGCAAGGACGAACCAGAAATATTTCGTGTGTGAGCGTGATGGAAAGCTCGCTAATGCATTTGTCTGCACGGCCAACATCGCGGCGCGCGATGGCGGCGCGGCGATCATCGATGGCAACCGCAAGGTCCTCGCCGCGCGGCTAAGCGATGCGCGGTTCTTCTGGGAGCAAGACCGCAAGAGGACGCTGGCCCAGCACGCCGAAGGCCTGGCCCGGATTACCTTCCATGAGAAGCTGGGCACCGTGGCCGACAAGGTCGAGCGGGTCGCCAAGCTGGCGCGGTGGCTGGTTGAGGAGGGGATTGTGAAACCTCCCCAGGATGGGGAGGGGGACCATGCGCAGCATGGTGGTGGGGGTTCGCCTCCACACGCAACCTCGCTCCGTGCCGAGAGCCCCCTCCACCCCCCTGCGGATGGTCCCCCTCCCCGTTCCGGGGAGGTTCTGGAGCTCGCAAACCTTGCCGAACAGGCCGCACGGCTGTGCAAGGCCGACCTCGTCACCGAAATGGTCGGCGAGTTCCCCGAACTGCAAGGCCTGATGGGCGGCTACTACGCCCGCGCTGCCGGGCTGGACCCCGCTGTGGCCGATGCCATCCGCGATCATTACAAGCCGGTCGGGCAAGGCGATGATGTGCCAACTGCGCCGGTAACGGTGGCGGTGAGTTTGGCGGATAAGCTGGATACGCTTGTCTGCTTCTTTGTGATCCACGAGAAGCCTACGGGTTCAAAGGATCCTTATGCGTTACGTCGAGCAGCAATCTCAGTCATCTCACTTCTGATCGAAAACCGCATAAGAGCAGACCTTTGGTCCTTGCTACGGCGAGCCGCAGAGTTTGGCATGCAGGTCGCATCTAACCAAATCCTGAAGGACACCAATTTCAATGACTCGGGCCGCAGGCCAATTGTGGATTTGCAAAAGATAATCGACACCATCACTAATCCCGAAAGTGATCAATTAATTGCGGTTTCGGCAACGGTATTGACGAATGTGGCGTTCTTATCGGATTGCGACTATTTCATCCAGGCCGGTCGAGGAGGGGAGTTGGTATCTTTCTTCGCTGACCGCCTCAAGGTCCAGCAACGCGAAGCGGGCGTCCGCCACGATCTCATCGATGCCGTCTTTGCTCTGGGAGGCGAGGACGATCTGGTCCGCCTGCTGGCACGGGTGAATGCGTTGCAAAGCTACGTCGAGACAGGAGACGGCACCAATCTGCTCGCCGCCTACAAGCGCGCCGCCAATATCCTCAAGAAGGAAGACTGGCACGGGGTCGAGGGCGAGATTGCCCGCACCGGTGAGGAAGACCCGCTGGCGGGGGTGGACGATCCGCTGCTCGCTTCCGCCGTCGCCGCGCGCATGGCGCAGAAGCGGGAGGCGGAGCATGCCTACACCCCCGAACCCGCCGAATCGGCTTTGATCGCCGCACTCGCTTCTGCCGAGCCGCAGGCCAGTGCGGCCATCGCGGCGGAGGACTTTGCCGGGGCCATGGCCGCGCTCGCCAGCTTGCGCGCGCCGATCGACGCCTTCTTTGATGGCGTTACCGTGAACGATCCCGACCCGGCCAAGCGTGCCGCACGGCTCGACTTGCTTGCGCGCTTTCGTGCTGCAGTGCACAATGTGGCGGATTTCTCACGTATCGAGGGGTAACGATGCAGACGGTTTACACGTTCGGCGGCCTTCGGCAGGCTCAGGCTGAGCGGCTCGCAGTCAACCCGCGCACCCGGGACAAGACGATCGTCGGTGGCAAGGGGGCAAATCTGGCGGAAATGGCGGGCATCGGCCTGCCAGTGCCGCCGGGCTTTACCCTCACCACCGAGGAATGCGTGCGTTATCTGCAGGATGGCGCCGCCTTCTCAGACGAACTGAAAGCTGCCGTCGCTGAGGCTCTGACGCATATCGAGCGTGCCGTGGGCAAGACCTTCGGCGACGCGGCCGATCCGCTGCTCGTCTCGGTCCGCTCGGGCGCGCGCGTTTCGATGCCGGGCATGATGGACACCGTGCTCAACCTCGGCCTCAACGATGCCACCGTGCAAGGGCTTGCCAGCGTCAGCGGTGACGAGCGCTTCGCGTGGGATAGCTACCGCCGCTTCATCCAGATGTATTCGGACGTGGTGCTGGGCCTCGATCATGGTCTGTTCGAGGACGCGCTGGAGATCGCCAAGGAGGATGCCGGCTACCTGTCCGATACCGAGATGCTGGCCGAGGACTGGCAGACGCTGGTCGCCGAATACAAGCGCCTGGCCGATGCCGAGCTGGGCTATCCCTTCCCGCAGGACGTGACCGAGCAGTTGTGGGGCGCCATCCGCGCCGTGTTTGACAGCTGGGACAGCGACCGGGCCAAGGTTTATCGCCGCCTGAACGACATTCCCGGCGACTGGGGCACCGCGGTCAATGTGCAGGCGATGGTGTTCGGCAACATGGGCGACACCAGCGCCACCGGCGTCGCCTTCACGCGCGATCCCGCCACCGGCGAACGCGCCTACTACGGCGAATGGCTGGTCAACGCGCAGGGCGAGGACGTGGTCGCGGGCATTCGCACGCCGCAATACCTGACCCGCACCGCGCGTGAAGCGGCAGGCGCCACCGCCCCCAGCATGGAAGAAGCCATGCCCGAGGCCTATGCCGAGCTGGCCGCCGTATTCGACCTGCTCGAGCGCCATTATCGCGATATGCAGGACATCGAATTCACCGTGGAGCGCGGCAAGCTGTGGATGCTGCAAACCCGCAGCGGCAAGCGCACCGCCAAGGCCGCGCTGCGCATGGCGGTGGACATGGTGGGCGAGGGGCTGATCGACGAGGTGACGGCGATCAAGCGGGTCGATCCGATGGCGCTCGACCAGTTGCTCCACCCGATGCTCGATCCTGAAGCCCCGCGCGATGTGCTTGCAACCGCGCTACCCGCCAGCCCCGGCGCGGCGAGCGGCAAGATCGCGCTCGACAGCGACCTGGCCGAGAAGTGGGCCAACGATGGCGACAAGGTGATCCTTGTCCGCGTGGAAACCTCGCCCGAGGACATCCACGGCATGCACGCCGCGCAAGGCATCCTGACCGCGCGTGGCGGCATGACGTCACACGCGGCGGTGGTGGCGCGCGGCATGGGGCGCCCGTGCGTTTCGGGCGCGTCGGCGGTGTCGATCGACATGGCCAAGCGCACGCTGCGCATCGGTAGCCGCGAGTTGAAAGAAGGTGACCTGATCACGCTGGACGGCTCGACCGGACAAGTGATGGCGGGCCTCGTGCCGATGATCGAGCCCGAAATGGCGGGTGATTTCGGCACACTGATGGACTGGGCCGACAAGCACCGGCGGATGAAAGTGCGCACCAATGCCGAGACGCCCGAGGATTGCCGCATGGCGCTGGCCTTTGGCGCGGAAGGCATCGGGCTGTGCCGGACTGAGCACATGTTCTTCGACGCGCAACGCATCATGGCGGTGCGCGAGATGATCCTGGCCGATGACGAGGCGGGTCGCCGACGGGCGCTGGCCAAGCTGCTGCCCGAACAGCGGGCGGACTTCGTGGCGATCTTCGGTGCGATGGCGGGGCTGCCGTGCACCATCCGCCTGCTCGATCCGCCGCTGCACGAGTTCCTGCCGCAGCGCGACGACGAGTTTGTGGAGCTGGCGGCGGCCATCGGGGTGGGCGTCGATCACCTGAAGCGCCGCGCGGACGAGCTGCACGAGTTCAATCCCATGCTCGGCCATCGCGGGTGCCGATTGGGGATTACCTTCCCGGAAATCTACGAGATGCAGGCGCGAGCGATCTTCGAGGCGGCTTGCGAGGTGTCGGCCCAGGGTGGCGATCCTGTCGTGCCCGAAGTGATGATCCCGCTGGTGGCAACGCGCAAGGAACTGGAAATTCTCAAGAAGCTGGTCGACCGCGTGGCGGCGGAGGTGTTTGCCGAACGGGGCCGGACGCTCGAATACCTCGTCGGCACGATGATCGAACTGCCGCGCGCCGCGCTGATGGCGGGCGAGATCGCCGAGGAAGCGCGGTTCTTCAGCTTCGGCACCAATGACCTGACGCAGACCACTTTGGGGGTGTCGCGTGACGATGCGGGCCGGTTCCTGGCGCCATACGTGGAGCAGGGCATCTTCCCGCGCGACCCGTTCGTCAGTCTGGACATCGAGGGCGTGGGACAACTGGTGCGGTTGGCAGCCGAGCGCGGGCGGGCGACCCGGCCCGACATCAAGCTGGGCATCTGCGGCGAGCATGGCGGCGATCCGGCGAGCATCTGGTTCTGCGAGGAAGTCGGGCTGGATTACGTCTCCGCCTCGCCGTACCGGGTGCCGATTGCCCGATTGGCGGCGGCGCAGGCGGCCTTGGGCTAGGGCGCTTTCCTACAGGTTTGCGGGTGTGTCAGGGGGCGGTTGCTCTTTGAAACCGTCCATCTCGCAGGCTCGCAAGTTGACACTTTGCCCCGCAAGCTGACACTTTGGACCGCAAGCTGACAATTGCACCTTGAACACTGCTCCAGGTGTTCCAGGTCTGTAGGGTTTCAGCCCCAGCCGGTGAGCGTCAGCAGATCGAACGTCTCGCTCACCCGGCCTGTCGCATCG
>JBDSUF010000043.1:0-11152 GCA_039927835.1 Alteraurantiacibacter sp.
TCGAGCGAAGTCGAGACACCTTGGCCCGTGTGTCTCGACTTCGCTCGACACGAACGGCTTGGTTTGGCAGTGATCGGCCATGACCGCATTCAACATCCCCGGCTTCGATCTCGACCGCTTCGTACGCGCCACGCTTGACGAAGACCTGGGTGCGGGCTGGCCCGGCGGCGGGCGGGACGTGACCGCCGAGAGCGTGATTCCGGCCGATGCACGCTTTGCGGGTGTCATGGACAGCCGCGATGCCATCACCGTGGCTGGGCTGCCCATCGCGGTCGCCTTTTTCCGCGCGCTCGACCCCGACATGACGATCGAGGTGCTGGTGCCCGAAGGCGAGGCTGTCGGCCCAGGCACCGATCTGATGCGGCTGGAAGGCAACGCCCGCGCCATGCTGACTGCCGAGAGAAGTGCGCTCAACACCGTGCAGCATCTCTCGGGGATCGCCACGCTGACCCGCCAATACGTCACCGCCATGGGCCAGGTGAAGGCGCGGCTGCTCGATACCCGCAAGACCATCCCCGGCCTGCGGCTGCTGGAAAAGTACGCCGTGCGGCAGGGTGGCGGGACCAACCACCGCATGGGCCTGTGGGATGCAGCGATGATCAAGGACAACCACGTGCTCGTCGCCGGTGACGTGGGCGAGGCGGTGCGCCGGGCCAAGGCTGCGGGCGTGACCAGCGTGATCTGCGAGGTCGACCGGCTCGAACAGATCGAGCCTGCGCTGGCCGCCGGAGCCGACCACCTGTTGCTCGACAACATGGAGGCCGAGACCTTGCGCCAGGCTGTGGCCATGGTCGCAAGCCGCGCCGTGACCGAGGCGAGCGGCGGCGTGACGCTGGACACCATCGCCGCCAAGGCCGCCTCGGGCGTCGATTTCGTCTCGGTCGGAAGGCTCACACAAAGCGCACCGGCAGCCGACATCGGGCTGGATTTCACGCCGTTGTGAAGCGCGCCGCGCTCGCCCTGTTGCTGGCCGCCCTTCCGGCTACCGCACAGGCGCAGGCCTATCAATGTAGCCCGCCAACCACTGCGCCCAGCGTGCCCGCGATCACTGCCGACGGGCCAGTGCGCCGGGTGCCGGTGGCGCGCTATTCGCTCGCGCTGTCATGGACTCCGGAATTCTGTCGTGGGCGCGAAAACGATCCGCGCCGGGCGCTGCAATGCGCGGGCCGCATCGGGCGCTTCGGCTTCATCGTTCACGGCCTGTGGCCCGAGGGGCGCGGCAGCAGCTATCCGCAGTGGTGCCCGACGCGCCGCGCGCCCTCGCCCGCGCTGGTCCGCCAGTACCTCTGCATGACCCCCGACGCGGCGCTGCTGGCGCACGAATGGGCCAAGCACGGCTCGTGTATGGTCGGCACCCCGGAGACTTACTTCCGCACCACGCAAGTGCTGTGGAACAGCCTGCGATGGCCCGATTACGACCGCATCTCGCGGCAGGACGATCTGACCGTCGGCGCGATTCGCCAGACCTTTGCCGATGCCAACCGGCCGTTCCGCCCCGACCAGGTGGGCGTGCGCCTCAACGAGCGCGGCTGGCTGACCGAATTGCGGCTATGCTACGATCGCCGCTTCCGCCCCATGCGCTGCACCGAGGCGCAGTTCGGCCCGCCGGACGCAGCGGCGGCGCGGATCTGGCGGGGGTTGTAAGCCCCTTGTTTTCCGCACGCCCATCCGGGCGCGCGATCCTTCAGTGCTGTTCCCTCCGCTTCGCTGCGGGGCAACTGCGGGCGGCCGGTCGGCCTTGCGGTTCGCTGGTCGCGAACCGTCTCAGCGCTTTACCCTCACGTTACCGCTTCGCCGCGAAGAACTTCCGCAGCAACTCCCCCGCTTCCGCCTCGCCGATCCCCCCGACCACTTCGGGCCGGTGCAGGCATTGCGGCTGGGCGAAGACGCGCGCGCCGCGCTCCACTGCACCGCCTTTGGGGTCGCTGGCGCCGTAATGCAGCCGGGCGATGCGGGCGTGGGCCACGGCCCCGGCGCACATGGCGCAGGGCTCCAGCGTGACATAGAGCTCGCACCCGGTCAGCCGCTCGCTGGCCAGTGCCTGCGCAGCGGCGCGCAGTGCGACGATCTCGGCATGGGCGGTCGGATCGTTGTCGATGCGCGTGCGATTATGGCCTGTGGCGATAATCGCGCCATCCTTGACCACCACCGCACCCACCGGCACTTCGCCCAGCGCGGCGGCGGCGCGGGCCTGGTCGAGGGCCTGAAGCATGGGGGAAGGGAGCGGCCAACGGGTCATGTCGGCGGAGCTATCCGCTGCCGCGCGTGACCGCAATGGCGACCGCAATCACCCAGATTGCTTGACGAGGTTTGGGCCCGCATGTATGCGCGCGCCTTCCCAGCGAACGCTGTACACCGATTCACGCTCGAAAGAGCCCGTTGACACTCGAAAGAGAGAGTACCCGCCATGTCGCGCATCTGCGAACTCACCGGCAAGAGCCGCCAAGTCGGCCACAACGTCAGCCACGCCAACAACAAGACCAAGCGCGTCTTCCTGCCCAACCTGCAGAACGTCACGCTGCTGTCGGAAAAGCTCGATCGCAGCTTCAAGTTCCGCGTGTCGACCCACGGCCTGCGTTCGGTGGAACACAATGGCGGGCTCGACAACTGGCTGCTGAAGACCAGCGACGAAAAGCTGTCGACCAATGCGCAGAAGATCAAGCGCGAGTTGAAGAAGGCCGCCACCGCCTGATTCGGTTCGGCCTGATTGGCCTTTACCGATCGGCTTGAAAAGGCGCCCGCCGCATGGCGAGGCGCCTTTTTCTATGGCACATCCCGCGGCGGCGGGGTGAACCGCAGATGCGCCAGCAGGCTGCGCTGAAAGACCGAGCGGTTGTCATCCGATGCGAGCCACAGCCGCACTGTTCCGTCCGGATCAGTCTCCACAGCGACGGCCTCCCAATTGTCACGCGGAACCAGCCGTTCGAGCTGGATCAACGGCTGCGGACGCCACGGCGTCTGCGTGGTCATGGCGGCGGGATCGAGCAGCACCAAGCGGCTGGCGAACACCGGCAAGTGTGTCAGCTCCAAGCGGCGCAGCACCACCACCAGCCGCCCGTCGGGAAGTTGCACCGCATCGGTCGGGCGGTAATCGTTTGGCCAGGCAACCTTGCCGTGTTCCGGTTCAGCCCCCTCGGTCGGGTCGCCGGGGTAGGCATAGAAGTCGCCGCCCACCTCGTGAAATGCCACGAACCGACCGTCGGTCAACCGGACCATAGCCTCGATCCCACCGTTGTCCGACCAGTGCGTCGTGTAGGCGGGTTCGACATAGGCCTGCGGATCGCCGCGCGGCGCATAGCGATAGATCGTGTGGCGATTCTCGTAGCCCACCCAGTATTGGCCCGTTTCCGGCGAATAGGTGACCGATTCGATATCGAGCAGGTCCACCAGCGGAATACCCGCAGGATAAAGCTGGCGGGTGGAAAAACGGCTGTCCGGCAGCGGCGGTAAATCGGGTCGGGGGACTGACAGCAGAAAACCGCGATCGGAAAACAACCGGATCGTCTCGCGCCCGAACAGCAGCATGGCCGAATAGCCGCCGAAGGTCTCGCCCATGCCGCTGAGTTGCCACAGGCCGGTCACCGCCAGTCCGTTTTGCTCGCGCCGGTCGAACGGCAGCGCAGTGATGGCAACTTCGGCCGAATAGCGATCGGGCACGCGCGTGCGCACGAATGTGCCGGGCGCCAGCACCACGGCCAGCGCCAGCACGGTCAGCAGGTGGCGCATGGGGCGGGCAGGGCAGCGCATCAGCCCGCGGTCAGGGCTGCGGCGGCAGGAACAGCAGCGGATCGAGCCGCGCGTCGCGCCATTTGATGCTCCAGTGCAGGTGCGGCCCCGTGGCCCGCCCGGTGGCACCGATACGCCCGAGCGGCTGGCCCTGGCGGACCACGTCACCCACGCGCACCAGCAGCTCGCTCGAATGGAGGAAGGCGCTGTTGAGACCCTGCCCATGGTCGATGATCAGCAGGTACCCCTCGAGGCTGTACGGTGTCGTCGCCGCCAGCGTCACCACGCCATCAGCCGGGGCAACATAGACCGTGCCCCCGCCGCCAGCGATGTCGAGGCCCGAGTGATAGGCCCCTTCCTCGCCGCCGCGATATATCCGCTGCGAGCCGAAGCGGCCCGAGATGCGCCCTTGTGCGGGCCAGATGAAGCTCTGCCGCCAGCCTTCGCTCGGCGATTCGGCCACGCGCGCGGCGTTGATGCGGGCGAGTTCCGGGCGGCGCAATTCCATGAAGGCCGCGGTCGATCCGCCGGGGCTGCGGGCGATGTTGACCCGCTCGATCTGCCAGGCGCGGGGCGACACGGCGAGCGGGCTGCGCACTTCGCGCCCGTCAGCCAGCGTTGCCACCAGCACGGCCTCGCCCGGTGCATCGCGGTCGAAGGCGGCGATGAAGCGGCCCTCACTGTCGAGCACCAGGGCTTGCGTGCCCAGCATGGCGCGGATCGTACCGCCGGGCGCCTGTCCGCGAATCCAGCCGCCCTGCGTCAGCTCACCGGCATAGACGAATGTCGTGGGCCCGGTGGGCGTGGGAGCGGGCGCTGGGGTCACAGGCTGGGGCGTCGGTACGGGGATCGCTTGCACGGTCTCGACCGGGGCCTCATTGGGCGGAACCACGCTGCAGGCCGCGAGAGTGACGGTTGCAACCGCGATGGCGGCACGGCGAATCGACGTCACGCCAAGCCTAGCGCACGGCGCGTCGAGATTTCCGCGCTGGCATAGGGCTCCTGCAGGTCGACGCTCCAATAGCGCAGTTCTTCCAGCGGGATCGGCACACCGGTGATCGCGCAGGGCACGAAATTTCCGGGGCGGATCACGCGAAAGCCGTTGGGGCCATAGATCAGCGTGGCGGGCTTGTCCGAGGATGACATGAGCATGGGTGGTTCCTACCAGCGCGGCGCGATCAAAGCAATTTGGGTTGATTGCCATCGGGCGCCGGTTTGGCCCGGCTCGCGGCAGGACGGGGCGGCGGCGCAGGCGGTTGCGGCTGCGGTTGCGGCTGGCCGAGCGGCACCACGGCCAACTCACCATCGGCAAAGCGCACCGCCAATTGCGGCTCGGTGGCAGCACGGGCGCGGCTGGTTACCGTCTTGCCCGCCGCATTGAGCACCATGGCATAGCCGCGTGCCAACGGCTTGTCCGGGTGGAGCTGGTCGGCCAGCCGGGCGAGCGCCGCCAGTTGCTGGCGCCGGTCCGCCAGCGGTCGGGTGACCAGCGCCGGGGTCAACCGCACGCGTTCGAGCCGTGCGGCAGCATCGCGCGCGCTCCGCTGCAGCATGGCGGGCGACAGGCGCAGCCGGGCCAACCGCTCGCGCCCCGCGGCCGCGCGGTCGAGCAGCGCTCGTTGCAGCCGCAGGGCCAGATCGTCGAGCTTTTGCGCCTGCGCCTGCAGCAGGGCGGGGGGTTTCGGCAGCCGCTCGGCCCGCGCCGCCAACCGCTCGCGCCCCAGTTGCACCGGTCGGAGCACCCCGCGCCGCTTCCTCAGCGCCAATTCGGCGAGCGTGGTGACAAGGTCTGCGCGGACCGGCACGGCCATCTCGGCAGCGGCGGTGGGCGTGGGCGCGCGGCGGTCGGCGGCAAAATCGCACAGCGTGGTGTCGGTCTCATGCCCCACGGCGCTGATCACCGGGATCGGGGATCCGGCAACCGCGCGCACGACAGCTTCTTCGTTGAAGGCCCACAGGTCCTCGATCGACCCGCCGCCGCGCGCCACGATCAGCAGGTCGGGGCGCTGGTCCTCGGGCATCTGGGCGAATCCGCGCACCGCAGCCGCCACTTGCTCGGCCGCGCCCTGGCCCTGCACCAGCACCGGCCAGACGAGCACGTGGCTCGGAAAGCGGTCGGCCAGCCGATGAAGGATATCGCGAATCACCGCCCCGGTGGGCGAGGTCACCACACCGATACGCCGCGGGATGAACGGCAGAGGCCGCTCGTTGGCAAACAGGCCCTCGGCGGCAAAGCGCTGACGGTTCTTCTCGAGCAGGGCGAGCAGCGCGCCCTCGCCAGCGACCTCCATGCTTTCCATGACGATCTGATATTTCGAGCGGCCCGGATAAGTGGTGATCTTGCCGGTGGCGATCACCTCCACCCCGTCCTCGGGCCGGAAGGACAGCCGTTGCGCGCTCCCTTTCCACATCACCGCGTCGATCACCGCGCCTTCGTCCTTCAGGCTGCAATAAAAATGACCCGAGGCGGCGCGCTTCACGCCCGACAGCTCACCGCGCAGCCGGACATAGCCGAAGCGATCCTCCACCGTGCGTTTCAGCGCGGCGGAAATTGCGGTGATGGACAGCGGCTCGGAATTGTCCCCGGGGCGTGGGCCAGCTACCAGCCCTCCACCAGATGCATCATAATCGGAATCGGACAGCGGCATGAACATCCTCTTGCTGGGCTCGGGCGGACGCGAACATGCGCTCGCCTGGAAGCTGGCGCAATCCCGCGCAATCACCACCGATGGCGGCAAACTGTTCGCCAGCCCCGGCAATCCGGGCGTGGCACAATTCGCCGAATGCTTCGAGACCGACCTGACCGACCACGAGCTGGTGCTGGCCTTCTGTGAGCAGGAGCATATCGGCCTGATCGTCATCGGCCCCGAAGCGCCGCTGGTCGATGGCCTGGCCGATTCGCTGCGCGCCGAGGGCTTTGCCGTTTTCGGCCCGTCTGCCGCCGCCGCGCAGCTGGAAGGCAGCAAGGGCTTCACCAAGGACCTGTGCGCGCGCGCCAATATCCCGACCGCTGGTTATGTGCGGACCATGTCGATCGAGCAGGCGAAGGCGGCCTTGGCCGGGTTCCAGCCGCCCTATGTCCTCAAGGCCGATGGCCTCGCGGCGGGCAAGGGCGTGGTCATCGCCGAAACGCTGGCCGAAGCCGAGGCGGCACTGGCCGACATGTTCGACGGTGCCTTCGGTGGGGCGGGCGCCGAGGTGGTGATCGAGGAATTCATGGAGGGCGAGGAGGCAAGCTTCTTCGCACTTACCGATGGCGCCACCATCATGCCCTTCGGCACAGCGCAGGATCACAAGCGCGTCGGCGATGGCGATACTGGCCCTAACACCGGCGGCATGGGCGCTTACAGCCCCGCGCGGATCATTACGCCGGAATTGCGCGCGGAAGTGCTCAGCCGCATCCTGATCCCCACAGTGCAGCAGATGGCGGCGGACGGCATGCCTTACTCGGGCGTGCTCTACGCCGGGCTGATGCTTACCGCCGTGGGGGTCAAGCTGGTCGAGTACAACTGCCGCTTCGGCGATCCCGAATGCCAGGTGCTGATGCTGCGGCTGGAGGAGGACCTCGCCGAATACCTGCTCGCCTGCGCCACCAACGCACTCGCCTCGATGGACCGCCCTAGCTTCAGCACCGAAACCGCGCTGACCGTGGTAATGGCGGCGAACGGCTATCCCGGCACCCCCGAGAAGGGCGGCCTGATCGAGCTGAACGACGCCGAGGCGGGCGGCGCGGTGGTGTTCCACGCAGGCACGGTACTGGATGACGAAGACGAAACCCTCCATGCCAACGGCGGCCGCGTGCTGGCGGTGACCGCGAAGGGCGCGTCGGTGGCGGAGGCGCAGGCCAGGGCCTATGCTGCCGTGGACAAGATCAGCTTCCCGAGCGGTTTCTGCCGGCGGGATATCGGTTGGCGGGAGATTGCGCGCAAGGCATGACCCAAGTCAGACCGGGCGGTTGCTATTGCTTCGCCGCCCGTTGGGGCACCAGCCACACCAGCAGCGTGATCGCCCCCAGCAACGCCGCCGAAGCGCCCAGTCGGCTCAATTCCAGCCCGCCATGCGCCACTGGCTTGTCGAGGAAATCGCCGACCACCGCGCCCAGTGGCCGGGTGAGCACGAAGGCCAGCCAGAACAGCGCGACATGGCTGACGCGCTTGCTGGCATAGGCCAAGGCCACCAGCACCAGCGCCCCGCCGAAAATCTCCGCCGCGCCGAGGTAGCCCAGCGGACCATCGGCCACCCAGTCCCCCAGTGCGGTGCCCAGCGTTTGCGAACAGGTGATGGTGATCCAGTAGAACACTTCGGCGCGCGGCTCATGCACCGACGCTACCGCAATGGTCCCCAGCGTGCGATACCACGCCAGCAGCGACGCCAGCACCAGGCCGAGCAACAGCAGTGACCCGCCGGGATAGCCGATGCCCAGCGAGCGGGTGGCAAAGTCGGCCAGCGTCGTGCCCATGGTGGTCGAAGCGATGATCGTGGCCCAGTACAGCACCGGGTGGAATGCGCGCGCCTTGATCTGCAACCATACCAACACCGCCAGCAGCACGCCGAACAGTACCGTCCCGGCGAGGTAACCATTGACCCCGGCCTGACCTGCGGCTTCGGTGGTCTCGCCCAGCCAGCTCATGCTGACGGTGTCCCCCGCCGTCTCGCCAAACGTGGTGGCAAGGATCTTGATGATCCAGAACCCCAGCGTCACCGCCGGAACCTTGGCCAGGGCATTTTGCGCGGTATTCATCCAACCACTCCTTCGGCTTTTGTCAGGCCTGACGGGGCACATGCTCCCGGACCACCCAACCGGCACTGGTAGCGACAATTCCGCAGGCGGCCAGTAGGCCGAACAGCAGGACAGCCGATCCGCCCGCCCAATCGAGCAGATAGCCGCCGATAAAGCTCATGCCGATGCCGCCCACGCGGCCCAATGTCATGCCAAGGCCGATGCCGCTGGCGCGGATCGCGGGCGGGTAGAGGATCGCGGCCATGGCATAGAGCGTGGTCACGGCGATGCTGGCGAAGGCCCCCACGCTCGCCGCCAGCGTATCGATGGTCACGCGGGTGGCGAGGTCTGGCGCGGCGGGCGCATGGTCGAGCGTCAGGCCGAAGCCGATCAGCGCCGCGCAGGTCAAGGCGGTGCTTCCTAGCATCGTCACGCGCGATCCGGCGGCGCGCACCAGCCAACCCGCTGCCAGAGCGCCCGCAATCGAGCAGGCGTTGAATGCCAGGCTGGCTCGCAGCGCCTGTTCCAGCGTGAACCCAGCTGCGGTCAGAAACGAGGGCATCCACGCGTTGAGGCCATAGACGATGGCGGTCAGCGCGGCGAAGCTCGCCCCGATCCCGGCGTTAAGCCGCAGGTTCGCCCTGCTGAGCAAGGCCTCGCACGGGGCATCGGCGGTGGCCACATGGCGCGGTGCCTCGCGCAGCACGGTAAGCAAGACCGCGCCCAGCGCCACTGCGGCCAGACCCAGCGCGACGAACACCCCGCGCCATCCCAGCAGCGGCAACAGCACCGGCAGTACCAGCGCGCCGATCATCCCGCCAGCCGGTGTGCCCACGGCGAGCAGAGCTATGGCATAGGTCCGCCACTTCGCGGGCAACCAGTCGGTCACCAGCGCAATGGCATTGGGACCAGCAGCGCCAAACCCGATCCCGCCGATGACGCGAAGCAAGGCCAGCGAAGCCACCCCGTCCGCCCGGCTTGCCGTCACCGTGGCGAGGCCGAACAGGACCACCGCCAGCACCAGCGCGCGCAGTCGGCCTATCCGGTCACCCAGCCAGCCACCACCCGCCGCACCCAAGGCCATGCCGAACAACGCCGCCGCCATCGCCGTGCCGAAACTGCCGCGATCGACGCCCCATTCGGTGAGGATCACTGGGGCGACCAGCGCGAGCAGCTGATAATCGAGCCCGTCGATCACCAGTGCGGCCATGACCAGCATCAGCGTAGTTACAAGGAAGCCCCCTGACGGGCTGTTGGTCGTGGTCACCGACGCGGGCGCCCTATTCGGCGGCTTGGCTCTCGCTTGGCGACGGCGGATTGCTCCACGCGCGATCCTCGCCCACCCACGGCACCTGGCCCTTGATCCACAAGTCCACATCGACGCTGAACAGGCGCCACTCGCCATCGTCGCTGCGCACCGCCTGCGTATCCCAGGTGCCCATACCGAAGACACGGTTTTCGTGCGTGACCACATCGTGCTGCAGGATCGACCAGAAGGCCTTGATGCGCACCGCGTCGCGGCCCTTGTTATCGCCATCGGGGCGCATCAGCACGGCGGCAAAGCGGTGCTGGCGGCCGAGGTAATGGTCGGGCTTGTCGTACCATAACGAATCGGTCGCGCGCTTGAGCCCGTCGCGGCCCGTGCATTGCCCCTGCGGCCAGTGGCGCAGCCAGCCATCATCGGTGAAGCAGCCAGCATAGCCCTCAAAATCGCCGGTATCGAGCGTCCAACAATAGCGCGCCATCAGGTCGTCGATCTCGACGCGGTCTTCCAGTGCAACCTTGGCCATGGTGTGTCATCTCCCTTTGCCGCCGATGATGCACAGCGGCAGGCGAGCGGGCAAGCGCGAAGGCGGGGGCTTTCCTACAGTGCCGCGCACGGTCCATCGCCGACACCATGAACCCGCGCCACGACCCCCTCCTGCCCCTGCCCGTCAGCGTGCTGAAGCTGCCTCCGGTTTTCGTGCATTGGACACTGTTCCAGGTGTTCCAGGTTCCACGAAATCAACCACTTGGCGGCGGACGATCAGCCCAGCTTCTCGGCCATCAGCGCGGCGAGGTCCGCCTCGGGACGAGCGCCATAATGGCTGATGATCTCGGCGGCGGCGATCGCGCCCATTGTCAGGCAGGTGGCCAGCGGCTCGCCCTTGACGAAGCCGGCGAGGAACCCGGCGGCGAACAGGTCGCCCGCGCCGGTGGTGTCGACCACCTTGGCAATCGGCTGGGCGGCCACTTCGGCGCGCTCGCCCTGGTGGATAGCCACGGCGCCCTCCTCGCTGCGGGTGACCACCAGCGTGGGCACCTTGGGCGAGAGCGCGGCCAGCCCGGCGTCGAAGTCATCCTCGCCGGTCAGCGCGGCCAGTTCCGACTTGTTGGCGAACAGCACATCGATCAGGCCATCGGCGATCAGCGCGCGGAAATCATCGCCGTGTCGGCTGATCACGAAGGCGTCGGACAGCGTGAAAGCCACCTTGCGGCCCGCGCCGCGGGCAGTCTCGATGGCCCGGCGCATGGCGGCGCGCGGCTCTTCGGGATCCCACAGATAGCCTTCGAGGTAGAGCACCGATGCGCCGCCGATGGCCTCGTCGTCGATCACCGTGGCGGGCAAGAACTGGCTGGCGCCGAGGAAGGTGTTCATCGTTCGCTGGCCATCGGGCGTGACGAAGATCAGGCAGCGCCCCGTCGGCGGCTCTTCGTCGCGCATCG
>JBDSUF010000044.1:0-48509 GCA_039927835.1 Alteraurantiacibacter sp.
CCCCGGCCCCTCCCCAAGGGGAGGGGAGGTTCAACTTAACGCAGCGAGACCACGTTGTCCGAAACCCGCGTATCCTTGCGGCCCATGTAGAGGCTGGCCATTGGCTCATCTTCCACAACGAAGGCGCGGGTGGCGCCGAAGCCGTTGAAGCGTGTGGACATCGCCGCGCCGTATGCGCCGAGCATGCCGATCTCGATGAAGTCGCCCGCCTGCACGTCGGCGGGCAGCGGGAACGGGCCCTTCATGTAGTCGGCATCGTCGCAGGTGGGGCCGTAGAAGGCGAAATCGGCCAGCGGCTGCGTCAGGTCATCCTCCAGCGCGGTGACCGGGAAGCGCCAGTCGACGTGCGCGGCATCGAACAGCGCGCCATAGGCGCCGTCGTTGATGTACAGCTCGTCCGCACGGCGCTTTTCCACCTTGACGATCAGCGACGAGTATTCGGCGCACAGCGCGCGGCCCGGCTCGGCCCACAATTCGGCCGAATAGCTGATCGGCAGCATCTCGAAATGGCGGTGGATCTGCGCGAAGTAATCCTCCAGCGGCGGCGGCTCCATGCCGGGGTAGCTGGACGGAAACCCGCCGCCCACGTCGATGATATCGACCGTCACCGCAGCCTCGGCAATCGCCGCGCGCACGCGCTCGAGCGCCTGGACATAGGCGAACGGGGTCATGGCCTGGCTGCCCACGTGGAAGCAGATGCCCAGTGCATCGCAGTGCTGGCGGGTGGCCTGCAGCAGTTCCGCCGCATCGACCAGATCGACGCCGAACTTGGCGGCAAGGCTCAGCTCCGAATGCTCGGACGAGACGCGCAGCCGGACCAGCAGTTGCAGGTCGGTCGCGGGGGCGTTCTCGGCATCGGTGGTGGCGGCGACGATCTTGGCCAGCTCGTCCAGCGTATCGAGGCTGAAGGTCTTCACGCCGTGCTGAAAATAGGCCTCGCGGATCGCCCCGGCGGTCTTCACCGGGTGCATGAAGCACAGCTTCGCCTCGTGCGGCAAAGTCTCGCGCACCAGCCGCACTTCGCCGATCGAGGCTACGTCATAATGGCTGATGCCGTTGTCCCACAGGATGCGAATCAGCTCGGGCGAAGGATTGGCCTTCACCGCGAACATGCTGGTGCCCGGAAACTTTTCGGCAAAGAAACGCGCTGCCCGCGCCGCAGCGTGCGGGCGGTTGAGGATTACGGCTTCGTCCGGAGAAATGGCGCGGACTACAGCCCGTGCGTCAGGATAGCTGTGCAAATCAAGGGACCCCCAATAGGCCTTTCGGCCAGGTAACACACAAAGCTGCCTTGCGGTTTGGAAGTCCCCATGGGGCAGCAGGAGGAGCGCATATAGAGGGGTGGGTGAACGATGCAATAACGAATGGCGCGTTTTGCCGCCGAGGGGCCCGAAAAGTCAGCCGTATGACCAAATTGGGCGGTAGATCAGAACTGCACGTTGGGCACCTGGTCGACCACGCCCTTCTCGCTGTCGTCCAGCCGGTTGAAATCGGCCGGGGCAAAGCCGAGCATGCCGGCAAACAGCACCGCCGGAAAGCTCTCGCGCCCGGTGTTATAGCGCGACACAGCGGCGTTCAGCGCGCGGCGAGAGGCGGCAAGCTTGTCCTCCACATCGCCCAGCTCGTTCTGCAACTGCTGGAAATTGGCGCTCGCCTTCAGGTCCGGATACGCCTCGCCCAGCGCCAGCAGCTTGTCGAGCGCGACGCGCAGCTGGCCTTCGCTGGCGGAATTCGGCCCGCCCTGCGCCGCCGTGTTGCGCGCCTGGATCACCGCGTCGAGCGTCTCCTGCTCGTGCGTGGCATAGCCCTTCACCGTGTTGACGAGGTTGGGGATCAGATCGTGCCGCTGGCGCAGCTGGGCGTCGATGTCGGCCACGCCCTGATTGACGTTTTGCCTGAGGCCGACCAGCCGGTTGTAAATGCCGATCAGGACCACGGCCAGCAGCAGCACCAGGCCCGCGACAATCCACACCATAACCCGCACTCCCTGTTCCATCCGGGCGGAAGTGTGCCATCATTGCCACGGATTGAACAGGGGGGAGCCTGACATGATCGCACGACCGGATATCGACGCGCTGATGGCGGGCGAGCTGGGCCTGTGGCTGCAGCAACAGGCCGTGGTGCGCGAGGAAGCGCGCGCGGTCAGCAACGGTCGGCTGGTCAAGTCAGCCGTGGTGGTGCTGCCGCTGGCCGCCTTCCTGCTGTTCGGGCCGGACTGGAGCGGGCAGCTGAAGATGTGGCTGATCGGCCTTGCCTGCGCGGGTGCGGGGTTCTGGATCTATGCCCCGCGCGGCGCCGCGATCAAGCAGACCAAGGAGGGGATCAACGCCGCGCTCGCCGCTGCGCTGGGCCTCAGCTATGCCAACGAGACCGGCCCCTCGCTCGGCTTCGGACGCGCCAAGACCTTCCGCATGGTCCCCAATTACGACCGCGAGAGCTTCGAGGACCTGTGGAGCGGCGAGGTTGGCGACCGCGCCTTCGCGCTGCACGAGGCGAACCTCCAGCAACGGCGCCAAAGCGGCAAGACCACGACCTATGTCACCGTGTTCCGCGGGCCGATAATGACCATCGCCTGTGACCGCCAGTTCCACGGCACCACGCTGGTGGAGCGATCGGGCAAGCACAAGCGCTTCGGCCTGTTCGGCGAGAAGGACGAGGTGGAGCTGGGCGATCACAACCTGGCCAAGGTCGACATGGTCCACCCCGGCTTCGAGGACGAATTCACCATCTACTCCACCGACCAGGTCGAGGCGCGCTATCTGGTGCATCCGGTCTATGTGGAAAAACTGGTTGCGCTGGAGGCAGCGTTTGCCGGCCAGAAGATCCGCACACTGTTCCACGAAGGCGAACTGACCGTGGTGCTGGAAACCGCCGACATGTTCGAAAGCGGCGGCATGGACGCGACGCGTGATCGCTGGATGGTGAAGCAATGCGTCGGCCAGTTCATGGCGATGGTGGAACTGGCGGGGACGCTGAACGAGCCGGGGCGGTAGGGGGGGGGCCTTATCCGCCCACACCCCCTGCTTCGTCACCCCCACACACCCACTTCGTCACCCTGAACTTGTTTCAGGGTCCATCGTGCCGCACACATGGAGCATGGCAATCGAACGCAACCCTTGCGTCTACCTTCTCGCCAACGGCTACTACGGCGCGGTCTATATTGGGGTCACATCAGACCTGATGAAGCGCCTTTGGCAACACCGCGAGGGCATCACGGGCGGTTTCACATCGCGTTATAAAGTCCACCGCCTTGTGCATTTCGAAATGTTCGGCGACATGGAACGCGCGATCATGCGCGAGAAGCAACTGAAGAACTGGCGGCGTGCCTGGAAGGTCAACTTCCTCAACGGGGTCAATCCCGAGTGGAGAGACCTTGCGGTGGGGTTGGGGTTTGAGCCTCTTGGCCCGCGTAAACGGCCAGATGGATCCTGAAACAAGTTCAGGATGACGAAGAAGGGGAGCCGTGTTTAGCTCCCCTCCCCGCCCGTCAATCACGCAAACAGCTTCGCCCAGCGGCGCGGCGTCCGCGTCTTCCAATGCTCACGGTGGTACGCGTCACTCGCCAGCAGCGGCATGACCGAGCCAGCCTCGGCGAAGACCATCTGCTCGATGCCGGTGTTGACCTTGCCCCAGCTCGCGGCTTCCTGCAGCGTCGAGCTTGAACAGGCACCGTCGCGCACGTCGGCCACGGTGATCTGCACCGCGTACTTGTGCACCGCCACATCCTCATGCCCGAGGATTTCGGCACAGACCACGGTGTCCTGGATGAAGTTCTTGGGCACGCCGCCGCCGACCATCAACAGGCCAGAATCGCCGCTCTTGATCTTAATGTCGGTCAGCTCGCGGAAGTCGGCGATGGCGTCGAGCACCATGTAGGGCTTGCCTTCCTTCATCCGGTCGACCTGGTGCTTGACCAGCCCGAACCCGGCGCTGGAGTCTACGAACGCCGGGCAGAAGATCGGCACGTCATGCTCATAGGCCAGCTTGACGAGGCTGTTGTCCTTCTTGCCATGCTCGGCCAGGTACTTGCCCATCTCGCGGATGAAGGCGCGGCTGGAATAGGCCTTCGGCTCCAGCTCGTTGGCGATCTTGTTGATCGTGAAGTCGCAGTCCTGCAGCTGCTCCTCGTCGATGTAGGTATCGTAGATGCGGTCGATATACAGCGAACGCAGCGTGTCATCGTCGGGCACTTCCAGCGCCTGATAGTGCTTGTGGCCAAGCCCTTCGAAGAAATCCATATCGACGATGGTGGCGCCGGTGGCGACCACGCAATCGACCATGTTGCTGCGGATCAGCTCTGCATAAAGGTCCATGCACCCGCCCGCGCTGGTCGAACCGGCGATGACCAGGAAAATGGTGCAATCCTTGTCGGCCAGCATCTGGTTGTAGATGCCGGTGGCGCGCGCCAGATCGCGGCTGGTGAAGCTCATCTTGCTCATGCCGTCGATGATCGGGCGGGCGTCGAAACTGGTGATGTCGATATGCTCGACCACGGTGGACAGCAGCTCTGCCTTGCGGTTGCTGTTTACGGTTTCGGTCATTCAATCATCTCCTGTAGCCTGGCCTCTCGCCACCTGATGCGCCAATCAGCGTATTGGGGGCGAACTAAGGCAAGGGCGCGCCCGATAGTCGCTGGCGCTGTTGGCGTAAACCTGTAACTCGCATGGCTCTATGACGACAGAACGACCGATGCGAAACCCCGATGCGGCAGGCGTCGCCCGCGCGGCGCCGAAAGTGGCGCAAATCCTCGCCCCCACCCCGCTGCTGCCGGTGGAACACGAAGGCCGCAGCTTCTGGGTGAAGGCCGAGTGTCTGCAACCGGTGGGCGCGTTCAAGATCAGGGGCGCGTGGCACCGGCTGACCGAAATCGACGCTGAGGAGTACCCCGGCGGGGTGGTCGCGGTCTCGAGCGGCAACCATGCCCAAGGCGTGGCTTGGGCGGCGCGGCGGCTGGGCCTGCCCGCGGTGATCGTGATGCCGCGCGATGCTCCCGCCATCAAGCTGGAGCGGACGCGCGAACTTGGTGCCGAGGTGGTGCTGTACGACCGCATGACCGAGGACCGTGAGGCGATCGGCCGCCAGCTTTCCGCGACACGCGGCGCGGCTTATGTCCATGCCTTCGCCGATGCCTGGGTGATCGAGGGGCAAGGCAGCGCGGGGATTGAAATCACCGCGCAACTGGGCCGCCAGCCGGGGCGGATCGTGGCCTGTTGTGGCGGGGGCGGATTGACCGCCGGGCTCGCGCTTGCCTGCCCCGACGCCGAGGTGATTCCGGTCGAACCAGCCGGATGGGACGATGTGTGCCGCAGCATCGAGGCGGGGTCGATCCAGGCGGTGATCGCCAACCCTCCGCCCACGGCCTGCGATGCCTTGCAGACGCTGGCGACGCAGGAGGTGAACTTCGCGGTGATCCGCCGCCGCTGCCAGTTCGGCCTGCGCGTGACCGAGGCCGAAGTGCGCGCGGCCCAGCGCTTCGCCTTCTCGCGGCTGCGGCTGGTGCTGGAACCGGGCGGCGCGGTGGCGCTGGCCGCCGTGCTGGCGGGCAAGGCCGATGCCGACGAGAACACCGTGATCATCGCCAGCGGGGGTAATGTCGATCCGACCAGCTTTGCGGCGGTTTTGAGCGGGGGCTAGGGTCAGCACCCAAACTCAGTTTCAATTGACAATCTATTGCCTCTGATGCAGCCTCCCGCCGGGATCAATCGGGGGAAGATCAAGCCATGTCCGTTAACATAGCCGTGCTGGCGCCCGCTGCCGCACCAATCCTCCAGCCCGTGGTGTTGCTTGCGCTGTGGACCATGGTGATGTGGGCCTGGCTCTACGCCACGCGGATTCCTGCCATGCGCCAGCTCGCGGTCGATCCCGACCGTCTGGCGCGCGATCCGGACGCTTCGCTGGACCGCTTGCTGCCGCCGCAAATCCAATGGAAAGCACATAATTACAATCACTTACACGAAGCTCCGACGGTGTTCTACGCCATCGCCCTGGTGCTGGCGCTAACCGGCAACGGCCACGGTTTGAATGCCTCACTCGCGTGGGCCTATCTGCTGATAAGAGTGGTCCACTCGCTGGTTCAGGCGCTCGTCAACAAGGTGATCCTGCGCTGGGCGCTGTTCATGCTGTCGAGCCTGGTGCTGCTCGCCCTGATCATCCGCGCGGCGCTGGTGGTGTTCGGCTGACCTAGGGGATCAACCGGAGGGTCGATGTAGCGCGGCTGACAGCCCGCTGCGGGCACAAGGCGAAGCTGCAGCTATCGGAGCCGCCTGCATGGCCCATATCCTTATCGCCGACGAAGACGACATCGCTGCCGAGCTCGCCGCCGGGATGCTCGTCGCGGTCGGCCACAAGTGCGCCTTCGTGTCCGATGCTGCCGAAGCATGGCGCCTGCTGCGCTGGCGGCGGCCCGACTTGCTACTGCTCGATGAAGCAATGCCCGACGAAAGCGGGGCGAGCTTTCTGCGCCGCCTCCGTGGATCGGCCGAATACTGCGACCTGCCGGTGATAGTGCTGAGCAGCGGCCTGGATGGTGACGGGCGCGATGTCGTTGGCAAGCCGCTCGAGCCGGGGTTGCTCCAGCGCAAGGTCGATCACGCCCTGCAACGCCCGCAACAAGGCGAGCCGGACGAATGGGCCGAATTCCAGCTCCGCACCCGCAAGCACGGTCCGCCGGGCAAGGTCTATCTGTAAGCCAGTTGATCGAGCGCAAGGACGCTCACTGGCGCACCGCTATCACCGGATCCGTCGCAATACCCTGGAGACGGATCATGCAACCTCTTTCCCGACTGATGACCGCAGGCAAACGCGCCATTCCCGGCACGCTGGTGTTCGATGGCGACGCCGCGCAAGCCGGCTATGCGCTCAACGCCATGTGCTATTCGTTCAACACGCTGGCCAACCGCCAGGCCTTCACCGCCGACGAGGAGGGCTACATGGCCCGCTTCGATCTGACCGAGGCGCAACGAGAGGCTGTGCGCGAGCGTGACGTGCCGGCCATGTTGGCAGCGGGCGGCAACGTCTATTACCTGGCCAAGCTGGCGGGCATCTTCGGCCTCAATGTGCAGGACCTCGGCGCGCTGCAGACGGGCCTTAGCCTCGCGGCATTCAAGGCCGCGCTGCTCGAACATGCGGTTACCGAGACGCGGGTTGCCCAAACGTCCGGCAACAACGGGAGCATCGCGGCATGAGCCAGATCTGCGGCGGCATCTTCACCAGCCACGTCCCCGGCATCGGCAAGGCGATTGCCCAGAACCTGCAGCAGGACCCGTACTGGAAGCCGTTCTTCGATGGCTTT
Source organism: Alteraurantiacibacter sp. (assembly GCA_039927835.1). Taxonomy (GTDB): domain Bacteria; phylum Pseudomonadota; class Alphaproteobacteria; order Sphingomonadales; family Sphingomonadaceae; genus Alteraurantiacibacter. The sequence goes on from JBDSUF010000044.1 coordinate 7,292, forward strand.
GCGCCGGTCCACGAGTGGCTGGCACAGGAAAAGCCCGATGTGGCGGTGGTGTTCTACAACGACCACGGGCTCAACTTCTTCCTCGACAAGATGCCCACCTTCGCCATCGGCGCGGCGGCGCAATACACCCACGAGGATGAAGGCTGGGGCATCGCCTTCGACCGCCCCTTCCAGGGCCACCCGGACCTTTCGTGGCACATCATCGAGCAGGTGGTGGCGAGCGAGTTCGACCCGGTGACGTGTCAGTCGATGATGGTCGATCACGCTGTCGCCGTGCCGTTCGAGCTGTGCTGGCCGGGCGATGCGCCGTTCACCACCAGGCTGGTGCCGATCGCCATCAACACCGTGCAGCATCCCCTGCCCAGCCCCAAGCGCTGCTATGATCTGGGCCAGGCCGTCGGCAAGGCAATCGAAAGCTGGGCCGGCCCGGAAAAGGTCGTGATCTTCGGCACCGGCGGCCTGTCGCACCAGCTGGAAGGCGAGCGCGCCGGGCATATCAACACCGATTATGACAAGTTCTGCCTGCGCAACCTGGCGCCCGATCCCGAAGCACTGCTGCAGCACGACACGCTCGACATCGTCGAGCTGGCGGGCAGTCAGGGCGTGGAAATCCTCAACTGGATCGCCGCCCGCGCCGCGCTTCGGGGATCGGTGCGCGAGCTGGCGAGCAATTACCACGTGCCGATCTCGAACACCGCTGCCGCCACCGTGCTGCTGCAGAATTCGGACAAGGTGCTGGCTTGAGATAGCCCGAAAAGGGTCGTGTCTAAGGCCGGGGGGATCAGCCGATTCCCCCGGCCTTTTCGTTTGTTGACCGGCGTCAAAGCAGTCCCTTGCCAGCAGCCTATCCTAACGAGCGTTACAAAGACTCGGGAGGAGAGCAGACATGGTCCATTTTCCGCAAGAAGGGCTCTACCAGGACGTGCTGCGTCTGGTGCGTATGGAAGGCGATATCGCCGATATCGAGATCGAGGGCGAGATCCCGGCGGACATGGATGGCGCGTTCTACCGCGTCCATCCCGATCCGCAGTTCGGTCCGCGCAAGCCGGGTGACCAGTTCTTCAACGGCGATGGCATGGTCACCATGTTCCGTTTCAAGGACGGTCGCGTCTCGCTGAAGCAGCGCTATGCCAGGACCGATAAGTGGAAGCTGGAAAACGCGGCCGGCAAGGCGCTGTTCGGCTCATACCGCAATGCCCGCACCGATGATCCCTCGGTCATCGGCCAGCATCGCGGCACGGCCAACACCAACGTGCTGGTGTTCGGCGGTGACCTGCTGGCGATGAAGGAGGACAGCCCCTGCCTGGTGATGGACAAGCTGACGCTGGATACCGAGGGCTACACCGACTGGGACGGCGAACTGACGCTCAACACCTTCGGCGCCCATCCCAAGATCGATCCGGTCACCGGCAACTTCTGCAACATCAGCTATGCCGCCAAGGGCGAGCTATCGAAGGACGGAACCTATTTCGAGATCGACCGACAGGGCAACGTGGTCGCCCGCGCCGAGTTCGAGGTGCCCTACTACACCATGCTGCACGACTTCGGCATCGCCGGCGACTATGTGGTGATCCCGGTCTCGCCCTACAGTTCCAATCCCACCGTGCTGGAGCAGGACCGACCGCATTTCTATTATGACCGTTCGCTGCCGACTTGGCTCGGCGTGATGCGGCGCGATGGCGACGGGAGCGATATGCGCTGGTTCAAGCACGAGGCGGGCCTGTGCTCGTGCCACGTGATGAACGCTTTTGCCGAGGGCACCAAGGTGCACCTGGATACACCCGCCTCGAAGATCGGCAGTCTGCCGTTCTTCCCCGACAAGGACGGCGCGCCGTTCGATCCGCATCTGGCCATGACCGAACTGGTCCGCATTACCGTGGACCTGGCGTCGAACACCGACGAGGTGGAAAGCATCACTCCGTTGGGCAAGGCGCCGGGCGAGTTCCCGCGCATTGACGACCGGATGGCCGGCAAGCCCTATCGCCACGGGTGGATGGTCACCTACGGCCTCGACAAGCCGTACAATGGCCCGCCGGGACCGTTCGCGGGGATGATCAACACGCTGACCCATTTCGACCTCGCCACCGGCGTTGAATCGAGCTGGTGGTGCGGCCCCGATGGTTCGCTGCAGGAGCCGTGCTTCGTGCCGCGAAGCAAGGACGCGCCCGAAGGCGACGGCTGGCTGGTGGCCCTGGTCGACGACCATGTCCGCAATTACACCGACTTGTGCATATTCGACGCATGCGACGTGGCCAAGGGCCCGATCGCGCGCGCCAAACTCCCCATTCGTCTGCGCCAGGGGCTTCACGGCAACTGGGCCGCAGCGGATCTGCTGGCGGCCTGAATTCCGGCGCATCAGCTTCCCATCCCAACCTCAGGGCGGCACGCTTGCGAGCCGCCCGTTCTTTTAAGGCTAGATCGCCGAGCTGAACCGGCGCGGGCTGTGCTGGCGGTAGGGATCGAATGCTGCAGCAATGCTGCGCGCATAGGGCAGCGCGTGGTGCGGGATCACCAGCATCGAATTGGCCTCGATCCGGGCGAGATCGGGCTCGATATAGGGCCGCAGCCGTTCGAGCGCGTCCTGCAGCAAATCGGGCGCGACGCGGGCACGTCCTCGGCACAGCAGCTCCCCGATCACCGCCCCGCGCCGCCGGTCGTCCACGCTGCGTTCCTTGCCCGGACCGGTGGGCAGCAGGCCTTGCGACACCATCGTGCGATAGCTCCCGGTGTTCTTCTCATTCTGCACCAGTAGGTCGGGGAACGAGGAGATGGCCGAGGCACCGAGCCCGATCAGCACATCCGACTGGTCATCGGTGAAGCCCTGAAAGTTGCGAGCCAGCATGCCAGCTTCCGCCGCCTGCGCCAGCGGATCGCCGGGCAAGGCGAAGTGATCGAAGCCGATCCCGCGATAACCGGCGTCGACCAGCAGGCTATGCCCATCGCGCGCCATGGCAAAGCGCAGCGCGGCATCGGGCAGCGCGCTGTCGTCGATCTGGCGTTGGCGCGGCAGCAAGTGCGGCACGTGGGCATAGCCGAACAGCGCGATGCGATTGGCCTCATAGTGCGAGGCGAGCAGCAGCGTCTCTGCCAGCTCCTCCATCGTCTGGCCGGGCAGACCATACATCAGATCGAAGTTGAGCGAGATGATCCCGGCGGCGCGCAGCAGCGTCACCGCGTTCTCGATTGTCTCGCGCGGCTGCACCCGACCAATCGCCTGCTGGATGCGGGGCGAGAAGGTCTGCACGCCAAGGCTGGCCTGAGTGGCGCCCACGGCCCGGAACACGGATCGCCATTCCTGGCCCAGCGTGCGCGGATCGAGCTCGACCGAGACTTGCGGATCATGCAGTGGCAGGTGGATCACCAGCTGATCGAACAGGCGCACAAAGTCGATGGGCGAGATGGCGTTCGGGCTCCCCCCGCCAAAGGCGATTCGCCTGATCCGGGCTCCCGCCGGCAGCAGCGCGCCAACCAGCTGGATTTCCTTGTGCAGCGTTTCGAGATAGCTCGCCAGCCGCTGCGAACGGTTGGCGGCAGCGGTGTTGCAGCCGCAATACCAGCAGATCTTTTCGCAGAACGGGATGTGCACATAGAGCGAAATGTCGCCGGTGGCGGTGCTCACCGCACCCTCGTGCCGCTCTCCGGTTATGTCAGCGGTAAACTCTGCCGCCGTGGGGAAGCTGGTGTAGCGCGGTACCGGCGTTGCCAGCAGGTCTGGATGATAGGGCCACATGGCAGTTCGTATCGCAATTGTCGCCGGTTGGGTCATTGCCTTCGATCAACAAGCCGCTTGCGCGGATCGGTATGGCAGCCCTTGGCGCAGCACGCGGTGCGCACGGGGGTGAGCGGCCGCCCGGCATCGTCCTGCAACGCCACTGCAATGGCTCCGCCGCCGCACAGGTCGAGCATCAGCTGTCCGGCGGAAGCCCCGGCAGGCAGCGGCCCAACCATCGCCGGCAGCAGCGCCAGAACGGCACCGAGGCTCGCCGTGCTCACGCCGAAGGCCCTTGGTCGTCATCGAGCAGAATGCGCGAGGCGGCCCCGTCGGGATCGTCGAACTGGCCGTTGCGCATGGCCCAGAAGAACGTCGCCAACCCCACCAGCCCCAGCGAGAGAGCAATTGGCAACAGGATCAGCACTCCGTTCATGCCATGCTCCTTCAGCGGGCCGCGCGGACCAGCCGCAGCGAATTGGCGACCACGATCAGCGAAGAGATCGACATAGCGGCGGCGGCCATCAGCGGGGTGACCATGCCCGCCACCGCCAGCGGCACGGCGAGCACATTGTAACTGATCGCCAGCGCGAAGTTCTGCTGCACCACGCGCAAGGTCCTGCGAGCGGCGCGCAGCGCACGCGGGATCGCCACCAGCCCGTCCTGCACGAACACCAGGTCGGCCGCCTGCATGCCCACGTCGCTGGCATTGCCCGGCGCCATCGAGGCATCGGCAGCAGCGAGAGCCGGGCCATCGTTGAGCCCGTCGCCGACCATCAGCACCTTGTGGCCCGCGCCCTGCAGGCGGTCTATCGCCTCCTGCTTGGCCACCGGCGAGGCACTCGACTGGCCCGACAAGCCGGTGGCCCGCGCCACTTGTGCGACGGCCTCGGCATTGTCGCCCGAGAGGATCGAGCAGGTCACGCCCAGCTTGGCGAGCTGGCGCAGCGCCTCCTGCGCATCTGGGCGCAGCCGGTCGGCGAAGGGGATCAGGCGCAGCGGACGGCCCGGTATCTCGAGCACTACCGCCATGCTGGTCGCGCTTTCAGGTCGCCGCAGCGCCACGGCGTGCTCGCCCCACAGAGCGCGCACACCTTGCCCCGGTTCCTCCGCCACCTCGGCCAGTTGGGCGGGCGTAACGCCGCGCCGGGCCAGTTCATCGCCGAGAGCACGCGAAATGGGGTGGCGGCTGTGCGAGGCAAGCGCGAGCGCCACTTGCGCCTCGTCCGCTGGCAAGGCATCGAGCGCCGCGCCGTCGGGCTGCGGGCGACCCAAGGTCAGCGTGCCGGTCTTGTCGAGCAGCGCACGGTCGATGGTGGCCAGCCGTTCCAGCGCCGAGCCATCCTTGACCATAATCCCGGCCCGCAGCAGCGACCCGCTCGCCACGACTTGCGCCACCGGCACCGCCAGCCCCAAGGCGCACGGGCAAGTGATGATCAGCACCGCCACGCCGATCACCAGCGATTGATAAATCGAGGCGCCCGCCACCAGCCAGCCGACCACCGCCAGCGCCGCCAGCGTGTGCACTGCGGGCGCATAGAGCCGGGCGGCGCGGTCGGCGATGCGGACATACTGGCTGCGGCTCTGCGTGCTCGCTTCCATCAGCCGGGCGATTTCGGCCAGCGTCGTGTCGCGGCCCGTATGGCTCACAGCCACGTCCACCGGGGTGTCGAGATTGAGCGTGCCCGCCAGAACCCGGCCGCCGGTGGCTGCGATTACCGGGGTGGTCTCGCCGGTCAGCAGCGACTGGTCGAACCGGCTGGCTCCGGCGACAATGGTGCCATCGGCCGCCAGCCGCTCGCCCGAGGCGACGCGCATGACCATGCCCGGCTCCAGCGCCTCGGCCGCGATCCATTCCAGCGCGCCCCCGTCGGTCAGCACCAGCGCCCCCTGCGCCGCCTGGCCGAGCAGCGCATCGACCGCTCCCCGCGCCCGGTCACGCATCATCGCGTCGAGCACCCGGCCCGCCAGCAGGAAAACGAGCAGCATCAGCGCACCATCGAACCAGGCGTGTTCGCCGTGGGTAATCGTCTCGTACAGGCTGAGCAGGCAGGCGATGGTCACACCGATGGAGATCGGCACGTCCATGTTGGTCCGCCCGTGCTTCAGCGCAGCCCATGCCGAGCGGAAGAACGGCTGCCCGGCATAGGCCACCGCCGGAATGCCGATCAGTGCCGAGATCCAGTGGAACAGGTCGCGCGCCGAGCCATCCGCGCCCGACCATACGCTGACCGACAGCAGCATCACATTCATGCCCGCGAAGGCGGCCACGGCCAGCGGCCCGAGTAGCGGCTTGACGGCGGAGAACGGCTTTTCGGTGCTGCGCGGCTGGCGCTTGGCTTCAAAGCCGATCTTGCCCAGCTCCTCCACCAGGTCGCGTTCGTCGAGCGAGGCATCGTGCACCACCGTCACCATGCGCGAGGTGAGGTTGAGCCGCGCGCTGACGACGTGCGGCAGCGCGGCCAGCCCGCGCTCGATCTTGCTCATGCACCCGACACAATGGGCACCGGGCACGGCGAGCACGCTGGTCTCCAGCGGCGCCAGCTGGATGCGCTCGGCAATCATTGGACCGCCACCTCGTCGCGCCAGACGATCCGCCCGGCGACCAGTTGCAGGCGCAAGGTCCAGCGGCCTTCGGGAAGCGGCCGGGTGGAGACAAACCGCCCGGGCGCCACGCGGCGGAAGGTCAGCGCCAGATCGGGCAGCCGGCCGAGCGGATGGCGGGCGGTCGCGGAAATCGCCAGCGGTTCGGGCGCAGCGGTGACCAAGATCGCGACCGATCTGTCCGGCTGGACCATGCTCGTCACGCTCCAGCCGAGCTGGTCCTGCGTTTTGGCAGCATCGAGCCAGCCGTTGAATTCCTGGCTGGCGACATAGCTGTTTTCCACCACCACGCCGCCGAAGCTGCCCATGGCGAGCCGCATCATGGTCAGGTTGACCGCGATCACCACCCCGAAGAAGGCGACCATCACGGCGAACATGTGCCACCCGGTAAAGCGCCGAGTCCCAGTAAAACGCTGTGTCATCACGATCCTCCTGCACCCTGGAACTGCGTTTCCACGCTATCGCGTTCGCCCTCTGCATCGAGCGCCTTGAGGTCGAAGCTGAACTCCTGGCTGCCCGTTCCGCGCGGGGCGATCACGTAGAGCCGCAAGCTGGCGGTCTGGTCAGCCGGCACGTTGAACTCCAGCTCGCGCGCGGCGCGTGTAGCGGCGATATCGTCGGTCCACATGCGCGCGCCGGGTAGGCCCTCGATGCTCACCCGCATGGTCCGCGGGCGGCTCTGCATGTTGCGCAGCTTGACGGTGTAGTTGTTGCGCGTGCTGCCATCGCGCATCAGCGTGAAGGCGGGATTGCGATCGGGCGCGGCGCTGATCTGGGTATGCGTGCGCGTGCCCAGCAGGAACAGCAGGCCCGCCCCGATGGAGCCCCAGATCAGGAAATAAGCGATGGTGCGCGGCCGCAGCAGGTTGCGCCATGCCGGGCGAACCACACCGGTCTTCGCCTCGCTTGTCGCATCGTCGAGCGTCACGTAGTCGATCAGCCCGCGCGGACGGCCCACCTCGCGCATCACCCGGTCGCAGGCATCGATGCACAGCCCGCAGGTGATGCAGCTGATGTCCGGCCCCTTGCGGATATCCCAGCCAGTGGGGCAAACCGCCACGCACATGTTGCAATCCACGCAGTCGCCATATTCACCCGGGTTCTTCTCGGCCTTCTTGACGCTGCCGCGCTTTTCGCCGCGCCAGTCCTTGTACGTCACCTGCAACGAATGCTCGTCCATCAGCGCGCTCTGGATACGCGGCCAGGGGCACATGTAGATGCACACCTGCTCGCGCATGAAGCCGCCCAGCGTGAAGGTGGTGGCGGTCAGCACGGCAACGGTGATGTAGGCGACGGTGGCGGCATCCCCGCTCCAGAAGTCGCGCGTCAGCGTGGGGGCATCGGCGAAGTACATGATCCAAGCGCCGCCGGTCCAGAAGGCGATGACGAGGTAGATCGACCACTTGGCCGCTCGGCGCGCCACCTTGCTCCAGGTGAACGGCGCCGCATCGAGCCGCATCCGCGCGTTGCGATCGCCATCGACGAAGCGGTCGACGTGCTGGAACAGATCGGTCCACACGGTCTGCGGGCACGAATAGCCGCACCATGCCCGGCCCACGGCGCTGGTCACCAGGAACAGGCCGATGCCCGCCATGATCAGCAGCCCGGCCACAAAATAGAACTCGTGCGGCCAAATCTCGATGTCGAACATGTAGAAGCGGCGGTGCGCCAGGTCGATCAGCACCGCCTGATCCGGCGCATAGGGCCCGCGATCCCAGCGGATCCACGGCGTGCCGTAATAGATCGCCAGCGTCACCGCCATAATCAGCCATTTGAAGCGGCGGAACGGCCCGTCGATCCGCTTGGGGTGGACCGTCCTGCGCGCCTGATAGTCGCCCAGCGGGCTGTGGTGAATTACGGGGTCAAGGTCGGCCATTGGTTCCTGCGCTTTCCGGTGTGACCTCCGGAGCGGTTGTCGTGGATGCGGGCGGTGCGGCGAATTCCTCGCCCCCGCCCAGCGAATGGACATAGGCGGCCAGCATGCGAAGGGTCGCGGGGTCGAGCTGCCCTTCCCACGCGGGCATAACGCCGTGACGCGGTGCGTTGACCTGCGCCGCAACCGCTGCCCGGTCGCCGCCATAGAGCCACACCGCGTCGTTCAGGCTCGGCGCGCCGAACTGGCGCAGGCCCTCGCCGTTGACGCCGTGGCAGACCACGCAATTGGTGGCGAACACCGCTGCGCCCGCTGCATTGGCGGGGCCAGAGCTGGACAGCGACAGCACGTGATCGGCAACTTGCGCGACTTGCGTCGGCGGCAGGATACCGTCGCGTCCGAAGCCTGGCATCATGGCCATGCGCGTCGCGCCGTTGTCCGGCTGGCGAATGCCGTGCTGGATGGTGGCCTCGATAGTCGGCAAGTCGCCGCCCCAGATCCATTCGTCATCGGTCAAGTTGGGATAGCCCTCGCTGCCAGCGGCGTTTTCACCGTGGCATTGCACGCAATGGACGCGGAAGGCGGCGGCTCCACCCGCCACGGCCTCGGCCATCAGATCCGCGTTGAGCGGCAGCTGGGCGATCGGGGTGGCGGCAATGGCTTGCAGGATCGGCGCGCGCCGGGCCTCTTCTGCATTCTGTTCGAGCGCCAGCTCGCCCCTGCTGGTCCAGCCGAGCACGCCCTCGGTGCCCTTCTCCAGCAGCGGCCAGGCCGGATAGAGGATGACATAGACCAGCGACCACACGATCGTGGCGTAGAGCGTCCACAGCCACCAGCGCGGCAGCGGATTGTTCAGTTCCTCGATCCCGTCCCACTCGTGGCCGACGGTTTCGATGCCAGTGGGTTCGTCAACGCGCTTGTTACCCATCGTCGCAGCTTTCGTTTTCATTGGCCTCGAAAATCAAGGTGGCGGCCCGGCTGTTGTGCTTGCGGGCGCCGGGGCGGAAGGGCCACAGGGCCAGCGTCAGGAACACCAGCGCCATCGCCAGCAGGCCCCAGCTATCGGCCATGTGTCGCAAGGTTTCGTAGGTGGAGTGCCAGCCCGTCATCGACCAGTCTCCGTCGCCAGGTCTTCCTGTGCGGCGGCGGCCTGCACATCGACCATGGTCCCCAGCACCTGCAGGTATGCGACCAGCGCATCCATCTCGGTGATCTCGTCCGGATTGCCGTCGAAGTCGCGCGATTGCGCACCCGGATAGCGCTCCGCCAGATCGCCTGCCGGAGTGGCCGGATCGGCCTGCCCCAGCACGTCCTGCCGGGCCTGTTCGATATCCTTTTCGGTATAGGGCACGCCGACGCGGCTGAGCGCGGTCAGGTTCTCGCCGATGTACTCGAAATCGAGCGGGTCCTCCGACAGGAAGCCATATTGCGGCATCACGCTGACCGGCACCACGCTCTGCGGATTGGTCAAGTGCTGAACATGCCAGCTATCCGAATAGCGGCCACCAACACGCGCCAGGTCTGGCCCGGTGCGCTTTGAGCCCCACTGGAACGGGTGATCGAACATCGATTCCGCCGCCAGCGAGTAATGGCCATAGCGCTCCACCTCGTCACGGAACGGGCGGATCATCTGGCTGTGACAGTTGTAGCAGCCTTCGCGCACGTAGATGTCGCGCCCGGCCTGTTCCAGCGGGGTATAGGCACGCATGCCGTCCACCTGCTCGATCGTGTTGTCGATCCAGAACAGCGGGGCAATTTCCACGATGCCGCCGATGGCCACCACCACCAGCGCCAGCCCGCCCAGAAGGGTGACATTGCGCTCCAGCCGCTTGTGGCCGGACAAGGCTTCCTTGGTCGTTTCGGTCATGGTTTCCATTCCCCTCAAGCGGCCAACGGCGCTGCTGGTCCCGCGACCAGCGGGCGGTCGGCTGCGGGATTGTAGGTCGGGCTCGTCATCGGCTTTTCGTCGCGCAGCTTACCGGCGATGGTGAGCCAGATGTTGACCACCATGATAACCGCGCCGCTCAGGTACAGCAGGCCGCCGAAAGCGCGGGCCACGTACATCGGCCACATCGCGGCGACGGTCTCGGCGAAGCTGTTCACCAGGTAGCCGTCAGCCCCGTATTCGCGCCACATGTAGCCCTGCATCATTCCGGCCACCCACATGCTGGAGGCATAGAAAACGATGCCGATGGTCGCGAGCCAGAAGTGCCAGTTGACCATGCGCAGGCTGTAAAGCCGTGTCCGACCCCAAAGGCGCGGAGCCAGGAAATAGAGCACCGCAAAGGTGATCATCCCGTTCCACCCCAGCGCGCCGGAATGGACGTGGCCGATCGTCCAGTCGGTATAGTGCGACATGGAGTTGACCCACTTGATCGACAGCATCGGGCCTTCGAAGGTGCTCATGCCGTAGAAGGCCAGCGCCCACACCATCATGCGGATGATCGGATCGGTGCGGATCTTGTCCCACGCGCCGTTCAGCGTCAGCAGGCCGTTGATCATGCCGCCCCAGCTGGGCATCCACAGCATGATCGAGAACACCATGCCCAGCGTCTGCGCCCAGTCGGGCAGCGCGGTGTAGTGCAGATGGTGCGGCCCGGCCCAGATGTAGAGGAAGATCAGCGACCAGAAGTGCACGATCGAAAGCCGATACGAATAGATCGGCCGTTCCGCCTGCTTGGGCACGAAGTAGTACATCATCGCCAGGAAGCCGGCGGTCAGGAAGAAGCCCACCGCGTTGTGGCCATACCACCACTGCACCAGCGCGCCCTGCACGCCGCCAAACAGCGGGTAGCTGCGCGAGCCGAGCAGGCTAACCGGCATGTCGAGGTTGTTGACCACGTGGAGCAGCGCCACGGTCAGGATGAAGGCGAGGTAGAACCAGTTCGCCACGTAGATGTGCGGCTCGCGGCGCTTGACGATTGTGCCGACGAACACCAGCAGATAGCTGACCCAGACCACCGTCAGCCACCAGTCGACGTGCCATTCGGGCTCGGCATATTCCTTGCCCTGCGTCACCCCCAGCAGGTAGCCGACCGCCGCCAGCACGATGAATAACTGGTAGCCCCAGAACACGAACCGGGCGAGGCCGGGAAAGGCCAGCCGCGCGCGGCATGTCCGCTGCACGACGTAGAAGCTCGACGCGATCAGCGCATTGCCGCCAAAGGCGAAGATGACCGCACTGGTGTGCAGCGGTCGCACGCGCCCGAAGTTGAGGTACGGCTCGAAATTGAGCTGCGGGAAAGCCAGCTGGCACGCGATGAACAGGCCGGCGGCAAAGCCTGCCATGCCCCAGAACAGCGTGGCGATGACACCCCACCGGACCGGATCGTCATCGTAGGCGGTCTCATCCTGGGCCGGCTTCAACCAGTTGCCCAGCGCGTCGATCTTCGAGCCCACCAACGTCCACCACAGGGCAATGCCCGCAGCGAGCGCCACGATCGTCATTTGCGCCGAGTATCCGAAGTCATGCCCCAGTGCCGCGGCCATCACGGCAAGGACCAGCAGCGCCAGCCACATGCCTGCGCGAGTCGTCAGAGATTCCATTGACCATTTCCCCTAAGAGATGGCCCGGAGTGCGCCCCACAAGGGCTTCCGACATTGATTGGCATCAAATTGAAAATTACCGGCCCGCGAAATTTTCATGCGCGCGGTTTGCGTTCAATCAATGTTGCCGCAAGCCGTCGGGCGCACATGACCGGCCATGTCGCGAATTACCTGGGCTGCAAGGGGCAGCCGCCGCAACATGACGGAGAACAGACATGCGCAAGTTCCCGCGCAACACTCTCGCAACGCTGAGCGGCGCAGTCGCCATGATGGCAGCCATCGGCGCATCGCCCGCATTTGCCCAGGAAGCCGGCGACATTCAGGTCAAGGTGCTGGCCACCGCCGTCCTGCCCGATGGCAAGATCACCGACGTAGCCCTGCTCGGTCCGCTCCCGGCGACCACGCAGACAGCGGCGAATGACAATGTGGTTCCGACCGTGGCGATCGAATACTTCTTCACGCCCAACATCTCGCTCGAGACGATCTGCTGCGTGACCCAGCACGACGTGGACATTGTGGCCGGCCCGCTCACCGGCGCCGAGGCGGTGTCCAACGCCCGCGTGATCCCGGCCACTTTCACGCTGAAGTATCACCTCAATCCGGGTGGCATCTCGCCTTACATCGGCGCGGGCCCGACATACTTCCTGTGGATCAACGACGCTCCCGGCGCGCAGACCATTCCGCTGGGCGTTACTCGCCAATCGCTCAGCAACGAACTGGGCGTGGCGGTACAGGCCGGGGTCGACATTCCGGCGGGCGAGAACTTCATCGTCTCGCTCGATGCCAAGAAGTACTGGGTCAACACCACGGCGCGCTGGTTTGCCGGCAACACCACGGTGATCGAAACGACCCACGCGATCGACCCCTGGGTGCTCAGCGCAGGCGTCGGTTTCCGGTTCTGATGTGCTGATGTGATGGCGTGGCGGGCGAGCCTTGCGGCTCGGTCCGCCCCCCATCACCCGGCCATTGCCTCCAGCGCCGGCCGGTCAAGAATGCGCACCGTGCGGCGGGTGGGCAGGTCGACAACTCCCTCGCGCTTCATGCGCGTCATCTGGCGGCTGACCGTCTCGATCGTCACGCCCAGGATGTCGCCGATCTGCTGGCGCGAGAAAGGCAGGTCGAATTCCTTGAGGGGACCGTCTTCGGGCGCCGCACAGGCGGCATCGACCAGCCGTTCGGACATGTCGAGCAGGAAGGTCGCCACCTTCTCCTCCGCGCTCTTGCGGGCAAGCAACAGCATCCAGCTGCGCGTGCGGTCCAGCTCGTCCAGCGTGCGCTGGAGCAATTTGTGTTCCAGCGCCGGGTGATCGTTGGCGAACCGGTCAAAATCAGACCGCGCGAACAGGCACACCTTCGCTTCAGTCAGTGCCGTCACCGAGTAGCTGGTGGTCTTGCCAAACGGGCGACCGATGAAATCGGACGGGTAGACCACGCCGACGATCTGTTCGCGCCCGTCCTCGGTCGAATTGGTGAGCTTGAGCATGCCGTGGACGACGTTGGCCACCAGCGTCGAATCGTCGCCCTCCCAGATGAGCGGATCGCCTGCCGCCAGGACCTTGCGGCGACCGATGCCATTCAGCGCCTTGATCTCGCTGTCATCCAGTGCCGCGCAGATGGCCCGGTTCCTGACAACGCATGAATCGCAATCGCTCATGAAGTGGCGCTACCACTTTGCTTCACCAGCGGCAATGAATGAGCCGACAGGCCAAGTCAGGCTGACCGGCAGGAGGTACCGGTCAGCCCGACAAGTTCGACCTTTAGGTCAGAAGGTAAAGCGCGTGCCCAGACGATAGGTACGGCCGACCTGATCATACAGCGTCGGGTTGTTGAAGATGTAGTTCCGCGCCGGCGCCTGATCGGTCAGGTTGTCCACCTTGAAGTAGGCGGTGATGCTATCTGTCACGTGCACCGAACCGCCGATGTCGACGTAGAACCCTCCGCGCATGAAGTTGGTGTCGATGGTGCGAATATTCGTGACCGGGTTAAACGCCGGGCAGCCCGTGGTGCAGGCCACCAGATTGTTCGAGAACACTCCGTCGCTGAACCAGCGTTCCTGCACGAACAGCGAGAAGTCGTCGTTCTCGTAGCTCTGGATCGCCAGATACTTCCACTTCGGGGTGTTACCCAGGTTCTCGCCGGCGGAATCGCTCGGCACGGTGCCAGGCAGGCCCTGGTCGGTAATGAACTTGCTAACGTGAGTGGCCAAAGCGCGCAGGGTGAACGAACCTGGCAGGCCCAGCGGCTGCTGCCAGCGATAACTGGCCTCGACGTCGAAGCCCGCTGTCCTGATCGACGCAGTGTTGAACGAGGCGACGGTCAGCGTGTTGCCGCCCGGCGGGTTGGTGAAATCGAAGGCGCTGCAAGTCGCCGGAATGATGCTCCGGAAGCAGAAATCGACGATCTGGTTGGCGTTCAGCGCCTGGACGGCACTGTTGATCCTGAGCTTGTAGTAATCGAACGAGAAGTTGAACCCGGGCAGCCAGTCGGGATTGGCGAGCGCCACGCCCAGGTTGGTATTGCGGGCAATTTCCGGTTTCAGGTTGGGATTGCCGCCAACGCTCTGGATTACCAGGATCGAGGTGTTGGTGAATGGGTTGAAGAAGTTGGGCAGCGTGGTGGTTACCGGGGCGGCGAACAATTCTGACAGGTTCGGCGCCCGCACGTCGCGCGAGGTTCCTCCGCGCAGCCGCAAGCCATCAAGCGGGGTTTCCCAGGTTCCGCCGACTTTCCACGCCCAGATCGTGCCCGAAGTGGAATAGTCGGTGACGCGCCCGGCCGCGTTGAGGTTCAGCTGGCCGACGCTTTCGGCGTCGATCAATGGGATGTCGGTTTCGATGTAGGCTTCCCTGACGCTGTATGCGCCGGTGCCGTTCTTGTAGTTGCCTGCGTACCAGTTGCCGCCGCCGGCCCCCAGGATCGGATCGGCGGGATAGTCGCCGCCCGCCGGAGTGTTGGCAAAGCCCGCGCCATACGGATCTGCGGTAACCCGATAGAACTCGTGGCGCCATTCGCCGCCGAACGCGAAGTTGACCGGGCCTGCCCAGTTCTCAAACGGCGAGCCCGAGAAATTCAGGCTGACCACGTCCTGCGTCTGGCGGGTCCGCTGGTAGGGCCCGGCATCGGGCATGACATAGCTCAGGGCCGCTTCGGAGAAATTGCCACCAAGGATGTTGAGCGGCTGGCAGCCATTGGCGCGCGCCACCGGATCGGCGCAGACAATCGCGCCGTTGAGGGTGGTAGCATTGATCGCCTGGTCAAACCGGCGGTTGAGCAGGATATTGGTGACGTCGACCTTGGTCTTGTTGATCCCGTGCTCGCCGTAGAGGTCATACGACCACTCGCTGCCGGCAAGATCGAACGAGCCTATGAGGCCGAGCACTGCTCGGTACTGGCGGCGGTCGGTCTCGACCCGGGTGTTACCCAGCGCGGCATTGGCCGTGCCGAAGCTGAACTGGGTTATTCCCGCGGTTCCGCACTGCGTCCGCACCGATGCGGGCACGAACGGGTTAGCGCACTGGATGGTCAGTCCCGGCTTGTTCTGGCCGTTGACCGGTTGGTTGTTGCTGCGCACCCAACCGAAGTTCAGCGTGGTGTAAAGCTCGGCCCGGCTGCCGATGTCGAAGCCCATGCGGCCGTAGGTGTTGAAACGTTCGAGCCCCGACTGGAGCGAACGGCCCGACTGGACGTTGCCGCTCAGATCGCCACCCTCACAGAAGCCCGAGATGCAATTGGTGCCATACTGGAACTGGTTCGGCTGCCCGTTGGCATCGAAGGCGATACCACGCAGCGGTCCGCCGGTGATCAGGCCGTACTTCGACCAGTTGGCCGATTGGGCGCGATCGACAACCCGAAACTGCGGAGTGCCGCCGGCGGTGTTGCCGGTGTTGATCTGGGTCGTTTCAAGAAACCAGTCGCGTCCCCCGGCAAGTTCGAGGCCGAATTCGCCGCCGCCGATGCCCTGGTCGCGCGAATATTCGGTGCTCAACACCAGGTGGGCGCCGCCATTGAACAGCGGTGTGCCATAGGCGAGCTGGGCAGTAATCGATTCGTTGTCGCCATAAGTGGTGATGCCACCCTGGACGTTGCCCTTGATCCCGGTGAACCGGGTATCGGTGATGAAGTTGACCACACCGCCCACGGCGTCCGAACCGTAAGACGCAGAAGCACCGCCGTTGACGACGTCGACCTGCTTGACGAGCAATTGCGGAAACAGGCTGATATCCGGAACGCCGGTGACGTTGGCACCGACCACCCGCTGCCCGTCAAGCAAAGTCAGCGTGCGGATCGGCCCCACACCGCGCAACGAGAACGAGCTGAGGCCCTGCTGGCCGCTCGACGTGCTGAACGTGTTGAACTGGGTGCCGGTCGAGCCCTGCAGCGAAGGCAACTGGGCGATCGTCGTGAAGATATTGGGCTGGGCATTGGCTTCCAGCGCCGCCGCGTCGACAACGGTGGTCGGGACAGGCGCGGAAAATCCGTCGGCCTTGATCCTCGATCCGGTGACAACGATGAGGCCATCGTCCTCGTCGGCTTCCGACGTGGACTGCGCCAAGGCCGGCGTCGCCGCCAGGAATGCCGCAAACAAGGCCAGATGGGCTGACCCACTCCGCAGCGCACGCAAGCCGCGACCCGATGTATTCGAAGACATTCAGTAATCCCCTCTATTGTTTACGTTAACATACCAAGCCACCACTTGGCTGTTCGTTATCTTTTTTCGAACCGTGTTATTCGAGAGCCGCAAATTATTGCATTTTCGCCCAACTCATTTGCACCTGCCGTCTACCGAGCAGTTTGGAGATGAGTGAGGGAGACAGCGATTGGAAAACACGGAACGGTAACGTTAACATCGACGGATTATGCGCCCAAAGTTGATGAGTCAAGCACCTCAATTGGACGAATCCACACACATCGGTCTGCTTCTACGCCCGCAAAGGGGGTTGGCGCGTGCAGCGATTGCTGTATGCAGGAGGTAACACGCCAAAAAGCACGATGGTAACGTTACCGGGGGATGATTTGAAGGTCTGGAACGGAAGGAAGCTGCGGTGGGCCATTCTTGGCCTGTTCGTGGCTGCCATGATTATAAATTACCTGTCGCGCTCGATCATGGGCGTGGCGGCGCCCACCATCATGGACGAGCAGGGCATTTCCAACGAGCAATACGGCTGGATCACCGGCGCTTTCCAGGTGGGCGTGATGATGCAGCCGCTGGTCGGGCAGTTCCTCGATTCCGCCGGCTTGCGGGTCGGCTTTGCTTTGTGCGCAGTCATCTGGTCGGTGTTGACGGCGGCGCACATCTTTGCCGCCAACTGGATGGGATTTGCCGCCTTGCGCGGACTGCTGGGCGTGGCCGAGGGTTCAGCCCAACCCGCCGGACAGAAGATGGTGGCCGAATGGTTTCCCGCGCGTGAGCGCGGCACGGCCAGCGGGGTCTACAACATCGGCGCCTCGTTCGGGGCAGTATTCGCTCCGCCGCTCGTCGCCTGGGCAGCCTACGCCGGGTCGTGGCGGCTGGCCTTCGTGGTCGCGGGTCTGTGCGGGCTGGTGTGGGCTATTCTGTGGTTCCGTTTCTATGCCCCGCCGACAAGTCACCGGGCGATCAGCGCCGCCGAACGGGACCTGATCGCTGCCGGGCAGGAAGCATCGCTGCGGGGGACGGGGGAAAAGACGCCGATCACGCAATTGCTCAGGCGGCGCAACCTGTGGGGCATCGCCCTCCCCCGCCTGCTGGCGGATCCGGTGTGGGGGATGCTGTCGTTCTGGATGCCACTGTATTTGGCGCGCGAACACGGGTTTGACCTGGCCCAGCTTGCCCTTGTCGCGTGGCTGCCGTTCCTCGCGGCCGATCTGGGATGTCTGTTTGGCCCGGCTGTGGTGCTGGCCTTGCAACGCCGGGGCCTCGACCTGATCGACGCGAGACGGTCGGTTTTTACCCTCGGCGCGCTGATGATGACGGGGATGGCGGCGGTCGGGATGACCAGCAACCCTTACATCGTCGTCGGCCTGTTGTGTCTCGGTGGGTTTGCCCACCAGACGCTGTCGGTGACGGTGCTGACGATGGCCTCCGACCTTTTCCGCCGCAGCGAAGTGGCGACCGCTGCCGGCCTCGCCGGTCTGGCGGCCAATCTCGGCGTCCTGGCCTTCTCTCTGACCCTTGGCGGGTTGGTCGATACGGTGGGCTATGGCCCCTTCTTCATCCTCCTCGGCGTGCTCGACCTGTTCGGCGCGGCCATTCTATGGACTCTGGTACGCAAACCGACATGAACACCCTGACAAACCCGATCCTGCGCGGTTTCAACCCCGATCCTTCGATCGTGCGCGTGGGCGAGGACTTCTACATCGCCGTCTCCACCTTCGAATGGTTTCCGGGGGTGCAGATACACCACAGCCGCGATCTGACGAATTGGCGCCTGGCCGCCAGACCGCTCAACCGCGCCTCGCAGCTCGATATGCGCGGAGACCCCGATTCGTGCGGCGTGTGGGCACCTGACCTGACCTATGCCCATGACCGCTTCTGGCTGCTGTTCACCGATGTGAAGCGGTACGGGCAGACCACCGTCAGCGGCTCCGAAGGCGCGTCATTGCGCGATTTCAGGAATTTCGTGGTCACGGCCGAGACTATCGATGGCCCGTGGTCCGACCCGGTGTTTCTCAACGCCAGCGGCTTTGACCCGGCGCTGTTCCATGACGACGATGGCCGCAGCTGGATGCTCAACATGCTGTGGGATCATCGCCCCGGCAGCAAGCATTTCGGCGGCATCGTCATGCAGGAGTTCGACCGGGATGCCATGCGTCTGGTCGGCCAGCGCCAGGTTATTTTCAGCGGGACATCGCTGGGCTTTACCGAGGGACCGCATCTCTACAAGCGCGATGGTTGGTACCACCTGCTGGTGGCCGAAGGTGGGACCGGCTGGGACCACGCGGTGGTCATGGCCCGCAGTCGCTCGCTGGCAGGCCCCTACGAAGTGCATCCGGACCAGGCCGTCCTGACCGCCGATGGTTTGCGCGATGGCCCGATCACGCGCGCCGGACATGGCGATCTGGTGGAACTGGCGGATGGCAGCACCTGGCTGGCTTATCTGTGCGGACGGCCGCTTGCGGGGCTGGAGCGCTGCGTCATGGGTCGCGAGACCGCCTTGCAACCGATGCAATGGTGCCAAGACGGCTGGCTGCGGACAATGGCCGGGGATCGCAAGCCGGACCCTGCGCCTCAGCGCCCTGCCCTGCCGCACGCGCCGTGGCCCTCGACCGTATGGGATGGCACGTTCGCCGGGCCGGACCTGCCTGCGGACCTGCAATGGCTACGCACGCCGCAGCCCGAGCGCATCTTCACTCTCGCCGCACGTCCCAGCCACCTCAGGTTGCACGGTCGCGAATCCATTATGAGCCATTTCGAGCAGGCGCTCGTGGCGCGGCGGCAGGAACACCATGCCTTCACGGCCGAGACCTGCGTCGAATTTGCGCCCGAGCATTTCCAGCAATGCGCCGGCCTGGTGTGCTATTACAACACCTGCAAGTTCCATTACCTCTACCTCACCCGCGACGGCGACGTGCGCGAATTACGCCTGATGTCGAACATCCCCGGCGAAGCTTGCGATGACGTCAGCGTTGTAAGCGATGTGCCGCAAGGTCCGCTGGAACTGCGCGCCGACGTGGATGGCGCAGTTTTGCGGTTCTCGTGGAAATCTGCGGGAAGCGAGGAGTGGCTCCCGATTGACCGGCAATGCGATCATTCGGCGCTGTGCGACGAGATTTCACTGCCGGGCCTGCCCAACTTCACCGGGACCTTCGTGGGCATGGCCTGCCAGGACATGGCGGGAACGGCAGCGCACGCCGATTTCAGCTGGTTCCGCTACTCCGGACGCTGATCGACCGCTGCGGTCGAACCGCGCTTGACCAGCTCGTATTCGAGGATGCGCGGTGGTCGGCCGCGTTTGCTGGTGTCGACCTGCGCCTTGTCGACGATGATCGCCAGTGCCTCGGCCGCGAGACGTCGAACGGGCTGGTGAATTGTGGTCAGCTCCGGCCACAGGGTAACCGCCGCAGTGGTATCATCAAAGCCGACCACAGTCAGTTCGCGGGGCACGTCGAGTTGGCGGCGGTGCGCCACGGACACCACGGCTGCGGCCATGTCATCGCTGCTGGCGAAGATGGCGGTGGGCGGATCGGCGACGTTGAGCAACTGATCGCCCGCCACCAGACCTGACGCGTAGCTGTAATCTCCTTGTGCGAGCGAAACCTGCGCGTCGGGAACATCACGGACGGCGGCGTGGAAACCGGCCATGCGCCGCGCGCTTGCAGCCTGGTTCGGGTTGCCGAGGATGAAACCAAGTCTGCGGTGCCCCAGGTCGAGCAGATGGCGCGTCATTTCGAACGAGGCCGCCGCATCGTCGATGCGCACGCAGGTGGCGTTGGGGACCTCATATGCCCCGACAGCGGTCACCGGCAGGTTGGGATGCTGTGCCAGAACGGCGTTGACCGCTAAAGACTCGCCGAGCGGCGGCGCCAGCACGAGGCCCGACAGGCCCGATCCGATAAAGCGCTCGAGCTGTTCGGTGGTCGGCGTGTGCCCCGCAGCAAATCGCAGCAGCACGAGGCGTGCGCCCCTGATCGACGCTTCCTCGAATACGCCGGTCAGAAATTCGCTCATAAACGCGGAGCTTGGATTGGCGTAGATCACCCCGATCAGAAGCTCGGTGGAAGTGACCAGTTTGCGCGCTGCGGGATTTGGCACATAGGACAGCTCGGCGATGGCCGATTGCACCGCGTCGCGGGTTTCCTGCCGCACGCCGGCACGATTGTTGATCGCCCGCGACACAGTCATCGCGGACACTCCGGCACGCGCCGCAACGTCCTTGATTGTCGCCCCTGTCAGCCGCCGCCCCGTTTGTACCATGCTCGGTCTTTTTGCCGAATATGCGCGTCGTGCAAGCAGCAAATGCACCGGCAGCGCCATAAATGGGCACGCGGCGGGGATCGGCGGGACTTGGAGGAGGATGGTAGCGGAGGAGGGACTCGAACCCCCGACACGCGGATTATGATTCCGCTGCTCTAACCGGCTGAGCTACTCCGCCATCCAGGCTTGCGAAGGCGGCGATCGCCCCGGCAAGGCGCGCCATGTACGGCGGGCCACAGCGGGGGTCAACCGGGAAAAAGTCACCGTTCGGCGCGGGTCCGATTCATCCGCTGGATCTTGTCGACCAGCCCCAGATTGAGCCGACGGTCGAAGGCGCGGGCGAGTTCGGGCATGGCCTCCATCAAACGCAGCAGGCCGTCGCGATCAAACACGGCGATGCGCGCGGGCAGCGAAACCTTGACCGTGGCCGAGGCGCCCTCGCCCGTAACCAGGCTCATCTCGCCGAGGAAGTCATCGGGACCGCAAGTGCTGACCGGCAGGCCCTCGTGCTCGATCTCCATCTGCCCGGTGGCGACGTAGATCAGCGGCGGTGCCTTCTGGCCCTGCCGCATCAGCACTTCACCGGTATCGACGTCGCGCCAGGTGATCACATCGCGCAGGCGGCGCTGCTCGGCGGGCTCCTCGACAGCCAGAACTTCGGCGATCAGGGCGCGCTCCTCGCGGGTCATGACCCCCTTGCGTGAGGCGACGGAAACAGCAGCCATCTTCAGCAGGTGGACTACCAGCAGCAGGCCGAACAAATAGCGCGAGAGGCCGCGGTCGGCGATGATCGACCATGTCAGGAGCAGGGTCCAGCCGGTCGCCGAAAGGGCATGCGTCCACCATCTGGTCGCAACCAGCGCTGCAGCCACCAGCGACAACGCCCCAAGCATGGCCAGCACGTTGTCCGGTTCGTTCATGAAGGCAGTCAACAGTTCCATGGCTTTCCCTATCGCCCCCCTTTATCCCCTGAACCGCCAGCGACCCAGCATGTCCCACGGTCCGCTAAGGTAAGCATGAAGCTCCAGCCCGCGGAAAGCAAAATCGCGCGGCTCCACTCGCTGCGCCAGATCCTGCTGCAAGGCAATTGCCTCGGCCAGCGTCACCTTGTTCTGCACGGTGATGTGCAAACGCGGGCGGTGGCTGTCCTGCCCGGTCAGCATTCCGCGAAAATGATCGGCAATCTCGTCGCGCAGATCGAGCATGGCCGGGCTGACCAGTTTCAGCGCCGTGCCCCCGCCCAGGCTGGTCACCCCTTCCAGACGCGCCGGCACCGGAGCGCGCCGGCCCAGGCTGGCAAGCAGATCGCGCAGTTCGCCCTCCACCATTGGCGGCAATGCGTGGAACAGCGTGACGTGGGCTTTCAGGTAATTGCGCTCGGGCGGAAAGTGGTCGGTCCGCAACTGGGTGGCCCAGCTGTAGAGATCGGCAGGTAGCTCTGCCGTTACAATGAGCGGGTGGTTCACATTTCCCCGCGGCTGCGGCGCAGGGCATACCAGCGCTCGACATTGGCCTGGTGCTCGGCCCCGGTGCGGGCGAAGGCGTGGCCGCCGCTGCCATCGGCGACCATGAACAGCGCGTCGGTGGCATCGGGATTGAGCACGGCGGCAATCGATTCGCGGCCCGGATTGGTAATCGGTCCGTCGGGCAGGCCGTCCATCGAATAGGTGTTGTAGCCGTTGACCGCGGCGATCTCCGACTGACGAATGCGGCGGCCGAGCGGCTTGCCCTTGGTAATCGGGTAGATGATCGTCGGATCGGCCTGCAACCGCATGCCGATGCGCAGGCGGTTGGAATAGAGGCCCGCGACCATGCCGCGTTCGCCCGGGACGCCGGTTTCCTTCTCGACGATCGAGGCGAGGATCAGCGCCTCACGCGGGGTGGAAACCACGCTGCGCGGTCCCTTCGTGGGCCACAGTTCGCGCAAGGTCGCGGTCATCGCCGCCTGCATCCGGTCGAGCACCGCCTGACGGCTCTCGCCACGCTCGAAGTCGTAGGTGTCGGGGAGGATCGAGCCTTCCGCCGGGACTTCGATCTCGCCGGTCAGCAGCGGTTCGGCGAGCAGCTTCTCATACACCAGAACCGACGGCATGCCCTCGGGCACGGTGATGAACCGGGCAAG
The DNA here is from genome assembly GCA_039927835.1 of Alteraurantiacibacter sp. Taxonomy (GTDB): domain Bacteria; phylum Pseudomonadota; class Alphaproteobacteria; order Sphingomonadales; family Sphingomonadaceae; genus Alteraurantiacibacter. Next base: position 30,039 of record JBDSUF010000044.1, read on the forward strand.
GGCCTCGCCGTGCTGGAAAATATCGAGGATGTTCGCCGGGCTGGATCCCGCCGGCAGCAGGAACTCGCCTGCCTTGATCGGATCGCCGCTGCCCAGCAGCTTGGCGCGCAAGAGGAAGCTGTCGGCCGAGCCGATGATCCCCTCCTCCTCCAGCTTCTGAGCCGCCGATGTCAGCGTGGAACCGCTTTCGACGATGAACGCGGTATCGTCGTCAAGATTGGCCGACGAATACCACGCCCCCGCAAACCACAGCGCGAAAGCCACCCCGGCCGCCAGCGCGACGGCAAACAACAGGCAGCCGCCGCGGCGCATCGATCAATCGACCGCCTTGACCACCAGCGAGGCGTTGGTGCCACCAAACCCGAAGCTGTTGTTGAGCGCGGCGCGCACCCTGCGTTTCTTGGCCTTCAGCGGCACCAGATCGACGCCCTCGGTCCCCTCGTCCGGGTTGGTCAGATTGAGCGTGGGCGGCACGATCTGGTCGCGGATGGCGAGGACGCAGAAGATGGTCTCAACGGCACCTGCCCCGCCCAGAAGGTGGCCTATCGCGCTCTTGGTGCTGCTCATCGAAGCGCCGCTGAGATCGTTGCCGAGCACGCGCTTGACCGCTGCCAGTTCAATGGTGTCGGCCATGGTGCTGGTGCCGTGGGCGTTCACATAGTCGATGTCGCCCGCCGTCATCCCGGCCTTCTTGAGCGCCACGAGCATGGCGTTTTCGGCGCCCTTGCCTTCCGGGTGCGGCGCGGTAACGTGATAGGCATCGCCCGACAGGCCGTAGCCGACCACTTCGGCATAGATCTTTGCGCCGCGCGCCTTGGCGTGTTCGTATTCCTCAAGCACCACCACGCCCGCACCCTCGCCCATGACGAAGCCATCGCGGTCCTTGTCGTAAGGGCGGCTGGCCTCGGTCGGCCGGTCATTATAGCTGCAATTGAGCGCGCGGGCCTGCGCGAACCCGGCAATGCCGATTGGGCAGATGGTCGCTTCCGCGCCGCCCGCCAGCATGATGTCGGCATCGTCATCCTTGATCATCCGCGCGGCATCGCCGATCGAGTGCGCGCCGGTGGAACAGGCGGTGACGACCGCGTGATTGGGTCCCATCAGGCCGTACTTGATCGACACCTGCCCGCTGATCAGGTTGATCAGGCGGCCGTGGACGAAATGCGGCGAAACCCGGCTCGGCCCGCGCTCGTGCAGGTTGACCGATTCCAGCTCGATCCCCGGCAGCCCGCCGATGCCCGAGCCGATTGAGCAACCGGCGCGCCAGCGGGTCGCTTCGTCCATTTCGGTCAGCCCGGCGTCTTCCAGCGCCTGCCCGGCGGCATCAATGCCGAACACGATGAATGGATCGACCTGCCGCTGGACCTTGTGATCTACGCGCACATCGGGGTCGAAGCCCCAGGGATGATCCTTGCCCTTTACCTCACCGGCGATGGTGCACTTCTGGTTGCTGGCATCGAAATGGGTGATCGTGCCAATGCCGCTTTCACCCGCGAGCAGGTTCGCCCAGGTGGTTTCCACGTTGCCACCCAGCGGAGTGACGAGCCCAATTCCGGTAATAACCACACGGCGCATAGACATTCTCACCTAATCAAATTCGCGAACGGCCCAAAACCGTGAAAGGCCCCAAAACCGCAGAAGGCCCAGCCACGCGTGGCTGAGCCTTCCATCCCCGTCCGCTTCTCGCGGCCGATATGCGAACAGGGTGTCGGGCGATCAGCCCGCGTTTGCGTCGATATACGTGATCGCATCGCCGACGGTGTTGATCTTCTCGGCCGCATCGTCCGGAATCTCGACGCCGAATTCTTCCTCGAACGCCATCACCAGTTCGACGATGTCGAGGCTGTCGGCGCCCAGGTCATCGATGAAGCTCGCTTCGGGGTTGACCTTGTCTTCCTCGACGCCGAGGTGCTCGACAACGATCTTCTTCACGCGGTCGGCGGTATCGCTCATGTAACTTGCCTCTCAGGATTCCAGGTTGGATTTGTTGTTCGCCCTAAAGAACGCAGGCACCGCGCGCAAGGGCAGAACGGATCAATGCTGCACCCCGTCGGCAAAAATCCCCAACCTGTCCGAACGTCTCGGTAGACTGACTGGCGCTCAGCCTCCGCGTCGCTCGATTTGCGATCGGGCGCGGCGATAGGCAGCAATGCGGCCTAGCCCGGCCTGCGCCTCGTTGCGTGCGCCGCGCATGCCCTGTATTTGGTTGTAGCCGGCAGCGGCATCGTCCCAGCGTCCCTCGCGCTCGGCACACAGAGCGGTATTGTGCGACAATTGCGAGTGTGTCGGCGCCTGCGGAGCAAGGCTGGCGAACTGCGCGCAGGCCGCCGTCGGATCGCGTTCGACCAGCCTGATGGCGTTGCGGTACGGATCGCGCAAAGGACGCGGCAGATCGCCCCGCCCCTCCATCACGCGAATGGCGCGGCTTTCGTGCGCGGGAGCCAGCGCAAAGCGGATCTGACGCGCGTAATCGCCCAGCAGATCGTTGACCGAAGTCTCGAAATCCGGCCGGTTATCGTAATCAGGGCAATAGTCGGCACTGCGCGAGGCTTCCTGCGAAAAGCTCCACAGCAATTGGCCGCCCCCGCGGGTCAGGCGCAGTTCCGGCCGCACGAACACGGTGACGCGGAGGCATGGCACAGCCTGGTCCGCGCGTTGCAGGCAATTGCCGTAATCGTCATATGACGTGCACACGTTGCGGGTGAGCGTGATATTCTCCTCCGCGAAGCGCGTGCGGACATTGCCGCCCAGAACCGCTTCCGCATCGCGCCCAAACCGGCCTGCCAGCACCGAGAGCCACGGCTGCCCGTCAATCCGCACCTCCCGCAACCGATCAGCCACCAGCAGCGCCAGCGACGCCCCGTCCTCACCAGAGAAATCATCGACGGCGATGGTGCGCAACATGGCCGCCTCATCGCTGCCGGCGGGGAAATACCCGTCGACGCGCATCTGCTCGGCCCGTACCGGAATGGCGGTCAAGACGCCAACTACGCCAATCAAGCCTGTGAAGAAACCCCCGAACCTGCCCATCGCTTCATACCCCCTACAATACAGTGAGTATTGCTTAGGCAACGCTTGTTCAATCGAGGCTGAACATCAACGTTTATCGGCGTTCAGTTCGATGACAAAATCCGTTACCGCTTGGGCCCGGTTAGCCCTTGGGCTGCTCCACCACCCGCACATGCAGTTCGCGCAACTGCTTGGTCTCGGCGGGCGACGGGGCGCCCATCAACAAGTCTTCCGCCTTCTGGTTCATCGGGAACAGCGTGATTTCGCGCAGGTTCTGCGCGCCGCACAGCAGCATCACTACCCGGTCCACGCCCGCCGCCATGCCGCCGTGTGGCGGGGCGCCGTACTGGAACGCGCGGTAGAGGCCGCCGAAGCGGTCCTCCACGTCGGCCTGGGTCAGCCCGGTGATCTCGAAAGCCTTGACCATCGTCTCGGGGTTCTCGTTACGGATCGATCCGCTGGCGATTTCGAAGCCGTTGCACACCAGATCGTACTGATAGGCGTTGATCGTCAGCGGGTCCTGATTGGTCAGCGCGTCCATCCCGCCCTGCGGCATCGAGAACGGGTTGTGGCTGAATTCCACCTTCTTGTTGTCTTCGTCCCACTCGTAGAACGGGAAATCGACAATCCAGCACAGTTCGAACCGGTCCTTGTCGATCAGGTCCAGCTGCTCGGCGGTGCGGGTGCGGGCGAGGCCGGCCAGCTTGGCGGCCTGCTCTACCTTGCCCGCGGCGAAGAACACGCCATCGTTGGCGCCGAGGTCCAGCGCGGCGATCAGCGCGGCAGTGCGTTCCTCGCCATGGTTCTTGGCAATGGGGCCACCGGGGACGCCGTCCTTGATGTTGATATAGCCGAGGCCCGAATAGCCCTCGGCCCGTGCCCAATTGTTCATCTCATCGAAGAACTTGCGGCTGCCCGCGCCTGCCCCCGGTGCCGGAATCGCGCGGATCGTGCCGCCGCCAGCGACGATCCCGGCGAAGATGCCGAAGCCGCTGCCTTCAAAATGCTGCGTCACATCCTTGATGATGATCGGGTTGCGCAAGTCCGGCTTGTCGCTGCCATAATCCAGCATCGACTGGGCATGGGGAATACGGCGGAAGCTGCCCGCGGGCGTCACCGGCTTGCCGTCGGCGAAAGCCTCGAACACGCCCGCCATCACCGGCTCCATCGTGTCCCACACTTCTTCCTGCGTGACGAAACTCATCTCCAGGTCGAGTTGGTAGAACTCGCCCGGCAGGCGGTCGGCGCGCGGGTCTTCGTCGCGGAAGCACGGGGCGATCTGGAAATAGCGGTCGAAGCCCGCCACCATCAGCAACTGCTTGTACTGCTGCGGCGCCTGCGGAAGGGCATAGAACTTGCCCGGATGGATGCGGCTGGGCACCAGGAAATCGCGCGCGCCTTCGGGGCTGCTGGCGGTGAGGATGGGGGTCGAATACTCGGTGAACCCGGCGCCTTCCATGCGGCGGCGCATGTCGGAAATGATCTTTGTGCGCTTGACGATGTTGGCGTGCAGCGTCTCGCGGCGCAGGTCGAGGAAGCGATAGCGCAGGCGGATATCCTCAGGGTATTCCTGCTCGCCCGCCACCGGCAGCGGCAGTTCCTCGGCGCGGCTGAGCACGGTCACGGCGCGCGCAAACACCTCGATTCCACCGGTCGGCAGGTTGGGGTTCACGGTCGCCTCGTTGCGCGCCTTGACCTCGCCATCGATGGTGACGACGCTTTCCAACCGCAGGCCCTCGAACATGGGCAGAGCGGGGCTGTCGCTGTCGGCGACGATCTGGGTGATGCCGTAATGATCGCGCAGGTCGATGAACAGCAAACCGCCGTGGTCACGCTTGCGGTGTATCCAGCCCGAAAGGCGGACGGTGGCGCCAACGTCGTCCTTCGACAAGGCGGCGCAGGTATGGGTGCGATAGGCGTGAATGGTCATCTGCTCGGGTTCGATTTCTGGCAAGAATGGGATGGCAGGCAACCGTGCGGCAGCCCGCTTCAAGCGGCGCGCTCTAGCGGTTCAACGGGGCTGCGTCACCCCCGATTGCATCGGCGTTTGCGCGGCTGCACGGCCACACCTTGCAGCCAATCGTTGAAAACGGGCCACAGGGCGTTGGCGTGGACGAGATCAGGGGCTAGAGGCCCCGCAGGTCCGCGCCCATGGCCGCAGGCGGACCGGGAGGGTGCTCGCGGCCGCCGGACGGTGAACCGTCCACCTGACAGATGAAGATGCGATGCACATACATCCCCTGATTACCAAAACCGCTGACCTCGCCGCGCTGTGCGACCGGCTGGCGAAAAGTGAATTCATGTGCGTCGACACGGAATTCATGCGCGAAAACACCTTTTATCCGCTGCTGTGCCTGATCCAGATCGGCAACGAGGAAGAAGCCGCCGCGATCGATCCGCTGGCCGATGGCCTCGACATGAAGCCGCTGCTCGACCTGATGTGCGAGAACGAGGAGGTGCTGAAGGTCTTCCACGCTGGCGGGCAGGACGTGGAGATCATTTACAACCTCACCGGCAAGACCCCCTATCCGATTTTCGATACCCAGATCGCGATGATGGCCATCAGCCAATCCGAACAGATCGGCTATGCCAACCTGGTGGAAAGCTGGCTGGGCAAGACCATCGACAAGGGCGCCCGCTTCACCGACTGGAGCCGCCGCCCGCTGACCGAGCGGCAGATCGAATATGCCATCGGCGACGTCACCGACCTGGCGAAAATCTTCCCGCGCATCCTCAAGAAGCTGATCAAGACCGGGCGCGGCACGTGGCTGAATGCCGAGATGGACAAGCTGGCTGATCCGGCAAACTATGCCAACGACATCGACACCGCGTGGCACCGCATCCGCGCTCCCGGGCGCAACCCGGCGGTGCTGGGGCGGATGAAGGCGCTGGCCGGCTGGCGCGAGAGCGAGGCGCAGGACAAGGACATCCCGCGCGGCCGCATCATTCGTGATGAGACGCTGGCCGATATCGCCAGCCACCCGCCCAAGACGCAGGCTGATCTCGCCAAGGTGCGCGGCCTAAGCCAGGCGTGGCGCGAAAACGACATCGGCCGCCGTCTGATGAAGGTGTTGGCGAAGGCGGAAGCCCTGCCCGATGACGAAATGCCCGACAAGCCCAAGCGCGGCGCCCCGCTGGGCAAGGAAGGCGCGCTGGTGGCGGACCTGCTCAAGCTGCTGCTCAAGATCCGCAGCCGCGAACTGGACGTGGCCTCGCGCCTGCTCGCCCGTTCGGAGGAGCTGGAGGAACTGGCCGCCGGATCACGCGACATGCCGATGCTGGAAGGCTGGCGCTTCGAAACGTTTGGCAAGGATGCGTTGCAACTGGTTGAAGGCAAGCTGGCTTTTGCTGTGCAACGCGGGCGGCTGAAGATGACCCATATCGACGATGTCGCCAACGGCAGCGCCAGTGTGCACGCGGTGGCACCGCTTGAAATCGAGGCGCCGCAGGACGCCGAGGCGGAATAGGCGAGCGGCGGGGCACCAGCGATGAGCACTTACCTGCCCACCATCAAGCAGCTGCAATACCTGGTGGCGCTGCACGAAAGCGGCCACTTCGGGCGCGCGGCCGAAGCCAGCTTCGTGTCGCAGTCGACGCTGTCCGCCGGTATCCGCGAGCTGGAATCGCTGCTGGGGGTGGTGCTGGTGGAGCGCAGCCGCCGGGTGGTGCGGTTTACACCGCTGGGCAACCAGGTGGTCGCCAAAGCGCATCGCCTGCTGCGCGAGGCTGAGGAACTGGCCGATCTGGTGCAGGCCGCCGGACAGCCGCTTGTTGGCGAATTGCGGATGAGTGTGATCCCCACCATCGCGCCGTTTTTCCTCCCCCGTATCCTGCCGCGCCTGCGCCGCGAGCGTCCGCAACTGAAGCTGTTCCTGCGCGAGGAGACGAGCGACCACGCGGTCGAATCGCTGCATCACGGGCGGGCCGATTGCGTGCTGCTGGCCCTGCCCTTCGCCACCGGTGAGGTCGAGAAGGCGACGATTGCCCAAGACCGGCTGTTCGTGGCTTTTCCCAAGGATGACCCGCGCGATCCGCCCGCTGAAATCCTCCCCAGCACGATCGATGAGGGCCGCCTGCTCCTGCTGGAAGACGGTCACTGCCTGAAAGACCATGCCCTCGCCGCGTGCAATCGCCCCGAATTGCGCGGGCAGGCAACGATGATCGGCACAAGCCTGCACACGCTGGTGCAGATGGTCGATAACGGCCTGGGCGTAACGATGCTGCCCGAAATGGCCATCGACGCGGGGATATTGAACGGCACCAACGTGGTGGCGCGCCCGCTCAAGTCGAACAACGCCAGCCGCGAGATCGCCCTGATATGGCGCGCCAATTCTCCAAGGGCGGACGAGTTCAGGTTGCTGGCGGAAGAGTTGAAGGCGGGTTAGCCGAACCTTACGCCGTCGCCATAAGCTACCAACTGCGCGTCTGCTGTAAGCAAAGCCAATCCCTCGCAGCGAGCCTGCGCGATGAGCAGGCGATCAAACGGGTCGCCATGCAGCATCGGCAGGCGTTCCACCGCAGCGGCGTGGGCTGGCGTGATCGGCAGGATTTCCAGACCGACCTGTTCGAGAGCGGTAAGAAAATCGCTGCCCGACAGCGGCATGTCACTCGCCGCGCCGCGCCGGAGCGACCATTTGATGGCCACTTCCCATACGCTCGCTGCACTGGCGAAAACCGCGTCTGCCTGTTCGTCGATCAACCGAGCGGTGACCTCGGAAACACGCGGACTGGCGGCGAGGCGCCACAGCAGAATGTGAGTGTCGAGCAGAAGTCTCAATCGGAGCCACCGCTGAACATTTGCGCGATTTCGCTGTTCGCCGAGTCGATATCGTCGGGCACCACGATCTTCCCGGCCAAGGCACCCCATACCAGCTTGCCGCGCGGTTCTATCGGCACAAGCCGGGCAGCCGGCTTGCCATTGACGGCGATCAGCACCTCTTTTTCCCGCCCCGAGTTGATCGCTGCAACCAGTTTCGAGAGATTGGACTTCGCCTCGTGCATGTTTACGATGGTCATTTAATCGACTTAGCTAAGCTTAGTCTATCCGTCAATCCATATGCTTCAAGCCAACCCGCAGGTAATCCCAGCCAGTAATCACCGTCAGCACCGCCGCTGCCCACAGCGTGGTCAGGCCGACGGTATGCGGCAGGTTGATGGTGATCGCGCCCACGTCCACCACCCATCCGGGCAGGCCCTGCCCGAGGATCAGCGCGCCGAGCGAGACGAGCTGGAATGTCGTCTTCCACTTGGCCAGCTTGCTGACCGGGATCGACACCTGCAGCGGCCCGAGGAATTCGCGCAGGCCCGAGACCGCGATCTCGCGCATCACGATGATCATGCCGGCGATCACGTGGGCATCACCAACGTAAGGGCCGCGCAGCACGCCCATCGCCGCCAGCACCAGAATCACCGAGATGACCATGATCTTGTCGGCAATCGGATCGAGGAACTGGCCCAGTTTGCTCACCGCGCCGGTGCTGCGTGCCAGGTAGCCGTCGAAATAGTCGGTGAAGCCCATCACGCAATACAGCACGAAAGCATAGAGGTAGCCCGCATGCCACGTGGGCCACCACAGCAGCGCCGCCAGCAGCGGGATCATGGCAATGCGCGACAGCGTGAGGATGTTTGGCAGGGACAGCATCGGCAGCGGCTCTAGCCGCATATCGCCCGGCGAAAAAGCACCTGTTGCTTGTTTGTCATGGTTTTGGGGCTAAGGCAGGCGGACAAGAGCAGGCAGAGGGTCATACGCGAAGCCACATGTTGACATCCACCCACCTGCTTAGCGACCGCCGGTTCGCCCCGCTGTTCGCCACCCAATTGCTCAACGCGTTCAACGACAACCTGTACAAGAACGCGATGGTGCTGTTCGTGGTGTACTCGGTGTACAACTCGCCAGCGGCCGAAACGCTGTTCAGCGGCGTCGCCTCGGCGGTGTTCATCCTGCCGTTCTTCCTGTTCTCGGCGCTCGCCGGGCAACTGGCCGATATGCGCGACAAGGCGGCTATCATCCGCATCGTCAAGTCAGCGGAAATCGCCATCATGTGCCTGGGCGCGATCGGCCTGACGCTGGCATGGCTGGGGATATTGACGGAGGTGCTGGCGATCCCGCTGATGATGGTGGCGCTGTTCGCCATGGGGGTCCACTCGACCTTCTTCGGCCCGATCAAATACGCCATCCTGCCGCAGCACCTGAACAAGAACGAAGTGCTCGCGGGCACCGGACTGGTCGAGGCGGGCACCTATCTGGCGATCATGGGCGGCACGATCCTGGCCGGTTTCGTCGATGTCGAAGTGGCCGCGGTGCTGATCATCATCGTGGCGGTGATCGGCTATTTCACCAGCCGCCACGTGCCCCCCGCTCCGCCTTATCATGCCGACCAGGTGATTGATCGCAATGTCCTGCGCTCGTCCATCGCGCTCATTCGCCACACGCTGCACAACCGCGAAGTGTTTTACGCGATCATGGCGATCAGCTTTTTCTGGACCATCGGCGCGGTGCTGTTCATCCAGTTTCCGCCGCTCGCCAAGAACGTGCTGATGGCATCCAAGGAAGTGGCGAGCCTGTTCCTGGTGGTGTTCTCGATCGGCGTCGCGTTGGGTTCGGTGGCGGTCAACGTGCTGCTGAAAGGCACCGTCTCCGCCCGCTATGCGCCGCTCTCGGTGGTGCTGATGGGCGTGTTCGTGGCGGCGTTCTACGTCGTGTGCCACAATTGGGCCAACCATGTGCCGGCGGGCGAACTGCTCGACGTGGCGGGCTTCCTGGCCGAGCCGCTGGCGCCGTTCGTCATGGGCACCCTGCTGCTGATCGCGGTGTTCGGCGGCATGTTCGTGGTGCCGCTCTATGCCTTCCTGACCACCAAGGTCGATCCCAGCGAGGCGAGCCGTGCGGTGGCAGCCAACAATATCGTCAATTCGGGCGCGATGGTGGTCGGCTCGCTGTTCGCGCTGGGTCTGAGCGCGGTCGGCGTGCCGCTGGTCGAGCAGGTGCTGCTGAGCGCGGGTATGTGCGGCATCTCGGCATGGCTTGCGACGTTGTTGTGCCGGGCTGAACGGCACGCGGCCGACGCCCTCGCCGCTAGCGAGTGATCAGGCGATAAACACCGTGACGGCCACGAAGGCGGCGCTGTAGGCGCTGGCAAACTGCCTGAGATCGCCCGCATCCAGCCCGAAGTTCAGCCGCCACGACCGGCGGTTCTCCATCTCGTCCACGCGGCGCGAGGACATGGGCAGCATGGCCCGGAAAGGGTGGCGGGCCGATTCATCGGTCAGGACAAGTGCTCTGCGCATGGGTCCGATGTTAACGAAAAAGTAACCATCGCAAAGGGGCGCCTTCCCATTGTCCCCAATCGACACAATTGGACGCGCAAGCCAGCCCCGTTGCCGCGCGCCGAGCCTGCGGCTAAGGACGATTTCATGAGTAACCAAGCTGCCGAATTGCTCGTCGATTGCCTCGAAGCACAGGGGGTCGACCGCGTGTTCACCGTGCCAGGGGAAAGCTTCCTGCCGGTGCTCGATGCCCTGCGCGATCGCGCCTCGATCCAGACGGTGACCTGCCGGCAGGAAGGCGGCGTCACATTCATGGCCTGCGCCGACGGGACAATGACCGGGCGGCCCGGCGTGGCCTTCGTCACGCGCGGCCCGGGTGCCACCAACGCCAGCATCGGCGTCCATGTGGCGCATCAGGATTCGCAGCCGCTGGTGCTGTTCATCGGCGACGTGGGCCGCGAAATGCGTGACCGCGAGGGTTTTCAGGAAGTCGATTTCCCCGCCTTCTTCGGCCCCATCTGCAAGTGGGCCGCGCGGATCGATCGGGCCGACCGGATCCCCGAATATATCGCCCGCGCCTTCGCCACGGCCATGTCTGGCCGGCCCGGTCCGGTGGTGCTCGCCTTGCCCGAGGACATGCTGCACGAGCACGGCGTGGAAGCCACGGTGCGGCCGATGGTCCACCGCCCCGCGCAGCCCCCCTGCCCCGACGCGCTGACCGCGATGATGGCGCTGATCGGCGATGCCGCCGCACCCATCGCGATCATCGGCGGCGCTGGCTGGCATCTGAAGGCGCGGACCTGGTTCACCCAGTTCGCCGAGCGGCTGGGCCTGCCCGTGGCGACTGCTTTCCGCCGACAGGATGCCATATCGCCGGCCAGCCCGGTCTATGCCGGCAACCTCGGCTATGGCCCCAATCCCTTGCTGGTCGAGCGGATCAAGTCGGCCGACCTGCTGCTGGTGGTCGGCGCGCGACTGGGCGAGGCAACGACCGATGGGTATACGCTGATCACTCCCGATCATCCCGGGCAGCTGGTAATCCACGTCCACCCCGATGCAGACGAGCTCAACAGCGTCTATCGCGCCGACTTGGCGATCTGCGCAGACCCCGACGAATTTGCCGAAAGCGCCGCCCTGTGGGACGATCACTCGGTGATCCAGTTCGACGCCGGAGCGCAGGCCCATGCCGAATGGCTCGCGTGGTCAACCCCAGGTCCGGCTTCGGCAGACTATCGGCTCGACCTCAACCAGGCGATGGCCAGGGTGCGCGACGTGGTTCCCGCCGATGCCATCATCTGCAACGGGGCGGGTAATTTCGCGGGCTGGTGGCACCGCTTCTGGCATTACCACGGCTTCCCCGGTCAGTTGGCGCCGACCTGCGGAGCCATGGGCTATGGCGTGCCCGCCGCCGTCGCTGCCGCGCTGCGCTATCCCGACCGCTGCGTGATCGCGCCCGCTGGCGACGGCGATTTCATGATGAACGCGCAGGAACTGGCCACCGCCGTGCAGTATGGCGCCAACCTGCTGGTGATCCTGTTCGACAACGCCGCCTATGGCACCATCCGCATGCACCAGGAGCGCGAGTACCCGGCACGCGTTGCCGCGACCGATCTGCTCAACCCCGATTTCGCGGCCATGATGCAGGCGTTCGGCGGCTGGGGCGTGCGCGCTGAGACCACGGCTGATTTTGCGGCAGCGCTTGATGATGCGCTGGGCCGCAAAGGTGTGAAGCTGATCCACTGCATCACCGATATCGAACAACTGAGCGCGGGCGGTGCCACCGTCAGCGCGCTGCGGCGGCGCTAGACCCGGACGCAAAAAAGGGCCGCCCTGCGGCGACCCTTTCGCTGATGTTTGCGACAACTGGCGTCAGACCTTGTCGCCGAACGCGCCCTTGACCGCGCCCTTCAGGTTCTGGCCCTCGCCCTTCCGTTCCTGCGCCACGCCATCTGCGCGCGTGGCGGGGTTGGTCGATTGCTGCTTGATCTTGCCGGCAGCTTCATTGGCGATGCCCTTGGCCTTGTCGGTGAATTCACCCATGGCGGCTCTCCGTGATTGATGACCGGTCGGAGTGACTGGTCCTTGCCAGCTCAATGAGCGTGCGCGGGCCGGGTTCCATCTCAGGCTGCGGACAGCGCCAGAATGTGCTCCCACTCGGTTGGTGTGATCTCCGCCACCGACAGCCGCGAGAGCCGCACCAGCTGGATCCCGGCCAGCGCCGGATCGGCCTTGATTTCCGCCAGCGTGACTGGCCGCTCCAGCACGCGGACAGGTTTGATGTAGACCGTCGCCCACTTGCCGTCCGGGTCGGTCGGATCGGTCAGCTTGGCGCGGCTGACCTCGACGATGCCGGTGATCTGCTTTTCGCTGACCGAGTGATAGAGAAACGCCAGGTCGCCGACGTCCATCGCCCGCAGGTTCATCGCTGCGAGGTGGTTACGCACGCCGTCCCACACGGTTTCGCCGTCTCGCACCAGATCAACCCAGCCGTATTTCTCGGGTTCGGTTTTCATCAACCAGTATCGCGCCATCGAGCTGAGCTTTCCTAAATCCGGATTAACCGAAAATTGATCATGCTTTTGCATAAGGCAGGTTGAAACGGGGACAAGGCACCTTGGCGAAAGCTGTGGAAGACAAAGCTGGAAAGGCAGCCCGCGCGACGGGAAGCAAGCTTGGCAATGCCGAGCGCGACATCCTCATGCTCGGCATCGTGTTCGCGGCGATCATCCTGTTCGTCGGTACGGGCGGGACGGTCATGCGCCAGATCGTGCATTCGTGGCTCGACGGCGGCGAAGCACCGGGCGATGCGCTGAGCAACGCCGTGCTTCTCAACATCGCGCTGCTGATCTTCGGCTGGCGGCGTTACCGCGAATTGCAGTCGGAAGTCGCAGAGCGGCGCCGGGCCGAGGAACTGGCGCACCAGCTGGCCGCGACCGACGCGCTGACCGGCTGCCTCAACCGCCGCAGCAGCACGGTCGAACTCGACACCATGCTCGATCGCGCGCGCGAGCAGGGCAGCAAGGTCTGCGTGTTCATGATCGATATCGACAACTTCAAGCAGATCAACGACATGAACGGCCACCATGCCGGTGACCAAGTGCTTATGGCGCTGGCCGTGCGGTTGCGCGGCGCCTTGCCGGCTGGATCGCTGCTGGCACGTATCGGGGGAGACGAATTTGCCTGCGCGGTGAGCCACGAGGGCAGCCAGCTCGACAAGATGGACGCCTTCGCGCAGACCCTGACCGAGGCCATTGCCGAGCCCATACTGGTGGACCGGCTGACGCTGGAAGCCACCGTATCGATCGGCCTTGCCTCCACCGGGCAGTCGCTCGAGATCGACGACGTGGCGCCCGATGCCGAGACGCTACTCAATCGCGCCGACATCGCCATGTATCACGCCAAGAAGACCGGCCGGAACCGTCATTGCTGGTTCCAAATGCAGTTCGAGAACGAACAGCGCTTCCGCAATGAGCTGGAAAGCGCCATCCGCACCGGCATTCCGGCCGGCGAGTTCTTGCCCCACTACGAGCAGCAGATCGACCTGACGTCGGGCCAGCTGACCGGCTTCGAAATGCTGGCCAGGTGGAATTCGCCGCGCTTCGGGCTGGTTTCGCCCGAGGTGTTCATCCCCGTGGCCGAGGAGATCGAGCTGATCTCCGACTTGTCCGAAAAGCTGATCCGGCAAGCGCTGATCGACGCGCGCGACTGGCATCCGAGCCTGACGCTGTCGGTCAACATCTCGCCGATCCAGTTGCGCGATCCGTGGTTTGCCCAGCGGCTGCTGCGCCTGCTGGTCGAGAGCGGCTTCCCGTCGGGGCGGCTGGAAATCGAGATCACCGAGAGCTGCCTGCACGAGAATATCGGTGCGGTGCGGACGATGATCGTTTCCTTGCGCAACCAGGGCATCCGCGTCAGCCTCGACGATTTCGGCACCGGCTATTCGAGCCTTGCGCAATTGCGCAGCCTGCCGTTCGACCGCCTCAAGATCGACCGCAGCTTCGTCACCGAGATGACCCGCGATGGCGGCAACAGCGAGCTGGTGCGGGCGATCATCTCGCTCGGTCGCGGCCTCGCGCTGCCGGTGACGGCCGAGGGGATCGAAGATCTCGACGTGCTCGCCGCGCTGCAGGACATGGGCACGATCAAAGGCCAAGGCTTCCTCTATGGCCGTCCTGAGGACGCCGCCACTACCCGCGAACGGCTGTCGGGCATGAACCTGCTGGCCGACCCTGGCGCACCGCTGCCAGAAGGCGTGCAACCAGCCGTGCAACCGCTCGCTCCCGCGCCACTGTCGGGCACGGCAATCACCCTGGCTGGTCCCTCGCGCCAGACCGGCTGAACGCATCCGGCGTTGCAAGCGGGCGCGCGCACCCCTAACTGGCGGCGATGCGCACTCCCTTCGTCAAGATGCACGGCCTGGGCAACGATTTCATCGTGCTCGATGCGCGCGCACAGCCCTTGCCCGGCGCGATGACCGCGTCGCGTGCCGCCGCGCTGGCCGATCGCCAGACCGGCATTGGCTGTGACCAGCTGATCGTGCTCGAACCGGCCCCAATCGGCGACGATGCGGGCGATGATGCCGATTTCGCGATGCGCATCTACAACCACGACGGCGGCGAGGTGGAAGCATGCGGCAATGCCACGCGCGCGGTCGGCCTGCTGGCGGGCGGCACTGCCCGCATCGCCACCAGCGGAGGCCTGCTGGTAACCTCGGACAGCGAAGGCGGCATCGCGGTCGACATGGGCGAGCCCCGGTTGGGCTGGGAGCAGATCCCGCTGGCCTATCCGCTCGACACGCTGGCGCTGCCGGTCGGCTGGGATGAGTTGGCGAACCCGGCGGCGGTCAACGTCGGCAATCCACACGTCGTGTTCTTCGTGCCCGATTGCGACCTGGTGCCGCTGGCCGCGCTGGGGCCAGAGATCGAGCACGATCCGCTGTTTCCCGATCGCATCAATGTCAACGTGGCGACGGTGGTCTCGTATCAGCAGATACGCCTGCGCGTGTGGGAGCGCGGTGTTGGATTGACGCGCGCCTGCGGGACCGGCGCCTGCGCGACCGCCGTTGCGGCCATGCGGCGCGGGCTGGTCGGGCGCGAGGTCACCGTGCACCTGCCCGGCGGCAACCTTGCGATTGCCTGGGGCCGCGACAACCGCATCACCATGACCGGGCCCGCCGTAGAGAGCTTTCGCGGGACCTTCACCTGGGAGGACTTCGGTTGAGCGGGACCGCAGAGGTCGTTTCGCTCGGCTGCCGCCTCAACCTGGCCGAAAGCAAACGCATCCGCGCGCTGCTGGCGGGCGAGGACGTAGTGGTGATCAATTCATGCGCGGTGACCGCCGAGGCGGTGCGCCAGACGCGGCAGGCGATCCGTCAGGCGCGGCGGCGGCGGCCCGATGCGCGGCTGCTGGTGACTGGCTGCGCGGCCGAGGTCGAGCGGGCGCAGTTGTCCGCCATGCCCGAGGTCGATGGCCTGATCGCCAATGCCGCCAAGCTCGACCCCCGCGCGTGGAACGTGGCCGAGCGCGATGGGCCCGCGCCGCAGACGCATACCCGCGCCTTCATTGCCGTGCAGAACGGCTGCGATCACGCCTGCACCTTCTGCGTCATCCCGCGAGGGCGCGGAGCGAGCCGCTCGCTGCCCGTTGCCGATGTGTTGCGCGCCATCGAACGCAGCCCGACGGCGGAAGTCGTGCTGACCGGGGTCGACCTGACCAGCTGGGGCCACGACCTGCCCGGCGCGCCGCGTCTCGGCACGTTGACCCGAGACATTCTTGCGTCTTTTCCGCAGCTTAACCGCCTGCGCCTGTCCTCACTCGACGGCGTGGAGATCGACCCACTGCTGTTGGACCTGCTGGCCGACGAGCCGCGCGTCATGCCGCATGTCCATCTGTCGTTGCAGCACGGGGCGGACCTGATCCTCAAGCGCATGAAGCGCCGCCACAGCCGGGCCGATGCGATAAGCCTCGTCGCGCGGCTCACAGCGCGTCGTCCGGATATCGCCATCGGCGCCGACCTGATCGCGGGCTTTCCCACCGAAACGCCCGAGCATCATGCGGCCAACCTCAGCATCCTGGCCGAGCTCGGCGTGGTCCACGCGCATGTGTTCCCCTACTCGCCCCGCCCCGGCACGCCCGCCGCACGGATGCCGCAGCTTGCGCCCGCGCTGATCCGGACCCGCGCTGCGGAACTGCGCGCCGCAGCAGCGCGGGTGCGGCAAGACTGGTTGCAGACACTTGTGGGCAGCCCGCATCGCGTGCTTACCGAGAGCGACGGCACCGGCTATTCCCCGCACTTCGCCCGCGTGGCGGTGCCGGCGGGCACGCCGCGCGGGACGGTGGTCACGGTAACGCCAAGAGAGTGCAAGGAAGGCCTGCTGCAATGAGCGACAAGAGCTGGACCGAGCGCCTGTTCGGCGGCTTTCGCAAGACGTCGGAGCGGCTGGCTGAGAACCTGACCGCTGTCGTCGCATCCGCCAAGCTGGACCACGCCACGCTCGACGAGGTCGAGGACGCGCTGATCATGTCCGACCTGGGCCCGCGCGCGGCCCGGCGCATCCGTGACCGGCTGGCCGAGAAGCGCTTTGGCCTCGCCATGACCGCGCAGGAACTGAAGCTCGCCGTGGCCGAGGAGATCGCCGAGATCCTGCGACCGGTGGCCAAGCCGCTGCAGATCACCGCCTTCCCGCGCCCGCAGGTGGTGCTGGTGATCGGCGTCAACGGCAGCGGCAAGACCACCACCATCGCCAAGCTGGCGCACCTGTTCCAGGAGGACGACTACGGCGTGCTGCTGGCCGCCGGTGACACCTTCCGCGCCGCCGCCATCGGCCAGCTGCGCATTTGGGCCGACCGGCTGGGCGTGGGCATCGTCACCGGCCCCGAAGGCGGCGATCCCGCCTCGATCGTGTTCGACGCGGTGAAGCAGGCGACCGAGACCGGCATCGACGTGCTGGTGGTCGACACCGCCGGGCGCTTGCACAACAAGACCGAGTTGATGGACGAGCTGGCCAAGATCCGCCGCGTGCTCGGCCGCCTCAACCCCGATGCCCCGCACGACGTGGTGCTGGTGCTGGATGCCACCAACGGCCAGAACGCGCTCTCGCAGATCGAGACCTTCAAGGAAGTGGCGGGCGTGACCGGGCTGATCATGACCAAGCTGGATGGCACCGCGCGCGGCGGCGTGCTGGTGGCAGCCGCCGAGCAATATGGCCTGCCGATCCATGCCATCGGCGTGGGCGAGAAGATCGACGACCTGCGCCCGTTCGATCCCGATCTGGTGGCGCGCGTCATCGCAGGCGTGGCATGATTGCTGAGGCCACCAATTTTCGTCATTGCGAGGAGGCGAAGCCGACGAAGCAATCCAGGGCGGTGTTCGCAGCCCTGGATTGCTTCGCTACGCTCGCAATGACGAACAAGGAAGAAAATGCATGACCGATCGACCGGCCAAGAAAAAGGGTTCCGGCTGGCTCAACGTGGCCATCGATTATGGCCCGCTGCTGGTGTTCTTCCTGAGCTACAAGTATTTTTCCCCCGACGGGGACGATGCAGCGGGCGAGATCTTCGCCGTTATCCGCGGTACGGCGGGCTTCATCATGGCGGCGATCATCGCGCTGGCGGTGTCGAAGTGGCGGCTGGGCAAGGTTTCGCCGATGCTGTGGCTGTCGACGGTGCTGATCGTCGGCTTCGGCGCGCTGACGATCTGGTTCCAGGATGAGCGCTTCATCGAATGGAAGCCGACGATCATCTACCTCGGCTTCGGGCTGATCCTGCTCGGCGGCTGGCTCAGGGGCAAGGCGATGCTCAAGTACCTGCTCGAGGCCGCGTTCGAGGGGCTGACCGAGCAGGGCTGGCTGCTGCTGAGCCGCAACTGGGGCCTGTTTTTCCTGTTCCTCGCGGTGCTCAACACGGCGCTGCTCTACACCCTCAGCTTCGAATCGTGGCTGGCCGCCAAGCTGTGGCTGTTCATGCCGCTGAGCTTCCTGTTCACCTTTACCCAGATCCCCATGCTGCTGAAGCACGGGCTGGCGCTGGATAAGGATGCCGATGCCGAGGTGCTGAAGAATCCCCCGCACGAGTAAGCGTGGCATGTGAGGAGATTTTCCGCTCACAGGGGCACTGTGCGCCGCAGGCAATAAAGATTGATGCGCTCGCAAAGGCGCAGAGGCGCTGAGGATGTTGCGCAACTCCTCTGCGCCTCTG
>JBDSUF010000045.1:0-53759 GCA_039927835.1 Alteraurantiacibacter sp.
CCGGCTGGCCGTTTTCGATCAGGACCTGCTGGATCACACCATCGCGCGGGGAGGTGATCGGGTTCATCACCTTCATCGCCTCGACGATCACCAGTGTCTGGCCGGTCTTGACCGTGTCACCCACCGAAACGAACGGTGCAGCGCCGGGTTCGGGCAGCAGGTAGGCGGTGCCGACCATCGGACACTTGACCGCATTGGCAAGGTCCACCGCTGGTTCGGCAGCGGGTGCGGCGGGAGCGGCAGCGGCGGGAGCAGCAGGAGCGGGCGCGGCGACGGGAGCAGGCGCAGCGGCGGCCACGGCCCCGCGCGACACGCGAATCTTGCGGTCCCCGTCCTCGACCTCGATCTCGGTCAGGCCGGTCTCGGCCAGCATGTCGGCCAGCTGGCGGACCAGCTTGGCATCGATGTTCATTGCTCCGCCGCGACTTGGCGAACCCTTGGTGTCGGCCATCAAAACCCTCTTGGATGATTTGCCCAAAGCGAATCCGCTAGAGGCATGGACGCAGCAAGGCAAGCATGACGCTATGGTTAGAGCGCGGCCGCCGCCTCCAGCGCCATCACGTAACCTTGCGGCCCATGGCCCCGAAATTCGGCGACGCAGGCCATGCCGATATAGGAGACGTGGCGGAACGCCTCGCGCTTCATCGGGTCGGACAAATGGACCTCGATCACCGGCACCTTGATCGAGCGGGCCGCGTCGAGCAGGGCGATGGAGGTGTGGGTATAGGCGCCGGCGTTGATCAGCACGGCCTTGGCGCCAACCGCCTGCGCTTCGTGCAGCCAGTCGACCAGGTGTCCTTCGTGGTTCGATTGACGCATGTCGATGGCCAGGCCCAGTTCGCGGCCCCGATCTTCCAGCATGCCGGCAATGTCGTCGAGCGTGGCCGAGCCGTAGATCTCGGGCTCACGCAGGCCCAGCAGGTTGAGGTTGGGTCCGTTGAGGACGAATACCGTGGCGGTCATAGCGCGTGCTCCGATCATGTGAGCGGCGCACTTAGCGGTAACAGCCCGCCACGGTAAAGGAGGCTGGAGGATCAGCTGTCCACGCCGCGCACCTTGCCCCACTGGCGGGCGGCAGTGTAGCCAAGGTAGCCGGTACCGAACAGCGCATAGAGCGGCTCGGGCAGGCCGGTCAGATAGCCGTTGATCCCGGCGGCAATGTCGAGCGAGGCTTGCGGGCGGAACGCGGCGAGAATTCCCATCGGCAGCGAGAACAACAGCATCGTGTACATTACATAAAGGAAGCTCGACCGCGCCCTGCTGGTCCACGGATCGCGGCTGTTGGCTTCGGCGATGATGGCCGACATCTGGGTCTGGATTTGCGACAGTTCCTGCGTGCCCTGCAACTGCAGCAGCTCCAGCTTGGCGCGATCGCGCGCCTCGCGGTCGGGGATGACCTTGTCGATGATCGAGGCGAGGGGACCGATGAGGGCTTCGAGAAGGGCCATGGCATGCTCCTGGTTGGCGATTCGGTCGTCCATGTGTTGCCCGGATGCCTGTAGGACAGCACAATCGGCCAAATGGTAGCGCTCCCACCAATTTGACGATCACAATTTGCTTGCGTTTGTCAGAGTCAAAAATATCATTGTGCGCATCAAGACCGCTGCCGGGCCCTAATGGTTCGGATCAAAACAGGGGGCGGTCTGGGATGAGGGAGGATTACATGTCTGGTATCTGGACTCGCCGCAGGGCGGCATTCGTCACTTCGTGCGCAATCATGGCTCTGGCAGCACCCGTTGCCGCGCAAAATGCGCAAACTGACGACGAGACTGAGGAGAACCGGCTGGGGGGCACGATCGTTGTCACGGCCGAACGCCGCGCCACCGACTTGCAGGACACGCCGCTGTCGATCGTGGCGATGACCGGCGAGATGATCGAAGCCAAGGGCATCGAGGATTTGCAGGATCTGGCGCGCTACACTCCCAACCTCTCGATCACGCCGACGCGCGGCGGGGGCAACAACTCATCCAGCTTCGTGATCCGCGGCATCGGCGGTGGCGGCGGCGCGACCGGCGAGCGTGGCGTGGGCCTGTACGTCGACGGCGTGTTCATGCCGCGTACGGCGGGTGCCCTGCTGCGGGTGATGGACGTAGAGCGGGTGGAAGTGCTGCGCGGCCCGCAAGGCACGCTGTTCGGACGCAATTCCACCGGCGGCGCGATTCGCGTGTTCAGCCAGCAGCCGACCGACGAGTTCGAAGGTTATGGCAAGCTGACGCTGGGCACCAACGGGCGGCATGACGTCGTCGGCATGCTCAACGTCCCGCTGACCGACACGCTGGCGGTGCGGATGCAGGGTGCCTACCTCAACCAGAGAGGCTATGTCCGCCGCGGGACCGAGGATCTGGGGGCCAGCCGCGATACCATCGGCCGCTTCCAGGCACGGTGGGAGCCATCGGACAACTTCACCGCCTCGCTGGGCGTGTTCTACAACGAATCGCGCGCCAACGGCACGCCTTACGTCATGTCCGAGTTCGATATGCGTCCAGGCATCGAGGGTGTGATCCAGGGCAACTATGCCGACTGGATCAACGACGCGTTCAAGAAGTCCGGCCAGGCTCCGTTGGCCGCCTACAACGATCCGCGCATCGTCACCGGCGATCCCTACAAGGCTTCCAGCCTCTGTTTCATCGACGATTTCGACCCTGACTACGATCCGGCGTGCAACCAGTTCAGCAATGACGACTTCTTCCAGGCCGACCTCAACATGTCGTACGACCTGTCGGACACGCTGACGCTGTCATCGGTCACCGGCTATTCGCACCTCAAGCACACTGGCCTGACCGACTTCCAGGTGCTCGGCACCGAGAGGCGCACCGACAACGTGCAGTCCGAAGTGCTGTACCAGGAAGTGCAGCTCAACGCCTCTCTGCTGGATGGCATGTTCGACCTGGTGACCGGGGGTAGCTACTTCTGGGAAGATTCCTATGCTCCCGGCGAGAACCTCACCCGTCGCGGTACCAGCACCTTTACTCCGCAGAGTGCCGGCCCCGCGAATAACCCCAACGGTGATGCGGGCCTTTTCCGTACTGCCGTGTCCAATACTGGCCAGGTCAGCAAGTCCTACGGCCTGTTCGCCAGCGGTACCCTGCATCTGTTCGACCTCGTCAACCTGACCGGCGGCGTGCGCCGGGCGTGGGACAGCAAGAGCTACGAGCAGGAGCGGTTCCCCGGCGGCAACCCCGGCACCCCTGACTTTACAGTGGTACCGGGCACCACAAGCACCCACGTCTCAAGCTCGGCCAGTTTCTCGGCGTGGGACTGGCGCGGTACGATTGATATCACCCCGGCTGAGGGGATCATGGCCTATGCCACGGTGTCCAAGGCCTACAAGGCGGGTTCGTTCAGCTACAGCATCGCCTCGTACAACGCCGCCAACGCCACAAGGCCGAACAACCCCGTCGACTATAGCGGCGCGGCGCAGAGCCTTCTCATCAACCCGATCCCCAACGAAAGCGTGATCAACTACGAAGCTGGCCTGCGGCTTGAACTGTTCGATGGTGTGGTGCGGCTCAACCCCACCGTGTTCCGGATGGACTACACCAATCGGCAGGCGGCAGTGCAGGTTACCTGCGGCACTGGCACACTGGCGAGCATTCCGGCGGGCGGCGCCCAATGCCCGGTCGGTTTCCTGATCCAGGTGCAGAACCAGGGCGATGTGCGGTTGGAAGGCGTGGAACTGGACGGCCAGTTGCGGCTGTCGGACAGCTTCCTGATCGATGGCAGCTTTGCCGCGTTCAAACCGACGCTGATCAATCCGCCGGCGGGCACGGTGAACCTGTTCCCCGACGCGCCGTCGCCGACATACAACATCGGCGCGACGTGGATTGGTGACGGGCTGGGCGGTGAACTGACGCTCAACGCCAGCTATGCCTACCTCGGCAAGATGGAGACGCACCCGACTTCGGGCACCGATTCGTCGTATACGCTGCCGTCGTATGGCATCGTCAACGCCCGCGTGCAGTTGGCGCTAGAGGACTATCCGGTGACCTTCACGCTGGCCGGCACCAACCTGTTCGACAAGACCTATGCCACCTTCGCCCAGCGCTTCGGTGGTGGGTTCTGGGATTCGGGCGCGGGTACCGGCCTTGCGGCTCCGCTGCGCTCCGCGCTGTCGGTGGTCCGTGGTCGTCCGCGCGAAGTCAGCCTGACGATGCGGTACGACTTCTGATAAACGGGTGAACAGGACGGGCGCGCGGCAAATGCTGCGCGCCCGTTCAGCTTGGCTTCACCTTATTTGACTTAGTCAAAAAGGTATGGGATTAGGATGGCTATGGTCAATCGTATGTGGTCTGGATTGAAAGCACAGGGCGGTGTGTTGCTGGCGAGCAGCGCTTTGGCGGTTCTGTGCAGTTCTGCCGTGCAGGCGCAGGATGCAACGCCGGAGCAGCCCCGCGAGCAACCCGAGGTGGTGCGCACCTACACGCCGCTCAGCGCCGAGCGCCTGGACGGCATGGTGCCCAAGCACCCGGGTTACCTGGGCGCTCTGGCCCCCGCCAACCTCAATGCCGACCGGCCGCCGCCGCTGTTCGACGTCACCGGCACCTGGTTTATCGACCTGCGCGAAGGCTTTTCACACTTCCTGTTCGGCCCGCCCTATCCGCGGTTCGGCCCTGAAGGCATCGAGGCGCTGATCGAAGCGCCGCTGGCGGCCGCGCGCAACGAGACCTATCGTGATGCGATCGGCCAGTGCTATCCGCCGGGCATGCCCATGCTGATGACGCGCGTGTGGCCGCACGCTTTCATCCAGTTGCCCACGGCGATCTATGTCATCTCCGGCTTCAACAACTCGGTCCGCACCATCTTCCTCGATGGGCGCGAGCATTCCGACAGCAACCTGGTGGTGCCCAGCTACAATGGCGAAAGCATCGGCCATTTCGAAGGTGACACGTTGGTGGTCCACACCACCTACTTCGAGGCCGACAACCACTGGATCGATAACGGCATCCCCATGTCGTTCGACACCGTGATCGTCGAGCGCATCCGCATGCTGGAAAACGGCACCGTGATGGAAGTGGAATACATCATGACCGACCCCACGCTGTGGGAAGGTGAATGGCGATCGACCAAGCGGTTCGGTCGGCAGGACTATACCGATATCAACGAGAGCAACTGCATCCTGGCTTACAACGCCAACCTGCCCGGCACCGATCTGGGCCGCGCGGAAGCGGAGGAGCGAGGGCAGAGCCATGTGGAAGGGATTCCCCAAGATGACTAGGATTTTGGCTGCGGCGCTGGCCTTGGCCGGTGTCGCCGGATTGGCCATGGCGGCAGCGCCCGCGGCGGCGCACCACAGCTTCGCCATGTTCAACCAGCGCCAGATCATGACGGTGGAGGGCACGGTGCGCGAGTTCCAGTGGACCAACCCGCATGCCTTCATCGAAATTGAAACGCGCCAGGGCAATGCCACGCGCACCTGGAGCATCGAGCTGAACAGCCCCAACAACCTGACCCGGCAGGGCTGGCGGCGCAATTCGCTCCGCGTGGGTGACCGCATTTCGCTGCGCATGAATCCGCTGCGCAACGGCGAGCCGGGCGGCCTGTTCCTCGACCTGCGCAAGGCCGATGGCACCGTGCTGGATTCGGGCCTGCCGAAGAACGGGCAACCGATCAATGTTCCCAATTTCTAGGCCGAAGGAGACGATCTCATGAAACTGCTCGGCAAACTAGCGCCAAAATTTCTGTTGGCCGCCGTGTTGATGACCCCGCTGGCGATGACCGCTTCGGCTCCGGCCTCGGCGCATCACAGTTATTCGATGTTCGACATGCAGCGCACCGTGTTGCTCAACGCGACGGTCACCCAGTTCCGCTGGCAGAACCCGCACGCCTTCATCCGCGTGTCGGTGCCGGCAGGCAACGCGGTGGAGGAATGGTCGATCGAGATGACCAGCCCCAACAACCTGGTGCAGGACGGCTGGACCCGCACCAGCCTGCGCCAGGGCGAACGCGTGCAACTTTGGGTCCACCCGTTGCGCAGCGGCGCGCGGGGCGGCAGCTATGTGGGCGTACGCAAGGCCAACGGTGCCGCACTGGGCACCGTACCGCAGCAATAAGTCGGCAAGGCTGGGGAGAGGATCACAATGATAAACATTCGCCGTGCGCTGGCCGGGGTAGCCGCGCTTGGTCTGGTTGCCGCTGTGGGTGGCGCTCAGGCGCAAACCGCGCCGCCAGTGGGAGCCGCCACCCAGTCACCGCCGCCCGAAGGCATTGCGCCCGAAGCCAGCGCGGGCTTTACTCGGGGCAATTATCACCAGCTTGACCAGTTGCCCGACTGGGGCGGCATCTGGTTCCTCCAGCGCGGCGATCCCGCGATGGGCGGCCGCGCCACGCCGCCGCCGTTGCAGGGCGAATACCTTGAGAACTGGCAACGCTGGCGCGAGCAGGTGCAGGCGAATGAAGGCGTGGAACTGCGCAGCCGCTCGAACTGCAGCCCGCCCGGTATGCCGCGCATCATGATGCTGGCGCAGTATCCCTACGAGTTCCTGTTCACCCCCGGTCGCGTGACGATCAACCAGGAAGCCTGGATGCAGACGCGCACGATCTGGACCGACGGCCGCGGCCACCCGCCACTGGAGGAGATGACGCCCAGCTTCATGGGGCATTCGATCGGCCACTGGGAAGGCGATACGCTGGTGGTCGATACCATCGGTATTTCCGACCGGCTGGAAGTGGGCGAGGGCGGCAAGCACTCTGAAGAGTTCCGCCTTGTCGAGCGCATCCACTTGTCGCCCGACAATCCAGACCTGCTGATCAACGAGCTGACGATGACCGACCCGATCGCGTTCTCGGGCCCGTGGAATGTTCGCGTCAACTATCGCCGCGATCGCCACGGCGCTTTGATCGAGTTCCAATGCGCCGAGAACGATCGCAATCCGGTGAGTGAGGACGGCCACACCCAGTTCCTGTAGTCGCAGCCGGCGCGGCCTTGCCCTTCGTGCCAACCGCCGACCGCACGAGTGCTTCGGTTCGTGCGGGTCGGCGTATTCCTCGTCAGTGCGCCAGCATAGCCGGTTGCCAATTCGCGGCTTCATCGTAAATCTGACTGGACGCGGCCCGACAGTGGCGCCGCGCTGGGGGTTGGAAGAGTGCCGCAAGAGGCCATAGACTTATTGCCGGAAGGCGCTGCCGCAGCGCCCCCTAGGCATGTCTATCCCCCTGAAAAGCAGGGTTGGTACGCGGTTGGCATTCTGGCGGTCACGACCACCTTTGCCATGCTCGACCAGGGCATTCTCAGTCTGCTGATCCAGCAGATCATCACCGATTTCCGGCTGACCGACACCCAAGCCAGCATGTTGCTCGGGCCCGCATTCGCGATGGCCTATATGATCGTAGGGGTGCCGATCTCACCGCTGATCGACCGCTGGGTGCGCAAGCGGCTGATCGCCATCGCCATCACCGTGTGGAGCCTGGCGACCGCCGCTTGCGGGCTGGCGGCGAATTTCTCCCAGCTGTTCTATGCCCGCATGGCGGTGGGGGCGGGGGAGGCGGTCAACGGCCCGGCGTCCTACTCGCTGGTCGCGGACTTCTTCAGCCGCGAGCGGCTGCCGCGCGCGATCTACACGCTCCAGCTTGGCTCGGTGGCGGGCAACGGCCTGTCGATGTTGCTGGGCGGTGTGATCATCACCATCATCGGCATCGTGGGCACGCCCCACCTGCCGCTGGTCGGCGAATTGCGGCCGTGGCAGGCTGTGCTGCTGGCAGTGGGGCTGCCCGGTGTGGTGATCGCGCTGCTGATGCTGACCATCAAGGAGCCGCCGCGCCGCATCTATCGCACGCCGGTTTCGCGGGTACCACTGTGGGGTGCACTCAAGCACATGGGGCTGCACTTTGCGGTTTACGGACCGCTGTTCCTCGGCCTGACCTTGGGCTCGCTCGACAACGGCAGCCGGGCTTGGGGCGCGGCGTTCTTCGAGCGCACGCACGGTTGGTCGCCCGCGACCTATGGCATGGTCGGCGGGCTGCTGGCGATCTGTGTGATGCTGTTTGGGCTGTGGTTGGGCGCGCGCTGGGTGGATCGGATGCAGGCGCGCGGCATGGTTGATGCGCCCTATCGCGTGGTGGTCTTTACCCGCGCGCTGAATATCCCTTTCGCCGTCGCCATGCCGCTGATGCCCACGCCCGAACTGGCGATGGCATGCAATGCGGTGGCTTACCTGGTGCTGGGGCTGAGCGGGCCGATGCTCAACGCCGTCATGCTGATCGTCACCCCCAGCCAGCTGCGCGGGCAGGTGATGGCGCTGTACCTGTTTATCTTCACCGTCGTGGGCCAAGGCCTGTCGCCGGTGATTACCGGACTGACCACCGATTACATCTCCGACGATCTGGGCACGTCGATCATGCTGTTGCACGTGGTGTTCCTGCCCGCTGCACTGGTGATCACGCTGCTCGGGTGGAAGCCTTATCGGCGCGAGGTTGAGCGGATGATTGCCGAGGAAGCGGAATGACGCGACGGGACGGCCTTCGCCGTGTTTGACCTCTGCGGCTGGCGGCCGGGAGCAGTAAGCAAGGCTGCCGATTTCCGGCCCGTCGCGCCACATCTTTTTGACACGCGCAAAATCATATGGCCAAACAGCGCGGGGAATCGCAAGGGGGTTCGATGACCGATGCTGAACAGAAGCGCGTCGGGGCTGATGAGCCCGACGCGATGGCCAACCTGCGGCGCAATCCGACCAGCCCGTTGGGCGGGCTGGTGTCGATGCGTATGGTCAGGCTGTTCACCCTGATGCGGCGCAGCACGATGGTCACCTACCGGCGGGACTTCAATCTCACCGAGATCGAGTGGCGGATCATGTCCACGGTCAGCGATGAAACGCGGCTGTCGCTCAACGGCATGGCCGACCGGCTGGTGCAGGATCGTGGGCAGTTGAGCCGCTCGGTCAAGGCCATGGTGGAGCGCGGGTTGCTGACCCGCTCGCGCAAGCCTGGTGGTCCGGAAATCGAGATCGGGCCGGCGACGGCAGGCAAGGAATTGCGGGCGCGGATGACCGAGCGGGCCCAGGAGCGTGACGCGTTCCTGACCGACGGCATCCCCGAGGAGGATCTGGACGTGGTGCGCCGGGTGATCGAACATATGGTCGCCCGCGCCGAGAAACTACTCGAACTCGCCTTGACCGAGACCGAAGTCGTGGACTGATCGCGGCGCCCGCGCTAACCGACCACGCGGGCAACCCGCCGAAACATGACCGCATAAAGAGGTGACCATGACCGACCGAGCCGCCACGCGTTACAACAGCGGCGCCATGC
Organism: Alteraurantiacibacter sp.; assembly: GCA_039927835.1. Taxonomy (GTDB): domain Bacteria; phylum Pseudomonadota; class Alphaproteobacteria; order Sphingomonadales; family Sphingomonadaceae; genus Alteraurantiacibacter. The sequence goes on from JBDSUF010000045.1 coordinate 9,241, forward strand.
TGCTCCACTGGCTGATCGCGTTTGCGTTGGCGGCAGAGCTGGCGCTGGGCTTCGGCATGCCGCGCGATGCCAGTGGCTTTGCTCTGTACCAGCTGCACAAGAGCCTGGGACTGACGATCCTGGTCCTGACGCTGGTCAGGCTCGGCTGGCGGCTGCGATATTCCCCGCCGCCTGCGCTGCTCAAGGGATGGGAAGGGCAGGCCGTCAAGGCGGGCCACCTCGCGCTCTACGCCTTCATGCTGGCCGCGCCGCTGACCGGCTGGGCGATTGTCTCGACCGCGCCGATCCAGGTGCCGACCATGGTGTGGGGCGTGATCCCGTGGCCGCACCTGCCGCTGGCCGACAGCCTCAACCACACGCTGGAGGAAGCCCACGAGCTGATCGCATTTGGCGGCATCGCGTTGTTCGTGGGCCACGTCGCGGCGGCGCTTTTTCACCATTTCCGCCTCAAGGACGCGACCCTGGTGCGCATGTCGCCAAGGGGCGCGGCAGGCCTCGGCCTCGCCATGCTGGTGGGCGTTGTGGCGCTTTGCCTGGGCTTGCTCGCTGTCTTGCCGGGTGAAGGCGAGCGTGAGCATGAAGCGGAGGCTGCCACAGCCTCCGCCGCGCCGGATACGGCAGCCACCCCGGCGGCCTCGGCCAGCGCGGCAATCGCGGATCCGACCGCCGAGGAAACGGCGGCCGCCGAAGAAAGCGCCACCGCCGCAGCCGGTCCCCCGCCATCGTGGGACATCCAGCCGGGCGGGACCTTGCGGTTCACCGCCGACAACGGCGGCACGGCGATCAGCGGGACTTTCCGGCGCTGGAGCGGGACCATCGTGATGGACCCCGAGCATCCCGAAACCGCCGACATCGCCATCCAGATCGATCTCGCCAGCGCCTCTATCGGCGATGCCACGCAGGACCAGATGCTGCAGGGCGGCGACTTCTTCAACACCGGAGCAAACCCCACGGCAACCTTCCGCTCGACCAGCGTCACACGCACCGGCAACAGCTATCGGGCACGCGGCACCTTGTCGCTGCACGGCGCCAGCCGTCCGCAGACGATCACCTTCACGCTTGGCGGCAGCGGTGCCAACCGGCAGGTGGAGGGCAGCGCCTCGATCGACCGCAACGCATTCGGCGTCGGCACGGGCGAGAGTGCGGCGGGGATCGCGCCCACCGTGCGGGTCGATTTCTCGTTCCGCGCCAGCTCGTAGGTGCTTGCGTTTTCTGGGGGTGGTGCGGGGTAAGGGGTAATTCCACTGGTCGGGACGACAGGATTCGAACCTGCGACCCCCACACCCCCAGTGTGATGCGCTACCAGGCTGCGCTACGTCCCGAGGCCAGTGGAGTGCGGGCCTATAGGCAGGTCCCTGTGGCATGGCAAGCCGCTCGATTGACCTGCCTTCATTGCCCCTCGATTGCTCTGGCGGTTTATTGCTGCTAGGCGCGACGCCACATGCCCGACCGGCTTTGGGAGAGGGCTTGAACGGTGGCCATTCGCGGCCATTTACAACGCTTCGTGGCTTGGCGCACCGCGCCGGGGGCACACATCTGATGGGCAACAACTATGCTTGATTATCTCGCCGCCGCGGGTGCCAGTTCCGCACCAGCCTATCTCGTTTTCCTGCCTTACATCGGCATCGCGGCGGTCTTCTGGTTCCTGATCATCCGCCCGCAGATGCGCCAGCAGAAGGACCAGCGGACCAAGATTGCCGGGGTCAAGCGCGGCGACCAGATCGTCACATCCAGCGGCATTGTCGGCAAGGTCACCAAGGTGGACGACGACTATGCCGAGGTCGAGATCGCCAAGGGCGTTACGGTCAAGGTGGTCCGCTCGATGATCGGCGATGTGGTCTCGCCAGTCACCAAGCCCGCTAACGACTGATCGCCAGAGAATAACGAATAAGGCGTTTGTCCCGATGCTCGATTTTCCGCGCTGGAAGAAGGTTTCGCTCTGGCTGATCGCCGGACTCGCCATGCTGGCGTCGCTGCCTTCGCTGCTCTCGTTCACCACGGTCCACTGGCCGGACAATCTCTACAAGCCGATGGTCAACCTGGGGCTGGACCTCGCCGGTGGCAGCCACATCCTGCTCGAGGCGAACCAGACGCAGGTGGCGGCCCAACGGCTGGAGAACATGGAGGAGGGCGTCCGCCAGGCCTTCGCCAATGCCGAGCCGGAAATCGGCTACACTGAAGTGTCCACCGCCAATAACCGCTTCTCGATCACGCTGGAAAACCCCGCGCAGGTCGACGCCGCGCGCGAGGCGGTGCTGCCGCTGATGAATGGTGCCGGGCTGACTAGCGAGTGGCAACTGCAAGTGCTCGACACCAATCGCCTGGTGCTCACCCCCACGCAGAGCGGGCTGGAGAACGCCGTCGCCACGGCAATGGACAGCGCCACCGACGTGGTCCGCCGCCGTATCGATGCGCTGGGCACGCGGGAACCGACAATCATCCGCCAGGGTGAGACGCGGATCGTGGTGCAGGTGCCCGGCCTGCAGGACCCGCAGGCGCTGAAGGACCTGCTGGGCCAGACCGCCAAGCTGGAATTCAAGCTGGTCGACGACAGCCCCGATGCCGCCGCGCTGGTGCAGCAGGGCATTGCGCCCGGTGGCAGCCAGCTGGTCCCCGGCGCGGTGGGCGGTGACTATGCCGGAACCGTTCTGGCCGTGCGGCGCCTCGGCGGGGTGCGCGGCGATTCGCTGACTTCCGCCGCAGCCACACGCGATTCGCAGAACAACGAGCCGGCGGTGTCGATCACTTTCAACTCGCAAGGCGCCGAGCGCTTCGCCCGTCTCACCCGCGAGAACGTCGGCAAGCAGTTCGCCATCATCCTCGATGACGAGGTGATCTCCGCGCCGGTGATCCGCGAACCGATCCTCGGCGGCACCTCGCAGATCTCGGGCGGCTTCACCGTGCAGCAATCGACCCAGCTGGCCATCGCGCTCGGTTCGGGCGCATTGCCGGTCGAACTGACCGTGGTGGAAGAACGCACCGTGGGGCCGGACCTCGGCGCAGAATCGATCCGTACCGGCATGATCGCTATGGCTGTCGGCACTTTGCTGGTGATCGCCCTGATGATCGTCACCTATGGCCGGTTCGGCATCTATGCGACACTGGCGCTGATTATCAACGTGCTGATGATCCTCGGCATCATGGCCATGATCCGCTCGACGCTGACCTTGCCGGGCATCGCTGGCTTCGTGCTGACAATTGGCGCGGCGGTGGACGCCAACGTGCTGATCTACGAGCGCATCCGCGAGGAACGCAAGCGCGGGCGGCGCGTGGTGGCGGCGGTGGAAACCGGCTACCGCGAGGCCAGCCGGGCGATCTACGACGCCAACATGACCAACTTCATCGCCGGCGTGCTGCTGTTCCTGTTCGGCTCCGGTCCGATCAAGGGATTCGCCGTGGTGCTCATCATCGGCCTGTTCACCTCGGTGTTCACCGGGGTGACCCTGACGCGGCTGTGGGTGGCAGAGTGGCTGCGCAAGAAGCGCCCGACCGACCTGCGGATTTGAGCGAGGAGAACGACATGAAACTGCTCAAGCTCGTCCCGGACGATACCAACATCCACTTCCTGAAATTGCGGGTGCCGTTCTACGTCATCAGCGTGATCCTGATGATCGCCAGCTGGGCGGCAGTGTTGACCATGGGCCTCAATTACGGCGTCGACTTTGCCGGCGGCCAGGAAGTGCGCGTCACTTTCATCGGCCAGCAGGAAGCGCCGGTGGAAGACCTGCGCGAACAGATCGGCGGCATGGGGCTTGGTGAGCCGGTGATCCAGCGGTTCGGCGATGCCAATTCGGTGTCGATCCGCGTCGGCCTGCCCGAAGGCGTCGAGGACACACCCGGCGCGGCGACCGAGATCGGCAATCGCGTGATCGCCAGCATCCAGGCCAACCACGAGAACGTGCGGCGCGATGCCAACGAAACGGTGTCGGGCAAGGTGGCCGGTGAATTCAGGGAAAAGGCCCTGTTTGCCCTCCTTGTCGCGATCGTTGCCATCTCGCTGTACATCTGGGTGCGGTTTGAATGGCAGTTCGGCGTGGGCGCGCTGTTCGCCCTGGCGCACGATGTGTCGCTGACCATGGGCATGCTCGCGCTGTTCCAGATGGAATTCAACCTGCAGATCGTCGCCGCCCTGCTGGCGCTGATCGGCTATTCGCTGAACGATACCATCGTGGTCTATGACCGCATCCGCGAGAACCTGAAGAAGTACCGCAAGATGGACATGCCCGCGCTGCTCGACCTTTCGGTCAACGAGACGCTGAGCCGCACGGTGATGACCTCGCTGTCGCTGCTCATCGCGCTGATCCCGTTGCTGTTCTTCGGCCCGGCCAGCCTGTTCGGCATGACCGCGTGCATCACGCTGGGCATCTTTGTCGGCACCTACAGCTCGGTCTACATGGCCGCGCCGATCCTGATCTGGCTGGGGGTGACCACCAACAGCTTCGTGGCTGTGGAAACCGCCGTGGAAGTACAGGAACGCAAGGCGCGCGGGAAGATTTGAGCGGTCAGGCGCAGTAGCCGGCGTAAAGCTCCGCCAGCCGGGCCGCGTTGGCTTGCCAGCTGAACGGTTCCGCCGCTTGCGCCATGTCCGCGCGGTCGGGCGGATTTGCTAGCAATTCGCGCACGGCTGCGGCGATGGCTCCTGCATCGCGGGCCACGATCCGACCGGCAGCCGATGTCCGCACCAGTTCGCGCGCGCCGCCGGCGTCAGTGATCACCAGCGGCGTGCCGCAGGCAAGCGCCTCGACCCAGGCGTTGGCGAGGCCTTCGCTGGCAGACGGCAGGACCATCGCTTCAGCGGCGCTGAGCACCACGGGCAGCAGTTCATGATCGAGCGAGCCGAGAAAATGCACCCGCTCGGCCACGCCCAGATCGGCCGCTTGCTTGCGCAAGGCCGCGTCGTCCGGCCCTGTGCCGACAAGCGCCAGTCGCGCCTGGGGTAGTCGCGCCAAGGCCTCGATCACGAACGCCTGGCCCTTGCGCGGGATCAGCGCGCCGACGCTGGCGAGCAGCGCTCCATCGAGCGGAATGCCCAGCTGATCAGCCAGCCGCTGGCGCGAGGCGGCGCGGTCGAGCGGGCGAAAGCACGCGTGGTCGAGTCCGGTGTAATGCACCGCGATCTTGTCGCGTGGCAGGCCAATCGCCGCCATGTCGTCCGCCAGAGCCTCGCTCACCGCGAGCAGCCCCGCCGCCTGCGCCGCCGCCGCGCGCATCATGCGGTTGGCGTAAGGCTTGTGCCCCCACAGCGAAATATCCGCACCCCGCGCCTTGATCGCCAGCGGCAGGCCCAGCTCGCGCGCCACGGCGGCGGCAGCGGGGCCATCGGGATAGAAGAACTGCGCGTCGACAAGATCAAACGGATGCGCCGCGTGGAGCTGCCGCGCCAGTGGCAAAACGCTGCGCACGATCATGCGCGGGTTGAACGGGCCGCCAACCACCGGGATCAGCGTGAAGGGCGGGCGGTGGACGACGACGCCATGCTCCTCCCCGCTCACCGCCGCAGCGGCCAATGCGGCGTACCGTCCGGGAGCGAAGGGCGGGGTGCCGACGGGGTTGATCACGGTCACCTCCCAGTCGCCGCGCGCCGCCAACGCCTCCATCTGCCGCGCCACGAAGGTGCCGAAGCGCGGCGTGTGCGCGTTGGGATAGAGCGTGGCGATGGACAGCAGGCGCTTCACGGCGTCGCTCAGAGCTTGCGGACGAGCATCTCGGCCACCGCCAGCCAGGCGGGCCGGTCGATCACTATCTGACGCTGGCCGATGCCCGGCGGGAGCAGGCCGACCATCGTCCCCTGCCGGTCGATCAGGCGGCCAAAGGCGAACCGCCCGCCGCTGCGCGGGGCGAGCACGTCGCGGTTGATGATCGCAGGGGCATCGTCCAGCCCCACCTGGCGCATCCACAGCTGGTCACCGCTGCGATACTCGCCCTGCGGCGTCTCGATCACCAGGCACACCAGCGGCCCGGCGTCGCTTTGGCCACCGGACAATTGCGTGGGCAGGATAGCATCGCGCGAGCGGGTGAGCGGCTCGGCCCCCTGTTCGGTCAGGCGGGCGATGACCTGCGGGACTGTGTCTTCTTCGCCCTTCACCAGCAATTCTGGGTCGACGCCGAGCGCCGTGCCGATCCGGTTCATCCACACCAGCGACAAATTGCGCATGCCCGTTTCAAGGCGGCCGATGGTCTGCGCCGTGGTCGGCGGGCTGCAAGCTGCGGCAACTTCGGCCAGCGTCATCGACTTCTGCTTGCGGATATCCCGGATGCGGTTGATCACTACTGGTACCTTAAATTTAAGCGAGGAACCAAATCGGTTTTCTACACAAAGGTTGTCATGTCAAGGCGCGCCCTCACGCATGAGGGGATTCGTCGCATGAAGCAGCATCTGGTCGAACGCGAACTGACCAGCGAGGGGCCGCGCCAGAAGGGTGGTGCGCCGCGCCGGGGCCGCAGCGTCAGCGTCAACATTGCCGAAAGCCCGCTCGCATGGCTCCACGCCCACGGCCATCTCGACGACCGCTTGCACGCGGCGGGCGAACTGCTGCGGCGCGACTACGAGCGCGCGCAACTCGGCCCAAGCGTGACCATGCAGTGGGACGCGGTGCGCATCGGCGGCGGCGATCACGGCCTCTCGCCCACCGAGCGCTGCATTGCCGCACGCGCGCGGTTCCACGGTGCGCTGGCGCAGGCGGGGCGTGGGCTGGAGGACATCCTGTGGCGCGTGGTCTGCGCGGGCGAGAGCCTGCCGCTCGCCGAAAAGTGCCTCAGCTGGCCCGCCCGCAGCGGCAAGCTGGTACTGCGGCTGGCGCTGGACCGGGTGGCCGATTTTTACCGGATTGGGTGAGGGCGCTCAGCCCTCGACCAGCTCCGCCAGTTCGAGCCAACGCATCTCCGCCGCATCCTTTTCCTCGCGGGCCACATCGAGGCTCTTGCTGATGCGGGCGAACTTGACCGGGTCGCGGGTGTATAGCTGCGGATCGGCGAGTGCCGCCTCGCCGTGGGCGATCAGGCGGTCGAGCTCCTCGATCCGCGCCGGCAGCAACTCGTAATCGCGCTTGTCCTTGTACGACAGCTTGGTGGAACGGGGTGGCGGTGGTGGCGGCGGAGCGGCTTCCACCGGAGCGGCCTTGCGTTCGGTGCGCGCTGAGCGCTCCTTGCGCTGCTTCTCCCAGTCCGCGTAGCCGCCCGCCACGATATCCACCGTGCCGCTGCCGTCGAGGCCCAGCGTGATCGTGACCGTGCGATCGAGGAAGTCGCGATCATGGCTGACGATCAGCACGGTGCCTTCGTAATCGGCGATCACTTCCTGCAACAGGTCGAGCGTTTCCAGGTCGAGGTCGTTGGTCGGCTCGTCGAGCACCAGCAGGTTGGACACGCGGGCGAATTCGCGCGCCAGCAGGATGCGGCTGCGCTCGCCGCCACTGAAGGTGCCGATCTTGGCGTCGACCACCGATGGATCGAACAGGAATTCCTTCAGGTAGCCCTGCACGTGTTTGCGCACGCCGCGCACGTCGATCCAGTCGCCGCCCTCGGCCAGGACCTGGCGCACGGTCTTCTGCGGGTCCATCAGCTTGCGCTGCTGGTCGATCGTCACGCCTTTGAGCGTGCGCGCATGGGTGATCGTGCCGCTGTCGGGTGCCAACTCGCCGGTCAGCAACTTGAGCAGCGTGGTCTTGCCCGCGCCATTGGCTCCGACCAAGCCGATCCGGTCACCTCGTTGGATGCGCAACGAGAACGACTTGATGATCGGACGCAAGGTTTCTCCGGCTCCGAACGACTTGGTGATCTGCTCCGCCACGATGACCGACTTCGACTTGAACTCGGCATCGCTGCCCAGTTGCAGCTTGGCGGTGCCCGAGGGGTTGATCATCGAGGCGCGGGCGCTGCGCATCTGGTAGAGCTTTTCCAGCCGGCCCATGTTGCGCTTGCGCCGCGCGGTGACACCGCGTTCCAGCCAGTGCGCCTCGATCTTCAGCTTGGCGTCCATCTTGTCAGCGGCGCGGGCTTCCTCGGCGTAGGCCTGCTCTTCCCACGCCTCATAGCCGCCGAAGCCGACGTCCTTGCGGCGCAGGTTGCCGCGATCGAGCCACAGCGTGGCATTGGTCAGGCGCTTGAGGAAGGTGCGGTCGTGGCTGATCACCACGAAGGCGCCCTTGTAGCGGGCGAGCCAGCTTTCCAGCCAGTCAATCGCGGCGAGGTCGAGGTGATTGGTCGGCTCGTCGAGCAGCAGCAGGTCGGGATCGAGCGCCAAGGCGCGGGCGAGGGCAGCGCGCCGCCGCTCACCGCCCGATGCTCCGGCGGCGCCGGTGGTCATGTCGATACCCAGTTGCCCGGCAATCGATTCGACCTCGTGCCGCGCGGGCGCATCGGGACCGGCGAGCGCGAAGTCCATCAGCGTGGCGCAGGCGGTGAAGTCCGGGTCCTGCTCCAGCAGCACGATCTGCGTGTTGGGGCGGGTCTTGCGCAGCCCGCGATCGGCTTCGATCTCGCCCGCAATCAGGCGCATCAGAGTGGTCTTGCCCGCGCCATTGCGGCCGATCAGCGCCAGCCGATCACGCGGGCCGACGTGCAGGTCCATGCCGGGTCCGCCATTGGCAAAGCTGGGCGGCGCGCCGAACAGCCAACCGCCGCCTTGCTGCAGCCCAAGGCCTTCCCAGGAGAGGATCGGTGGTTCCGCCATGATGCAGGCGCAACTAGGGGCAGGAAACCTTGCTGGCAAGGAACCGAACAGTTCAGCGGCGCGTAATTCGCCTGAGCGCATTTGTGCCCCACCTTATCAGGAGTTTTCCCTCATGCATCGCAACACCCTTCCCGTCCTCGCCGTCGCCTCGTTTGCCGCGATGGTGCCCGCCGTGGCGTCCGCCGCCGAGGTGCAGATCCAGGCGAGCGGCCCCATGGTGGAGCTGACGGTGACCGAGAACGTGCCCGGCGACCCTGACCTCGCCACGCTCGATGCCGGGGTGACGACTTCGGCCCAAACGGCGGTGGCCGCGATGAGCCAGAACGCCGTTCGGATGACTGCCGTAATCGACCGCATCCGCTCATTGGGTATCGATCAGGACGACATCGGAACCACCGGCATCAACCTCAGCCCGCAGTACGAATGGGACGAGGCCACCCGCACGCAGCGGTTCCGTGGCTACCAGGTGGTCAACCGCGTGACCGTGAAGTTGCACGATATCCAGCGCACCGGCGCCGTGCTCGATGCACTGGTCGCGGCGGGGGCAACCGATCTGGGCGGCGTCGGCTTTTCGGTGGAGGATCCCACGTCGGCGCAGGATCGGGCCCGCACGCAGGCCATGCGCACGGCCGAGGCGCGGGCCTTGGACTATGCCCGCATGGCCGGGTTCACCGGCGTGCGCCTGCTTGAAGTGAGCGAGGGCCAGCCGCAGTTCTACGGCGGGCCGATTCCCGTAGCCATGGAGCGCGATGTGGCGCAGGCTGCGGCCACCCCGGTGGTGCCCGGCCAGGTCCAGTCTGGCGTGACGATCAGCGTCAAGTTCGAGATGACGCGTTAAGGAAACCGCGTTTCTTTCTGAACGCCGACGCGCACATTCACACCTTGTTCAATGGCGCGACCCTAGGCAAAAGACTGACATGAACCGCTTGTTCGCCTCGTTGGCCGCCATGGCCCTGCTCACTGGCCCCGTCTTCACGGACGTGGCGCTTGCGCAGACCCGTGGCGGCAACGCACCGGCGGCAGACGAACAGCAGCGCGCCCGCGAACAGATGCAGGCGGGCCGCAACATGTCGATCCGCGAGATCGAGCGGCGCATCCTGCCGCAGATGAGCGGCGACGAGTACATCGGCTTCGAATACGATCCTCTGGCCAGCGCCTATCGCCTCAAGTTCATCCGCGAGGGGCGGGTGATCTGGGTCGATGTCGATGCCCGCACCGCGCGGGTGCTGCGGGTTTCGCGCTGAGATCATTGTCTTCACAAAGGAAACCGCCACACCGGTTGACGCGTTTGACGCAAGCGACCACTTAACCAATCGCAAGTTAGCAGGGGAACTTCGATGCGCATCCTGATTGTCGAGGATGAACCGACGCTGGGCCAACAGCTCAAGAATACGCTGGAGCAGAACGGCTATGCCGTGGACCTGTCCACCGATGGCGAGGACGGCCATTTCCTCGGCTCGACCGAGGATTATGATGCCGTCGTGCTCGATCTGGGTCTGCCGGAGATCGACGGGCTGACCGTGCTGGGCATGTGGCGCAAGGAAAAGCGCAACTTCCCGGTGCTGGTGCTGACCGCGCGCGACAGCTGGTCGGACAAGGTCGCCGGGCTCGATGCCGGGGCCGACGATTACCTGGCAAAGCCGTTCCAGAGCGAGGAACTGATCGCCCGCCTGCGCGCGCTGATCCGCCGCGCATCGGGCAATGCCAGCAGCGAACTGATCGCGGGCGAAGTGCGGCTGGACACCCGCAGCGGCCGCGTCACCCGCAATGGCGAGCCGGTAAAACTGACCGCGCAGGAATACAAGCTGCTCAGCTACCTGATGCACCACAAGGGCAAGGTGGTCAGCCGTACCGAGCTGATCGAGCACATCTATGATCAGGACTTCGATCGCGATTCCAACACGATCGAAGTGTTCGTCACCCGCATCCGCAAGAAGCTGGGTGCCGAAGTGATCACCACTATCCGCGGACTTGGCTACAGCCTCGACGATCCCGGCCATTCGCGCGGCGAATGACGCGGGTACGGCGGCCCGGATGACCGCTCCGTTGCAGGACAGCGCCTTGGTGGGTGTGGCCGATGTGGCCGCACCCGCTGGCGTTTCGACCCCCGACCATACCGGCAGCATTTCGCGCCGGATGATCCTGATCGCGGCCGGCTGGATCCTGGTGCTGCTGTCGGTGGGCGGCTTTGCGCTGGACCGGGCGCTGACCAACATGACGTCCGACCAGTACGACGATCAGCTGGCCATTTCGCTCAATGCCATGGTCGTTTCGGCGGAGATCGACCCGTTCGGCGAGGTGAACTTCAATCGCATCCTTGGCGACCAGCGGTTTCTGGAGCCGAACAGCGGCTATTACTGGCAGATCAACGGTGCCGGGTTCGCGCCCTATCCCTCGCGTTCGCTGTGGGACACGCCGCTGCCGGTCCGCGAGGATGTGCGGGCGGTGCAGCCGATCTTCTACGACCTGGTTTCCGAAAATGGCGAGGAGCTGCGCGTCGCCCAGCGCACCGTGGGTCTGCCGGGCAGCGAGGTGGACTGGCAGTTCGCCGTGGCCGGATCGCGGGCGCCGCTGGACGAGCAACTGGCGCGAATCCGGGTGATCCTGGTGTGGTCGTTCGCGGTCCTTGGCATCGGCCTGTTCGTCATGGCCATTGTGCAAACCTGGTACGGGCTGGGCCCGCTGCGCCGCATCCGGCGTTCGATCCAGCGCATCCGTACCGGCGGAGCCAACCGCGTGACCGACCCCCTGCCGCTGGAAGTGCAGCCGATGGTCGAGGAGCTCAATGGGCTACTCGCCCACTCCGAGAAGCAGGCCGAGGAAGCGCGCACTCATGCGGGCAACCTGGCGCATGCGCTCAAGACGCCGCTGACCGTGCTGACCAACGCCGCCAGCGCCCATTCGCCCGATCTCGACCATACGGTGCTGCGCGAAGTCCTGACCATGCGGCGACAGGTAGAGCATCATTTGGCGCGCGCTCGCGCCGTGGGTCGCCGCGCGGTCGGCCACGCCCGGGCCGATGTGCGCGAGGCGGCGCAAGGCGTGCAGGGCGCGGTGGCGCGGCTCTATCCGCAAGTCCGCTTTGACCTGGATGGCGCGGCGCACAGCGAAGTGGCGATCGAGCGGCAGGATCTTGAGGAAATGCTCGGCAACCTGATCGAGAACGCGGCCAAATACGGCGGCGGCTCGGTGTTCGTTACCGTCGATGCCGAACCACAGGCGGCGCACTGCGCGGTGTGGGTCGAGGATGACGGCGCCGGCATTCCCGAGGACAAGCGCGGCGAACTGTTCACCCGCGGCGCGCGGCTGGATACCGAGAAGCCCGGCACCGGCCTCGGCCTCGCGATCGTGCGCGATGTGGTGGAGATATACGGCGGTTCGATCGAACTGGCCGAGAGCGAGGACCTTGGCGGCCTGCTGGTGATCCTGCGCCTGCCGCGCGCCAATCTGCGGTAAATTGGCCACACTTTTGCGCACTTTGCTGCACTGCGGAACCCGCCTCTCGTTGAGCGATTATGGCTCCGGACGGGAAACACGATGCCGCATCGCGGCCAGAAGGATCAGATTTTATGCGCAAGATTTTCGCCATTTCGCTCGCCGCGCTCGCCACCGGCGCCGCCGCGCCTGCCATGGCGCAGGATGACAACGGGTGGGGCGGATTATACGTCGGCGTCACCGGTGGCTATGACATCCTCAACGATGACAGCAACGATACGGTGACCTTCGACAACGGCAACAACGGTTCGTACGGCGATACCGTGCTCACCTCGGGCGGCGCCAATGCCTTCTCGCCGGGCTTTTGTGGCGGCGCCAGCGCCACCACCGCGCCCGGTGCTTGCGATGATGACGACAACGAGCTGAGTTACTCCGCGCGGGTCGGCTTCGATATGCCGCTGGGCAGCAACATGATCGTCGGTCTGGTGGCCGAAGCGGGCATGAACAACCTTGATGACAGCATCACCGCGTTCAGCACCACGCCTGCTTCGTACACCTTCACCCGCAGCGTCGATTACACCGCCGCAATCCGCGGTCGTCTCGGCTGGGGTCAGGAAATGGGTCTGGTCTACGTCACCGGCGGCTGGCTGCATGCCAAGATGGACAACAGCTTCGCCACCACCAACACCCAGAACACCTTCACCCAGAACGATCCCAAGGGCTGGGCGCAGGGCTTCCAGCTGGGTGGCGGCGGTGAGGTGAAGATCACCGACGCGATCTCGCTGGGTGTCGAATACCTGTACAACGACGTCAGCAACGGCGGCTATTCGGTTACCGTGGGTCGGGGCACAGCCGGGAACACCAACCCGTTCGTGCTGGCTGGCGGCGTGACCATGACGCCGGCGGAGAAGGACCTTTCGTGGCACTCGCTGCGCGCGGTGGCCAACTTCCGCTTCTGATCGCTTGATCGGGCAATGAAGGGCAGGGCCGGTTCGCCGGTCCTGCCCTTTGGCGTTTCTACAATACGCGCTGTGGCAGGCCGGGGAACTGCGGCAGCTCTGGGTCGAGGTAATCCCAGCTGACCTTGTCCTTCACGTAGATCGCGTTCTGCGGCGACACCGCACCGGGATCGTCGAGCGAGCCCGCCTGGACCATGATGATATCGCCCGGCAGGTCGCCCGAGGTGTACAACCGGCCAGCACAGCGCCCGCAGAAATGCCGCGTCACCTTGCCGCCGCTCTCGCCTGCATTGGTGTACGTTGCGGGCGAGCCGTGCAGGCGCAGCTGGTCCTTGTGGATGCCGACGATGGTGGTGTGCCCGGTGCCGGTCGCCTTCTGGCAATCCTTGCAGCAGCACTGGCTGACGAACAGCGCGGGCTGGGTGATCTGGTAGCGGATATCGCCGCACAGGCAGCCGCCGATAAGGTCCACTTCGGTCATGCTATTTCCCCGCTGCGTGCTGGTGGTGATGGCGGATCACCTCGTCGATGACGAAGCGGATGAACTTCTCGGAGAACTCAGGGTCCAGCTCGGCCTCGATCGCCAGCGCGCGCAGCCGTTCGATCTGGCGCGCTTCGCGGCCCGGGTCGCTGGCGGGCAGAGCGGACAGCGCCTTGTATTGGCCAACGGCCTGGGTGATGCGAAAGCGCTCGGCCAGCATGTGGATCAGGGCGGCATCAATGTTGTCGATGCTCTTGCGGTATCCGGCGAGGACCGGATCGGGCTGCACAGGGGTTTCCATCGGGCATTGCCTAGCAGCAATTGCGCGCTTGCCAACACCCGCGTGGTCGCTCATGGAATCGCACGACATGCCTTCCAATGTGGTCCCCATCATACGCGGTACGGATACGGCCAAGCCTTCGCTGGCGCCGATCCTGTCGCTCACCGCCAGCGCGATGAACGCGGTCAACGCCATTATTCTGGACCGGATGCAGAGCGAAATCCCGCTCATTCCCGCGCTCGCCGGTCACCTGATCAGCGGCGGCGGCAAGCGCATGCGGCCGATGCTCACGCTCGCCGGGGCGCAAGTGCTCGGCTATCAGGGCACGCGCCACCACAAGCTGGCCGCAGCCGTCGAGTTCATCCACACCGCCACCTTGCTGCACGATGACGTGGTCGACGGCAGCGAGACGCGGCGCGGGAAGGAAACTGCCAACATCGTGTTCGGCAACCCGGCTACCGTGCTGGTCGGTGATTTCCTGTTCTCCCGCGCGTTCGAGGTGATGGTGGAAGACGGCAGCCTGAAGGTGCTGAAAATCCTCTCCAGCGCCAGCGCCATCATCGCTCAGGGCGAGGTGGACCAGCTAGTCAGCCAGCGCCGGATCGAGACCAGCGAGGAGCGCTATCTCCACATCATCGGCGCCAAGACCGCCGCCCTGTTCGCCGCCGCCAGCCGCATCGCCGCCGTGGTTGCCGAACGCGGCGAGGCCGAGGAAAAGGCGCTCGACGATTATGGCCGCAACCTGGGCGTGGCCTTTCAGCTGGTCGACGATGCGATCGATTATGACAGCAGCAGCGCCGAAATGGGCAAGGACCGCGGCGACGATTTCCGCGAAGGCAAGATGACCCTGCCAGTGATCCTCGCCTATGCTCGCGGCACCGAGGACGAACGCCGGTTCTGGCGCGACGCCGTCGCCGGGTTCGCCAATGCGGACGAGGACCTGGCCCGCGCGGTCGAAATCATCCACAAGCATAACACCGTGGCCGACACCCGCGAACGCGCCCGCCTCTACGCCCAGCGTGCCTGCGATGCGCTGGCGATCTTCCCCGACAGCGAAGCCCGCCGGGCGATGGTGGAAGCCGCACAGTTTGCGGTCGCGCGCGGGTATTGAGCTGACATCTGCCATAAGGGGTGTGCCGTGACCGACCTCCCCATCCACGCCGTCCTGCCGGACCTGCTGGCCGCCTTGCGCAACCGCAGTTCCGCCGTGCTTATCGCGCCGCCGGGAGCGGGCAAGACCACGGCGGTGGCGCCCGCCTTGCTCGATCAGGACTGGTGCAGCGGCGAGGTGATCCTGCTCAGCCCGCGCCGTGTCGCCGCGCGCGCCGCTGCCGAGCGCATTGCCGAGCAGATGGACGAGCCGGTGGGCCAAACGGTCGGCTATCTCACGCGGATGGACAGCAAGACCAGCAAGGCGACGCGCCTGCTGGTGGTGACCGAAGCGATCTTCGTCGCGCGCATCCTTGGCGATCAGGAGCTAGCGGGCGTGTCTGCCGTCCTGTTCGACGAGGCGCACGAGCGGCATCTCGACAGCGACCTCGGCCTCGCTCTGGCGCTGGAATCGCAAGCCGTGCTGCGCCCGGATCTGCGCGTGCTGGTGATGAGTGCCACCATCGACGGCGCCCGGTTTGCCCGGCTGCTGGGGCAAGACGCGCCGGTGATCGAGAGCGAAGGCAAGGCGCATCCGCTGGCGATCAAATGGCTCGGTACCAGCCCGGAGAAGCGACTTGAAGACAGCATGACGTCGGCCATTCTCACCGCGTGGCGGGAGGAACAGGGTGATGTGCTCGCCTTCCTGCCCGGCGTGGGTGAGATCGAGCGGGTGCGCGAGCGGCTGGTGGAGCGGCTTCCGGACAATCCCGTATTGCCGCTGCACGGCCAGATCCTGCCGCAAGGGCAGCGCGAGGCGATCCGGCGCGATCCGGCAGGTCGGCGGCGCGTGGTTCTGGCAAGTAGCATTGCGGAAACCTCGATCACGCTTGATGGCGTGCGCGTGGTGGTCGATTGCGGCTTGTCGCGCCGCCCGGCCTACGATGTGGCGGCGGGGGTAACGCACCTTGTCACCACCCGTGCCAGCCAGGCGAGCGCGGCGCAGCGGGCCGGGCGGGCGGCGCGGCAGGGGTCGGGCGTGGCCTATCGCTTGTGGGAGGAAGCCGCCCACGCGGGCCGCGAGGCATTCGATCCGCCCGAGATGCTGACCAGCGACCTAGCGCCGCTGCTGCTGGCCGTGGCGCAATGGGGCGCGGACGATCCCGCCAGCCTGCCGTGGCTCGATCCGCCGCCCGCTCCTGCGCTGGCGGCGGCGCGGGCGCGGTTGCAGGCGCTGGATGCGCTCGACAGTGAGGGGCGACTGACCGGGACCGGCCGCCGGGTTGCGGCCTTGCCGATGGCGCCGTGGCAGGCGGCGATGGTGCTGTTCGGCGCGGAGCATGGGGCTGGAGAAGAGGCGGCGCGGCTGGCCCTGCTGTTGCAGGAACGCGGGCTGGGCGCTCGTGGCGAAGACCTGGTGGCGCGGTTGCAGCGCTGGAACGGAGATCGTTCTGGGCGGGCGGAGGCATCGCGCAAGCTGGCGGCGGGCTGGGCCACCAAGGCTCAGAAACTCACCGTTCGCCCTGAGCTTGTCGAAGGGCCGTCCTTGCTGCCACGCTCACAAGAGAAAAGCAGTCCTTCGACAAGCTCAGGACGAACGGAAGGGGGAGAGAGGCCACCCCCCGGCGTGCTCCTCGCCCACGCTCTGCCCGACAATCTCGCCCGCCGCCGAGATGCTTCTGGCGAGAACTGGCTGTCCGCCGGCGGGCGCGGCTATGCGCTTGATCCCGCCTCACCGCTCGCCCGCGCCGAGTGGCTGGCGATTGGCGACGCCCAGGGACGCGCGGGTGCAGCGCGGATTACCGCCGCGATTGCGCTCAATACCGGCGATGTCGAGCGCTGGCTGGCTGACCGGATCGAACGCCGCCACACCGCGCGTTGGACCGATGGCCGGGTGGAAGCGCGGCTCGAGCGGCGGCTGGGCGCGATCACGCTCGCGTCCGGGCCGGACCCCGATCCGGACCCCTCGGCTGTGCTGGATATCCTTGTGGGCAAGGCTGTGGAGAACCTGGGCGAACTGCTCCCGCGCGACCTGCTGGCTCGCGCGCGGTTCGTCGGACTGGAGCCGCTCGATCCCGCTCTTCTGGCCGCTGAGGCCACCGAGTGGCTGGCGCCGCTGCTCAAAGGCCGCCGCACGCTGGACATTCCACGCGGGTCACTGGTCGATACGCTGCTCGCCCGCCTGTCTTGGGACGAGCGCCAGAAGCTCGACCGCGAGGCGCCTCGCGATTTCACCAGCCCGGCGGGCACGACCCACGCCATCGACTATGCGGCCGACGATGCCCCCAGCATCGAAGTGCGCGTGCAGGCGGTGTTCGGGCTGGAGGCGCACCCGATGATCGGGCGCACGCCGCTGCTGCTCAAGCTGACCGATCCGGGCGGCAAGCCGATGCAGGCCACGCGCGACTTGCCCGGGTTCTGGCGCGGATCGTGGCGCGATGTGCAGAAGGACGGCAAGGGCCGCTATCCCCGCCACCGCTGGCCGGACGAGCCGTGGGCCGAAAAACCGGGGCTGAAGACCAAGAACGCCTTCAACCGCACTTGATTCCACGACGCAGAAATCGCAAAGGCTCATCCATGCAGGCACGGATCTATCAACGCCCGAAAAACGCGATGCAGAGCGGCAAGGCTCTGACCGATCAGTGGATCCTTGAATTTGCCCCGGCAGAGGCGCGCAAGGCCGATCCGTTGATGGGCTGGGCGGGCAGCGGCGATACGCAGGCGCAAGTGCAGCTGAAATTCGCCACGGCGGAAGCCGCGCAGGCCTATGCCGACAAGTATGGCATCAGCGCGGTGGTTCACACGGTGCCGGCCAAACGCCTCAAGCTGCAGGCCTACGCCGACAACTTCCGGTAAGCGCCAGCGGGGCGGCGCACAGCCACCCCGCTCGCCAATATCCTACTTAGCCGGTGCTGCCGCGCCGGAGCCGACCAGTTGCAGCCTGCCCGCCTCGTAAGCGGTGCGGCAATCGGTGGCGTCGTGGCCCACGTCCGCGTCGAGCAAGACGGTGGAGGTCATGCCCGGGCCGGTGAAGCGCTTGTCATCGCACTCGTTGTCGTTCGACCAATCGCCGTTATCGTCACCGAAATTGACGGCGCCCCCAGCGACGGGGGCTGCGGCCAACGCTTGCGGAGCGGAGGCAGCGGCGGCATTGCGCATGGTCAGGTTGCCCGCCTGGAAAGCGGTGCGGCAATCGGTGGCATCGTGGCCGATATCCTCGTCAAGCAACGGAGTTGCGGTCATGCCTGAGCCGATGAAGCGCTTGTCATCGCATTCGTTGTCATTCGACCAGCGGCTGGTGTCGTCTCCGAAATCGACCGTGGCGGCGGCCGCCAGCGGCTCGGCCGTGGCGGCGTCATCTGTCGATGTCTGGCCGCAGGCGGCCAAGGTTGCCAATAGGGCGGCGGCGATCAATCTACGCATGTCAGTCATCCCCCTCAACGTTCAAGCTGGCGGGAAGGTACACCAAAACGGCGCTGGACACAGCCCCTCCGCCTGCAGGGTTGCAATCGCCGGATCGCGGCCCTAGATCGCCCCCGGGAGTCGGGTGGACGTTCGCGTCTGCTCACCTGGTCAGATCCGGAAGGAAGCAGCCAAGGTAGATTGCAGCGGGTCGCCCGGCTCCTATTCCATGGGCTCCTATTTCATCCACATAGCTGGCATGACAAGCGCAGCGCGAACGCCTACCTATCCGCGCATGGGTGATTCACCGGACGAAGACCTGCCGCCGTGGGGCGTTGATGGCGCGGAGGAGACGCAAGCTCCCTCTGCAGCCGAGCTTGAGGCAGCGGGCCAGTCTGCGCTGTTCGGCGATCCTGTGCCCGCACCGGCGCCGCCCCCCAAACCAACGCCCTCTGTCACCACGCAGCCCTATCGCGTGCTCGCGCGCAAGTACCGCCCGCAGACCTTCAGCCAGCTGCTGGGGCAGGAGCCGATGGTGCGCACGCTGGCCAATGCCATCGCGCGCCAGCGGCTGGCCCATGCCTTCCTGATGACCGGCGTGCGCGGGGTGGGCAAGACATCGACCGCGCGGCTGATCGCCAAGGCGCTCAACTGCATCGGTCCCGATGGTACGGGCGGCCCGACGATCGATCCCTGCGGCCTGTGCGAGCCCTGCGTCGCCATCGCCGAGGGGCGCCACATCGATGTGATCGAGATGGACGCCGCCAGCCACACTGGCATTGATGACGTGCGCGAGATCACCGAGGCGGTGCGCTATGCCGCCGTGTCGGCGCGCTACAAGATGTACATCATCGACGAAGCGCACATGCTCACCAAGCAGGCGTGGAACGGCTTCCTCAAGACGCTGGAGGAGCCGCCGCCGCATGTGAAGTTCCTGTTCGCCACGACCGAGGTAGAGAAGGTGCCCGTCACCGTCCTGTCGCGCTGCCAGCGGTTCGACCTGCGGCGCATTCCGGCGGCCATGTTGCAGGACCATTTCGGCCACGTCTGCCAAGCCGAAGGCGTGGCGGTGGAGGACGAGGCGCTGGCCATGATCGCGTCCGCAGCCGAAGGTTCGGCGCGCGATGGCCTGTCGATCCTCGACCAGGCGATTGCCCATGCGGATATGGAGGGCGGGGGCGAGGTCACTGCCACCAAGGTGCGCGAAATGCTCGGGCTGGCCGACAAGGGCGCGCAACGCCTGGTGTTCGACAGCCTGCTCAATGGCGATGCCCGCGCCATGCTGGCCGCCGTTGACGAGCAGTACGCGCTGGGCGTGGAACCGCTGGCGCTCATGCGCGGGGCGATGGAACTGACGCACCGCATCACCGTGGCGCAACTGGCCGCGCAACCCGGAGAGGGGGCGAGCGGATCATCCGAGGAGGAGCGCGCCGCGATTGCCGGCTGGGCCGAGCGATTGTCTGCCGGGCAGGTCCACCGGCTGTGGCAATTGCTGCTCAAGGGCCACGATGAGGTCCGCCAGGCGCCCGATCCGCTGATCGCCGCGCAAATGGCGCTGCTGCGGGTGATGCACGCCGCCGACATGCCCGATCCCGGCAAGCTGGAGAAGCTGTTGACCGAGGCTGCCGCGCGCGGTGTCGGTTCCGCCACCAGCGCTGCCCCGGCTCCCGGCGCGGGCCCGACAGCCTCGATGCCGGCGCCCGAAATCGAATGGTCGATCCTGTGCGATCGGGTGGAGCAAGAGGGCCTGCTGCGCGTTGGCCAGGTGATGCGCGATTACATCCGCGTGGTCGAACTACGCCCCGGTCACTTGCGCTATACCACGCCGCCCGCCTTCACCGATGCCATCGACCCCGAGCTGCGCGACGCCCTGCTGCGCGCCACCGGCGAACGCTGGGACGTGGCGCGCGGACCCGGCGAGGGCGCCCCCAGCCTGCGCGAACGCGAGGAAGCTGCCGCCCGCGCCGAGGAACAGCGCGTGCGCAACCACCCGCTGGTGCAGGCCGCACTGGCGACATTCCCCACGGCCGAGCTGCTCGATAGCGAAGCACTCGCCGCCCCCAACTGGAGCAAGAGAGCCTAGTCATGCAATCGATGGAAGAAATGCTGAAGGCCGCGAAGGCCGCTGCCGAGAACATCCAGCGGCAGATGAACGAGGCGCAGGTCAAACTCGACAGCGTGGAAGTCGAAGGCAAGTCCGGCGGCGGCCTCGTCAAGATCCGCGCCACCGCCAAGGGCCGCATCCTGGGCGTGTCGATCGACGACAGCCTGATGGAGCTGAGCGAAAAGCAGATCCTCGAAGACCTGATCACCGCCGCCTTCAACGACGCCCGCGACAAGGCCGACCGCGCGAGTAACGAGGAAATGCAAGCGATGCAAAGCGGGCTTGGCCTGCCGCCGGGGTTCAAGCTTCCGGGGATGTAGGGGGTGCAAAAAGCGTTTCCGTTCAACGCGACGTGGCGGTAAGCTGCGCCTCCATGACAGGGCAAGGTATCTTGGGGGCATTGTTGATTGTGGGCATTCTTGCCCCGCAATCTGCCGTTGCACGCGATGAACAGGTTGTACTTGCAGCCACCAGTGCTTGGGTGGTTGATTACGCTGAAGATAGCTGCGCACTGCGTCGCCAGTTCGGCGGGCCGGAAACGCCGGTTGTACTTGAACTGCGCCAGTTCGAGCCTGACTCGGTCGATTTCCAGTTTCTGGTCAGCAGCGAACATTTCCGGCTGAACCGTAACGGGTTCGCCGATGGGGTGGCCGTCCGCTACCATCCGGATAGCGAATTCAGCGATGCTGACCTCGCCTTCAATTTGCAGCAAGTTGGCCAACGACGCGGGGTGACTTTCAGCCACTCACTTTTCATGCGCGAACAGATTGATTTCACCAATGGCCCCCAAAGCCTCGATAATGTCGCCCGGGAGGCGATGGAGCGCAGTTTCGATGTGGCAGGAAGAGCGCGACGAGTAACCGCCATCGAGATACGCAACGCTTTCGCTGACGATGTGGTCCTACAGACCGGCTCGCTTGCTGCCCCGCTGGAAGCCTTGAGCAACTGTATGGACGAACTGCTGCTCCACTGGGGTGTCGATGCTGAAGCCCATCGAACCTTGCGCCAACGACCGCAGCCCATAGATCAGCCGAACTGGGCGCGGCGGGTGCAGCAGGCTTATCCCATGTCCATGGCCATGCGGGGCGAGCAGGCCGTGGTCCGCATCCGGCTGGACGTGTCAGCCGAAGGCCGTACCACCGGCTGCCATACGCAGGCGAGATTGGGCATGGAGGCGTTCGATCAAACCGCCTGCGATATCCTGACTGACCGCGCGCGGTTCATCCCGGCACTGGACGCGAATGGCAATGCAATTGCCAGCTTCCACATGTTGATCATCGTTTACAGTATCGGCTGATGGACAGGGCGACGCACATGGCCTCGTTGGCCGGCGCTGCCAGCTATCACCTGTTTGTGATTTACTACGACATTTTCTGACCGCCTGCGAGCTTGCGGGCGGCATAGGTCACAACTCGCACCTGCCGCCGGGGATGTGAGGGGCTTCAAAAAATAGCGTTTCTACAGGGAACATGGTTGCGCTAACATGCCTCCGCTCGGAGGGGAGGCGTGGATGCGATTGGCAATTGTTGCGGGGCTGTTGCTGCTCCAGCCATGCAGCGCGTCGGCGCAGCAACAGGCACCGCTCGAACTGGCACCGACGAGCCCATGGGCGATGAACTACGATGCCGATAGCTGTGCGCTCCAGCGCCAGTTTGGTGCCGAGGGGCAGGAGGTGTTCTTCGAAATCAGGCAATTCGGGCCGGATGTGGTACCGCAGATGGTTGTCGCTTCGCGCCAGCTGGCCCTGGGACGCGGCGACACCGAGGTAACAATCCTGCCGATTGATGGACAATCGGTGGAAGTGGATGCCTACGCCGTCGACATGGATGAAGGCTATGTTGGCCGGATGTTTGAGCGCGAACTGCTGGTCGATAATGCCGAGGAACAGGCCTTGCTGGCTGATTTTTCCGCTGGCTGGCCCGGCCTAGACGAAAACCAGCGCGAGCGGCTGCTGTTGGCGCGCACGATGGCCCAGCGATGGCGCGATACGCAGGGCAATGCGCGCGAGGTGGCCGCGCGCGGTTATACCAACGTCGTCAGGTCCGAGGCCTATCGCAGCATTCCGCGCAAGTTCTTCCAGGATCTTCGGCGGCAGGACAGCTATCGCGCCTTGATGGCCGAACAGGCGGGGCGCGTTACTGCCGTGCTGGTGGAGCACGGGTTCGAGCGACCGGTGCTGCTGCGGACAGGCAGCCTGGCCGCACCCTTGCGCGCCATGAACACCTGCCTTGACGAACTGATGCTGCACTGGGGGATCGACGTGGAGGCGCATCGCCATCTCACCCGCGCCGCCCAGCCGCTCGACTATGATCGGCTAGCGCGCGAGATCGTCGACAATTACCCGCGTGAGATGCTGAGCCAGCGCCAACAGGCGTATATCCGCGTGCGGCTGGCGGTCTCTCCAGAAGGCACCACAACTGCGTGCAACTTGCAGAACGATTACAACGAAACCACGTTCGAGCGCACTGTGTGCGAGGCTATGTTCGAATATGCCCGCTTCGAACCAGCGCTGGATGCAGCCGGGCAGCCGATTGCGAGCTATTACCAGATTAACGTGGTTTTCCGGCTGGGCTAGCAGGGGGCTTTCCTACATCCGCAAACCCGTGGCAGCACCATGCCTGCTCTTTCCCACTGTTGATCTCCGCTCGTTTGCCAGCCGCAAGCTGACACTTCACCCCCACAAGCTGACACTTTTGCCCGCAAGCTGACATTCTGCCTTTGGACACTGTTCCATGTGTTCCAGGTTCCACGAAGTCAGCCACTTACACGCAGCCTCTCGGGCATCCACAGCCGCCCGCCGCCGCGAGTTGCACCAGCGCGCCAGCCTCCCCATATGCCTTGACATGACCTCTCCCTCGGATACCCCCGCAGCCATGACCAAGTCCTCGCTCCCCCTCCTGCCCTTGCGCGACATCGTCGTGTTCCCCGGCCTGCTCGTCCCGCTGTTCGTGGGGCGCGAGAAGTCGGTTGCCGCGCTGGAGGCCGCGATGGCCGATGACCAGGGCATCTTCCTCGTCACCCAGAAGGACGAGAAGTGCGACGATCCGCTGCGCGAGGATCTGCATGACGTGGGCGTGATCGCGCAGGTGTTGCAGATGCTCAAGCTGCCCGATGGCACGGTGCGGGTGATGGTGCAGGGCACCGTTCGCGCCTCGCTTGACGGGCTGGCGGAAGCGGATGGCCTGATCCGTGCGGAAGTAACCGAGCTGGCGCCGAGCGGCGGCGAAACCGGCACGGTGGAAGCCAGCGCGCTGATGCGCACCGCGCTCGACCAGTTTGCCGACTATGCGCGCAACTCCAAGAAGCTGCCCGACGACATCGAGACCGACCTCGCGCAGGTCGAGGACCCGGGCGAGCTGGCCGACACCATCGCCGGCAACCTCGCCGCGCGCGTCGCCACCAAGCAGGAACTGCTGGCTGAAACCAACCCGCTGGTGCGGCTGGAGATGGTCGTGTCCGCGATGGATGGGGAGCTGTCGGTGCTGCAGGTCGAGCGCAAGATCCGTGGCCGGGTGAAGCGGCAGATGGAGAAGACCCAGCGCGAGTACTACCTCAACGAGCAAATGAAGGCGATCCAGAGCGAGTTGGGCGGCGGTGACGATGGCGAGGGCGACGAGATCGCCGAGCTGCAGAAGCGTATCGCCAAGCTCAAGATGCCCAAGGAAGCCAGGGCCAAGGCCGAAAGCGAGCTCAAGAAGCTCAAGCACATGCAGCCGATGAGCGCCGAGGCGACGGTGATCCGCAACTACCTCGATGTGCTGCTGGGCCTGCCGTGGGGCAAGAAGAGCAAGCTGAAGCGCGACATCGCGGCGGCGCAGGCGGTGCTCGATGCCGATCACTACGCGCTCGACAAGGTCAAGGACCGGATCATCGAGCACCTGGCCGTGCAGGCGCGGACCAACAAGCTGAAGGGCCCGATCCTGTGCCTCGTCGGCCCGCCGGGCGTGGGCAAGACCAGCCTGGGGCAGTCGATCGCCAAGGCCTGCGGGCGCGAGTTCATCCGCCAATCGCTGGGCGGCGTGCGTGATGAGGCCGAGATCCGTGGCCACCGGCGCACCTACATCGGCTCGATGCCGGGCAAGATCGTGTCCAACCTGAAGAAGGCGGGCACCAGCAATCCGCTGTTCCTGCTGGATGAGATCGACAAGCTGGGCCAGGACTTCCGCGGTGATCCGGCCTCGGCGCTGCTCGAGGTGCTCGATCCCGAACAGAACGCCAAGTTCCAGGATCACTACCTGGAGCTGGATATCGACCTCAGCGACATCATGTTCGTGTGTACCGCCAACAGCCTCAACCTGCCGCAGGCGCTGCTCGACAGGATGGAGATCATCCGGCTTGAGGGCTACACCGAGGACGAGAAGCTCGAGATCGCCCAGCGCCATCTGATCGAAAAGCAGGTCAAGGCGCACGGCCTCAAGCGCGGCGAGTTCTACCTGACCGAACAGGCGCTGCGTGACCTGATCCGCTTCTACACCCGCGAGGCCGGGGTGCGCACGCTCGAGCGCGAGATCGCCCGGCTGGCGCGCAAGGGGCTGCGGCAGATCCTCGAGGGCAAGGCCGAGACCATCGAGGTGACGCCCGAGAACCTCGCGGACTTCGCGGGGGTGCGCAAGTTCAAGCACGGCGAGAGCGAGAAGGACGCGCAGATCGGCGCCGTCACCGGGCTCGCCTGGACCTCGGTCGGCGGCGAACTGCTGACGATCGAGAGCGTCACCGTGCCCGGCAAGGGCGAGGTCAAGACCACCGGCAAGCTGGGCGAGGTGATGACCGAGAGCATCGCGGCGGCCTTCAGCTTCGTGAAGGCGCGGGCACCGGCCTACGGCATCAACCCCTCGGTGTTCAACCGCAAGAACATCCACATCCACTTGCCCGAAGGCGCGGTGCCCAAGGACGGCCCCTCGGCCGGCATCGGCATGGTCACCTCGATCGTCTCGACACTGACCGGGATCGCCGTGCGGCCCGACGTGGCGATGACCGGCGAGGTGACGCTGCGCGGCCGCGTGCTGCCGATCGGCGGGCTCAAGGAAAAGCTGCTCGCGGCCCTGCGCGGCGGCATCACCAAGGTGCTGATCCCCGCCGAGAACGAGAAGGACCTGGCCGAGATCCCCGACAACGTGAAGCAGGGGCTCGAGATCGTCTGCGTATCGCACGTCGACGAAGTGCTCAGCCACGCGCTGATCCACATGCCTGCCGCGATCGAGTGGACCGAGGCCGACGATCTCGCCAGCCAGCCGCACCCGGCTCCGGGGGGCACGGCCACCGCGCACTGATTCGGCTGCCTTTTGCATGCAGGTTCGGTGAAGATCGGGCCGCCGGGCGCCAGTTTGCGCCGTCTGGCCGGGAAAATGCGCTGGAGGGCCGCGTCAGCGCTGCTAAGCCCTAGACAGCGGCGAGAAAACTCGCTCAATTCGCTCTCCAATCGCCTGGCGCAGGGACGGTCGAGAAACGACAACAAGGTTGAGGGGGATTCCGGAGCATGAACAAGAACGAGCTGATCGGTGCAGTCGCCGAATCCAGCGGTCTGTCGCGGAGTGACGCGACCAAGGCGGTTGAAAGCGTTTTCGATACCATTACGGCCACGCTGTCCAAGGGCGGCGAAGTGCGGTTGGTGGGGTTCGGCACGTTCTCGGTCGCGCGGCGCAAGGCCTCGACCGGGCGCAACCCGCGCACCGGCGCACCAATGAAGATCGCCGCCTCCACACAGCCGAAGTTCAAGGCGGGCAAGGGGTTGAAAGACTCGGTCAACTGACCAGCCGCTGACACAGACGGCAGCAAAAGGGCCGCTGTCCGCAAGGATGGCGGCCCTTGCTGTGTTAGTCGCTCGCGCGTGTCGCCACGGCGTACAGCGCGATGGCCGCCGCGTTGGACACGTTGAGGCTTTCCATCGCCTCGCTGATCGGCAGGCGGGCCAGGCTGTCGCAGTGCGCGGCAATGTTGTGGCGCAGGCCTTCGCCTTCCGCCCCCAGCACGATCACCACCGGCCCCGCAGGCAGGGCGTCGCCGAAGGTCGCTTCGGCCTCACCGGCAAGACCGATGCGCCAATAGCCGGCCTCGGCCATGTCCTCCAGCGCGCGCGACAGGTTGACCACGCGCACCCACGGCACGATCTCCAGCGCACCCGAGGCGGACTTGGCCAGCACGCCGCCTTCGGGCGGGGCATGGCGGTCCTGCGTGACAATAGCGGCAGCATCGAAGGCCGCGGCCGAGCGCAGGATGGCACCGACATTGTGCGGATCGGTCACCTGGTCCAGCACCACGATCGGGCGGTTGACCTCGCCGTCGAGCACATCCTCCAGATGCAGATCGTCGAGCGGGTCGCATTCCAGCACCAGCCCCTGATGCGGCGCATCCTTGGCGACCAGCCGCGCGAGATCCTCGGGCCCGGCATATTCGAGCGGAAAGCCGACGGGCAGTTCGCCATCGAGCGAGGCCACACCTTCGTGAGTCGCCCACAGCTTGCGATGCTGGCGATCAGGGTTCTTCAGCGCGGCTTCGACCGCATGCCGGCCCCACAACCGAACGGCCCCGGCACCCGCACGGCCAGACCCGCGCCCACCTTGCATGCGTCCCGCTCGCCCGCGCAGGTTGGACTTGTCACCACGTTTCGCCATGTTCGCTCCTATCGTGCTGGGCCCTCTGCCAGCCTGACCATTGACAGGCAAGCGCGGCTTCGCCATGGGGTCGCCTCTCGGCTGGACCGGCCCCTTTACAGGGCTTTATCAGACTGCGGGTTCGCCCGCTTCCGGCATCCGGTGGACAGGTGGCCGAGTGGTTAAAGGCAGCAGACTGTAAATCTGCCCGTGCAAGCGTACGCTGGTTCGAATCCAGCCCTGTCCACCACCGGTGCCCTCACGACGAATACGCGAGCCAGCCCAATAGGCGAACTTTGAGCGGAACCAGCGTAGGCGACCGCGAAGAGGGCGCACGCTGGTTTGGAGTCGGAGCGAAGCGGAGACGTCCAGAGCGAAGCGGCGGACAATCCAGCCCTGTCCACCACCGATGCCCTGGCTGCGCAAGCGCCACTCTGCCCATTGCACTTCGCCAGCGCGGAACCAGCGTAGGCGCGGAGATCGCAGCCGCAAAGATCCCCATGCCCGCCCAGCAATAGCTGCAAGTCGCGCCTCACCGGGTTGTGTCGCCTGCAACCAGTCCCTAGATGGATCGCATGGCAGGTGAACTGAAAGACAATCGCGGTCGCGGCGAGGCCGAATGGCGTTGGCCCTCGATCCATCCGGAGGGCCGCAAGTTCGGCCTGATCGGCCTGGTCGCTTCGCTGGCGGTGCTGGTCGGGCTGGACTGGGAGTATCTCGGCTGGCCGATGCTCGCCCTGTCCGTCTTTATCTTCGCCTTTTTCCGCGATCCCGAACGGGTCGTGCCGCAAGGCGAGAACCTGATCGTCTCGCCGGCTGATGGGCTTGTGTCGCTGATCGTCCAGGTGCCGCCGCCGCCCGAACTGCAAGGCGATGACAGCAGTGGGCGGGGGCTGGGGTTCGAGCCGGTTACGCGCGTTTCGATCTTCATGTCGGTGTTCGATGTGCACATCAACCGCGCGCCGGTCTCGGGCACCTTGCAGCGCATCGTGTACATCCCGGGCAAGTTCCTCAACGCCGATCTCGACAAGGCGAGCGATGAGAACGAACGCCAGCACCTGCTGATCGAGCGGGCTGACGGCGTGCCCATTGGCTTCACCCAGATCGCCGGGCTGGTGGCGCGCCGGATCGTGCCGTTCGTCAAGCCGGGCGACCAGCTGGCAGCCGGCCAGCGCGTGGGCCTGATCCGCTTCGGCAGCCGGGTGGACGTCTATCTGCCCGCCGGAACGGATTCGCGAGTTTTGCTCGGCCAGAAGGTGATCGCGGGTGAAACCGTGCTCGCCGAAACCGGCAAACAGGGCTTGATCGAAGGTGTCAGCCTGTGATCGACGAGGGCGCGGACGACGGAGTTGAAGGCGTGCGCGTTGGCCCGCGTGCCAGCGAGCACGAGGAATTGCTGCCCGCCAAGAGCAAGCGCGGCAAGGGCCTGTCCGTCAGGGCGGTGATCCCCAACGCCATTACCGCCGCCGCGCTGTGCTCGGGCCTCACCGGCATTCGCTTTGCGATCGATGGTGATTGGGAGCGGGCCCTGCTCGCCATCGTCATCGCCGGGGTACTCGACGGGATCGACGGACGCATCGCCCGCTTGCTTAAGGCGCAGAGCCGGTTTGGTGCCGAGCTCGACAGCCTGGCCGATTCGCTCAGCTTCGGCATGGCCCCGGCGCTGATCCTGTTCCTGTGGTCCTTGCATGATCTGCCGCGCCTTGGCTGGTTCGCCGCGCTGGGGTTCGCCATCTGCTGCGCCTTGCGTCTCGCCCGCTTCAACGCCCAGATCGATGCCGAGGAGCAGCCGCACAAGTCTGCCGGGTTCCTCACCGGGGTGCCCGCGCCGGTGGGGGCGGGGCTGGCGTTTCTGCCGGTTTACCTGTGGCTGGCAACAGCCGAGCCGCTGTTTCGCGAGCCGTGGCTGGTCGCCGCATGGTTGGTGCTGATCGCCTTCCTGATGATCTCGAACCTGGCGACGATGAGCTGGAAGTCACTGCGTCCCAGCAAGGATGTGCGGCTGGCGATGATCGCGCTGGTCGGCCTGCTGTTCGCCGCCTTGTTGACCGAGCCGTGGTGGACGCTGATTCTGATCTGTGGAGTTTACCTGGTGCTGATGCCGCTGGGTATCGTGCGCTACGCCCGTGTCAGGCGGCGGCGACCCGGCGGAGCGGACGCAGGCGCACAGCCTGGCGCGAATATTTCGGCAAGCTGACCTCACGGCTGGACCGCAGCGGCGGGAGGATCGCCGGTCGCACCGACCTGTTGTCAATCGCCGCGCCTGCCAGCTCAGCCATGATCTCGCGACCTGCAGCAATGCCCTTGGCCACCGAAACGGCGAGGGTCGCTGTCGAGGCAAGGGCAAGCACGACAAACAAGGCGACAATGGTAATGGCGATCATGACATCGATCCTTCAACCAGCCCGGCTGACCGGGCGTTAACCAAACTTGGTGGGACGCGTTTTGTTCCATAGTTCCACCTTTGTTCTCTTGTTCCAGTTCTGTTCCGGCATGTCAAGTGCCCTCGTTTCGTGTTTGTTCCACCAACTTCGAACATTCGCGCTAGCAATCGCGTGCGCTTGGGGTTAAGGGCGCGTCGTCGTCCGGCCTGCGCATTTCGCAAGGGCCATCAAGACGGCAAATCCACATGGAAGGCATACATCGCCGGTGCCGCTCGTTTTTCGAGGGGTTCCCCGTCTTCCAGAGGCTGAACCGGAAAGGAATTATCTATGGCGGTCCCTACCGTCACCATGCACCAATTGATCGAGGCTGGCGCCCACTTCGGCCACCAGACCCACCGCTGGAACCCGCGGATGAAGCCGTACATCTTCGGCGCGCGCAACGGGGTCCACATCATCGACCTGTCGCAGACCGTGCCGCTGTTCGCGCGCGCGCTCGACTTCGTGGCCGCCACCGTGCGCCAGGGTGGCAAGGTGTTGTTCGTCGGCACCAAGCGCCAGGCGCAGGACCCGATCGCGCAGACCGCGCGGGCTTGTGGCCAGCACTTCGTCAACCACCGCTGGCTGGGCGGCATGCTCACCAACTGGAAGACCATCAGCCAGTCGATCAAGCGCCTCAAGACGCTTGAGGAGCAGCTTGGCGGCGCCATGCACGGCCTGACCAAGAAGGAAATCCTCCAGCTGACGCGCGAGCGTGACAAGCTCGAGATGTCGCTCGGCGGCATCCGCGACATGGGCGGCATTCCCGACGTGATGTTCGTGATCGATGCCAACAAGGAAGAGCTGGCGATCAAGGAAGCCAACGTTCTCGGCATCCCGGTGATCGCGATCCTCGATACCAATGTCGATCCTTCGGGCATCGCCTTCCCGATCCCGGGCAATGATGACGCGGCCCGTGCCGTGCGCCTCTATTGCGACGCGATCGGCCAGGCCGCCACGCAGGGCCGTCACGGTGCCGTGGCTGACAGCGGCGCCGACGTCGGTGCGCTCGAACTGCCGCCGGAAGAGCCGGTGTTGGTCGAGGAAGCTGCCGCTGAAGCGCCGGCTGCCGAAGCGCCCGCGACAATGCCCGCGACAATGGAAGCCGCCGCCGAGCAGGTTGAAGCGCCCGCTACCGAGGACGCTGCTCCCGCCGCCTGAGCCCGCCCGGGCAACGGCAGGACTGCTGGATTACCGCGCGCCGGGCCTCCTTCAACGGGGCCCGGTGTTTGCAGAATTGGGCGTCCGCACACTATCAAGAAGGAACCGACAGATGGCTGCTTTTACCGCCACTGATGTGAAGAACCTGCGCGAGAAGACCGGCGCGGGCATGATGGACGCCAAGAAGGCGCTCGAGGAAGCCGGCGGCGATATCGAAGCCGCGGTTGACTTGCTGCGCGCCAAGGGCCTTGCCGCCGTACAGAAGAAGTCGAGCCGCACCGCCGCCGAGGGCCTCGTTGGCGTGGCCGTATCGGGCACTCGCGGCGTGGCTGTGGAGGTCAACTCCGAGACCGACTTCGTCGCAAAGAACGACCAGTTCCAGGACTTCGTGCGCAAGACCACCGAAGCCGCGCTGGGCCAGTCGACCGACGATGTCGAAGCGCTGAAGGCTGCTGCCTATCCCGGCGGCGGCACCGTTGCCGACAAACTGACCAACAACGTGGCGACCATCGGCGAGAACCAGCAGGTCCGCCGGATGAAGACTGTCTCGGTCGGACAGGGCGCCGTGGTGCCCTACATCCACACCGCCGCCGCTCCCGGCCTGGGCAAGATCGGCGTGCTGGTCGCGCTCGAATCCGACGCTCCTGCCGCCGCGCTCGAAGGCCTCGGCAAGCAGCTCGCGATGCACATCGCCGCCGCCTTCCCGATGGCGCTGGACGCTGCCGGCCTCGATGCTGACGTGATCGCACGTGAGCGCAAGATCGCTGGCGAAAAGGCTGCCGAAAGCGGCAAGCCCGCCGAAGTGCAGGCCAAGATGGTCGACGGCGCGATTGCCAAGTTCGCCAAGGAGAACGCGCTGCTCAGCCAGGTGTTCGTGATGGACAACAAGACCCCCATCGCCGAGGTCGTGGCCAAGGCCGCCAAGGAAGCCGGCGCGAGCATCGTGCTGACGGACTATGTCCGCTTCCAGCTGGGCGAAGGCATCGAAAAGGAAGTGAGCGACTTCGCCGCCGAAGTGGCCGCAGCGATCAAGGGCTGAGCCCTAAACCTCACCAAATCGCCTTTCTGACGGGCGGGGCGACACCATGTCACTCCGCCCGTTTTCGTTTGGGCGGAGGAGGGGGGCAGGTAAGGGAGTGGCGGAGAGGCGTGGAGAAGCGCGCAACTTCTGATCCCCGCCACTTCCCCGAGACGCAACGCCCCGGCCCAATCACCTCCTACCCAAGATTGAGCCCGGCAAAGCGCGCCCGCGCGACCTCGACAAAGGCGCGCACGTTCACCGAGGTCCGCCGATTCGCCTGGTAGACGAGGTGCACCGGCACAGACGGAGGCACGTGTTGGTCCAGCAAGGTCACCAGGCGACCAGCCGCCACTGCGTCTGCCGCCTGGTAAGACAGGACGCGGGTAATGCCCGCGCCATCCAAAGCGGCGTTGACCGCTGCGTCTGCGCCATTGACGGTCAGGCGCGGCTCGACCCGGATGGCCGGTTTGCCAGCCGGTCCAAAGCGCCACTCGTGCGATCGTTCGAGTTCGGTAAATGCTACCAGCGCGTGATCGTGAAGCGCCTGGACAGTGGCCGGCGCACCATGCTGCGCGAGATAGGCAGGGCTCGCCACCAGAACGCGGCGCACCTCTCCCAGTTTGAGTGCATGGAGTGAGCTGTCTGACAATTCGCCAATCCGCACCGCGATATCGATCCCCTCATCGACAAGGCGAACGATCCGGTCGATCAAAGTCAACTCGATCCTGAGGCCCGCATGGGCGTTAAGCAACGCCGTCACCACCGGCAGGATGTGCATCCGCCCGAAGGTGACTGGCGCGGTAATCACCAGCGTGCCGCCCGGCGTCGCGCCATCACCCCGCAGGGCCAGTGCTGCATCGTCAAGATCGGCCAGCACACCGCGACAACGCGCGAGATATGCGGCCCCATCTTCTGTCAGGCGGACAGACCGCGTGGTCCGGCGCAACAGGACCGCTCCCAGCGAGGCTTCCAGTTCGGCAATCGCCCGGCTCGCAGCGGTCGGCGAGACGTGCATTCGCCGCGCCGCTTCCGCGAAGCTGGCGTGGTCCGCCACGGCGATGAAGATCCGCAGGGCGTCGATGCGATCCATGATTATCCCGATTCATGCAGGAGTGAAGTGAGTATTGAGCTTATTATCACAAATTGCAGTTTGGTCCATCTGTTGCGTGCAGGCCGCATTCCGCAGGTCGCAGAAGGAGAAAGCCCATGTCCCGCCTTACCATCCCCACCCGTGAAGGTGCCCCCGAGAAGTCGCAGCCCTTGCTTTCAGCCGTCGACAAGACGCTTGGCAGCGTGCCCAATCTGTTCCGCCTGGTGGCGACCAGCCCTGCCGCACTTGAAGGCTATCTGGGCCTCAACGGCGCGTGGCCGGACGTTGGACGCTAAGACCCGCGAACGCATCGCCCTGGCCATCGCGCAGGCCAACGGCTGCGACTATTGCCTGTCCGCGCACTCCTATCTCGGCCTCAACCTGGCCAAGATCGATGCCGCCGAAATCGCTCTCAATCGCGCCGGTCGTTCGGGCGATGCCAAGGCCGATGCTGCGGTGATCTTTGCCCGCAAGGTGCTGGACGCACGCGGCAAGGTGAGCGACGGTGACCTTGGCGCAGTCAAGTTGGCTGGATTCAGCGAGGCCCAGATCATCGAGATCGTCGCCAGCGTCGCGCTCAACGTGCTGACCAACTACATCAACAATGTTGCGCAGACCGACATCGACTTCCCGGTCGTGCTTGCAGCGCAGGCAGCCTGAATGCCCTTTCCGCCGGCGAGCCACCTCGCTCGCCGGCGGAACCGCCAACGGAGCCTCGATCATGGCCAATGCCTTCCTGGACCTTGCGATGACCCCTAGCGTTCGCGCCGCGCAGGCCGCCAACGGTAGCGAGGGGCTGTATGATCGGATTAAGGGTCGGCGCGGAGATCAGCTGGGTGAGGTCGAAGTGGCATTCATCGCCGCGCGCGACAGCTTCTATATCGCCAGCGTGTCCGAAAGCGGCTGGCCCTATGTCCAGCATCGCGGAGGCCCGGCAGGGTTTCTGCAACCGATTGGCGAGCAAACGCTCGCCTTCGCCGATTTTCGCGGCAACCGGCAGTATCTCACTTTGGGTAACACCTCAGTCGACGATCGGGTCGCGCTGATCATGGTCGATTATCCGCAGCGTCGGCGGCTGAAGCTGCTTGCCCGGATCGAAGCCCGCGAACTTGCCGATGATCCGGAACTGGCCCTGGTGCTGGCGCTCCCCGACTATCGCGCTGTGCCAGAGCGCGCCTTCGTGCTGCACGTCGAGGCATTTGATTGGAACTGCCCGCAACATATCACCCCGCGCTACACCGAGAGCGAAATCACCGCTGCCAGCGCGCCTTTGCACGCTCGCCAGGCTCAACTGGAAGCTGAGAATGCAGCCTTGCGTGCCGCACTCGCCAATAAGGAAACTAACCGATGACCGATGCCGAAATTGCTCGACCCCCGCTGCCGCCGTTCACGCGCGAAACCGCTTTGCAAAAGGTTCGCGCGGCAGAAGATGCCTGGAACAGCCGTGATCCGTCGCGGGTCGCCCTCGCGTATACGACTGACAGCCAATGGCGGAACCGGGATCTTTTCATTACCGGTCGGCCAGCAATCGTCGATTTCTTGACCGCCAAGTGGTCGCGCGAAGAAGACTACCGGCTGGTCAAGGATCTGTGGGCGTTCGCTGCCAACCGCATCGCCGTGCGTTTCCTGTATGAGTGCCGGATCGCGGGCCACTGGCATCGCTGCTTTGGCAATGAATTGTGGGAGTTTGCCGAGAACGGCCTGATGCGCCGGCGTGAGGCTTCGATCAACGATATGCCGATTGCCGAGGGGGACCGCCGCCTTTTGTGGGAAGCGGCTTTGCCAAGACCGCTCGATCATCCCGGCATTCCAGGTGTCGACGGCCTTTAGGAACGGGGCAGGGATGCGTCCACGCGTTTATGGGGGCTGGCTCCTTCTTAACGCCCCGCTCACAAAACGCCTCAACCCCTTGGCCCTCAACCCCTTGGCATGGGGGGTGCGGCCACTATAAGGGCGCCCACACTTGCCCAAGCCGAAAGAGCGCGCTCCCTATGTCCTTGCCCAAACCCAAGCGCATCCTCCTGAAGCTGTCGGGCGAGGTGTTGATGGGCGACCAGCAGTTCGGCATCGACCCTGCTTTCGTGGCCGAGCTGGCGGCAGAGGTGAAGGCGGCCAAGGAAACCGGGCTGCAAATCTGCCTCGTCATCGGCGGCGGCAATATCTTTCGCGGCATGGCGGGGGCGGCGCAGGGGATGGACCGGGCGCAGGCCGATTACATGGGCATGCTGGCCACGGTTATGAACGCGCTCGCCATGCAGAACGCGCTCGAGCAGCTGGGCGTGGAAACGCGGGTGCAGAGCGCCTTGCAGATGGACCAGGTGTGCGAGCCGGTGATCCGCCGCCGGGCCGAGCGGCATCTGGAAAAGGGCCGCGTGGTGATCTTCGCCGCCGGGGTGGGCGCGCCCTATTTCACCACCGACAGCGGCGCTGCCTTGCGCGCGGCGGAGATGAAGTGCGATGCCTTGTACAAGGGCACCAGCGTCGACGGGGTCTATGACAGCGACCCCAAGAAGAATGCCAAGGCGATCCGTTTTGATACCGTTACTTATGACAAGGTGTTGGCAGACAATCTCAAGGTGATGGACGCCTCCGCCGTGGCGCTGTGCCGCGATAACGCCATTCCCATCGTGGTCTTTTCGATCCGCGAGACGGGCAATCTGGCGCGCGTACTGGTGGGCGAAGGCGTGCAGACCGTGGTACAGAAGGACTGAACAAATGGCGAAGTATGACAAGGCGGACGTAGAGCGCCGCATGGCGGGTGCGGTGGATAGCCTCAAGGGCGATCTGGGCGGCTTGCGCACGGGCCGCGCCAACACCGCGCTGCTCGATCCGGTGATGTGCGAGGTCTATGGCGCGATGATGCCTCTGAACCAGCTGGCCACCGTCTCGGCGCCAGAGCCGCGCATGCTCAGCGTGCAGGTGTGGGACCGCTCGAACATGACTGCGGTGGAAAAGGGCATCGCCCACGCCAACCTCGGCCTCAACCCGATGATCGACGGTCAGACGCTGCGCCTGCCGCTGCCCGACCTGACGCAGGACCGGCGCAAGGAACTCGCCAAGCTGGCGGGCAAGTATGCCGAGAACGCCAAGATCGCCATCCGCAACGTCCGTCGAGACGCGATGGAAGCGCTGAAGGAAGACGAAAAGAAGAAGGAAATCAGCGAGGATGATCGCAAGCGCAAGGAAGAGGAAGTACAGAAGGTGACCGACAAGTACGTCGCCGATGTCGATGCCACCGCCGGCGCGAAGGAAAAGGAAATCCTCACGCAGTGATTGGCTCTGCACCCTGCCATGAGTGATCCCGCTGTTCCCCGTCATGTCGCCATCATCATGGATGGCAACGGCCGCTGGGCGAAGGCCCGCCACTTGCCGCGCGCGCTGGGCCACCGCGAAGGCGGCGAGGCGGTGCGGCGCGCGGTCAAGGCGTGCAAGGTGCTGGGGATCGAATGCCTGACGCTCTACGCCTTCAGCTCCGAGAACTGGAAGCGCGACGAGGAAGAAATCGCCGACCTGATGAAGCTGATGCGCCGGTTTATCGAGGCGAACCTCGATGACATGGTGGAGCAAGGCGTGAAGCTGAAGCTGATCGGTGACTGGCGGGCTTTCGCGCCCGATATCGTCGAGAAGCTGGACTACGCGCTGGAGCGGACTAGCGGCGGGGTGCGCACGCTGGCGGTGGCGCTGAACTATGGCGCGCAGCAGGAGATCGCCCGCGCTGCGGCCAAGGCTGCGGCGGCTGGCGCGGTG
Organism: Alteraurantiacibacter sp.; assembly: GCA_039927835.1. GTDB lineage: Bacteria > Pseudomonadota > Alphaproteobacteria > Sphingomonadales > Sphingomonadaceae > Alteraurantiacibacter. Next base: position 45,691 of record JBDSUF010000045.1, read on the forward strand.
ACGCTGGAAGCGATCGAGGCCAATCTCGACACCGCCGACCTGCCGCCGCTCGACCTGCTCATTCGCACCAGCGGCGAGGTGCGGCTGAGCAACTTCCTGCTGTGGCAGGCGGCCTATGCCGAGATGATTTTTACCGATGTGCTGTGGCCCGATTTCGGTGAGCAGCATTTGCGTGAGGCCTGCGAGGAATTCGCACGAAGGGAGCGGCGTTATGGCGGTCGGTAGGAATGCGGATTTGGGACTGCGCACCGCATCGGCCGTGGTCATGCTCGCCGTCGCCGGCCTTGCCGTGTGGCTGGGCGGGCTGGTCTGGGGCGTGTTCGTCGGGTTGGTGGCGCTGGGCGTCTATGCCGAATGGTGCGGGCTGGCCAAGGCGATTGCGCCCGGCACCGCGAGCCGGATCGGGTGGTTCGCCGGCGGTCTCGTCTACATCGGCATCGCCGCGGCCATGCTCTATGTGCTGCGCGAACTGGTGCCGCTGGTCGGCTCGACGCCGCTGGTGCTGCTGCTTGGCGGGGTGATCGCGACCGATGTGGGTGCCTACTTCGCGGGGCGGACCATCGGCGGCCCGAAGATTGCCCCGGCGATCAGTCCGTCGAAGACCTGGGCCGGGCTCGGCGGCGGCATGGTGGCTGCGACGGCGCTGACTTTCGCAACTTTCGCGGTCACCGATGGCGTTACCGCCGGACCGTTTGAAAAGATCGGCATCGGCTGCGGCATGGCCATTATCGCGCAAGCGGGCGATTTCTTCGAAAGCTGGATGAAGCGCCGCGCCGGGGTGAAGGATTCGGGCCGGCTGATCCCCGGCCACGGCGGCCTGTTCGACCGGATGGACGGCTTGCTGTCAGTGCTGTTCGTGATGGGCGTGGCAGCTGCCGTTGCCACCGGCTTCACCATGGCGGCGCGATGACACGCACTCTCTCCATCCCCCGTTCGCTGACGATTTTGGGCGCAACCGGTTCCATCGGCACCTCAACGCTCGACCTGATCCGCAGCCAGCGTGACCAGTGGCAGGTCAAAGCCCTCACCGCCAATTGCTCGGCGCGCGAACTCGCCGCGCTGGCGATTGAATTCAACGCCGAGATGGCGGTGGTAGGCGACGAAAGCTGCCTGCCCGATCTGCGCGACGCCCTCTCCGGCACCGGCATCAAGGCCAGCGGCGGCAGTCAGGCGCTGTGCGAAGCCGCAGCCTCGGGCGCGGACGTCACCGTTGCCGCCATCGTCGGCTGCGCGGGTCTTGCTCCGGTCATGGCGGCGGTGGAGCAGGGCGGCACCATCGCGCTGGCCAACAAGGAAGCGTTGGTCAGCGCGGGCGATATCCTGATGCAGGCCGTCAAGACGCACGGCGCCACGCTGCTGCCCACCGACAGCGAGCACAACGCGATCTTCCAGTGCCTCCACGGCGAAAACCTTGAGGATGTGCGCTGGATCACGCTGACAGCCAGCGGCGGGCCGTTCCGCGAGTGGAGCCACGAACAACTTGCCCAAGCCACCCGCGAACAGGCGCTCAGGCATCCCAACTGGGACATGGGCGCCAAGATCACCGTCGACAGCGCGACCATGTTCAACAAGGGGCTCGAGCTGATCGAGGCCTGGCACCTGTTCCCCGTCGGGCTCGACCGCTTGCGCATCGTGGTCCACCCGCAAAGCGTGATCCATTCGATGGTCGAATACCGCGACGGCTCCACACTGGCGCAGCTTGGCCCGAGTGACATGCGCGTGCCCATCGCCAGCTGCCTTGCCTGGCCCAACCGCATGGACACCGCGTGCAAGCCGCTCGACCTGCCGACCATTGGCGAACTGTCGTTTTTCCAGCTCGACGAGGAGCACTTCCCCGCCACCAGGCTCGCCCGTGAGGCCGCGCAACAAGGCGGATCGGCCCCCGCCGTGCTCAACGCCGCCAACGAAGTGGCCGTCGCCGCCTTCCTCGCCGGTCAGATCGCGTTCACGCAAATTTCGGCATTGGTGGCCGATACCCTGGCAAAACCGCTGCCGCCTGCGCCCACCAGCCTCGCGGAAGTGCTTGCGGTTGATGGCGAAGCGCGCCAGCTTGCGCTGCAAATGTTGGAGCCTGCCCAAATTGCCGACTGAATTCGAATCCGTGCCCATCTGGCTGACGCTGGTCGGCTTCCTGCTGTTGCTTGGGCCGCTGGTCACGCTGCACGAGTTGGGGCACTACCTCGTCGCCCGCTGGTGCGGGGTAAAGGCCGAGGTGTTCTCGGTCGGCTTCGGCAAGGAAGTGCTGGGCCGCACCGACAAGCGCGGCACCCGCTGGCGCCTGTCGCTGCTGCCGCTGGGTGGCTATGTCCAGTTCAAGGGCGACATGAGCCCGGCCAGCCAGCCCAGCGACGAATACCTCGCGCTTCCGGAGGCTGAGCGCCGCGAATGCTTCCAGTCGGCCAAGCTGAGCCACAAGGCGCTGATCGTCGCCGCCGGGCCGGTGACCAATATCCTCATCGCGGTGGCCATCTTCGCCGCCTTCTTCATGGCCTATGGCCGGCCGGTGGCGGCCGATCCGAGCCAGGAGAACTACGTCGTCGCCTTTGCCGAGCAATCGGCCGCGCGCGCGGCGGGCATCCGCGTGGGTGACCGGATCGTGGCGCTGGATGGCGAGCGGCTGGCCAACTTCAGCGAGCTGCAACAGCGCGTGTTCCTCTATCCCAACCGCGAGTTCGCCGTAACAGTGGAACGCGGCGAGGGCGAGGTGACCATTCCCGTCACCACCCGCTCGACCGAGATTACCGACAAGTTCGGCAATGCCATGACCATTGGCCTGCTGGGCATCGAGAGCCGCCCGACCGAACGCCGGTTCGAGAAGGTCGGCCCGGTCGAGGCGCTCGGCATGGCCTTCGTCCAGTGCGGCAAGGCCGCGCAGATGATGGTCACCGGAATCGTGCAGATTTTCGCCGGTGACCGCTCGGTCAAGGAACTCGGCGGGCCGATCACTATGGCCCAGCTGTCGGGCCAGCAGTTGAGCCTCGGGTGGCCCGAATTCGTCAGTTTCCTGGCCTTTATCTCGCTTAACTTGGCGTTCATCAACCTGCTGCCAATCCCCGTCCTCGACGGTGGGCACCTGGCATTCTACGCGGCTGAAGCGGTCCGCCGGAAACCCGCCAGTCCCCGCAGTCAGGAACTGGCGTTCCGCACCGGCCTTGCCCTCGTGCTCGGCCTCATGCTGTTCGTCACGATCGTGGACATTGCCAAGTTGCCCGTTTTCGGCGGCTAGTGCCAAGCAAGTAGACCAAGAGCGAGTTTGGGGGAAAAGGATGCTTCTGCCGCTGCCAACCCCGCCTGATCGCTTGATCAAGCCGGTGGCATCGGGCAAGGGGCGGCTTTCTTCTCGCGGATAGAGTTATCGCGGCCCGGCCATCGCGCCGGGCATGGTGCGGGAACAGAGGCGCTGATAGCGTTGGGAATGGACGGATGATGAGTTCCACGGCGAAGACCACGACAGCCGCGCATTTTGCCGTAGCCTTGCTGGGATGCACTATCCTGGCGGGCATGCCGGCGGCGGTGCTGGCGCAGGACGCGCAGGTTCCGGTCGATCCGGCGGCGCCCCCCGCGCTGCCTGCCCCGGCGGTTACACCCGCGGAACAGGGCGAGGTGATCCGTACCATCGCGGTCGCCGGTGCCCAGCGGCTCGAGCCGGAAACGATCCTCAGCTATGTTCAGCTGCGCCCCGGCCAGGTTTACACCGCCGCACGCGCCGACCAGGCCCTGGTCGACCTTGCCGCGACCGAGCTGTTCGCCGACTATTCGATCGCCAACAACGGCGGCAACGTGGTCATCACGATTGCCGAAAACCCGATCATCAATCGCGTCATCCTCGAGGGCAACAGCCGCCTGAAGGATGAAAAGATCATGGAAGAGGTGAACCTCGCCCCGCGCCAGATATTCACCCGCAGCCGCGTGCGCGCCGACGTCGCCCGCATTATCGAGCTGTACAAGCGCCAGGGCCGCTATGCCGCCGTGGTCGAACCGCAGATGGTCCAGCTGGAACAGAACCGCGTCGACGTGATCTTCCAGATCAGCGAAGGCCCCAAGTCGCGCGTCCGACAGATCAACATCATCGGCAATGAGGCGTTCTCCGACGGTGACCTGAAGGGCGAGATGGTCACGCAGGAAGCAAGCCTGCTGAAGATCTTCAGCTCGAACACCAGCTACGATCCCGATCGCCTGCAATACGACCAGCAGAAGCTGCGCCAGTTCTACCTGACGCAGGGCTATGCCGATTTCCGCGTCGTCTCCGCCGTGGCCGAACTGACCCCCGACAAGCGCGATTTCATCATCACCTACGTGGTCGAAGAAGGTGAGCGCTACAAGTTCGGCCATGTCGAGGCGATCAGCCAACTGCGCGATTTCGACAGCGAGTTCCTGACCTCCGCCATCGGCGTGCACGAGGGCGAATGGTACAACGCCGAGCTGGTCGACAACACGATCGAGCAGATCACCGAGACCGCTGGCGCCTTCGGCTATGCCTTCGCGCAGGTGCGGCCCGAGTTCACCCCCAACCGCGAAGAGCGCACGATGGACGTGCGCTTCACGCTGACCGATGCGCCGCGCGTTTACGTCGAATCGATCGACATCAACGGCAACACGATCACGCAGGACAAGGTCGTCCGCCGCGAATTCCGTATTGCGGAAGGCGATGCGTTCAGCTCGCTGCAGGTCCAGCGGACCACCGCACGCATCAACTCGCTGGGCTATTTCCAGGAGAACTTCGAGGTCGAGCAGGTCGAGGGCAGCACGCCCGACCGGATCATCCTCCAGGCCAACCTGCAGGAACGCCCGACCGGCGAACTGTCGCTGTCGGCGGGTTTTTCGTCGCTCGAAAGCTTTATCTTCCAAGGCTCGATCCGGCAAAACAACTTCCGTGGGCGCGGCCAGACGGTGGGTCTGTCGCTCAACTATTCGCGCTATTCCAAGTCGGGCTCGATCAGCTTCACCGAGCCTTACCTGTTCGACCGCAATATCTCCGCCGGGATCGACATCTACCGGCAGGATTACAACAACGGCTATTACAAGAACAGCTCGGCCACCTACCAGCAATCGACCACCGGTCTCAGCGCCCGCGTGGGCGTGCCGCTGACCGAATTCCTTTCGGTGATCGGGCGCTACACGCTCAACCTGGAAAACATCACCGTCGACGAGAACACCTATTTCGCCGACTTCGACGGTGACGGGACGCGCCAGTGCGAACCGCTGCTGTCCGGGCGCTATCTGTGCGACGCCATCGGCAACCGGGTGAACTCGATCCTGGGCGTGTCACTGGTCCACAACTCGCTCGATTCGCGCCTGCGCCCGACGCGCGGCGAGAACGCCAGCCTCAACATCGACTTCGCCGGCCTGGGTGGCAGCACGCGCTATGTGCGCGCGGCGTTCAACGCGGCCAAGTACTGGAACCTGGGCAGCCAGTTCATCTTCTCGTTGCGCGCCGAAGGTGGCCACATCCTCGGCCTCAACAATCGCGGCGCCAATCAGGACAAGGTGCTGCTGACCGACCGCTTCTTCCTCGGCGAGCCGGACATGCGCGGGTTCGATATCAGCGGCATCGGCCCGCGCGTGGTCCGGCGGTTCTACACCACCGACGAAAACGGCAACCAGGTGCTGCGCGAGCTGGGCGATCGCAACAACCAGGACGATTCGCTGGGCGGGCACACCTATTACTTCGGCCGCGCAGAGCTGGAGATTCCGCTGGGCAGCGGCGCGCGCGAGATGGGCATCCGCCCCTCGCTGTTCGCCGATATCGGCTCGGTCTTCGGTGTCCGTAGTCCGCAGCTGGTGCAGAGCCCGCTGCCGACTGGCCTGTTCATCGCCCAGCGTGATGGCAGCGGCAACCCGCAGTATTACCAGTACATGCGCGACAACGCCGGCAACCCCCTCAAGGATGCCACCGGCAACGTGCTGCCGCCGACGACGGTGCTCAACCCGATCGCGCCCGATGGCTCGATCAACACCGCGATCGGCTTGCAGCTGCCGCCGTTCGTTGAGGAATATGTCGGCAACTCGCCGAGCCCGCGCCTCGCCATCGGCCTCGGCATCAACTGGAATTCGCCCTTCGGTCCGTTCCGGATCGATCTCTCCAAGGTGCTGCTGAGCCAGCGTGGGGATGAAACCAAGACCATCTCGTTTAACGTAGGAACAGCCTTCTGATGATCAAATCCGTTTTGAAGCCGGCGCTGGCCGCCGGTATTGCCCTCGCTGCTTTCGCCACGCCTGCCGCCGCGCAGGTCAACGGCGTCGCCACCTTCCGTCCCGCACTGGTGATCGCGCTGTCAGCGGCGCGGCAGGCGGCCTACCAGGCCATTGCCACCCAGTACGCAGCGCAGATTACCCAGCTCGAGCAGATTGGCACCCAGCGCTCCACGCTGCTGCGCTCGCTCGATACCAACGGCAACGGCCAGTTCGAGGAACTCGACACCAATGGCGACGGCAACCTCGACGAGACCGAGCAGTCGGCCAACCCGACACTGGTGCAGGTCGGCACGCTCGACCAGCAGTTGAGCCAGTTGCAAACGCCGATCCAGCTGGCGCAGATCTATGCCATCTCGCAGATCGCCGAGCAGTCCGGCACCGCCACGCAGGAAGTGATCACCGCGCGCGGCGTGCAGGTGCTGCTGTCGCCCGACGCCATTGTCTATGGTGTCGAAGGGGTGGACATCAGCGAACAGGTCGTCACCAGCCTCAACACCCGCACGCCCACGGTGACCACGGCGGTTCCTGCTGGTTGGCAACCCGATGAAGGCACTGTCAGCCTGTACCAGCAGGTCCAGCAGATGCTGCAGGCACTCGCCGCCCGCCAGCAGGCCGGTGCGGCAGCTCCCGCCGCCGGTGCAGTTCCGCCGCGCTAAGTCAGGGTTGGGGCTGATCGATGAGCGATAGCGGCAGTTCCGGCGTTACGCCGCAGGCCAACGCCTCGCAGGCCAACACTTCGCAGGATGGCGCGGTCTATGACATTGCGCGCATCCTGCAGGTGCTGCCGCATCGCTACCCGATGCTGTTGGTCGACAAGGTGGTGGACCTGAAGAAGGGCGAGGAGATCACCGCATTGAAAGCGGTGAGCTTCAACGAAAGCTTTTTCCAGGGCCACTTCCCCGGCCGCCCGATCATGCCCGGCGTGCTCCAGATAGAGGCGCTGGCGCAGGCCGCGGGGATCCTCGCGGTCGAGACGCTCGACCTCGCGGGCAGCGGCAAGCTGGTCTATTTCATGGCCATCGAGGAAGCCAAGTTCCGCAGCCCCGTGGAACCCGGCTGCCTGCTGATGCTGAAGGCCGGCTTCGTCCAGCAACGCGCCCGCGTGTGCAAGTTCTGGGGCGAGGCGAGCGTGGACGGCAAGGTGACGTGCAACGTCAAGTTCACGGCGATGATTGGTTGAGGCGAAGGCCCATCCGGGCCAGCGTCCTCGGTGCTGTTCCTTTCGCTTCGCTTCAGGGCACCTGCGGGCGGGCGCTTGCCCTTGCGGACCCTTACGGGTCCGGGGGAGCTGTATAGCTGCCGTTGCCCCAACGATCCTCGTCATTCCCGCGAACGCGGGAATCCAGTCGAGCCTCGTGCCCGCCGCGCTGGATTCCCGCGTTCGCGGGAATGACGAAGGGTGGTGGCAAGAGGCAACCACTCTTGCCTTTCGGTCGCGCCGCCTGTAGGGGCCGCGCTTTCCAGATATTGCCTCCCATTATTGCCCAATTATTGTAGGGCCGGTCGGAACCGGTCGCACGCAGCAAAGGACTGAACGCCATGAAGGCCGATACGCATCCCGAATACCACATGATCAACGTCAAGATGACCGATGGCACGATCTTCCAGACCAAGACCACCTGGGGCAAGGAAGGCGATACCATGAACCTGGAAATCGACCCCACCAGCCACCCGGCCTGGACCGGCGGCCCGCAGCGCCTGCAGGATGGCGGCCGCGTTGCCCAGTTCAACAAGCGTTTCGGCGGGCTCAGCCTCAAGAAGTAAACTTGTCACTTCGGCGAAATTCGAAGGGGCGGTCCTGCGGGGCCGCCCTTTTTGCGTCACCCACCCCCAACCCCTCCCGCAAGCGGGAGGGGAGCGAGACTTGGTGAGCC